>JAKAFY010000004.1 GCA_021817785.1 bacterium
TTTGAATACCCTGCCGGAGCCCTAAATCGCCATATGAGAACACATCGTCACGGCCGAGGGTGAAAATGAGAAACATTTCTGCGGTCCACGGCCCGATGCCTTTTATTTTGGTAAGCTCGGCAATTACATCATGGTCGCTTAGGTCGATGAGTCCGGATAAATCGATTTCTTTAGTTTTTACTTTGTTGGCAAGATCTTTAATAAATCCGACTTTTGACCACGACATGCCGGTAGCCCGAAGCGCATCGTCGGACAGCCCGATAACCGACTCCGGAGTAATTGTTTTCTTTCCGAATACTGCTTTGAACCGATGCTCGATAACATCGGCGACTTTCCCGGATAACTGCTGACCGATAATTTCAGAACAAAGACTTATGAAAAATGCATCCGGTTTTTTGGAAACGATAGTCTCTATCGTGATGGTTTCGAAAAGAGCAGCAATGCGAGGATCGTTTTTTTGAAAATGAGAAAGAATATGAGCTTTCTTTACCATCGGAAGTGTGCAAACGCTTTGTTTGCGTCAGCCATACGAAGCACCGTATCCCGTCGTTTCACTGCTTCACCCACGTTTTTGTTGGCGTCCATAAGCTCCATGGCAAGTTTTTCGGCATACGTGTGGTATTCTTTATTGGAACGCTTTTTTGCAAATTCGACAATCCAACGGATAGCCAATGCGATGCGACGGTCACCGCGGACTTCTGTCGGTACCTGATACGACGCTCCTCCGACCCGACGCGTACGGACTTCCATCTTGGGTCCGACATTGTTAATCGCCGTCTCAAATACTTTTATCGGATCTTCGCCTTTTTCTTTGATAATATCGAGCGCTTTGTAGACATGGGTTTCCGCAATGGTTTTTTTGCCATGAAGCATGACGCGATTAATGAGTCTTGCGAGCGTACGGTTTCCGTATACGGGATCCGGCATGACGATTTTTCTATATGTTTTTTTGCTTCTCATAGGAATAGATTAACTTGCTGCGGCGGCGGCTGGTCCACTGGAGCTTTTGGTACCATACCGACTGCGTCCCTGTTTCCGATTAACAACTCCTGTAGCGTCAAACTTACCGCGGACAATATGATATTTGACTCCTGGTAAATCCGGTACCCGGCCTCCGCGAATAAGCACGATCGCGTGTTCCGTAAGTTCATGCCCTATACCGGGTATATATGCCGTCACTTCCTGCTTGTTGGACAAACGCACTCTTGCCACTTTCCGAAGAGCGGAGTTCGGCTTTTTCGGCGTCATGGTTTTCACAAGCGTCACCACTCCCCGTTTAAACGGCGCGGGAAGCGTCTTGGTGATACCGTCTTTCGCATTAAAAAACTTGCGGAGTGCGGTGGCCTTCACTTTTTTCGATTTATTATGTCGTCCGAAACGGACCAATTGATTGACTGTTGGCATATGTGTATTACTGATTCACCATCATCGCCCGTTCGGGCGAGACCGGAATAAGTCTACCGATTATAACGTTTTCTTTGAGTCCTAACAACTTGTCCTCTTTATTGGCAAGCGCCGCGTCGGTCAAAACGTTTGTCGTTTCCTGGAAACTGGCCGCAGACAACCAGGATTCGGTATACAACGATGACCGTGTAATACCCAGCATGGTTATATTTGCAGTCGCTGGCTCACCGCCCTCGGCAAGTACGCGTGCATTTTCTTCATTAAATCGGTTCTTATCGATGAGTTCTCCAGGAAGTAGCACGGTGTCTCCCGAGGTATCGATACGGACTTTATCGCTCATTTTTCGGGCAATCACTTCAAAGTGCTTGTCGTGAATGGAAATTCCCTGCGACTCATACACTTTCTGTACTTCGCTGATAAGATACAATTGTGCACCGGTTAACCCACGGACCTGCAAAACCTCTTTTACATCCAAATATCCGCTGGCCAACTGATCGCCTGCGGCGACCAAATCACCTTCTTTGACCATAAGTTCGCTCGTAAGTGCGATATTGTATTCACGCTCTTCCGGCGGTTTCATAGACGTATTTCTCACGCGGACTTTATAGCCCTGTTCGGTTTCGGTAATTTCTACTTTTCCGGCAATCTCAGATACCGGGGAGAGGTTCCGTGGCGTACGGGACTCAAAAAGTTCTTCTACACGGGGTAATCCCTGCGTGACGTCGAGACCCACAATACCTCCGGCATGACGCACCCGCATAGTAAGCTGGGTACCCGGTTCTCCGATAGATTGTGCCGCCATAACTCCAACCGGTGTGCCGATTTCAACCAACTTGGTCGTCGAATAATCTCGTCCGTAACAGGTGGCACAGATACCGATTTTGGCCTGACAGGCAATCGGTGAACGGACAAGCACAGTCTCTACCTGTGCTTCGTCAATTGCTTTGGCAATCTCATCCGTTATCTCTCCACCCTTTGCAACCAACACCTTTTTGCTTCCCGGCGCCATTACATCTTCTGCACTGAATCGGCCAACGATACGCGTACTGAATGCGGTTTGGCGTCCGTCTTTTCTTGAAATGACCCATCCCTCACTGGTGCCGCAGTCAGCCTGACGCACAATCATGTCATGCGCTACATCGACCAACCGTCGGGTGAGATATCCTGCATCTGCGGTTTTCAAAGCTGAGTCTGTAAGACCTTTGCGTGATCCGCGGGTACTCGTGACGTATTCAAAGATGGATAAGCCTTCCCGATAATTACTCTTGGTCGGAAGTTCCACGATTTTTCCCAACGGATCAACGACCAATCCTTTAATAGCACAGAGTTGCTTTAATTGATCCTTGCTGGCCCGAGCTCCTCCGGAATCGATAATCATTTTGACCGGATTATCTTCCTTGAGACGTTCCCACGTCATGTTTGCGATGCGTTCCGTCACTTCGATCCATACTTCGTTGGATAATCGTTTCTTTTCTTCGACCGTAATAAGACCCATCTGGAAGTTTTGGTCTATACCGGCAACTTTGAGATCTGATTCTTTAATAATGTCACTCTTTTCTTCTACGGACTCGTTATCAAAAACAGACACGGAAAGTCCTCCGCAGAGTGTTGCCCCGAAAAAGCCGATGTTTTTGATCGCATCGATAAGTGCGGTCACTTCTTCTTTGGTGTACATACCGAATGCCCGCGTTATCAATTGTTTTACGTTTGCAGCTTTTACCGGGCTGTTTATATAACGAAGCCCTTCCGGCAACACCTCATTGAACATGAGACGCCCGACGGATGTCGTGACAAGCTTGCCGTCGATCATAATGCGCACGAGTGTGCGAAGCGGCACATTCCCGGTCTGGTATGCATACATAGCTTCTTCAGAACCGGAGAAAGTGCGCAGGGTCTTTTCATCTTTTTGATCTTCACCCGGCTCTACGGTTGTCAGATAATAACATCCGATAACCATTTCTTTGTTCGGAACCGTGATCGGAGATCCGTCGGCTGGCTTTAACAAGTTATGCGTCGGCAGCATGAGATCAATAGCTTCCTGTTGAGCGGCTGCGGAAAGCGGGATATGAACAGCCATCTGGTCACCATCGAAGTCTGCATTGTATCCGGCACAGACACAGGGATGGACACGTATTGCGGATCCTTCGATCAACACCGGGAAAAACGCCTGAAACCCTAATTTGTGAAGTGTCGGCGCCCGATTTAACATGACCGGGTGATTTTTAGTAATTTCATCCAGTATGTCATAGACTTCCGGCGTACGTCGTTCCAAAACGTTTTTGGCGTTTTTGACATTTGGTGCAATTCCGCGGACGATCAGTTCGCGCAATACAAACGGCTTAAACATTTCAAGCGCCATTTCTTTGGGGATACCACATTGATTCAGCTTTAATTCAGGACCCACAACGATGACGGACCGTCCTGAATAATCGACGCGTTTGCCCAGCAAATTCTGCCGGAATCGGCCTTGTTTGCCGCGCAGCATGTCGGAAAGCGACCGCAACGGCTGAATGACGGTACGAGAACTTGGGCGCTGTGTCGCATCGATCAGAGAATCGACTGCCTCTTGTAGCATGCGTTTTTCGTTGCGCAGTATGATTTCGGGAGCCCCCAAGTCCATGAGATGCTTCAAGCGGTTATTGCGGTTGATGACGCGGCGATACAAATCGTTAAGATCACTCGTTGCGAATCTTCCCCCCGTAAGTTGCACCATAGGCCGCAAGTCCGGAGGAATAACAGGAAGGATATGCATGACCATCCATGCCGGATTGATCTGGGATTTCCGCATACCATCCACTACCCGAAGACGCTTGGTTGCCTTGACGTGTCGTTGTCCGCTGGAATTTTGAATCTCCTCGCGGAGTTCTGCAGCCAATTTATCCAGATCAATTTTTTTAACCACTTCCAGTACGGCTTCTGCACCCATGCCGACTTTCAAAAATGATGCAGCATCATAATCCAAGAGTCGGAGATATTCATCTTCGGTAACTGTAGAGAGCGGCTTGATGCTTTTGACGATAGCGGCAAGTTGCTCTATGACTTCTTTGATTTTTCCGGATTCCTTCGTTGCTTGTTCGTCCAAACTCGCTATTTCCTGCCGTTCACGGAGGGAAAGTTCTGAAACCGCCAGATCCTGTCCTTCTTTCCCCTGTATGGATGCGTGGACTTCTTCTTTCTCTTTGGTTAATTCTTTCTGTCGTTTTTCTTTTTCTGCTTCGACACGTTTTACGACCTCCGCCATACGCTTTTCCCCTTGTTCGGCGAGATTGGAAAGCACTTTTTTCTTTTCATCTTCGTCGACGTGTACGACCAAATATTGCGCAAAATATATGACACCTTCAAGTGCCCGAGGACTGATATCGAGAAGCAATGATAATTTACTGGGTGCGCCTTTGAAAAACCATACATGAGCAACCGGAGCAGCCAGGGAAATGTGCCCCATGCGTTCCCGGCGGACTTTACTTTGGGTGACTTCGACACCGCATTTGTCACAGATGATACCGCGATACCGAATACGCTTGTATTTGCCGCAGTAACATTCCCAATCTTTGGTCGGACCGAAAATGCGTTCGTCAAATAATCCGTCTTTTTCCGGCTTCAGGGTACGGTAATTGATGGTTTCCGGCTTGATGACCTCGCCATAAGACCAGTTCTTTACTTCATCAGGAGACGCAAGTTTGATGAGTAATCCCGTAAAATCTACTATGTTTGCGAAATTGCCTTTTTTATCCATTTTGGTCTCCTTCGTTTGATTCTGCCGGTACTTGTGTTCCGCGATCCACTGGCGACTCATCAGAAACAGTTTCCTCACCGCTTACCTCTGCGAGCTCCTTTGCCACTTTTTCCACAACTTCTGCCTTCGCAGCATCTACGATGACCGGAGGCTTCGCTGCGACAATCCCCGTAGGAATAACATTCAATCCCAATGCCTGCAATTCCTTGACTAATACTTTAAAGGATTCGGGAACGGTAGAGGCCGGAATATCCGTGCCCTTCACAATCGCTTCAAAGGCTTTTGCACGTCCAACCACGTCATCGGATTTGATCGTCAACATTTCCTGCAATATATGAGCTGCCCGATGCGATTCTAATGCCCAGACTTCCATTTCTCCCAACCGCTGCCCTCCCATTTGAGCTTTTCCACCCAACGGTTGCTGGGTTACCAGAGAATACGGACCAGTACTTCGTGCGTGGGTTTTATCCTCCACCATGTGGATAAGCTTCATAATGTATCCGATACCCACTACGATAGGCTCCTTGTATGCCTCGCCTGTTTTCCCGTCATAGAGTGTGCTCTTACCGGAAAGCGGCAACCCCGCGCTTTTCATATGCTCCACCATTTTCTCTTCAGAGACATGTTCAAAAACAGGAAGTGCAACACGCAAATTCAATTTGGATTGTGCAAACCCAAGGTGTGATTCCAATAGCTGCCCCAAGTTCATACGGGATAGGACGGAAAGCGGGGAAATGATAATGTCTATTACCGTGCCGTCATCAAGATATGGCATATCGGACGAAGGTACGATCTTTGAAATGACACCTTTATTTCCATGACGGCCGGCCAGTTTATCCCCAACTACCACCTTACGCATTTGAGCTACTTTAACGATAATTTTACGATTCGTTCCGGGTTCCAATTCATCGCCTTTTTCTTTATCCAAAACAACGACGTCAATGACTACTCCGCGTTCACCGTGTGGCAGGCGTAGTGACGTATCCCGTACTTCACGTGCTTTTTCTCCAAAAATCGCACGGAGCAATCGTTCTTCTGCAGTCAATTCTGTTTCACCTTTTGGCGCAATCTTACCCACCAAAATGTCATTTGGCGCGACATCTGCACCGATAACGATCACTCCATTTTCGTCAAGATTCCGAAGCGCTTCTTCTCCTACATTTGGAATATCCCGGGTCGTTTCTTCCGGCCCTAATTTTGTGTCCACAACACTACATTCATGCTCTTCGATATGGACAGAGGTTAAGACGTCATCACGGACCAACCGGTCAGAAATAACGATAGCGTCTTCATAACCCAACCCTTCATAACTCATGTAGGCAATCGTAAGGTTCGTTCCCAACGCCAATTCACCGCTTTCGGAAGCAGGGGCTTCTATAAGGACGTCGCCCTTTGTAACTTTATCTCCGATTTCCACCAACACCTTTTGGTTATAACAGGTGGATTGAGATGTTCGTTTGAATTTTTCGGGTGTGTATGTTGCGATATCCCCGTTTTTATATTTTACTTTGACAAGTCCCGCGTCGGCATAAATTACTTCTCCATCGTCTGATGCCTGAACCAATCGTCCCATGGATTCAACTACCGCTCCTTCCATCCCTGTCCCGACAACTGGGGACTCCGGGATAAGAAGTGGCACTGCCTGGCATTGCATATGGGTGCCCATAAGCGCCCGATTTGCTTCATCATGCGCCAAAAACGGAATAAGCGACGCTGGTGCTCCTACGACCTGTCGGGGAACAATATCAACGTATTCAATGTTTGAGGATTCCGTCTCTAAAAATTCTCCTTTATACCGCACTGGTACGCGCTCTCCAACAATATATCCCTCCCCATCTTTGGGAAGATCTGCATGAGTAATATAATGATACATTTCATCGTTGGCATCTAGATACTCAACAGAATCGGTAACACGCACTTTTGTCACCCCGCCGTGCATCGTTTTTTCTACTTTACGATAAGGAGTTTCCAGAAAACCATATCCGTTTACCCGTGCATATAAGGCCATATAGGTCACCAAACCAATGTTTGGACCTTCCGGCGAACGGACTGCGTCGACGCGGCCATATTGTGATGCATTGATATCACGGATGGAAAAGCTTGCGCGTTCCCGGGATATACCGCCTACACCCATAACGGTTAATCTTCGCAAATTATCTATTTCTGCAAGGGGATTAGTCTGATCGAGAATCGTGGAAAGTTGTGATGTGCGGAAAAAATCATTGATGGATGCGATAATCGGCCGGGCATTCACCAAATGGCTAGGCGTAAGATCTTCAGCATTCGGACCGGCTAAACTCATTTTCTCCCGTATGGATCGTTCCAAACGCAACAGTCCAACCCGGAACGCACTTGTCGCGACCAATTCTCCCACTCTTCGAACACGACGATTTCCCAGATGATCAATATCATCTACATCACCCTTGCCGTTTGCAAGATTAATAAGATACTGAATACCGCCAATAATATCGTCACGAGTAAGTACCCAATTTTCTTTTGTGTTCGGAACCTTGAGTCCCAATTTCTTATTCATCTTATATCGTCCTACCCGTTCCAATGAGTACCGACGATAGTCGAAAAACATCGTGCGAAGTAATTCCTGCGCGTTATCCAAAACGATCGGCTCTCCCGGCCGGAGTTTGCGATACAGTTCCAATACCGCCTCATTTTGACTGGTGGTCGTATCCTTTGCCAGGGTAGCTTTCGTAAACTGATGGTCCGGATTGGTATCGACTTCTTTCAAAATCCGTTCAATTTCTTCATTGGTACCAAAACCGATAGCCCGAAGGAATGTGCTTGCTACAAACTTCCGGCGTCGGTCTATGCGCACCATCAACACGTCATTTCTGGTAATAAAAAATTCCAACCAGCTTCCGTGCATCGGGCGGATTTCTGCACTATATAACGTGCGGCCGGTCGTAGGATCTACTTCTCCGGTCATGTAGATACCCGGGGAACGAACCAATTGATTTACGACGCAGCGCTCAATTCCGTTGATAACGAATGTGCCACGCTCCGTCATAGCGGGTATGTCTCCCAAGAATACTTCCTGGGACATCTGATGATTCGATTGTTTGTTGGTGAGCGTTGCTTTCACTTTGAGTGGCATATCAAACGTGAGTCCCTTTTGCATAGCAACTTCCGGGGTTAATCGGGGTCGTCCAAAATAATAATCACCAAGAGCAAGTTCCCAATTTTTTCCGGTAAAATCGGTCATGGGGGTGACTTCTTCCAAAAGCTCTTTGATTCCTTGTTCGAGAAACCACTGATATGATTCGCGTTGTACCAACGTCAAATCCAGTTTGGGCAGATTTTTAAAGTCTGTTCCCCAAAATTCTCGTTTGTGAATAGAAGGTTTCGATGACATTCGATAATTCCTCTAAAAAGCTAGACCGGTTTATACAAATGGAAAGAACGACAAAAAGAAGCGAACAATGAACGTTCGCCTCTTTGGGCTATTCAATTAAGGACTATTATATAGCACAATCGCCTATTGTCAAGCAGCGGAAACAACGCTCTCGTTGTATACCGATACTATCTGGTATGATAAAAGTATAGTAGGAGGTATATATATGTTTTTCTTACCGGTAAACATTTGGGGGGTGCTCTTTTCTACCATTTCCTCCGTGGTGATAGGATTTTTGTGGTATTCACCCATTCTGTTCGGCACGCAGTGGAAAAAACTTACTAACGGAAGTTCCAAAAAAACGACGAAGCCATCTAACTATATTGTGTACAGATATTCCGCGAACTTTCTCGCAACATTTGTCATGATGTATGTGTTTGCTCAGGTTATCGGCCTTACCCTTATGACTACGACATTCGAAGGGGCTGTGATGGGCGCTATCATATGGCTGGGATTCGTTGCAACCGCCATGGTGAATATGGTGCTATTCGAAAACAAATCATGGGCACTCTTTTTTATCAACAGCTGTTATTATCTGGCGTGCCTCGTGGTTTCCGGAGTCATCCTTACGATATGGATCTGATCCATTATACGTTGAGAAGCCATAGATAATAATTGAGGACCATTGCAAACGATACCCATAAAAGGTACGGGATCATCGCATAGCTAGCCAACCTGTCAATATGTTCGAGCTTCACGACGAGGTATAGGATAAGCAGCCACATGACCGCGATATCGATAAATCCTCCGGGTATATTATGCCGGTCAAAAAATATAAAGGACCATAAAAAGTTTACTCCCAGCTGGACTAAAAATATTCCCATTGCAATTCTGTGCTCCCGTTTTTTCATTCCCTGTAACCATATGCGATATGCCGCAAAACCCATACAGGCATAGAGCAGGGTCCATACCGGTCCGAATACCCAGTTCGGCGGGCTAAAAAAGGGCTTTACTAACGTCGGATACCATGTGGAAATCTGCGGGATCGTCAACATACTCCCGATCACCCCCACCAGTTCACATAGGACGATCCAGGCGCCAAGTATCAGAATATGATCTCCTGTTTTTGAGCGCACGTGCGGCTTATGACGTTTCATATTATCTATAGTATCACAGCAATAATTGCCCCATATGATGTTCATGCGGTGCCGCATGGCTTCGGTATGCGCAGTATTCACATGTCGGATCTGCCTCCGGCGCTTGTGCCGCGTCCAGACAGGTTTTTATCTGCCGCAGCATCGGCTCTACCCAGCTGTCATCTCCGGTATGGGCGTGCAGCGTCAGTGCAAATTCCAGTTTTCCGTCAAATTTTGGCCGATTCTTTCCTGCATTTGCATACACGATATACGCGGTATCACTGACACGAAAACCGCTCGCGCGGAAAATCCACTGATATATTTCCAGTTGCCGTTTATATCCCTGTTTCCACTGGTCATCAAGCGATATTTCTTTTTCCGTAGACGTCGATTTATAGTCCACGACGATCAGCTCCTGTTTGGAATTTATCCATAAATCATCCACCGCCCCGAAAACCAAAAGATTTGTTTCTTTGTGAAGCACCTGCTTTCCGATAAAGTTTTCGCGCCAGGTATCCAGATCCTTATGGACAAACGGCAGCGCATCCACACCATACCGCACCATCAGTTCGTGTTTCTGACCCGCTTTCCGCAGCAAATCAAATTCTTTTTTCAGCAGTGCGTCGACCGCGGAGTTGAGGGAAAATCCCGGCATACTGGGACGCGACACACCCAGCCGCCTGTCGAGATAAAAACACCTGGGGCACTCATGATACAAATCGATTTTGCTCCGGCTCAGTTTAAACGGAGCAATCGACGATGGTACATACACCCTGCTTCCCGTCCATGCCATATACAGAGTATAGCAATCTGCGCCGCACGCCGACAGGTCAAAAAAAATAAAAACGGTGTCTCCTTGACTTCGCGCTCCCGGTACGGAGATACTAAATCCATCATGCCCGAAGATACTCTCCGGTCCTATATAGCATCCCAGCGTGCACTGCAGATACCGGACCACTCGATCCGATCCGCACTGGGGGCCAGCGGCTGGAGCACTGCCGACATAGATGCCGCGCTCAATGGATCTTCGGATACAACACCCCCAAGCTCTGCACCCATACCAGTCCCCGGTGCAATCCGCGTGGTTTCCGTATTACTCGGACTTTTGTCCCTGGGGGAATTCGGGACGGGATTTGCACTTCTTATAACCATGTTTACGATGAACACCGTGCTTTCCAAAAACGGTGCTGCCCCTCCGTACAGCTTCATTCCCTATGTATACGGCTTACTTATGAAAGCGGTCTCCGCAATCGGTTCGGGTATCGTATATGCCTATCTGGCTATGCGTGTCGGATACATGGATAAAAAAGCAATCACGCTCATTATCGTTTCTGTCATCATCCTGCTTGTCATCGAGACCATCACCGGCTCATTTGCTGCCATCCAGTTGCGCGCGCTTATGCAGCAGGTGACGACCCATTCCGGAGGAAGTCTATGACAAACATCGTCTATATTCTTACGATCTTCAGTATCATCGCACTGCTGCTCGGGGGCAAAAAACAATTCACCGAATCATATACCGGACTGACGCGCAAACAAAACATATGGCTCGGCATCATTGCGGCATGTACGGTCACACCGGTGATTATATTCATTGCCTACGTTTTGTACATTGCCTATGTCCTGAATCCGTCGGATCATTGGTACCGGCAAACCCAGGAGCATACGGCGTACCACATCTATCGCTCATCGTTCCCCCCGTCGGGAAAAATACAAACCAGCCTCTATATGCCTACGACAATTGCGGGGTATTCCAATGGTATTCGGATTATTTACGATCAAAACATATATCGCCCACGTCCGCAGGGAGCCACAGGAGCCATCATCGTCAATGAAGTAGGGGTCCCCCCGACGTTTGATATGGCATCATTTATCAGGACAACCTCAGGCATGTTTACGCGTCGGCGTGTTGATGTCACGACGTCATTCGATCTACAGGGAACGTTACTGGAACAAGAAGCATCCGGTGCGGCTCGCATGGGACTCAAACAATTGATATTCCGCACGCCGGACAACGTACTCATCCACATATCCGGTATGGATACGACGGACGCCAATCTCATTCAGGTAGCAAATACCTTAAAATAACCAGCGTGTATATCGGCCGGTTTATTTCCCGAACCATCCGTATACCCAGGTAAAGATATAGACGCCCACATATACGTCAAAAAATCCGTATACCAGCCCGACGACGACGCCCGGCAGAGAAATCGAATACCCGGGATATATGCTAGCCATCACATTCAGAAAATCCGTCGCATACCCGGTATAGACGGATAGCAACGTCGTCACCCCCATAAGCAAAGCCCACACGGCCCCTCCGGTCAACGCGACTCGCCGCACATTTTTTTTCATAAAAATACCTCCTATGACCAGTATTTACCCCGTCAGGAGAAAATGCAAACACACACCCAAGCACAATGATTGACGGTATTTGGTACAATGGTACTTCGTATGGATACATCTATACCATCTCAAACAGTACGTCCGGACAAGACAAACACCCAATCCGTACTCAACAGGATGAAATCCTGGTATCGCGGCCTGCCGGACAAAAAACGGTATCTTGAATTCATCACCGCATTGCTTACCATACCTGTCCTTCTGACCGTTCTGTTGAGTAACGTCAACAACCTTCAGAACCAAAAACGGTCCGCTCCGGCCACGGTCATCACCGTACAGCCTACCCCTTCCGCATATCCTTCTCCGACTCCGGAAACTACAGCGCTGTCCGTCACCCCTTCCGCTACGCCTCCCATCACAGCCACCCCCGGACCACAATGCAACGCAAATATCCCGCCGATCACGATCGCCTCCCCTCAGGAAAATGATATCGTCTCCGGAGATCCTGTCTGCCTCGAAATCACCGGACAGGGAGGAAAATATTGCTCCGTCGTCTGGTCCTACCGCATCAACGGAGGAGCCTGGAGCAATTATACGAGCGACGGCGTGTGTATGTATGGTCTGGCTCCCGGCAATAAGACGCTGGATCTTCGGGTCCAGAGCGTCGTCACCGGCGATCAAACGACCCTCACGCGGCATTTTACGGTAGACGGTGTATTGTCTCCTACCCCCACACCGGCCACAGCATCTGCCACCACGCACTGATACGGTGCACGGTATACTTATTATATATATGACTGTCCCAGAATTTGAGTCATTGGTAGCAAACGCACTCGATACGCTCCCCGAGCAGTTTGCCGCTATTGTCGACAACGTCGAAGTCGTCGTAGAGGTATGGCCAACTCCGGAAGAATTGGCAGAAGGAAACGTGCCGCCGGGTATGACGCTTTTTGGTTTGTACCACGGTCTACCCCAAACGCTGCGCTCCAACTACACGGGTGTGCTGCCGGACAAAATCATCATATTTATGGGTCCCATTCTGGAAGCTTGCGGGCACCATCCCGACGCAATCAAAATCCAGGTCCGCAATACCCTGCTTCACGAACTCGGCCACCACTTCGGCATGAATGATGCGCAAATCCGCAACACCGGAAAATAAAAGTACGGGCAGCGAGCGTTCTGCCGGCATCTCACACACTCACTGCTTTATCGCGCGGATTATGATACCGGTTGGCCGGTCTGCCAATCTAAAAATATCGGCTTATGCACATGATACAGCGCCGCGTACTTTGCCGTCTGCAATACCGGCCAGTTGGTATGCAGCATAAACTGCTCGATTACGGCGTCCGGCGTCTGCCGCAGAAGTGCCGTGGCAGCGCGCAATATCCATTTTCGCTTGAGTATTCCGGACGGCGTTACCAGCACATCATAGGCTTCCGGAAATTTGCTTATTTTTGCAAACTGGCTCACACGCGATGCTGGCGAGTATTCCACATCCGGCGATTCCCAAAATTCCCGGCGCAGCGGATACGTGCGGTCAAACACGAGCGGAAATACGCTCATGGTCCGCATGGCGGCATATTCAGGATTCCCCGCTTCGAGTTTGGGTATGACATCCTGCGCATACGAGCACGCGGATTCCAGCGTTTCGTCTATAGATTCCAACGGATATATAGCGGTAAGTTCCTGCGACTTCCTGTCCGCAAACAGAACGACCGTCACATATGCTTCTTTTGGAAACACCGGCGTTTTACTGCACCAGGCGATTTCCTTGCGTTCGCTGATTTTTTTCCGGCGTTTCATACCCAAAGTATACTATACGTTCCCCGGGAGCATATAAACGCTACGATACTTCCATTGACGTTTCTATGAGCTCTCCCCACCGGATACGTTTTGCAGCAGCGTACTCGACTTTATGCCGCTTCATCACGCGGGCAGTATGTACGCCGTCGGCAGTAAGCACCGGCAGAGTCAGGTACCCACGGTATTTTTGTACGCTGCCGATTGCCTGCCCCCAATATGTTGTGGTCATGGGCACACTCCCACACGCGACATAACTATATTTCGTTTCTTCCCAATCCGATGCCATGTCACTACTTTCCCGCATACTCTGCCGGATCTTCCGTAAAAAATCCGGTCGTGTAAACAGCTGCGGAAAGTGGATCCAATATGCTTCGCTTGGCACAAATGTATTATGTATATACGGCGCGATAAGCGGTGCTTTCAGCACTATCTTTTCTGCTGCCGACCGGATGATGGCATACCCGCGCGGCGTTCCCGGTTCCAGCAAAAGAACAATGCCGGAACTGTGTTGTTGTAACGCGGCAAAAAAGTCATCCTTTATCCCTTTTGGCAATTCATTCAATACATTTGCCACAATGATCAGGTCATACGTGTTGGTGTCGACAGTCGCAGTCCAGCGAGCGACCGTTTGCTGCACCCAGGTAATTTTGGTCGATATATGCGCATCGCTGCCGATTTCTTCGGCCAATGAAAGTAAATGTGTATCCTGATCCACACCGACGGCAGCGGTCATATCCGGCCATACAGACGTTGCCGCCCATATCCCCGTTCCCGGTCCGCATCCTATGTCCAACACGGATCGCGGTCGCCAATCCGGTACGCGGTCTTGTATCTGTAATAATGCACCGGCAATCTGCGCATATGTTGCCGGAAATCGAAGTCCCAAGTACGCCAACGCATCTCCCGGTCCCTGGATATACGATCGCACTCCCCCTTTATCCTGATCCATATACCGCTCATGCAGCGTTCTGGAATTTTTCTGCAGCGCACGGATATCTCCCCTGGAGAGTATGTGTTCTGCGGCAGCAGCTATCGCTGGCGGGAGGTCAATAAATGTTTGCACTATGGGGCAATTATACTACCTGTCGCGTTATTCCGGCTCAGGGAGAGACAATCCCTCGACTTCGGGGAGCGCGTTATTGCCGGCTTTCCCCTGCATGCTGCCGTAGATGTTGGCGGTCGCTGTAATAATGCGCGACAACTGCGCTTCCCGCGCTTTCCACATTTTGTCGTACGCCGCCCGTTCGCGGCCTATCTGTTCATGCATGTCGCGATACGCCTCAATGACTGCCGTCACCTGTTGCCGGAACTGCGTGCTGGTCACATATTCATATACCAGGTCCGCTTTCCTGCCCTGGTGCATCTGCGCCGTTTTTTGGTAGGCAACGTTTATTAAAATTTCCCGAAGCAATCCGGCCAAAGGGATCAGTAATTTCCGTTCCGTCACCCACACGCCGTCATTGTTAACGATTGCTTCGGCGGCTTCCTTCGGCATCACCTGGGACACGATTGCCGCCATGTCAGCGCCGCTTCTCCGCTGGTCTTCTTTGAGTTTCGGCACCCAGCCGTCCGTCCAGTTTTTGGTGCGTTTGGATTCCCACAGTATTTTGCCGCACACGGTTTTGCCGCTCGGACTTTTGACGACCTGCACGCAGTCGCCGCCCATATCCCCTTTTTCGACAGGCAGGATATCATCCTGCGGATAGGTTTCCCGCAAAGACCGTTCTATGTCGAGTTCTTGCACTTCTCCCTGCGTCTGCTGGCTTCCCTGGGTTGCCGCGCGCTTGGCTTCTTCGAGGAGTTTATTCAGGCGCTCGATCTGCAGGTCTTTTTCTTTTATCTTAAAGCCCGATTGCTCGTCGGCTTCTTTCATCGTCGCTTCGCGGATAGCCTTTTTTGCCGCATCAAGTTGCCGTTGCATCTCGAGATCAAATTTTCGTTCTTTTTCTTCAAGCGCATCTTTTTGCTTGCGAAGTGTTAGTTCCTGTTCTTCCGCTTTTTTCACTGCATCTTTATACCTGATTAATTCTTCCTCATGCCGTTTATTGAGCTTGTCGATTTCTTCGGTGCGGATGTGCTCGCGCAACGCGTCGCTTATCTCAAATGATTTGCCGCAATGTATGCAGGTGATGGTATCCATAGTGGATGAAAGTATAGTACGCCGCGGGATAAAAACCAACAATCCCCCGGAATAGTCCGGGGGATTGCGTTCGTTCTAACCAAATAATATGGGTTACAGGATGTTTCCTGAATTCCCCGTTACGGCGTTTATCCACGTTCCGTGGCTGCCGCCTCTGTATTGCCATCCCCACCAATCGTCCGTGTAGGATGCACCGCTTACGAAATACTGATTGACCCAACTTACCAGTCCGGTACACGTCCCGGATATATTGCACTGATAATTGGTAGTCCCCACACTGCCGTGGGTTTTCCACGTCGGGGTAGCAAGGAGCGTCCCCGTTATGGTTGCCCGTCTGCCGCCCGTCATGCTTCCATGTACCGGTTCATCGGTAGACGTATTAATGAGCGCGCCGGCCGGTCGGTTTCCAGGTCCTACCTGTCCCGGTATGGCATAAAAGCTCCCGTCGTAGGTGACGATCGCACAATAGGTGCCGGGAGTTGTCTCCCCGGGTGCCACGGTCTGCCAGACTTTGATATGCCGGGTGTAATAATCAAACGCCCAGTAATTGCCGGTTTCTCCGGAATCCGCATCGTTTTGCACTTTCTGTGTCACTTCGATCACCGGACTCCCGAGTTTTTTACCGCACGCGGAGTTGGATAATTCGTTATCCGGATTAAACAACCGTCCGTTTCGGTCTTCCTCATGGCCCCGGTCGCCGTTTGGTTTCTCGTCGGCATATGCCTGCGTGGTCACCAATGCGAGGGTAAACACAACCAAGGACGCCAATGTTACTCCTAAAACAATTTTTTTCATGTATGTCACCTCCCTTCGTTAGAATTTCTTGATGAGATGTTATCGAATCCTAGAAATTCTTACGCCCTCCGTAGATTGCTCTTTGTGCCGCCAATCTGCCTCGCCGGCCGGCGGGCAAATAGTAGGTAAGGCAAAAAGTACATACAGACGGACGACAATATTTTTTCCCACAAAAAACCGCCCTTCCGGCGGTCCGATCTATTATGCATTATGTGCCCATACAACATACATATGTGCTATGTACTATACCCCTACCCATGGGAAAATCAATAGTGTAATCCCCCATTTCCAACCGCCGGCAAGTCTGATATAGTCTTTCATATATGACAGACTCAGTATGTCCCAAATGTGGCAGTCCGTTAGGAGAAATTCAGGAAACCAAAACCGGCAAAAAGCTGCAGCGCTGCAGTACGGGCCGATGGAATCCGGAGACCAAAAAAAACGAAGGGTGTGATTATGTGAAATGGTTTACCCCGGAGCCTCAGGCGCTGGAAGAAAAGTGCCCCAAATGCGGCTCCCCGCTGGTGTTAGTCGTCACTCGCTTCGGCAAAAAGATGAAAAAGTGTTCGACCAATGTCTGGAACAAAGAAACCAAAAAAGCCGAAGGCTGCGATTATGTCGAGTGGATCAACGGCACGACGGAGCAGCTGGATGAAATTTGTCCGGAATGCGGCAACAAGCTTGTCCTGTACACAACCGCCAGCGGCAAAAAGATGAAAAAATGTTCGACCAGCGGCTGGGACCGTGAGAAAAAACAGGCAACCGGCTGCACCTATGTCCAGTGGCTCAAGCCCGGCGAATCAGCGACCAGTGCGCCGAACGGGGAAGAATTTTTGCCTCCTGAGCCGCCGGATGCAGAAGATGCCAAATAAACCCCGCGCGCGCTCCATACGCGTTACCGCGCTTACCACGTTTATCCAAAAATCAATGGGGCTTATCGGAAAACATTCCGTTTCTCCCGTCACTTTTTCCACCCGGTGGGGACTGCACACCTTTGGCATGTGCGTACCCATCGATGTTCTTATTTTGGATGATGACGGCCACGTCGTTTCCCTCGCGCAGTATCTGCACCCAAACCGCTTCTTTTTCTGGAACCCGAAATATATTCGCGTGGTAGAGCTTCCGGCAGGGTATATCCGCCAAAAGCATATTGCTATCGGAGACACGTTATTGCTACGCACGGCGCAATAAAAAGATGCGCCGGGCAGGGGCGCACCTTTTATATATTATTCGATGGTATTACTGCGGCCGCACGATTACGGTTTGGACATTGTTCCAAAATCCTCCCCCGCTGACCATGATGGTTGCTCCGACTTTGAGATCCGCAGTCGTTCCTTTGACGATCGTTTCCACCACCGTTTTATCGGAAAGCGTCAGGTCCTGGGTGGTGCCGTTTGGCAGGGTCACGGTTACCGTATTTCCTTTTACCGCTGTGACTTTCCCCTGCATGCCGCGGCCCAACCTTCCGGTAAATGTGCGGGTCGGGTGTCCGCTGATCATTCCCCCGTATCCCAGACGGCGGGAAAGCATGGGTTGCGTGTTGCCCCACGCTCCGGCAAACCGTCGCGCGGCGACATGGGTTCCGGCAAAAAATCCTATTGCCCCCACGGCCAACGCGATGACCACGGTGAGTGCGATACTTGATGTGTCTTTCATAGACAAAACTCCTTTGTGTACATGCATCCGATACACCGGATAGTAATAAAGTTCCTTGGCTCCGTCTTCAGTCGTCGTCCTCTCCGGTCCTTCGTATGGATCTGGCGGGAAGTCTGACCCGACGGATGCTCAAGTAGGTGTACTATATCGCCGTCACCTGAAAACAAGCTGATGATTGGCGTATCGCGTATAATAGACGCTGCTGTGCAGACCATTACCCAACCCAACCGCATCGTACTCATCTACCTTGCCCGTCCCCGTATCAGCCGTTCCGAAATGGAAAAAGACGTTACGGAGGTTTGGCAGCTTGTGAGTACGCTGGGAAACGCCAGAATCATCGATATCATCACTCAGCACGGCAGCTCCACGCAGTCGACGTATATCGGTTCCGGCAAAGCCGCCGAAATTGCGGAGTATCTTCGCACGCATTCGGTGGATACCGTGCTCGTCAGCGGCAATCTGAAACCAAACCAGAAGTTCAATCTCGTCAAACTTTTTTGGGGCATACATCCGACTATCCGGGTATGGGACAGGATAGACCTTATTCTCGCCATTTTTTCCCGCCACGCCCATACCACGGAAGCTTCTCTCCAGATAGATCTTGCCCGTATGCGGCATATGGGGCCGCGTATATACGGCATGGGCCACGAGCTGTCGCAGCAGGGCGGCGGCATCGGTACCCGCGGCATTGGGGAAACGAATACGGAACTCATGGAACGCCACTGGAAACGCGAAATCAAAAAAGTCCGTGATCAGCTGGACGCACTCGTCGCAAACCGTACGCGCCAGATGGAAAACCGCAAAAACCTTGGTATACAAACCATTTCAATAGTGGGTTACACCAACGCAGGCAAAACCTCGCTGTTTAATGTATTGACGCACAAAAAGCGTCTCGTAGAAAACGCACTGTTTGCCACGCTGGATAGCACGGTTGGGGAAATATATATGCCGGCTCTTGGGAAAAAAGTGGTTGTCTCCGATACCATCGGATTTATCAGCAATCTTCCGCCGGACCTTATCGAAGCATTTACCTCTACATTACTGGAATCCGTGCATGCGGATGTTGTCCTCCACGTCATCGACGCGTCGGATCCGGATATCCGGGAAAAAATAGATGTGGTCAGCCACATACTGGATCAGCTCCATATTCCGCCGGAAAAAGAAGTATTGGTGTTTAATAAAATCGATGCGGCACCATCTCTTGACCGAAGCAAGCTACATAGCTACGCCCGCGGTACGCCGTACGCTATCGTTTCCGCCAAAACAGGAGAGGGGGTCGAAGAGCTGCTCTCTACAGCGCTTCCTAAATTTTTCCAGTCAACCAAAAAATAGCCGATGATACTGAAAGTAAACCAAAAAAACATTACGCGAGTTTTATTTTATGAGGGTGGGATCAACGTCTTCGAGGCCATCGAATCGCTGCTAAACACATATCAGGTGGTAACTTTGTTCCGCTGACTTGAAACGTCGCGTTTATTCCAGAAATTCGGTTCTTAGGAGTAGAATGAAGACGAGACGAAGTATTGCTATCGAGTATAGTTTGTAACCCAAGAAGTGCCAATGGTCGTAACAATCCGAGATCATTTGCTTTATCTACAACGTCCATATGATGATAATCACGACGTCCATCATTTCTACTCTTTACGGCGCTTAATAAATTTCGCACCGTTCCTTCGCCGGAACACAACTTCTGTCCAATTTCTATTGACGAATAGCCTTGCGCATGTAGGCGAAGCGCTTCCAACTCTCTTAATGATGCAAGAAATCCTTTGTAATAAATCCAAATATCGTCATTCCGTGAGAATGCTACTGTCGCAACCCTCCCACCGCCCAACTCAATATCTCGCATAAACATAGGGCCATATTATACTATGGGGCTATATAACAGTCAAAATGACCGTCTGGGGGCTATTGGAGAACATCTGTGTCATGTACTATTTCCGCGGCATGTACCAGCGGATTTACGCCGATATAGCTTTTTACGATTTCCCCGTTGGGATGTATGAGATAGGTATTGCGTAAGACGCCCGTAAACTCCCTGCCCATAAACTTTTTTACTCCCCACGCGCCATACGCTTCGGCCACGGCATGGTCCTCGTCGGACAGTATCGGAAACGTCAAATGATATTTATCTGCAAACTTTTTATGGCTTGCCACACTGTCTTTGGATATCCCCAGTACGACGATTCCCCGCTTCGTATACTCCGCGCCGCGATCGCGGAATCCGCATGCTTCCTTGGTGCACCCCGGCGTATTATCTTTGGGATAAAAATACACGACCACCCATGATCCTGTATACGCTGCCAGCGCATGATGCTTGCCGTTTTGGTCCAGGAGTGAAAAGAGCGGCGCGTTCATAGTTACACCTGTGCCGTATCATGCAGATGCGGCAATACGATATCCGAAATTCCCAGTTCAGTGCTCACGCGTTTGGCCAGTATGTTGCGCTGGCCGTCTTCCCCATGTGTCAGAAATACTTTCTTTACCCCCTGTATAGGCTGCAACCAATCCATCAGCTGCTGCTGGTCGGCGTGCGAGCTCATGGCCTGCGTATCATGCACCACGCCCGCCACTTTTACGGTTCTGCCGTCTATGTGTACGGTGCGTTTTCCTTCCAGCAGTTCGCGCCCCAGCGTTTCCTCCCCCTGGTATCCCACGATGAGCAATCTGGTGGACGCAATCGGCAGGTAGCGCATGGCGTGTTCCCGGATTCTTCCCCCGGTCATCATGCCGCTTCCGGCGATGATCACCTTTGCTCCGGGTTGTGTATCCAGCGCGATGCTTTCCTTGCGTTTCCCGATGACGATCAGGCCGGGAAATCCGTACGGCCCCTCCCCGCCGGACTCGTAGCGCACATGCGTATTGCAGTCTTCGGGATACCGGCTATAGATATGGGTTGCGGTGTTCCCCATCGGGCTGTCGGCATACACGGGCGTTTCGCTGCGTACCTTTCCGTCTTTTTTCAAATGCATGATCATATGCAAAAGTTCCTGCGTCCGCTGCAGGGAAAATGCGGGGATGAGCAGTGTCCCGCCGCTCCCCTCCACCGCATTGATTTCATTTTGGACGGTCTCCTTGGGGTCAGTAGTAGGATGCAGCCGGTCTCCGTAGGTAGACTCCATCACCACGGCATCGGCGGATTCGATGGTTTCGGTTTCTAAAAGCAAATCATCCGGCGAATTTCCCAGGTCGCCGCTAAATACGATGCGTTGTATGTCGGAATCCGCTTTCGTGTCTTTGATCTCGATCATGGCCGACCCCATGATATGCCCGGCATCGCGAAGCGTTACCATAAAGTCCCCTATTGGAAACGGCGTGCGATAATACACGCGCTGAAACCGCTGGATGGTCTGTAGCACCCTTTCTTCATCATACAGCTCGGGCTTTTCGTCTTCTTTGGCTATCTTTGCGCTGTCTATAAGAGACAATTCCGTCAGATCCGCTGTCGCTGGCGTCATCCATATGGGTGCGGTATATCCGTTTTTTAAAAGTATCGGCAGTCTGCCGCAGTGGTCCAGATGTGCGTGCGTAAGTATTGCGCCGGACAGCGTGCTGCAGTCATACGCGTACGGCTGGTAATTTAGCTGTTCTATCTCTGCCGGTCCCTGAAACATCCCGAGGTCTATAAGGATCGATTGTCCGGAGCCGGAAGTTACGACATAGCTCGAGCCGGTTACGGTGCCGGCAGCTCCCAAAAAGGTTATCTTCACCTTACCACTATACTATATTTCACTGTGCCAAACGTATATATATTTCAGGACCAACGTAACGTTGAATTATATCGAAGCGTTTGGCGAGCTTCAGAAGTAGAACCTACGCCACCGCCGTCTGGCACTGTTATCATCACATTAACATCATTTGTCAGTAAATGTGACAATACATCATGGCCAAATCCTCTACCACCAAAGGAGTACATAATTTCCGGCCCGTCAGGAAGTGACACTGTTATGCAACCGCCTCGCAAGACTGCGCCCGTTACCACCCATCCAAGCTCTCTTGCCCTACGATTATTTCGTAACAAACCGATGGCTTTCACCACATCCGAGCCATATTTGCTTTCGATAATTTTTTGTAACATATCTTACACGGAAAAATATATTCTATAGCAGAAAATAACTATAAGTCAATATTTGAGGCTATCTATTTACGAATCCATATAATTCAAGGTTATATTATACTGATTCTATGCGCGCAACATATGCTATCCGCCTCCTCGTTCTTGGTGCCGTCATCGCCATCCTTGTTTTCCAAACCATGCAAAAGCCGGCGCTCCTGCAGCATCCGGCACTTCCCTCGGAGCACACCGGTATAGCCACAGGCAGCGCGGTATTGGGAGTCGTCACCAAATCCGCTGACTGCGTCACCGACGGCACATTGCCGGACAGCAGTTGTACTCCGGGAGCGATCGACCCCAATGTCACCCAGGACAATATCGGTAGCACCATCTGCGTATCGGGATATACGAAAAGTGTCCGGCCGGATGTTTCCGTCACCAACACCATCAAAACGAACGTGATGATAGCCTACCGCGACACAGGGACCAAAGCAGACTACGAGCTCGACCACCTTATCTCCCTCGAACTCGGCGGGTGTCCGGATTGTGTGGCCAATCTCTGGCCCGAGCCGTATGGCATAGCCTTGGGCGCCCGCGAAAAAGACAAAGTGGAAAACTACCTGCGCAAACAGGTGTGCAGCGGCGCCATCAGCTTATCCCAGGCCCAGTCCCAGATCGCCCGCGACTGGGTAAGCGTCTACAGACAACTACCGCAATAATTGAGTTATAAGATTCACAACATGATCTTTCTTTTCAGCCTTACTCTCAGCGACAAGCAACGCCAATGCAGTTAACCCTGCCGGATTGATGCGTCCGCCTCCCCGCACGCCCGTCTTCCGTAAAAACCAAACGAATGCAAAAGCGCCGGACCTTTTGTTTCCGTCGATAAATGGATGATTTTTTATGATGAAATACAGAAGATGCGCGGCTTTTTCTTCAATAGATGCATATAGGTCAGCTCCATTAAATGACTGCATCACATTACCCACTATTCCCTCTATACTCTTCGTTTGTTTCTCTTTGGCAAATAACTCAGATGCTCCATTTCTTTTTATGAGTTCACGGCGTAAATGAGAGATAGCACGGGTTAATTCGCTCCCCGTCAACTGCACTGCCTTTTTTGTAAAACCAAGAGGATGTACGGTTCCCTTATCGTATGCTTCAAGCGATACCCACGTCGTAGCAAATTCTTTTATAAGATCCAAAATATTTTTTGGATCCAACTGGGCGTGTTCAGGCAATAGAGCCTGAATATCTGTTACGGACTTCATAAACGACGTGTAATTTTTGGCGATTCTCTTACGATTTATTGTGTAGCCGCGCGTTATATGAAGATGCAGTATTTTTGTCGCCCATATCCGAAACTGAGTCGCTCGTTTTGAGCTCACTCGATACCCAATAGACAAAATCATATCCAAGTTATAGTGCAGGACTTCACGGGAAATACTTCGTATGCCTTCTTGTTGAACTATCCGGATTTTCCGGATAGTTGAAGAATCTCTTAATTCCTCAGATGAATAAATATGTTGTATGTGCTCATTCACCGTACGGACATCTACTTCAAACGCGGCCGCGATTTGCGACTGAGTCGCCCAAATAGTTTCATGTGCATAATCTCCACGCAACTCTATAGCACCACTTGAGGCTTGGAAGATTACCGACGTAGTTTTTTGTTGCGTTGACATATACATCACTTCCCGCACGTCTCCGCCTTCGTATATCCTGCCTTTCTCGCCTCGCGTTCGTCACAAAAATAGTCCTCTCCCCGATTTTTTTCGATCACGGTAAATTTGTACTGCGCGCAGGTGGGCAAAAAATACGTCTTTACCCCGTTGTCGTCTATGTTTCCCTTTATCGTGCATGTCGAGTTGTCCTTGTTTTCCGTCGACCAGCACGCACCGTATATCCCGCGGTTAGCCGCACGAGCTTCCGCAGCCGCCGCCTTTAGCGCGTCTTCTTTGGTGGATGTGTCATGGTGGTACGTCGCCCATCCGCTTTTGAGCATCGCTTCGTTTACGAGTACGCGCCCGGTATACAGGAGTGCCATCCCCCGTCCCATCTGGTCCGGTATATGTTCGGCTATCACCACCTGTTTTCCCTGGACCAGTGTTTCCAATTCTTTTTTGGCTTCTTTCCCGCCGCACGACCCCAATTCAGGGGCATCGATCTGCCGCAATCTCACCCGGTCTTTATTGCCGACTACGATCGTATCCCCGTCTATGACGCCGATCACCGGCACGCCAATCTCGGGCCGATCGTATTGCCGGGCCAGAAGAACTATATTGAGAAGTATAGACGGGACGAGCAGAACAAGCCAGACAATTGTTCGCGGGACTATTGATTTTTTATCTATCATACGTGCCTGAAAATATCATCTTGGCGCGATACATCAACCCGTATTTAGCTTGACAAATCAACCTAAATTACCTATACTTCTATACAGAATTACCACGAAAAGCGCCCCATAAGGCTCGTCCTTACGGGGTTCTTTTCTTTTTATACGCCACTTTCTTTTTAAGGTCGCTAAGAAACGCAATGCACCCTGATGGAAACCGCTATAACAACGCAGAATATTTGCGCTGATCCGGGATAAGCAGCTTCTGTAATTTATTCCGTTGTAAAAGATAATTTACTAAACAGTGGAAATCACCGTCACCGGTCACGATGACTGCCTGGTGATATTCAGATATATCCACCATCGCCTGCAACACAAGCTCTGCATCACAATTTCCTTTCACCGTCCCGTCTTTGTATCGCAATGTTGGTTTAAAGATGAGGACATAGCCTTTTTCCTGTAGCGAGCGGTATAGATCAGCATTTGATTCAAAATATCCTATAAATAGGTACGCTTTCGTGACATGATATTTGTCGGATAAATACACACGGAACCGATGGTAATCTAGTTGCCAGCCCATCTCTTTAAAAGACATTACCAGATTCTGGCTATCGATAAACGCATAATTATTTTGTTTCGCCATACCCTCACTATATGCGAAATATCGGAAATCTCCTGTATGGAAGTTCACAATATGCCATGCCGCCCACACACCGGGTGTGTGGGTATTTTTTGCGTTCTTTCGCTACTCTGTGTACTATGGGGTGTATATCCCTATGATGCTCCGCGGACTCCATACACTCTTTGTCCTGGCATTTCCCAACCTATACATGCAACTTCTGTATATCCTCACGCTGTCTGCAATTCTTACCTGGCTGTTCCTCAATCAGAAGCTCAATGCGTTTATCAACGCGGTGTTTTCCATTGTGGGAACCGCCCTCGCCGTCATCATCGGATCGTGTATATCCTTAGTCAGCCGTACGCTGAACGTTCTCTTTGGCCCTACGCCGATATTCCCTCCCCTTCGTATTCCCATCTTCGTCAAAGCGCTCATCTGTTTTTTGCTCGGTATCGCCGTGTTGTATATCGATCACGTCTACGGCGCTCGCTGGTTTTCCGCCGATGAAACCATCCCGTTTTACAAAATGGATGTGGCAGATCATGTATTTTGGGTATCGGCCTATGCACTCTCTATCGGAGGGTTTTGTATCGGACTGGGGAGCTTCTATCTTGTCACACCTCCGGTACGTGCGATCAATGCGCTACTCAGCCGCCCGTTCCAGATATCTATTAGATTTTATGTATAAATTATTTTTTGTATATATACATAGCATGGTGCTACCATAATAGACAGTATGCCTAAAATAATAGACATTGATCATCTTCTGCAGGTATTTCATAAATTCGGAACAAGGGATGTTGTGCTTCCAGACCCCGACGTCCACCTAACCAATGGCCAAATCAAATCGCTCATCACTCATGAGCTGGCAACCCCCAGGGCAAAAGGAAGTGGATTTATTTTTCAGAGTGGTCCGATGCAGGAACTAGAAATGAGGGTACAAGGAGCTAAAGATGAACAGACATCGCTTTTAGATGATCCGCTCGCAGACATGAAGCGCGGCATCTGGCCAAGAGGAACAAAAAAGGTTCCAAAACATCCGAGATGTAAGTAGGGGGCCCAAAAATAATGCGATTCACCATCGAAAGACGTATTGCCTATTTAGCGATGGCCCGGAATCGGAATATATCCAAAGACATCGCGAATATCTTCGTCAGGAAATTGCACATCATCATGGCACACTACGGGAATTTCCGGACGGAATTGAAGAATAAATTACAGTATCCGGTGCAGATTCGCCTCACTCGGCGGCGACGCTTTCAGTAGGGCGATTACCTCGGCAGCCAGTGCATCGGCAAACGTATCCAGATCCCGGTAATCTTTTGCCACAATCCGCGTCACTCCCCGCTTCCTGGCTTCTTCGTTATATTTGGGCACCGAAGATATGGCAATCACTTTTTGTGGCCCCAACCGCTCGATATCCAGTACGTGAAACGAGCCTCCCAGTTTACAATCGCGGTCCAGCAGTATCATGTCAAAAACAGCCGAGGGATTATTATTGATGTATGCTTCCACCTGCAGATAGTTGGTGAGGATCACCATGGAAAACTCATACGGTTGGTCTTCTTCCACCACTGCCAACTTCTCAAGAATTTTTGACAGCGTCCTTAAATCGTCTTCTAGGATAAGGATGGTTTTGTGGAGGATCATAGCCACCTACCCACACACCGGGTGTGCGTAATGTTTAATTAGACTTTGCCCATATCAATTCTACTTCTCACAAACTTCTCCGTTTCCTTGTCAACGAAATACACATAGCAGCCGCGGAGGGAGCGGCTGAGGAGTACACGGTAGGTGTTTTTCACCAGATCGAGGAATTTGTCTTTACTGCGACGGACCGTGGAGTCGCAGGAGTTTTCCGGGTGACCTTCCCACGCTCCGGTTTCAAAATTATAGATCATATCGGCACCGACAATCACGCCGACGTAATTAAATTCAAATCCCTGAATGGTGTAAATGCTGCCGATTTGATTTATGGCGCGTGGGTCGTATGGCCAAAGTGATGCCGGTGGCACATCAGGCGCTAACCGTCGGCCGTTGATCTCTTTCCCTTCCCACGTCATTGCGAACTCGCCGATATGCACGTCTTTCACCAGTGTTCCGTCCGAATTCGGCTCGCTCCATGGCCAACAAAAACCGGCAACCATGCGTGCGGAATTAGGTTCGTCATCATTTTTCGCTTTAATCTTTTCATATAGCTCCTGCGGGGATTTTACGATCTGAAAATCAAATTCCTCACGCTTCGGATGCCATATTGCTTGCTCCGTGTCATGTATGCCAAACGTATTATTTACCCATTGGACAAATTTATCCGATCCCTGGCAACGGAATTGAATCGCCAAATTATATTCATGTACGTCGCACCCCAGACGCTGCGCATTCTCACGTATATAGTTTGTCGAACCGATCTCGCCAGGTCGTACATTTTGTCGATCGTCGATAAAAAATACCGGCACCTTTGCCACACCGATTAATTCTTCGATCTGCGGCACTTCCGAACGGTACTCTTTTTTCGTAAACCGGTTATTGCTGTTTACACGAATCCGGTGCGATTCATCGGCGATAAGTACATCAATAGAGTTCGGTTCGGCGCGCACATAACTATTGAAGTATTTCACCTGGGACCTCGCAACGGATCCTAATGATTTCCGAAGTGACTCGGTAAACGCTTTCGAGCCTGTGGCATATTGTGCATTTTTACCTTGCCGCGATAATTCTGCCAAGAGATTAATTGCTATCACTGACTTACCGGTGCCCGGGCCGCCATTGACGATGACCACAGATTTTCTTTTGCTTGTCCCCCCGTACTTTACGAGGTTCATCACCCGATCAAACGCAGATAATTGATCATCCAACAGGATGTACCGTTTATTTTCTTTTACCACCTTCACGACTTCATCAAGCAAGCGTTTACTGGGCCCATACTTACTCTCTAATACGCGCTCCATGACAGGAACGCCGTTTCCGTTTATGAGTTTCTGTTTCAAAAAATCACTGAGTTTTGTTACATCCCGCTCACAAAATACCGGGTACTCTTTTACATAATCTGCGTATTGCTCCGCAAACAACGCATCATGCTCGACCGGAACGTAATTGTGCACATAGGCGCACGCATGCAAACGTACCGGATCCGATTCAAAAAAAGCGGAGTGATTATCTTCTAAATATAATTTATATTGCCCCACCTGCACCGAAGGATGCAGTACATCCCGGTTCGCACCCCCCACCCATGTCACCACACGCTCGCTCACCTCACTGACTTCTGCTTTTTCCCATTGTTTAAGCTCTATGATGACAGAATGATCTTTCCCGTTTTCATCTCGACCGCAGATCATGCAGTCAATACGTCTAGAATTAAGGGGAAGCTGGTATTCCAAAATAACTCCATGATCGTGGAATTCGGAAACTTCAAAAACATCTTTTATCGCCCGGAGCGATGTTCGCCATGACCGGACTTCTGCGTCAGAAGGGTGGTAGCCAAAATAGTCAATAAACGCCGTCTCCAGCTTTGTTGCTATCGTATTCTGCAACGTGTCTAAGACGAACTCACTTATTGAGCCGGCGTATAATCTCATGGTTATAATTCCGTATACTTTTTATGATTTCCTTTTGCTTTATTCACTGGGTATTTTTTACTACTTACTGCCATTTTATTTTTAAACGCCTGTACAATATCTATATCTAAATCGTGACTCATGAGTAATACCCAGTACAATACATCAGAAAGTTCCTCGCCTAATTCTATTTTATGTGTTTTAAGATACACCTGTATTTCTTTTTCGTTTTTCCATTGAAAATGCTCCATTACCTCTGTGGCTTCTAATACGAGGGATAGCGAGGTATCTTTGGGATTATGAAATTTTTTCCAATCCCGTGCATTGCGGAATTTAATGATGAGATTCGTTAATTCTTGTATGTCTGACATAAAGTACCGGTTTATAGTACTGCTTTTGGCGCTTATTCGCAATCTGTTTATAACAAATTTTTCTGTTTCAAACTTATATATCCTTCCGAAGAAATAATAATGTGGTCAATGACATGCACACCCGTCAATTCCCCGACGGAAACCAATCTCTGAGTGAGATTCAAATCTTCATCTGAGGGTGTTAAGTCCCCAGATGGATGATTATGTGCTAATACAATACGAGCAGCTAATTGTTTTATCGCAGGTTCAAACACCTCTCTAGGATGCACGAGCGAAGAATTGAGAATTCCGACAGAAATATCACGTATGTCAATCAAATTATTTTGTGCATCGAGAAGCAATATTACAAAGTGCTCTTTTTTCTCACGACCCAACCGTTTCTGTAAATAGTCAGCTACCTTATTGGGGGATGTTAACGATATCTTCGTTGGCAGCGTTTCTTTGGCATACCGCTCAGCGATTGCCTGAAATAGTTTTATGCCAAACGCATTTGACGGGCCGATACCCTGTATCATTTGTACGTCTTCGTCAGATGCGTCCAGCACCCCGCGCAATCCGTTAAAGTGTTTTATCGCTTCTTTCGCAATCGCCTTACAGTCTTTGCGTGGAGTTCCCAATGTGAGGAGGAGTTCTACGATTTCATAATCCAAAAATCCATCAAGTCCCGACCGGAGAAACCGCTCTCGCAATCGCTTCCGGTGTCCGGCGTGCGGGTATGTACCTCTTTGCTTCACATAAATAATGGTACACCAGAACCCTTCGTTATCGCCATTTGATCTATATGTAATGGTTCTATGAACAATTTGACATCAAACGGAGCGTATTCTATTTCGGACCATTTTTTTGTGCCGCAACTCGCCAACTAAATATACCTTTTCCCCCACCCCTCCTCGACCTCGCATATCCTCTGTTGAGATGTTTCCCTTGAGGGCCATCGTGTAATTCTCGAAGTAAATCAAGCTCCCGATCACTTAGCGTAGATGGATCGATTTGCAGCTTATGCGCCAAATCATTTCTAGCTGCTATCGCCCAGATTGCTGCTAATTTTTCTTCTGAAATGTTATCAAACATACAGACACCTATGATCTTACTATACGCTCATCATTCAAATACATGATTCGCCAAAACATCTTAACCACAAGTTTTCTCAGGATGCTCGAAATGAAAATATGTAAGATGATCGAGAATTTCCTGAGCGGTCCAATCCCATACGGAGTTTGTACGTATCATCTCGCGGTACTCATCTCTATGATTCCTCGCGACACCAAGATAATACGCAAATTTTGGGTGTTCCGGCCCGTCTTTCAATGCATCCAGCATGTTCGAAAAAAAGAACGATTCGATCCCAAAATCCGACATTTCCCGATACTCACGTATTTCCGCTCTCATGATATATATTATAGGATATTTTATGCCTTCCATCAATCCCGCATCCTATGGTGCAGGCTCCGCACGCGTATATCGTATACATACATCCATACACCTCCGAGGTGTAAAGTTGCCTAAACTTTTTCATTCAAAATTAGCCTCATTTTTTCCTTACACCTCCGAGGTGTTAGAAATCTACGATAGTTCGTCAGAAAACGCATCTATCGCGACATGAGAAATCGTATGAAGTTCGCGTGCATACAACTCCTGATCACGCACAAACTCCGCATATTTTTCCTGCGAGCCTGCCAACGAACATATCAGTGCCGTATCCACCATACTAATTGATCGTCCCATATAGCATGAATACGACGTGTAAAGTGATGTGGCGAGAGTCGACAGTGTTTCTATCCCGGAAACAACCGGATTCAGGTGAATATACCGTGACACGTGCAGCAACTGCTCATCGGATTCTATTCGCACTGCCTGAAAGTTCCCCTGAAACACCGGGCCGACGCGTTTTCGTTTCGTATTAAAATACCGCGCATAGCTATTCATTGCCCGAAATAAAAATGTGTGTATCCCCTCGTCCTGCTCCTGTCGTACGAGGAGATGAAAATGATTCGGCATCAATGCATATGCGTATAGAGATACGTGTTTTCCCGACTCATTCTGTGCCTCCCTGATAATGCGTTGTTTATCTAAAGGGGCGATGGAGTAAAGAGAAAGCTTAGTAGGACAATTGGTGAATCGGTAAAAATCTAATCCGAGTAAAAAATGTCTATAATCCGATACATTCCGGAACACGGAGCTTCTATCCACACCGCGGTTATAGATGTGATAGTACTCACCCGTCACCAATGGAACGTGCCGCATCGGCATACATGTACCATACCCGATTGGCAACAATACTTCAGTTATATTTCATACACCTCCGAGGTGTTAAATTTTCATCACAAACTCTTCAAATTTAGCCTCATTTTTTCCATACACCTCCGAGGTGTTAGAAAATTCTTTATTCGCGGGCAGGGGCGTACGATTTGTACTATACTACCCGGAAGAATGAAATTATTTTCCAAGATGAGCAAAGGCCTCCTGTTTGGTCTGGCCACGGCCATATTATGGGCGTGTTCATTAGTAAACACGCGATTTCTTCTGTTGCACGGCGAACAACCGCTCAACCTGACAATCTGGATCGGATTGGGTATGGCGGCCCCCTGGCTTTTTCTGTTTTACAGACATCACCGGGAATACCGCGCGCTTCCCAAAAAATATAAATGGTATTTGTTGGGCATCGGCATAGCGTCTTCCGTAGGACTCAATTTACTGCAGTCGGTGACGCTTGCCCATACGCCTGCCGTCAATTTTTCGTTCCTCTACCGCACCATTGTGGTGTTTACCATCATCCTTGCGTATATCTTTTTCAAAGAAGCCATCACGGTGAAAAAATGGATACTCGCCGGACTTATCCTGTTCGGTTCATATTTGTTCACGACCAGCGGGAAAGGCATTACCCTTTCTACCGGAGATGTTTATACACTGGTGTATGCGCTCTCCGCCGCGTTTATCGCTAATATTCTTATCAAACACACGGTTGCCAAAATGCATCCGGATTTAAGCGGCGCTGCCATTTCTATCGTGGCCACCACGTCCCTTTGTGTCTATGGCATAGCAAGCGGCACCCTGCACGTCTCCGGACACATGCCGTTTATTCTCCTGGGGGCGGCATTTTCGTTTCTTATGACGATGGCCAGAAACCGCGCATATAAAGTCGCCTCCGCTTCATTTGTCACCATGATCGTGTCGCTTACTCCCGTTTTTGTCGGCATTCTCTCCTATCCGCTCCTCCACGAACGCCTCACTCCGGTCGAGCTTCTCGGCGGCACGATTATCGTGGGATCCATGTTCTTCGTCGAAAAATTTCACATCTGACCAGATACTATCCCGCTATTTATATCCTTTTATCGCGTCCCCTATATTCGCCGCCCAGGCCAAAAACGTGTTGTTTGGTATGGTCTTCTTTGAACTCGGGCGCAGCGACAAAAATTTCTGCGGTCCAAGCACGAGGTAAATCACATTGATCGCCCCATCTTCCTGGTAGACCACCAGATTATCCATCGGAATTTTGGCATCTTTTTCCACTCTGCGTCCCATCGCTTCGTTTCCCTTCTGCTGGTTTGCGATAGCAAGATATTCCAAATTTACCATGACATATTCTTTATCCGTCAGATAGTACGTACAGGTATGCTGGCCCGCGACCGTCGGAGGCTCGGTTTTGACGATGGTCCCACCAAGTGTATTGGCCATGAAATCCCGGGTAAACTGCCCGCAGATATCTTCGACGATGTAGTAGCTTTTGTCCTGCCGTGACGGTTCACCCGGGTACTGCACAAAGCAATTTTTTAGTCGTTTTCCCGGATCGCCGTAGTTTGGTAGTGGCACGTTTTCCGGCGTACATACCCCATTGGGTTTTGTCTGTTCCGTGTGCTGCACGGACGGCGTCGGCATCCCCTGCGGCCGATACTTGGTTGGCACCCGGGTAAGTTCCATGACGGCCAGCACTCCCCCGACTGCCGTCAGCAGTATTACGATGACGACAAGGATTGGTTTATACATACGATATCACCTCCCCTCCCGCGTAGAGCGCTGTCACCGCTATACTGATGCACGGGCATTATTTTGTCGATGAGATATATTACAAAAGCGGAAAGTGCATTACTGTCCCAGGGGAAAGTGTTTGGCCTGCCAGCCGAGGAGTCCGCCTTCCATATTTACGACCTGTGTATATCCCATCCGCATCATGTAGGATGCCGCCCGATAGCTTCTTGCACCGCTTCGGCAAAATACGTATATACAGGCAGACCGGTCCGGAATCTTCTCCGTGACACGCGTTGCTATATCGTCCACGGGTAGGTTTATGCTCCCGGCAATCGTGCCCTGGGCGTATTCCCCGGGTGTCCGCACATCCAAAAGTACACACGGCTCATGCGCATCCATGGCTTTTTTTACCGCATCCGGCGACGCGGAAACGACGACACTGTGGTGTAAATCCATACAAAGAGTATAACGTCTGCATAGACGTGGGGAAACCCCGGGAAACAGTGTGCTATAGTAGACATATACATGAAAGTTTCCAAACGTACACACACCCACCCTCCGAATCATCCGTATCACTATCCGTTTTTATTTGTCCTTATCATCATCCTTGGCTTGTCTGCCCTTGCGCTCATACAACGGTACACGGAAAAACGCGAGCATGATACACGCCCTGCCCAAAAGGATTTCTCCATAGCAGGAGATCGGTTTGTATTTACCAAAATCGGCCTTTCCTTTGTGCTTCCCGATCCGGCCAAACCTCCCGCCGTCGGCGGCGCAGACGACAGAAATGCACTTATCCCGTTGCCCGACGATTTTCCGCCTACGAGCAAATTTACGGTGGAAACAGCAGTAAATTCCGACAATCTCCCGCTGGAAAAACTGGACGAACTGCCATACGGATATGAACATCTCACCCCCGAACGCTTCACCGAAGAAAATGAAACGGTCATAGAAAAACGCGCGGAGCAAACCGGCCAGCACCCCATGCTTACCCTCAAAACGACGACATCGGACACGACCAAATATTATGCCTTTCTTCCGCGTCCCGCAGGATCTGCCGAGCCCCTCGTCTATGTCTTTATCCTCTCGGTGCCGAGTAGTTCAGTCAGCACTCTTTCCCCCAGGATTACCTCTATCATGTCGACGCTCCTTGGGTCCGTACAGTTTTTTCCCGCTGCGCCGTGACGCTCGTATCTGTCACGCCAACGTGCCACACCGTTGCATCTTCGCCGGCCGCGCGGTATAGTGTCAGAAAGCATGGATGTGTATGAAACATAAAACGCTTCTTCGCTCACTTGGCATCATTCTGGTTTTTCTTGCCGTTATCGGCGGCGCATATTGGTTTGGATCATCCCGTCGCACAAACGTACCGGCCCCGGCGGCTGCCACCCCCACGCCTGCGGCAACCCCCGATATGTCAGGCAGTACTCCGGACCTTTCTCCCACCGATACGATAGCGCCTTCGCCTACGACAAAACTTCTTCCCACCTGGACACCCGCGCCGTCTCCCACGTCTACCCCGGCGCCGTCTGCGACTCCTACGACTGCTCCGGGCGTGGTGAATATAGAAACAAGCGTCTCACCATCCGGTACGGTCCACAGTTGTTCGGCCACCACATTTAATTTTTCTGCAAAAATCTATACCAATGCCGCAACGACGATTACATATACCTGGGTGAGAAGCGACGGCGCCACCGGGTCCTCCCAGACGCTGACGTTCAGCGGCGCAGGTATGCAGACGGTCACGACGAGCTGGACATTGACGAGAACCAGCGGTACGCAGTTTACCGGATGGGAACGAATTCACGTCACCGCTCCCAACGATGCGCTTAGCAATACGGGAGACTTCACCCTCGCGTGTCCGTAATATTTTTTTCGGTTTGCCGCCGTGTGATATACTCCTAGCTGCGTGAAAGATATCATCACCGTCGAAGAAGCTGCCCGGTTTCTCCACAAGCATCCGGATACGATCCGTCGATGGATCGAACGCAATGTATTGAAAGCCCGTCATCTTTCGGCCGGCGGCCACGGCATTTACGCCATTTTACGAAGCGATCTGTTGGAACTTGCCATATCGGAATCGATCGAAGAAAAAGAAAAAATCAAAACGATGCCGCATCCCAAAGTGTCCGCTACCCAACGCACGCTTCCCCTGTAGATTAGTGTTTCGTATAGGAGCCGGTCAGTGTTGTTTTGGTCATGGTGTGCCGGGCGATCGCCGTAGAAAATTCCGAAAATGTCGCTCCCTCCGGTAGTGTGAGTACATTGTCCAATGCATACAGGGTAAACACATACCGGTGCGTGCCGCTCGGCGGACACGGCGCTGCGTATCCTGCTAGTCCCGCGCTGTTATTTCCCACAGAGGCATCTTTCGGCATTTCATTTTCAGCTATCGAGCGGGTATCGGGACGGATATTCCATATGATCAGGTGGTGAAACGTGCCGTCCACAGCATCCGGATCATCCAGGGTGAGAGCGAGGGATTGTGCCGTAGGCGGGACATCTGCGATCGTAAACGGCGGGCTCGCATTCGCGCCATGGCAGGTATATGTTTCGGACAGCTCACCGGCTGCCGACACTGCCGTACTCATAAGCTTCATGCCGGTGCGTTTTATGGGACATGGAACAGTGGGCTTTCCGGCACGCGGATGCCCGTGCATGACCCATACCCCTTCTGTACAGATCCATGTATCTTCGCTTCCCCGAAGCAGCAGCAGTCCGAACCCGGATAACACGATGCCAAACAGGATAAATATGAACGATCGTCCCACACTGGTAGTATACCAAAGCAGCCGGTGGTATACCGGCGCAGGGGTGGATTTAGTTTCCCGACAAAGGAGTGGCAGCACCCGGCGTTTCGGTCGGAGCCGCGTACGCATGCTGCGTGTTGCTGTCTTTGGAAGAGGCGCTGTCGTTTTTCCCCAACACAACATACGATATGAAGCCGTATACCAGTCCACCCACGAGTATGTATACAAATACCCACTGCCATAGCGGGCGCCGGGCGTATTCGTTCGGGGGATCAACGAGTGTGGAGTCTTTCACAAATAGTACTATATATCACAAATACGGAAAGTCAATATAACGTATCGCTTGCTACCAGCTTCCTCCGCCGCCTCCCCCTCCGCCGCCGCCGGAAAATCCGCCGCCGGACGAAAACCCGGAAGAAAATCCCGATGACGATTTGTAGGTTGCCGAATACGTAAACGATTTGCTATACCCCGTGCCGATACTCCGAGCAAATGCCGTGCTCGTATACCCGCCCGTCGATGATTCGTACCACGTCGGTTTGTTCATGGCCAGATCTTTAAATCGTGCTGCCCATATGTCTTCCACGCCAAAGGCGACCGCATACGGCAGCAGTTTTTCGAACATCATCTGATTTTTGGCCTGAAACGCAAGCTGTTTGTCCTGGCTCACCAGAAAATTTTTCAACGACCGCGCCACCGCTGCCTGCTCTGCTCCCCACAATGTTTTTCGCGGCATATGCAGCCCAAAAGTGAGCGACACGACGAGCAGTATCGGGTTAAAGGTTATGGCAGAACATATTGCCAATACGGTATACAATACGCGGATAGTCTGTGGATTTTTTGGGAAAAAGCCGTCTGTTACCAGAGACGTATACAGCATCCCCGTCACTTTTTGCGTCGTCGCGGTAAGGTCGATATCTTTGAGTTTTGCCGTATCGTGGTCCGCAAATATCCCTTCCAGAAGCGTCTGTTCAAACGGCTGCACCATACGTGCGTCCCACTGCCGGACTTTCGTTAGGGTAAATATTCCTTTGGATACTTCCGTAATTTTTATAAACCCGCGACGGGCGAGGTCAATTATGCTTGCATAAATATCACGCATGTGTACCGTTTCATCGATCAGCCCGCCGGTTTCTGCGGGGGTAAGTTCCCGGCCGCCTTGCGTTTTCGGCGGACTAAACCAGGCGCGTACCTCTCCCATGGGCGGCTTGGGATCCCGTCCGCCGGTCCACCATTTCCGGACGACGATGACAGGAGCCACGATATACCAGAACAATGCAGCGATAGCGATCAGCACTATGACGATTTTTCCGAGTACGGTCGAAAAAAACGGTACGACCTCAGTAGGTTCCAGCACCGCAACCACGTGTTTCGGGAATCCGACCACGGTCGTCAATCCTTCTCCCGCAGCCAGTGCATGCGTCGTCTGGACCACAGCCGTATGATTGTGTACCGACGCAGTGCAATTTTTCCCCCGTACGCCCAATGCGCCGGTAAAGCATGCTATAGCGATATCGGCATCCGGCACATTCGCGGGCAACGTTATGGTAGCGCGGCCAAACGTTATCCCCGCAGGCCACTCGGTGCCGATATCATTCCAGTACCATTCATCGTGATCCGGAAAATACGTCAATGCCCCCCGCACCGTATACGAAATCGCATACCGCTGTATGCCGGTTATCTTTACATTAGGGTCTCCTATTTTCAGCGTGAGGGACTGTCCGTTATCCGAGGTGGCATACGGCAGGGAAAAATCTTTGTCGTCCCGCACGGAGATATCCCCGATGGTCATCCGGTATGTTTTTCCGTTGCTGTTGGTCTTACGATACGGGATCACCCGCAGTATCCCGTGTTTCGGTTCGGAAAACACGTATTCCAGACGCTCCGCCACCCGCACCGATCCGTCGGATGCGATTGTGGAAGATACGTCATATGCCTGTATATGCTCTGTTGCCGCATAGGGAGACGCATCGTTCTGCGCCCACACCCGCGACGGGACAAAAAACAAACAAATGGTGATGCACCACAACGCGATATGTTTCATTACTGGAGGTATTTGGCGATATTGGCGTTATGTTCTTCTATCGTCTTGGCATAGTGTACGCCGCCCGCGGGATCGTGGAGGTAATACCAGTAGTCGGATGCTTTGGGAAAAAGCACGGCATTGATGGAAGAAATGCCCGGATTACATATGGGCCCCGGCGGCAATCCGGGATTTGTGTACGTGTTATACGGAGACTTCACCGCCCGGTCATCTGCCGACAACACTTTTTTCCACCAGGTTTTTTCCGCCGGTTGGTAGCCTAACGCATACTGGAGCGTGGCATCTACCTGCAGCGGCCAGTTCGCTTTCCATCGTTTGATCAGTATGCCCGCGATCACCGGTTTATCCGTATCCGTCAGTCCCTCGCGTTCAACAAGCGAGGCCAGTGTTATCACCTGGTCCATCGTCATCCCGTCCTGAGCTGCTTTTTGTCGCATCTCGTCGGTCACTTTGGTATCAAATGTCGAGCGGAACATGTTGACGATCGCACCGGCAGTTGCGTCCCGCGGGATACGGTAGGTGTCCGGAAACATATATCCCACATGGGCGATCTTTAAAAATTCGCTTTCCGGTATGTCCATATGTTTGGAAAGGATCGCGGCTATTTCTTCATCGCGCCAGCCTTCCAGCGTCGTCACCCATACGTCCTGGAATCCGTGGGTCAGCTGTTCCGCTACCGTACGGCTATCCATGGATCGGTTCAGCCGGAAATCCCCCGCCTGGAGTTTCTTTTCTATCCCCATGAGTTTTACCAGGATAAAAAATGCGGTCGGACTGCGGATCAAATGCTCAGCTTCGAGATTTGTGGCTATTGCCCGTGCGCCGTCTCCCGGATGTATGGTAAACGCTATCGGCGTCTGATCGGCGGGGTTCACCGACTGCATACTGTCCATCCACCAGGCAAATACGCCGCCGACGCAGACGAGGGTCACGAGGAAAAATACGATGACCCGGGTGAGTACTGCAGTAGTGTTATTTGATTTCATCGATCAGTGCACGGCGGTATTTATGCGCCGCGGCATCATACATATAAATCCGTCCGCATTCGCAATCTACGCGCTGCATTCCTTTGCCCTGTTTGGTCGGCAACAGCTTGCCGCATCCCACGCATTTTCCCTGGGAAAGCAACCATGCCTGCATCGGGCCGATGATGTTTTTAAACATACGATCGTCAGTCTACCTGATAAATCGGCATCGTTTTCGCGGTTTCCACCGCTTCTTTCAGGCGCCATTTATCAGAACTGTAAAACGTCCCTAGTATATCACCTTTATCCACTGTCTCTTCAAGTTTCCGGTTCATATAGATGCCGGCCAGCTTGTCCGTCGGGTTGCCGAGTATGCGGCAGATCACGGAAATCTGCTGGTTATTGATATGCGACACGATTCCGTGCCGCGGAGCTTTCAGTTCAAATTTTTCCTTCCCGGGCGTCAGCTTGCTGCTCACCACATTGGGGTCGCCGCCCTGTGCTTTGATGATCTCCCGCATTTTTTTGAGCGCCTTGCCCGACGTCAGCATTTCCCGCGCCACTTCCTCGCCGTTTAACGATTTTTTGGACGGTATATCGGCAAAACACAGTGTCAGAAGTTTCCCCGCCAGCCGGAGTGCTTTCGCTTCCAGCGCAAGCGGCCGTTCCGGTGCCTGCTCCAGCACCTGGAACACATCGCGCGCTTCCAGCACGGGCCCGATGCCGCGCCCTGCATTTTGGCGCATTTCGTTTATGTCAAAAATCATTTTGAGCCCGAACCGCTTTGCCAGTCCGGCAAACTTTTTGGCGATGACTTCCGCATCCTTAAAGTGCTGTATTTTCATCGTGGGACCGACGGGCAGATCGATGACGACGTGATTGGCTCCCGATGCGACTTTTTTGGCCATCACGGACACGATGACCTTGTCATAGGATTCAAATCCCAACGGCCGTTCCACCTGGATTAATATATCGTCCGCGGGAGCCAGCCCCACGTGCCCGCCCCAGACGATGCATCCGCCCACGGTGTTGACGATGTGCGTTATCTGCGACGTGGTAAATGTTACCGGGGCGATGACTTCCATCGTATCCGCGGTTCCGGACGGAGATGTTATCGCCCGTGTGGAGGTTTTGGGAATTTTGAGTCCTGCTGCCGCGACGATCGGCACCAATATCATCGTCGTTCTGGTGCCTGCGACTCCCCCGGTGGAATGTTTGTCCGCGACCACCCCGGAAAAATGAAGTCTCGGGCCGGTGTTGATCATGGCTTTCGTCAAAAAATACAGTTCCTCATCCGAAAATCCTTCCTTAAATCCCGCGGCCGCAAAATACGTCGTCAGCACGGGACTTAAGTCCTTATTGGATATCTGGTCCATGATCGCAAAAATCTCCCGGTACGAGAGTTCCTTGCCGACCAGTTTCTTTTTAATCGCTTCGATAGCAAATTGTTTATCGTCTTTGTGCATAGGGGAAATATGGTCTCACGGGACACACGCTATCACATAGCTCTCTATACAGTATAAGCCATGCCCGGCCAAATCCATAGAGCACCTGCGGATGCCCGGCTCCGGCTTCGGACATTATATTCTCACCAGTTTTGCCTTGACGTTCAGGCGGTACCAGAACGTACCCGGGGGCACACAGGTAACAAGCGTCAGGTATGAGTCGTCAAACCGCTGTTCGAGCGGCGTCAAGTCAGTGGGTTCTACTACCACCTTATCGTATACTTTGTACTGATACGTCACGCCGTCGTACGTCACCAGGATATCGCTGCCTTCTTTTATCGTCGGCAGCGTCGCAAACACCGTGTGATAATCCTGGGTCCCCCGGTATAGCTGCGGCAGGGTGGAGTGCCCGAATATCACAGTGTTGCCGTATTCTCCGGGCAGTCCCGTGCCGCCGTAGTGGATCAGGCTTTTGCCCAGATCGTCTCCGGCGATCACAACCGTCGCATCTTTAAGTCCCAAAGACGGGATGGATAGCGTATAGCTATTGACGGGGGCGACGACTTTTTTCTGCGGCGACGTCGGAAACCAGGTGTTGGGATCCGTGGATGCCGTTCCGGAAGCGGCATACGCCACCGGCGCGGTGACCCGGACTCCCCCTTCGTCTACGGGACTTACGGTCTTGGCAAACATGATCTGATCATAGGTAAAAAACGACATGATGGGCCACAGGGTCCATGCCAGGATACCGATACCCAACGTCATCAGGAGGTAAGACACGATCACCGGTTTACGGAACGGTTTCTTGGGATATGTTTTAACGTACCGATACATCGCCATAGCAATTTATGTTGTATCCTCCATGATAGCACGGTTGAAGAACATCAGACTATGGATGCGTTATAGATAATTGAGCTGTGTGGCGTGCATATATTTCGTTACAATCGATTATTGGAATACTACAGTCTGATTGTTTTAGGATAAGCGGTAACTCGGTACATGCCAACAAAATAGCGTTTGCTCCCGCCTTCTGCAAATGCGTCACGATACGTTTCATGTTTGTTTTATCAATGTCTGTTGATATTCCGCCCATTTCGTTGAGTATCACTTCTGCAATCATTCGTTGATCCGTTTGATTCGGAACTATGGCAGTAATTCCTTTTTCATCAAGACGTGCCTGATATACTCTCTTATTAATTGTTGTTTCGGTAGCGAGCATCCCAAGTTGTGTATATCCTTTACTTTGAACATACTGTGCTATGACAGCGGCCAAACTTATGATCGGAATGTTAACGAGCTTTTGTAATCGTTCATTCAGATATTGAAGCGAGTTACATACAATGACGATAAAGTCCGCGCCATCCCGTTCCAGTTTTATGATAGCCTCCGAAACCATAGAGAATGTCTTTTCCTCATCTTCGATGCGTTCGACTAAATCTGGCGTGGGGACACTGTAAATGATCATCGGTGGGTAGTCACGAACATATGTCGCGTTAAAATGATCCTGATAATACTGTATGAGATGAAGGTAAAAGTCAGCGGTTGAATTCGGTCCCTGTCCTCCAATAATACCTATCGTCTTATAGGTATTCATGAAACCGTTATCCTTCAGCCAAACAGGTGGAATAATTTCGCACCTATTTCTTACATATATTGCTCTAAGTCCATCGTATCAAGTTGATTTAAATACTTCGTAACCTTCAGTTTGTCCGCCCATAATTTCATATATTTTTTATCCAATCGATCTCCCTGAATCTGGTATACACATGCCGCATCCACAATGTGTTTTTCTATAGTTGCGTCCTTATACCATCGAAGCTTTTGTAGTATCGTATCTTCCGCTGAAGATATGACAATGTGTGTATCCAATATCATCACTGTTTTTTTTCTTTGAAATCTGGACTGATCAAACGCATCGTCAGTAAGCAACCACACATCCACCTTTAATAGAGTCGGTTGATGAATAATTTGGAACAAGCCCTTTTTTCGAATTCCTTCCGACACCATATCTTTTTGGATCAGAAATTCTGACGGAAGTTTCTCGATCGCGCGTACTGCCCAATCAACATCTTGTGGATGCAAATCTACGACAAAATCTATGTCGTGCGATGCCCGAGGCCTCCCATAAAAAATAACGCTCCATGCGCCTGTAATCATATATGGGATGGCATTCTGCTGAAAAAATTTCGATAAAGAAACCAGGAGTGATGACTGATCTGCTTCCATGCAATCTATTATACGCCGGTCGCCCGAACGCCTGCCTGCCGAACAATCCGGACAAGTTGGGATAACTTCATAGCAATACGGACTTTTTTATCTCCGGACATATGTTTGTATTGTTTTAATAAATATGGAGTTATTTTTTTCATATGCCTGCCCCGCAAAACGTTAATAACGTGGGTCATTGCTGCACCATCGTCGTGATGGTGATGTTGTTTTTATTCATCGGGAGACGGGATGACGTCGGCGAGAAACTGAATTTGTATTCCGCGCCGGCGACGCCGTTGGTTTGTTTGAGTATGGCAAGCGCTGCCGAAACATCTTTTCCGACCAGCTGTCCTTTGAGTCCCGCAGTATCGATCTGCGGTAACGCGACGGCGGTTAGCTTTGCGGTCAGGGTGATCGACCCGTCTTTTTTCACCGTGACATCGGCAACCGACACATTGGTCTGGTCCGGCGCCAGTGTGTAGCCGGAAGGAACCTTGCTGCCGACGAGCGACGTCAGTATCCCTTTTACATCATCGTCAGAAATGCTTATTCCGGTGACCGTGATGGTTATCTTACCGTGCAGCTGACTCGTCTGCTGGTCTATTTCCTGGTCAAACGATTTGTCCGATACGCTCGTTTTTATCGTCTGGTCGATCAATCGTTCCCCGCCCGTTGCGCCGGCAAGCAATTGGGACTTCGCCTGTCCGACCAGATCCGCGGTAAGCGCCGTCACGAGTCCGTCCTGGTCCGCGCGGGACACGACGGTTACCTGTTTGCTGGTGCCGCCGGCAAACGATGAATCATTTCTTGCCGATGCGTTGGAAGCGCTTATCCCGGCAAAGGTGAAGTCCGTACCAGCCGGCAGATTCCCATTGGGTCCGATATCCTTGGCCGTCACGGTCGCGGTCGCTTTTCCGAACGTGATAGAACCTATGTCTTCGCTGGCCGACGCCACCGATACGTCTCCGTCCAGCGTAAATGACATGCCGTTCCCCGAAAGCACGGTCCCTTTGGAAAATGTCTGCGCGTTCGTTACCTTGTTATAGATCGTTACCGTTCCCTTTGCCGGATCCCCGATGCTTTTTTTACCGGTCACGGCGACCGTTTTCTCACCGCTTACTGATTTGGTTTGAGTGTGTCCCGGAATCATTTTTTTGGAAGGATCAGCGACGGTTGCCGTAGGATCCACCGTAAGCACCGTCGATTCGTCAATCGACTGCGGGGATACGAGCACCGTCACCGTCACCCGTGGCAAGAAATAAAAGAGTACGCCCAAAAGCAGGATCAGTCCGACGCCGCCTGCTATGAGTGCCATGCTTCCGGACTTCGGTGCCCGCAGACGGGACGCCATGCGCAGCACCGGTTTAAATAGGTCCCTGGACAGCGTGGGCAACGCCATCGGAAACGCAAATTTCTTTTTCTGCGGCTCTTCCGTTTCGTCTTCTTCCGCATCGAGCGCCTCTTCCAGTTCTTCCCTGCCGACCGCTTTCATAGGTTTTCCCGCTCCCAATCCCGGATGCGGAGAAACGGCCGGAGATTTCTCCAGCACGTCTTCCGTCCGGAATCCCAAAGACTCCGGGGTTACCAGTTTTACATTTGCTATCTCATCCTGACTTTCTTCTTTTTCTATGGCTTCTCCGATCGTTTCCGCTTCATCTTCCGTGTCATCGGATGCGACGGGTGAAGCATCTGCCGTGGCTTCTTCCGTTTCATCTTCGTCATCCGGAGATTCTTCATCGTCCGCGGATGCGTCTTCCTCCGTCTCATCCTCTTCACCGTCATCCGACGCAAGGGGCTCTTCCGGTGTTTTATACGTGGGACGCGGCTGGGCGACGACCGTTGAAACCATTCCCGCCGCTGTTTCTTCCACCTCTCCCACATCCGCCGCAAGCTCCGCGGCCCCGGCAAGCGATACGGCGGTAAGGAGAGCTTCCACCGATACGACGTCTATCTTGGGAAAGTGCATGAAATTCGTGCGTGTGGGCCATGGGTGCTTCAGCAGTTTTGCGCGAATCTCTTCCAGCCCCGCCGGATCCCCGCCATACAAAAGCATGCGCGATGGCAATACGTCACCGTCCTGGTGCTTTTTTAACACCGCTTCCACAACCGGCGAGGGATCCGTTCCCAGTTCCACTGCATCATCCGTCATCATTTTTCCGACCCGGAACACGGTTATATGGGCGACAGATTTCGAACATCCGATCAGGATGATACTTGGCGGCACGCCTTCTTCCGTCCGCAACTGATTGGCAAGCGCCTGGGAAAGCGGGACAAACCCCACCGGAGTAAGTTCCAGTACTTTCGACATTTTCTTAAGCTCCGGTTTTATCGCATCGGAAATATTGGCTTCAGGCGTCAGATACACGCCCGGCATGCCATAGACGGTTTTGGTAATCGGCTGTGTGGCGCCCACTTTGTCCTCTGCCGCAGACAACAGGCGGTCGATGACTTTCACCCGCGCATCCCAGGTATCCTGCCCGACCAGCCCGTGGGCAAAGCTGGCTATGGTCGGTTTTTTCGGCGTATCCATGCTCCATACGGCCACAGCTGCCGCTCCCGTATCCATATAGAGGGAAAAATAATATTCCTTCCCGTCATCTTTCTTTTTTATGAGGCTCGTTATCGCGTCAGTAAATTTCATGTGGTGGTACCCTACAAAAGGGCGGGCAACGGCTATGTTGTCGAAAGCAGGCCGTATATGCGACGGATGCCGGCACCTGCCGACTCCTCTTTTCGTATTGTAAAGTGGCCCAGTGTTCCTGTAAAGCCAACGTGCGGCCCGCCGCAAAATTCCGCGGAGAAATAATCATCGGGGGTAGCCTGTTCCGGGTCTATCCCGTCCCGCAAGCCGACAAAATATACGCCCACCCGGTCCGGATACTTTTGTCCGAATTCCCGCTGTGCGCCGATCGTCTCGGCGATTTCCCGCGGCATTTCGATGCGGGTGACTTTCAGATTTTCCTTAATTTTTTGGTTGACGAGGTCGGCTACTTTTTCCAATTCCTCAGGGGTGAGTTTGCGCATGAAATTAAAGTCTATGCGCAGCCGCTCCGCGGTGATATTGCTCCCCCGTTGCTTGATAGAAGGATCAACGCACTTCTGCAAACTTGCCAACAATAAATGGTGCGCCGTATGGAGCTTCGTCGTATCTTCTCCGTGATCCGCCAGTCCGCCTTTAAACATGCCGGCTGCGGCAGTCCGCGAAAGAGCCTTATGTTTGTTGAACTCTTCCTCAAACTGAGCTCTATCCACCGTCTGCCCGGTTTCGGAGGCGATTTCGACCGTCATTTCCCACGGGAACCCGTAGGTCTCATAGAGCGTAAATGCGATTTTTCCGTCCAGAACGGCGATCTTTTTTATTTCAGAAAGTCCCTGTTCCAATGTTTTTCCGAACCGCAACGCCTCTTCCTGCAGGAGTAAAGTGATTTCGGCAATTTTTTCGGTCACGTCCGGGTAGCTTCCCGCATATATTTCCGCCACCGGGGCCGCAAGCTTTCCGATATAGGTGAGATCCTTGGTAAGTCCCAGCTTGCGTCCATAGAGAAGCGACCGCCGTACCAGGCGCCGCAGGATGTATCCCTGTCCTTTGTTGGACGGCAGGACGCCGTCTACCATCATCATGACCGCGGCTTTTATGTGGTCTGCCAGTATACGCATGGCCCTCGTCGTCTCGGTTTCTTCGCCATAGGTCTTGCCGGACGCGTGTTCTATGACACGGATCAGCGGAGAAAACAAATCAGAGGTAAATACGTCACGGTTATCGTTGGCGGCCGCTACCATTCGTTCCAGCCCGCCGCCGAAGTCGACATTTTTCTGGGAAAGTTCCTTTAGGCTTCCGTCCGCCTGTTTCTGGTACTGCATAAACACGGAATTGGCTATCTCCATAAACCTGCCGCAATCACAGTTGGGGTGACACGGCTCATTGCTCCATTGGGATTGCTCGTGGAGTCCTAATGCTTTGCCAAAATCAAAAAACACTTCACTGTCGGGGCCTCCCGGTTCTCCCGGCGGCATCTTTTCCGGCTCGCCGGAACGCGACCACCAGTTTTTCCGCGCATCATATAAAAATATCCGCGCGTCCTTTGAAGCTGCGGCGGAGCGGGATTCCGCGACGTCTGCGGTGATACCGACTTCTTTATATATTTTTTTCCAGATTTCGATGGAATCGGTATCTTTTGAGACGGACTCATTCCCTTGGAAAACGCTTACATACAGCCGTTTGGGGTCCAGTCCCAGCTCACCCGTCAGAAATGCAAATATCCACGGCAGCTGCTCGTTCTTGAAATAATCCCCGAGCGACCAGTTTCCCAGCATTTCAAAAAACGTCGTATGCCGGTTATCTCCCACTTCATCGATATCCTGGGAACGGAACGACTTCTGGCTGTCTACCAACCGGGTTCCCGACGGATGTTTTTGCCCCAATAAATATGGGATCAGAGGCTGCATGCCGGAAGACGTAAACAGCGTGGTCGGATCGTTTTCCGGAACCAGCGACGCAGACGGGATTACCGTATGCCCGCGCGCTTTGTAATACGCAAGAAATTTTGTGCGAACTTCAGATGACGTCATACCGGGTTGTGAAATTTCGATCTATTATTACGCGCTCGTTTCTCGAGATTCTTTTCCTGCAATATATATCCGAATAAAAAAATCCGATACGAGAATGTATGCGCGTATCGAAATTCTACTACCCGGCATGTGAGAAATTATATCACGGACTGCAGCGCATGGCTTACGGCTGTTTCAGCCCTCCCCACTCGACGAGCGTGAATCCGTTCCGTACGAGTCTGTCCAGTGATTGCGGGGATAACGGGTGCGCAGGCTTTGCCATAAGCGGCGTATAATCCAAAAATATCCGGAAAACCGTATCGGGGACCGGCGACACCGTCATCGGAAAAAGCGTATTTACGTCATGCGTCTGCAAAAAGCTCACGCGGTAATACGGCGCATGTTTCGACAGCATATCCGCCAGCCAATAGTCGGCAAAATCCCTCTTTTCCGTAGCATTGAGCCCCATATCCGTTAACGTGGTATCCAAAAATCCGCCCAACGCGCTCCGGTCGACGATCCATCCGCCGGAGATCGCAGGATACGCGGACGAAACCGACCCAGCCCAGAAAAGATACGGGTAGGTATTTGTCGCGCATGCGTGTGCTGCATATTCCGATCCCCTTTTGGACGCATCGATCGCCGCGCAGTCGGTCAGAGACGGCAGAAGATTCGTGAGTGTCCCGTCCGGATGAGCCAATACCTGCCAGGAGCCGGCATACGTTGGGATATCCGTCGTCATCCGGATCGGTGTCCGAAACGTTACCGTAACGGGCGTCGGTGTTGTGGGATAGAGGTAGATCACGGGCTTACCGCACCCGCCCGGCAGTTTTATATCGTATTCGCCGAGAGCCACCCACCGCCCCCAATAATCTTTGAGAAACAAAAGCGGCGTTTTTTGTACGTATTCATCCAGCGTGGGCTTTGGTATGCCCTTGTTCGCATCATCCCACCCCATGCCCTGGGCACCGAAGTAATCGAGTTTATTGTTGTACGCCAGGGTGAGTAACGGATGCTTCGTATCTTTGAGCCGGTACAACGGTATGGCACCGACAGTTCCGATTTGTTCCAAGTCGGTGTCGCTTACGTTGACGATAGTTGTCGTCAGAGACATCGCGCACGCCCCGGGGATCGCGGTCTGATAATCGGTATACAACGCGACGGATGTTGGCGTTGTTATCTCTTTGCCCAATACGCCGAGACTCGGCGGGTACACATAGTCAGGGCTTTTCGGATATGTGGAAATTTCCTTGTTCTGATATTTTTTGACGTCCTCCTGATATTGTTTTTCGGCCGCGGTATATACACGCTGACTGGCAGTATACGTGCGGATATGTTCTTTTGTAGTCATCGCGTACCGCATGGGCAGCCCTGCGGAATCTACGGCAACCACCTCGGATGTCGCCAACAGATAGCGTTGCCGCAATTGTGCTTTTGTCTTTTCTTCGGGAGTGAGTTTGCTTACGTCTGCGTTATTTGCCGCGATAGGTTGTGCGTATAGACTAACATTCGGTATGGGAGAGGTAAGTTTCGTATCAGCGGAGCCGGGAGATTCCAGTACCAGGTCATATACATCGTTTCCCTGGGCATCTTTTGCATTCGTGCGTACGGTGTTGATCGGATACGACTCCTGGTACAGTGCAAAATGTGCATCCAGATCCAGTTCTTTTGGTTGTTCCGTATCAAACACGGCAGTCGATGTCACTTTGGCCTTGTCCAGATACATATACGGATTTTGCCAGTCGGTTACCGGATAGTTCGTCGTATTCCCGTCCGGATCATCCAATACAAACTGCAGAAAATTTTTGGTGGCCAACGTAAATGAAAGCGGCCCGCCGGGTCCGAACGCGGGGCGGATAGCGATGATTCTCGTGTATCCGGTCAGCGCGCCGCGCGTAAATGTGCCGGCACTGTAGTATGAAAAATCATTCTGTACGTGATTTAACTCGTCGTCTTGCGTCAGGGTAAAGAGCTGCAGGTTCTGATGCAAACGCGTGAGTGTACCGGAAAATAACGGAGCAACGGCAGTGGTAGCAGAAGTCACGGAAGACGTGCCGGGCAACGGACGTGACCCGGGCAGAACCGATGATATGCCGCGCACCCCGAGGACATACGCACCCATGCCGCATGCTGCCAACAACGCGATGACCCCGATCACGGCAAATATGCGCTCTGCTCTCAATGAGTTCGGAAGAGGAGCTGGAGCAGGCGGTTTTGCAGTCTCATCCGATGGTGTCTTCGATGTGTTCTGTGAGGGTATGTTTTTTGCATTGGCATCCATACGTTCTTAGTATACGTCATACACCAACATTATTTTATGTACGATACAATACAATATCATCACCTTCATTGACCGCGAGATATTTTTGCCCCTATACTGAAACTACTTCATGAAATCATCTGCCGCCAAATTACTGCTTCTTATCGCACTCATCATATTCCCGCTTCTTGTATGGGCCATTCTGTCCGGCCCGTCGCAGGATACGCGAAGCCGGGCCACGGACACGACGGTGACGGAAACGCCGTCCAGTACTGCCACCCCCACGTCCACTCCGTCTGCGACGCTTACACCCACCGTTACTCCCTCAGTCACCCCTACTCCGACCAACAGCCCGCCGCTGTGTCTGGGACTTTCGGCCAATCCGGGAGCAGGACCCAAACCGCTTACGGTCCATTTTGCGTGCGCGGGATATGATGCCAATAACGACATTACCGCCGCTGAATTCGGATTCGGTGCCGGCCAAAAACAACTCGTGGAAAGCACCTCGGTCGGGCAATATGGCTCTGTCACCACGTCATATACCTATACCACTCCGGGCACCTACAACGTGACCTGTCACGTGCGGGACAACAACAACACATGGTCCGATTATCCGTCGTATTGTACCTATTCTGTTGTCGTGTCAGACAACGCGCTTACGCCGACGCCGTTTCGGACGCCGATGCCGACACGGGTGATGGCGGTGGCACCCGACAACGGTCCCATTATCTATAGCGGGACCATTCCCACCGTTAGAGAGACGCCGTCCGTGACCCCTACTCCGGTGGAAAAAATTACACTTCCCACGCCGACTCCCGCGCCGTCCCTGTGGACCAACGACAAAATCAGACAGCTCTTTATCATGCTGGTCGTCAGCGGCATCACCATCATCGTGGCCCTTTCGCTCCACGCTTTCTTCGACAGGCGATGAATTACGCTGTACAATAGAGAGTATAGATGCAGATTGTTAAACAAAAGCAAACCCACTGGGTCGAGACTGCCCCAACTGCGACCGTCGAGGAGTACCTCATGCGAGAGCGCACGATCGGCGGAGCGACGTCTATTATCTCCGGCCGGTACCCGGTCAAAGGCTATGCCGTCAATACGGTTTCCAGGGAATTGGTTCTGGTTCTAAGCGGCGACGGATACATAGGGACACCGCGGAAAAAAACGCCGATTGTTATCGGCGACTGCATCCTCATCAAACCCAAAGAAAAATATTATTGGGACGGACACATGGCGCTTTTTATGGTTTGCACCCCCGTATGGAAATCCTCGCAGCACACCATTGTTCCGAAATAATCTTATGGATACGCTTCTTACCCGCATCGACAGTGCCATGACCCTTTCCAGCGTATTGGAATCGGCAGCAGGTTCATTCGGTCTCGGGAACATCCAGTCGTCCGCGACGATACTCACCGGATATCAGGATTACAATGTAGAGCTTACGACGTCGACCGGCCGCTACGTGGTCAAAATATTTGCAAAGGATAAAACAATCCGGCGGATAGACGACGTGTTATGGGCATACGAAGCGTTTGCCAAAAAGCACGTTCCCGTGCCAACTCTGCGGCACACGACCGACGGACAAACCCGTATGGAACTTGCCGGAGTCGAACACCCGTCGTATCTTTGCGTGTTTGACTTTTTCCCCGGAAAACCGCTGACGCGCGTTCCCGTCACCGATACTGATTTGGTCACCCTGACCAACGCCATGTCCGCTATCCACAAAACCCAGCACACCATCCAGCCGTACTACGATACTCTGGCGATTGCCAACGTACAGAAAGAATTCCAGCTGAAAAAAGACGCGCTGTCCGCGGATGAACTGTCGCTTATTACGCCGGTGATTGCGAAATTCAGCCGCATCAAACTTCCTGCGTTTCCCCAAAGCATTATCCACGGCACATTTGAAAAAGAAAACGTGCTGAAAAATCCCGCAGGCGACCTGTGCCTTCTGGATTTCGGATGCATGGACTACAACGCATCGGTTCTGGATATCGCAACGTGTATTGCCAACGTTACCCTGTATCTGGACAAAGTGCGGCGCGACCAGGTCATCCGCGTCATGCTGGATACGTACCACGCATCGCGTCCGCTTACACCCGAGGAACGCGCAGCCCTTCCGACGCTTATCCGCTGCCAGTACGCCGCCTATGCGATCGGTATGAGCCACCACATGCGCATAGACCATGACATGAGCAAGCAAACCCAGACATGGCTGGATCGCGGATGGGACGGACTCAAGGCGTATGCCAAGGTAACCCGGATTGTGTAACACACAAACGACGCTATGTTGCCGTATCTTTTCGGAATTATCACATATATAGGGTGGGGGTCGGGCGACGTGTTCGGCACGTTTGCCACACGGAAAATCGGCCCATATGTCACTACATTTTGGGCATTTGCGTTTGCGGCACTCCTGGGATTACTCTATGTTCCGTTTGCGTTCGCCGATCTTTCCAGGATCACCCCGATATTCCTCGCATGCAACATACTATTAGGCATCATCTATATAGCAGGCAACCTTACATTCAACGAAGCGCTCCGTTTATCCAGCGCGCCGATCGTGGGGACGATCGGAGGGTCATTTGCAGCCCTTACCGTACTCCTGTCATTTCTCTTTCTCGGAGAGCATATTTCGCTTATCCGTACGCTGCTTATTCTTTTTGTATTCCTCGGCGTGTTTATTACCAGCACCGCACACAATCAGACGAAAGAAAAAGGATTTACCCGGGGAATACTCTTGGCACTGGTCAGTTTCTTCGTATGGGGCATCTATTTTACGTTCAATAAAGTACTGATGAGCAGGATGGGCTGGTTCTGGCCAAACTACATTCCCATTCTGTTATTTCCGATTATTGCAATATATATGAAATGGAAACGCATTCCGTTTATCCTGCCCGACCACACCATAACTCCGTTTCTATTTCTCAATGCGCTCGCGCTCCGGGGCGGGGATTTTGCATTCAATATCGGCGCAAGTTTGGGTCTTACGGCAACTATTGCTCCTATGGGCGGCGCATATCCCACACTATTTGCCGTACTTTCCCACTTCATCTTTCACGATCCGCTGAACAAAAAACAGGTTGCGGGCATTGCCATTGCATTGACGGGGTTAGTTGCGTTAGGATTTGTAGCGTAGACCTATGACCACGATGTTACTCGGCATTATCTCCTGTCAGGACCGCACAGAGGCGGATATGATCGGCCGGCATGTCTTAAAGCACAAACTGGCCGCCTGCATGCAGATTATCGACAACGTCGAGTCATCTTTTCTCTGGCCGCCCGGCACGTCGACCATCGATTATGCCAACGAAGCGCTGCTTTTGGTCAAAACCCTGGAATCCAAATGGGCAGCACTGGAAAAAGAAGTCATCAAAAAGCATTCTTACAAAAACCCCGAAATCGTCGCCCTGCCCGTGTCCCACGTAAGCCGCACATACCTCGACTGGCTCACAAACGAATTAGCCTGATGTAGGGTATACTTACCCCCATGCCGTGGTATATCTTTGCGCTTGCCAGTGCCATCTTTTTTGCATCCCAGGAACTCCTCATGCGCGTGCTGGCCATAAAAACAAACTCGCCGAGGATTTTTTCCGTTATGTTTAACCTCTGGGGCGCGTTGTTTGCGCTTATCGCATTCGTCCTCCAGGGCGGATCATTTATGGGTTTGCGCGCGTTACCGTTATCCCAATATATGCTTATTGCGACATCGGGTGTTGCGTACGGACTGTACGAGCGGTACCAGTTTTCCGCACGCAAAGATATCGACGCATCCTCTTTTTCCGTCATTTCCAGTATGACCACCGTCATGGCGTTTATCGGCGCTATTTTCTTTTTACGCGAATCGCTTACGATAGCCAAGGCGTTGGGTACAGCGCTCATCGTGTGTGCCTCTCTTCTTTTGGTGTACAAAAATCCCAAACTCAAACTCAATCGCGGGATGTGGTATGCGTTCCTGTGTGTGATATTTCTAGGAATTACCGGAGTGGTCGATAAACCCGCATCCGTGCATCTTCAACCGGCGCTTTTTAGCTTCCTCGTATGGTTTTTTCCCATCGTCATTATCGCGTTTCCCGGCGTTACCGCATCAGACGTTCGGAAGGAACTGCATATCGGCGGATGGAAAGCCGTACTCGCAGCCATACTCAATGTTGTGGGTTACATCCTTTATATCCGGGCGTTTGCGTTAGCCGATGCATCGCGCGTTATTCCCGTCAGCGCGACGAGCGGTATACTTGTGGTCCTCGGTGGCATACTGCTTCTGGGAGAGCATGACCATATGAAACGAAAACTCATCGCTGGCGCCCTCGCCTTTGCCGGAGTATATTTTTTGAAATAACGGTAATTTCATCTATAATCAACGTATGCAAAAACAGGCGCTTATCCTCCACGCATGGCAAAACGGCCCGGACGCGCACTGGTACCCATGGCTGAAAAAGGAACTGGAATCGCGGGGGTATACCGTATATCTGCCGGAAATTCCGACGATGAATTCCAACGCTCCGGATCTTGATACGCAACTGCGTTTTATCGAAACATCCGTTCCCCTTACCGGCGACTGTGTCATTATCGGCCACAGTCTTGGCGCACTCCTCGCCATGCGGCTTGCGGAAAAACATACATGTACAAAAATGTTTCTTGTCGCCGGCTGGGACTTTAACGATCTTACCGTCGAACATCGGTCGTTTTGGCAAACTCCCATGGATCATGAAGCAATACAAAAGAACGTCAAAGATATATACGTCATCTCCTCAGACAACGACCCGTATATCACCGCTGTCACCGCAGAAGACATGAGCAAGCGCCTGAACGGGAAATTCATTCTTATCAAACACGCCGGCCACTTCACGGACAAATTCGGGGTTACAAAAATTCCGGAATTACTTATGCATCTCGAATAGTGTTGTAAAGGTATAACGCGGCAGGAATGACGGTTACAAGTCCAATCCAGAAAAATAACCCCAGCGTTTTTCCGGAACCAATCGTATCCTGCAATCTACCGACAAAAAGTCCGGCAATACTCACGAGGAGATTGTAAAACAACGCAATAGCCGAAAGGGCTGTGGCCCGATATCGAGAATCAATCTGGTCATTCTGCAATCGGGCCAAAATCGGCTTACGGAACCCATCTGAAAATTTCCGCATATACACAGACGTAATCGCGCCCGCCCGACCCTCTAGGTATGATAATCCAGATCCTACAGTTTGCATGACTGCCAAAAATATGGGCATCTGTCGTTCTGACAGTTTATTTGTCACAACCGGTATAAGTCTGGTTCCGACCGCGCGTATGAGATATGTTCCCGCTACTAAAAATCCCATACTTGCTGCGCCAAATCCGCCCTCTACCAGTCGTGGCTCGTACAAATACCAAAGTCCCACATACCCGATAAACTCCACTAAAATACTGAAAAGCGATATTGCGCCGATAAGCTGGTTACGGAATATATGGATTGTGCCCTCGACATTCAATCGCATGTACCGTGCAAGCGTAACCTTCGTTGAAGTAACTGTGGGTTCATCAAAATAAAATACACCGATCAATGCCCCCACAGAGGCAACCGCGGACGCCAGATATGGCAAATGAATATTAAACCGGTATAGGTATCCCCCGATAATACTTGCAATCGCCATACCTATAGTACACCAAAAAAATGTGTTCGCCTCGGTCTTTTGATACCACTCCTTCTCTTTCCCGTTCTCTTTCAGGGAGTCGTAAAGAAGCGCGGAAAGCGCGCCGGACTCAAATGACCAGTTCGCCTGATACAGAATATTTGCGGCCAAAAACAACCAAAAATTATTGGCTACGCTATACAGCAAAAATCCCATAACCCCCAGCACGCGACCGATAAGAATAGTGCGTTTTCGCCCGATCAGATCAGCGAGTGCTCCTGTCGGAAGCTGAAGGAGTATCCCCACCGCAAAACCGATTCCCATGATGAGCGTTATCTCGGTAAACGACAGATATGTTCTCCAAATAAACACCCAAACGCCTATGGCGACATAAAACCATTGAAAAACGGAATCTATGGTAAACACGCGGATATTTCTTCTCCAGTTAGTTTTCATACGTTATTTTTTTGTACCGACTAATAGTACCATCCCGGTATACCCATCCCGCAAAGGTTCTTTTGCCCTTGGAATATGATACATCGTTACTGAATCACAGTGCGGCGTAAAAACACACTCAAGTAATTTCTTATGTACCGGATATGCGGGGAAATGAATTGGTCCGACGGAATATCCGCAAGAATTTTCCATGAACGCTGCCACGAACATTCCTTTCGGCTTTGCAGAACGGATAAAATTATCACACGCAACCTCAAATTCAAGCGCGCTTGACGTGATAGATTCGGCACAAAAAAACATCATCACTACGTCATACGCTTTGTCCGGTCGTTTCAGTATTGATCCTTTTCGGATAACTACGTTCTGCCTTAGCCTTGCTATTGAACGTTTCTTATATCGGATATTTAATGATGACATATACGCACTAAAGGCATTCCAATACACGCTCGGCTTATGTAATTGACGGGTTAAGAAATCAATATTTCTGGAACTTATTTCCAGGCAATCTATTGTCGATGCATATGGAGATATTGCCATCAACGGATAAAGGTTCGGTCCGGTACCTATATCCAACACACGACATCCTCCGGATAATTTTTTTTCAAAATACGGCACTAATATATCTATAATCCGGCGATCTTCATCGTGTAAGTCAACATAATTGTCTCGCACATAAATTTCCGGATCAAATAGTTCCCACAAATGGTTCGTCATAATGAGGCAAAGTGTACAAAACAACGTGTCCGTAGTATACTTGTCGTCGCTTTCGTCCGACAAAAGCGACATTATTATGAATACTACATCACTGGAAGAACATTTGGCGCAATTTGGCCTTTCCAAAGAAGAGACCGCAATATACCTGGCTCTTTCGGGTAAACCCGCCCATACCGCCCTTGAGCTATCCAGACTACTCCGGGTTCCCCGTACCACTATCTATGATCATGTGACGAGCCTCATCGAAAAAGGACTCGTTGAGAGGATTGTGAAGTACAAAAGTCAACAGTTCCAAGCATATCCCATAGACATACTTTCGCATACTATTGATCAGGAAAAATCTCATCTCGACAGACTTACCATATCTTTCGAATATCTCAAGAACCATATCCATGAAAGCAGCGCTATACTATCAACATCAACTCAGGTTCGATATTACCATGGTGCCACTGGTGTCCGGCAGATGATGTGGAATACGCTTTCCGCCGTGAAAGAAAATATCGGGTATTCCGTCATGGGCCGACGGGAAATCGTAGGAAAAACGTTTCTCAAACGGTACCTCGAAGAAATGGACCGCCGACACATTCTGGATCGCGTCATTATTAATCCGAAAAAAGAAACGCTGCTCTACGCCACGGACGGCATACTATCAGTGCGGACAAAAAAGGTGGCACTGGAAAAAATTCGTGTGATACCGGCGGCTCAGTTGCACATAACCGGGGATACGACGATATATAACAATATATTTGCCGTCATGTATTGGCAGCACGATGAAATCGTCGGTGTCGAAATCGAGAATCCGGAACTTGTTGCCATGCAGAAATCTATCTTTGAAATGCTCTGGAAGCTTTCGAAACCGTTTTAAATACCGTAATATACTGTTGTAGATATCAGGTGCGGGGCATACTATGTTTACACATTCATGAATTCCAAAACGCTCGCCATTACCGCACTTATCATCACTGCCGCCGGATACGCATTGCTCTCCGTCGGCTCCCGGTTGCTCGCCGAAGGGTTTTTACCGATGACCCAGGTGTATATGAGGGTGACACTTGCGACCATCGCGCTTATCATATTATTTCGTAAAAATCTGCGATGGAGAAAGCTCATATCCATGCCGCCACGTGATGCATGGGTACTTCTTTCTATGGGTACCATTGGCTTTTCCGTCGCCGTGTACTTTGTGACATTAGGCGCGCTGAATGCAAAACTGGTAAATGTATCTATTATTTTCGCATCGGTTCCGTTCTTTTCATACCTTTACGCGTTCCTGTTCCTCCACAAACCGTTAAACGCCAAACTTATCGGCCTTCTTATATTGTCTCTCGTGGGGATAGCCATTGTTGCGACCAAATCGTTCATTCCTCATATTGCAACGTTTGGTACCGGAGAATTTTTTACTCTTGTCGCCACAGCCACTATGGCATGGTTTTACGTGGGCCGTAAACTACTAACAAAACACCTCAACAACAATGAAATTACCGTCGTCGTTATGGCCATTGCATCCGTTTCCGCATTCGGATTCTCACTTGTTCGCGGTGAAACATTTTCGCCCTCTGCGTTTTCCAATATACATGTACTTGTAGGACTTATGATAGGCATCGCCATGAACGCGCTCGTTAACCCCATAGAAATATTCGCATTCGATCATTTGGACGCAGTCACCGGCAGTCAGATTTTACTTTTGGAAACCGTGTTCTCGCTTCTTCTCGGGTTCCTCCTGTATCATGAATATATATCCTTCCCCGAATTTGTCGGGGGGGTCATTGTCATCGGAAGCGTCTATCTGGCAAACAAAATGCCTGGCTAAAAAAACGCTGCTTCTCCTCAACTCCTCTATTCCCCTGTTCTTCAATTGCTCAATTCATCTATTCCTCTGTTCATCATTTTCTTATGTTCTCAATGTCCCAATTTCTCGATACCCCAATTTCTCAATTTATCGATTGCTCGATTTACCAAATTCTTGATTTCTAGATTACTCAACTTCCCGATTTCTCAAGTTCTCAACTTCTCGAGTTTCCATTTCCCCAATTTCTCAAGCCCCCGATGTTTCAAGTTCCCCATTTCTTCAGTTCACAAGTTTTAAGTTTTCAATTTCTTCAGTTCTCAATTTTTAAGTTCCCAATTTCTTCAGTTCTCATTTTTTTCAGTTCCCAATTTCCCGATTTCTCAACATCCTTCACCACGCATCCATTAATGTTATTCACTTAGTATTCCCATACCTTCTTTGTTACCATGTTTTGAAACATAGTAACAAAGAATATTAGAACGCTTTCTGACTTGCCATCTTTGCTTCCCAACGGCGCTTTCTCCAGCTTCTCCAGTCCCGTCCCACAGGAGGAAACATATCTGCAAGCGCATCATCAATTTTTTGGATAAATGCTTTTAATTCCTCTTTACGGAGCAGTGACCCGACCACCGCCAAATAGCCGCCCTTGCCCGACTGCAGCATTACACTCACTTTGCTCACCGTTCCCAGGCTTACTTTCAGCCAGCGCGATATCGTGCGTTGGTCGTAATGTTTCAGGAGAAGCAGAGCGATAGAAAGTCGCTTTGCGATCATCAGCCGCTCCGTCGGGGAAAGTAGATCTCCTAATAACCGGCTCACCGTATCCCGGCTCTTTGCCGCAGCGATGCTTTCCATGAGGACTTCATATACACGCATTTCCACTTCCTTACGGAGAGGAATCCTAGACACCTGCGTCATACATTCCTACGTTACCATGTTTTAAAACATGGTAACAAGAGATGTGGATATCCAATGCAGTCATTTTCATATAAAATAAACGTGCAGGCGGCATCATTCATTTGCATCATGAAATTATCCAAAGGATTTATCTATACGTTTCTGACATCCCTTTGCTGGGCTATCAGCATCGTGCTGGCACGCATCGTACTAAGCCACGGCGAAAACCCGTATAACCTGGCGTTCTGGACGTCCATTCTTGCCGCTCCGTACTGGCTATATCTTTTTTCCACGGAGCGCAAAAACGTACAACGGCTTACGGCCAAAGACATCGCGATCCTTTTCGGCATGGCGGCCATCAGTTCCGTCGGAGTTACGTTCGTGGAAGCGTTCGCCCTCACCTACAGTCCTGCGGTAAATTATTCATTTCTCATACGCATGGTTTCCGTTTTCGTTATCATCTTTGCCGCAATATTTCTGCATGAAAAAATCACGAGAAAAAAAGTTATTCTTTTAGCGACCATCCTTGCCGGTGCCTATTTGCTGACGACCAACGGACGTGAGCTGCACCTGACCACCGGCGACATGTTCACGCTTCTGGAGGCCATGCTTCTGGCCATCGGAAACGGCGTCCTCATCAAACTTGCTACCAACAGGATGACGCCGAATCTCGGCTCATCTGCCAGAGTGCTTATCGCGCTTATCCCGATGATACTTATCGCCATGACACATACCTCGCTTCATGTACCCCGGGAATTTTTGCTGGTTCTCGGCATCACCGTATGCGATTTTGCGCTCACCTATTTTCAGTTCCGTGCGTTTAGACATGCGACCGCGTCGTTTGTGACGATGATCATGTCGTTTACTCCGGTACTTGTCGCCATCATGGCCGTACCGGTGCTCAGGGAGACATTAAGTCCCATCCAGCTTGCCGGGGGCGTTCTCATTATTTCAGCAGGCGTTCTTGTGGAAAAACTGAAAGTGTAGCATATACCTATGAAGCGTCGTTTCATCGATTATCTTGCCTACGCCTTTATCGCCCTCTACACCCTGGCCGCCATACTCGTTTCCGTGAACCGCTTCTGGCAATACGAGGTGTTTTACTATGACTTCGGCATATTTGATTCTGCGATATGGAGTGTCGCGCACTTCCGACCACCTGTCATTGATCACTTCGTCATCGGCGGCAAATGGATATTTGCCGATCATTTCAGCCCCAGTATGTTTTTGCTTTCCCCCATCTACTGGTTTACTGCTCGTCCGGAAGCGCTCCTTATCGCACAGGCGGTAGCCGTTGGACTTAGTGCGCTCGTGTTGTATTTGTTAGCTAAACACGTTCTTAAATCGTCATTTATCTCTCTTGCTATCTTGCTTTCTTACTTATTATTTATCGGCACCCAAAACGCGCTGATTGCTGATATCCACGAAGTCACGTTTATGATGCTGCCGCTCTCTCTCGTTTTCTATGCGATCGTCACCAAACGGCCGAAACTTTTTTGGGTCATGTTTTTCATCACGTTGGGATTCAAGGAAAGTGCCGCGCTGCTCGGCGTGGGAATCGCGTTCCTTATCGTGTTGTATAACAGACGCTGGTGGAAAACAGCTGTTCTGGTCGGGGTCATATCGGTTGTCTGGGGTATACTTACGACCCAGGTTATTATTCCGTATTTTTTCGGGAACAGATATTTCTACACCCCCACCTTCGATCATAATCCATGGGTAGTCTTCTGGTCGTTGTTTGACGATCCGGTCAAACGGAAGACGTTACTTCTTTCGTTTACCAGTTTCGGATTTCTGCCCGCACTCTATCTCCCAGCCTGGCCGCTTATGCTGCAGGATATCGCCGCACGCTTTATGCAGAAAGACTTCACGCTCCGATGGGGACTGGGTCTGCATTACAGTGCGCAACTTTCCGTCATCATGGCTTTTTCCTCTATTATGGCGGCTGATTTTCTGAAGAAACATATACCCCGGCTCGGCATCATTGCGGGAGCGACACTCCTTACCCTGCTATCCGTGTACCTGCACCAGTTCAAACTGCACGGGCCGTTGGGTCTTTCATACAACCGCGCATTTTACGCGAATACAAAAAATTTTGCGTTCTTAAACACCCTCATCGCGCGTATTCCGAAGGGCACTACCGTCATGACGCAAAACGACATCGCGCCGCACATGATCCACACCCACAAGGTATATCTTCTTCGTGCGGTATACGATTCGTTCTTACCGGAGTACTTTGTGCTGGATCTTAGAGCCGGACAAAATTTCAATGACTTCTTTGGCGCGGATATAGAAGCGCTCAAACTTACGCTGCCGCATGACACGCGCTACCGGCTTATTTACAGCACGAAAGAACAGTTTATCTACCAGCGGAAATCCGATTAAAGAAGGTTATATGTTTTGGCAAATATCTCCAAGCGGTCAAATGCACTGTGGATGACGGATGCATCTGCAGCAAACGACATCCGCACACACCCGGCTCCCGATGGCCCCATACCGCTCCCGGGTATCAGGATTACCCTTGCTTCGTCCACGACTTTTTTTGCAAATTCCATGGCCGGCATATCAAATCCGTGGTATGTGGCGAATATATAATACGCGCCGTCCGGTTTATGATAGGAAAACAACTTCGGCAACCGGTCCAGACGTTCACATATGGCCTGCTTGCTTTCCGTAATTTTTTTCTTTAGCTCTTCCGAATACATCTTCCCGCGGGGGTCGGAAAGGGCGGCGGTAGCTGCCACGATCGACGGCGTCGGCGGGCACACGCTCGTATATATACCGACCGCATGAATTTTCTGTATCAATTCCGGCGTCGCATACGCATACCCCACCCGCCATCCGGTCATGGCATACTCTTTGGAAAAACTCCGGCAAAGAATGACGTTATTTCGTATCTCCGGCAAACGCAGTGGACTGAATAATTTCTTGTCATATGTCAGAAAAAAATATGCCTCATCCAAAAGGAGCATCACGTCATATTCCAATACGATCGACACAAGCTCCCGCACGTCCTTCTCAGACAGCACGGTCCCCGTGGGATTATTTGGGTTGGTTAAAATAATAAGCTTCGTTTTTTTGGTCATCGCCTTCCGAAGTTTTTCGATGCTGAATCCCCATCCGGAGGCTTCATCATACGGGACAAATACGGGAGTAGCTTCCGCCAAATGCAGTTGTGACAGATGCAGTGCATAGCCCGGCTCAAAGTAAATTACTTCATCCCCTTTTTCCACTAACGACAATATAGACGCAAACAATGCTCCTACGCCGCCGACCGTTATATCCAGCCGTTCTGCTTCGGGCGTAAAGCCATACTCTTCCTCCATCTGCTTGGCGATAAGGGATTTCAGCGTATCTTCTATATCTGCCTTCGTATCGGAATACATCCCGACGAGCGGGTTCTTTTTGGCCTCACGTATGAGATAGTCGTAAATAAAAGGTGGGGTGGGAAACAATGGCGTGCCCTGTCCCAGGGATACGGCATCCGGATATTTTGACGCATAGCGCATCATATATCCGATACCGGAATTCGGCAGATCGGTAACCCGTGCGGTGAATCTATTCATGCCAGGAGATTATACTACTTTTTCTTCGGAAGATTCGTAAATTTCTGTCGGATGTTTTTGGTCGTCTCCACGCCCTTATGCTGGATCGCCTCGATGTGGGCCAATGCCGTATCTATTTTTTCGACGGTCGCATCGGTCATTTCATCCCGTTTATCTTCCAGGGTGTCCATCACCCGTGCTTTCATCGCTTCACCTTTTTTCACTAACTCTTTCCCGCTTTGCTCAAGTTCTTCCAGTTTCTCATCCAGATCATCCAGGACATCTTTTCCTTTGTGCTCCAGAAGTTTTTCCATCTTCTTGCCTTCTTTGGTTCCCAGGAAAAATACGATGAGTGCCCCAATGAGTCCCCCGAGGAAAAATCCGAACATAAATTTACCTTCATGATGTTCACTCATAGTTTTCCTTTCTTAGAAACTGGTCCGATTCATATCGGCTTCCTGTTTCTTAGATCCTCCGTAGCGTTATGCGAAGGAAAGCTTATTCGTATTCTTCGTCTTTCTCTTTTTTTCGAAATACCTTAAATACGGAAAGCGCCGCGCGTATACCGCTTGCCACTCCCGCCATGCCGCTTACCGAATCTCCGACGGTCAGCGTCACCTTTTTGGCGTCATCGAGCATGCTGTTCATTTTGACGAGAGACGTGCGGATTTCTTTGAAGATATACCATACCTGAACTCCCAAAACGACGAGAAGCAATGTGAGGATAAAACTGATGATGATGATTGTTAACTGTACAGGATCCATAGGCAGGTCTATTTAGTATTACCGAAAATACGCTCCGCGTCAAGGTTGGTATCCGACTTCCCTGGTTATCGTGGTCACTTTTCCGAATCTGCTGGTTGCGGTGATGACTATTTTATTGACCCCCGGGTCTATAGCCACTTGGTCATAAAACCGCCCGTCATCCCGCACGACGGTAGAAACTCCGTTGATCATCACCGTCGCATCCGAGTCCGTTTTTCCCTCTACCACGACATGCTGTTCGGATACGATTGCCTGGTTTACCGGAGCCGAAACCGAAAGCGGCGGCGACTGGCCGATGCGCACGTATTGGCTGCCAAGATACACGAAAAATACGACCAGAAGCAGCGTCACGAGAAATCCGATGAACCGGCCCGGTGTAAGCTTCACAAACGGTGCGTTCAGCGGATCAGACACTCCTTTGGGAAGCAGTGTCGCTTTGGGCGCTTCGGTCATCTGCCGTCGGAAAAAAGCCATCACGGAGTCTGTCGGTAAGCCTAAATATTCCGCATAGTTGCGCACAAATCCTTTGGCATACGATGGCGACGGCAAATCCCGGAAATTATCCGCTTCTATGGCCAGGATAAATTTTTCGCGGATTTTTATCGCGTGCTCTATGTCCTGCGGGGTCAATCCTTTCGCAAGACGCTTTTCCTTCAACATGATGCCGACGGTTTTCATAAATAGTAGAAGCTTGGTATGCTTAGCAGCTTAGGAGCTTAGATGATCAATGTTTCTAAACTTCTATGAACTAAACTTCTATGTTTCTTGCGAAGCTTGTTGCTGTGCCAAAAATTCGTTGGGGTCTTTGATCAACACATCCCGCGGCTTGCTTCCTTCGCCGGCGCCGATTACTCCCGCCATTTCCAATTGATCCAATATACGCGCCGCCCGTGCGTATCCCACCGACAATCTGCGCTGGAGTAGTGATGCAGACGCTTTGTCATACTGGCAAACCAGGCGCAGCGCATCTTCAAACAGCTGGTCATGCCCGTCTCCGCCGCTGCCTCCCGCACTTCCTTTCTTCATTGCGGATGCCGGCTGGTTTAACACTTCATCCCGGTATTCCACCTGTACGGGATTATTTTTGAAAAACTCGACGATTTTGTTTACTTCTTTCTCGGACACGAACGTTCCCTGTATGCGCATCGGTTTTGCCTGATCCGGCGGGACATAGAGCATGTCTCCGCGTCCGAGCAGGCGCTCGGCCCCCGGCAGATCGATGATGACACGGGAATCCATCATGGATGACACGTTGAATGCGATGCGCGCCGGAATATTGGCTTTAATCAGTCCGGTGATGACGTCCACGCTCGGCCGCTGGGTAGCGACAACCAAGTGGATGCCCGTGGCACGCGCCATTTGCGCGATCCGGCAGATCGTGTCTTCTACTTCTACCGGCGCATAACTCATAAGGTCCGCAAGCTCATCGATAAAGATAACGATATACGGCAGCGCCTGGAATCCGGACAACTCGTTAAAGCTGTCGATATTCCGTACCCCCACTTCGGCAAATTGTTTATACCGGCGTTCCATTTCGGCAGTTGCCCACCGCAGCGCGGACAATATTTTATCCGACTCGACAATCACCGGAGTCAGCAGATGGGGGATGCCGTTATACCCCACGAGTTCTACCCGTTTGGGGTCGACGAGAATAAGCTTTACTTCCGCAGGGGTTGTCCGGTACAGGATGCTGCATATCCAGGAATTTAAAAGGACCGATTTTCCGGAACCCGTGGTGCCGGCCACCAGTACGTGCGGCATTTTGCCGATATCGGCTATCAATGGGTTACCGGATACATCCAATCCCAATGCTACCGCAAGTTTGCTTTTGGCTTTCCGCATGACATCCGAGGTAATCATTTTTTTAAGCGTCACAAATTCAAGTCCGCGGTTGGGGATTTCTATACTCACCAAATCCCGCCCGGGAATAGGCGCTTCGAGCCGCACCTGGCCGGTTGGCGCGGCTAGTGCCAGCGCCAAATCGCTTGCCAGCGACGTAATCTTGGATACTTTGGTGCCCAGCGCTATCTTCATGGCATATTGGGTGACGGCAGGCCCGGGATTTACTTCCACAACCTGCGCCTGTATACCGAAGCTATCCAGCGTTTTTTCTATCGTATCCGCGTTTTTCCGCACGTCGCCCCGGTCCGCCTTGTCTCCCGGCCCGTCGGACAACAGACTCACATCCGGATATTCCCATAATTTCATGTCCTGTGGCTGTGCAAGCGGTGTGTTTATTTTCAGTTCCCGCTGTTCACCTGGCTTTTCTTTGACGACGGGCGCTGCCGATTTTGCCGGTACCGGCGGGGGAGTCATGGGAGATTTGATCAGCGGTTCGCGGTCTTCTGTCGTCCGGATTTTTAACACGTCTTTCCGCGGGAACAGCCCGTTGGATTTTCCCGCCGCCGACCGGTTCCCAAGGGACGCCACCCAGTCAAAAATTGTTTGCAGTCCGCTCAACAGGAAATTCATAAACGTATCAAGCGACGTGTTAAACAGGATGATCAGGCCGATAAGCAGTACTCCCAAAAACAACAGCGTCGCCCCTTCGGGTGCGATCGCGTTTGAAACAATCATCCATAACGAGTTCCCTATGTCTCCCGCCTGGGTAAGGCCCATCAGGCCAAACAACATGATCCCGATGCCCAGCGGGACATTCTGGTTTCCCAAATCGGACTTCACTTTAAAAAACAGCGTGCTTGCGGAAATCAGAAATATCGGAAGCAGAAACATGATCCAGCCGAAATGGTTGGTGAGTGCGGAGCGCAGTGACGACAGCATCTGGCCTTCCCCGAAAAACGAAAGGCATATGGCTGCGGCAAACAGCCAGAACCATATCGCGGCTACGGTATAAATGGTTTGTTTCTTGAGCTTCAGCCCCAGGCCTCGCCGTTTATGGTATTTCCGTTTAGACTTTGATTTAAATTTAAAGGCCATATCCGATTGTATATGTACACGATATCGTTTGTATCATGCGACCGTGCGTTTCTGTATGCCACGCATCACATATCTATTGTAGATATGTATCCGTCCCGTCGCCTCACTGGTCCGCGGCGCATCTGTTACCCGGTTGTGGCGATATAAGTATACGGAACGTCGGCATGCTATTTCAATGAACGGCATTCCCCGCTCCCCTAACTATCCTATAGTAATATAGGTATATTTGTCAAGTGTGCCGGCCCATGTGTCAAATCCGCCACGACAGCCCGGCGCTCCTTAGCATGCTCGATACACGCTACGCTTCCAGAATCACGGGAACGATAAGCGGACTTCTCCCCGTCTCCTTGAGGAGAAACGCACCGAGGGATTCTTCGATCCGTGTACGCATGACCTGCCAGTCCCGTATTCTCCCCTGCTTTACCCGAAGCACGTGGGAAATAACCTCTCCTGCGTGTGTCAACAGTCTTCCGGACTCTTTGACGTATACAAATCCTCGGGTAATGATTTCCGGAGCACGTACCAATTGTCCGGTCCGCTTGGATACCGGAACGACGACCACAACGATCCCCTCGCGCGCGATCGTCTGGCGGTCTTTCAAAACGGCATCTCCCACATCCCCGACGCCCAGCCCGTCTATCATGATGTCATCCAACACGAGCCGGTCTGCGACCCGCGGCGCCACTCCTTTTTGGAATTCCAGCACCTCCCCGTCATCCGGGATAAGTACCGCCCGTTTATCGTACCCCAGCTCCATGGCCAGCCGGCGGTACTGCATAAGGTGCTTGAACGTCCCTCCGATCGGCATCACATATTTGGGTCCGACGGCGGACAACAGTAGCATCATGTCCCCGCTGCTTCCGTGCCCGGAAACATGGAGATCCGCCATGATGTCGCTATACGACACGCGCGCCCCGTGGCGGTAGATGCTGTCGATGAGGTTATCGACATCATGTTCCCGTCCCGGGATAGGATCGGCGGATATGATCACCGTATCGCTGTCCGTAAGCTTTACGAACTGGTGATTATCGTTTGCGATCCGATAAAGGTTCGACGTCGTCTGCCCCTGGGCGCCTGCCACTACAAGAAACTGTTTGCTCGGCGGCATGCGCTTTAAGTCCCGGTCCCGTATGATGACGTCGCGCGGAAATTTCATGTACCCCAGCTTTACCGACTCCTCGACGTTTTTGTCGATGCTTCGCCCCAAAAATGCTATTTTCCGCCCGTGTTTCATGGCCAGCTCTATGGCAAGCTGTATGCGCGAGATATTGCTCGACTGGGTGGTAAACAACACTTTGCCGGAGCACAGTTTCAGCTCTTTTTCGATCGTCTCGCCGATGATCTGCTCGGACGGCGTAAATCCCTGCCGTTCGCTCCCCAGACTGTCGGAAAGCATGCACAGCACGCCCTTTTTTCCGATGGCGTTTATTTTATGGATCTCTGACGGCTTGTTATCGAGCGGCGTCGGATCAAATTTAAAGTCACTCCCGTGATAAAAAATGCCGACCGGCGTTTCGATTACGATATGCGACGTATCCGGTACCGAATGGGTGAGCCGTATAAACGACAGATGAAACGGCCCCAGATCCAGATGGTCATGGAAATCCAACGGCGTTACCCGTTCACGGATCGCCGTTTCCTTAAGTTTTAAATTCGCAAAACTTGCGGCGAGTTTCGGCGCCCACATGGGGATAGAAATAGGATGCCCCTGTTTGCCGCCATTTCGGTCCGATCCCGGCGGACGGGTGAGTTTGGGATAGATATACGGCAAACCGCCGATATGATCATCGTGTCCGTGGGTAAACACCATACCCCGGATTTTGTCCCGTTTGTCCATAAGGTACCGCACGTCCGGTATCACCAGATCTATGCCGAACATTTCGTCATCGGGAAACCCGATGCCGCAGTCGATGATGAGGATATCCGATAATTTCCCGTCATACCGGTACTCATACAGGTACATGTTTTTCGTGACGTTGCCGGCTCCTCCCAGGGGGACGATGCGGATGGAATCTTTGCCCGAATGATGTTGTGTGCTACTGCCGTAAGTCACATGTGCTCGGGTGGGCAATGTGGCTGGCTTTGATATAAAAAATCGTTTCATTTCTTCTAATACGCTTCGATGAATTCCTTGATAGTGTTTTCATCTATGCGAAATGTATTTCCTTTCCCTTCGATAATACGAAGTGCTACTTTTCTACAAACACTATTGAGCGTTCGCTCAATGCTCCGTATGCCGCCGTCGTATCCCAATGGGCGTACCAGTTTGGGCCATATGGCGTCATCGACGGTCAGATTTGCTTCCGTCAGGCCGGATTCGTGTAATAATTCCGGCAATACATACTCCTTTGCTATTTTTATTTTCTCCTCGTCGGTATAGGAGGGCATTTGGATGGGCTCCAACCGGTCCAATACAGCGGTTGCTATATTGGTCGTGTTGTTGCTCGTCGCAATAAACAATACGTCCGACAGATCAAACGGATAGTCGAGGTAATGATCGACAAATGCCGAATTTTGCTCGGGATCCAGAAGTTCGACCAATACTCCCATGATGTCTCCCCGTGCGTGTTCCGATACGCGGTCGATTTCATCAAGCAATACGACGGGATTTTTCGTTCCGGCATACCGCAAGCCTTTTAAAATCAGTCCGATTTCCGCATCCGGCCGCACCCGGGATTGACCTCTGAGTTCCAACGCATCGGACATCCCTCCGAACGCGATACGGACAAACCGCCTGCCCATGACTTCGGCAATAGATTTAGCCAGTGTCGTTTTTCCGGTACCCACCAGGCCTACCAGACACAGGATCGGCGCCCGCCGGGCGAGGATAGCGTGGGTTAGCGTCGCCTCGGTAGTCTTTGCCTCTTTTTCCCACCGGTCCTGATTTAATTTCAACACCGCCAGATATTCGAGTATTCGTTCCTTCACGGGTTGCAGGCCGTAATGATGTTCTTCAAATATTTTCCGGGCGTTGGTAAGATCCAGATGGTCGCTGCTCCGCTCATTCCAGGGGAGATTGATCACCCAGTCGATATAGCGCATCATCTGCTCTATGTGCACGCGTGCGGCGATATCCATCTCCAACCGTTCGATTTCTTCCAGGTTTGCCATGACTCTGGTTTCCAGATCAGGAGGCACATGGACTTCAGTCAATTTTTTCCGGAGAATACCTACCTCATCCAATAACTTTGACATACTATCATCATAACAAATTCTACCGTGCAATACTTAAAAAGAAAGCTGTGCGACGAAGCAAACGATATTTCTGAGTCTCCCGATTCCAACTCAATACATTCTACGCAAAAAAGGTAGCCATCATTTCACGAGGAAATCACGAGAGCTTTCCAATGGTTCGACTCCGTGCACGACTCTGTGCGGTTTAAAACCGTCGGCGTCCTCCGCCGAAGCCGCCACGACCTCCGCCATGACCGCCACGGTCTCCGCCGCGGGATCGGGATTCGGCCGGCTTGGCCTTGGCATCTTCCCCAAATAACATGGAGAGGTTTATGCGGTGCATATCGTCTATTTCCATCACGCGGACTTTCACTTTCTGCCCGAGCGTGACGATCTTGTTCGGATCATCGACAAATCCGGTCGACATCTGTGACACGTGCACCATGCCTTCTTTGCCCGGCAGGATTTCGACGAATGCGCCAAACGGCAATATGCGTTTGACTTCGCCTTCAAATTCTTCTCCCGGTTCGACGTCGTGGGTCAGTCCTTCTACCCATTCGATCGCTTTTTGCACGCCTTCCGCATCCGTGCCGGATATAAATACCGATCCGTCATCGTTGACGTCCACTGTCGCCCCCGTGGTGGCGATGATGTTGCGGATGATCTTTCCTCCCGGACCGATCACTTCGCCTATGCGTTCCGTCGGGATCTTGATGACTTTCACCTTCGGTGCATACTGGGACACGGTCGTTCGGGGCGCCGCGATGACTTTCGACATTTTGTCCAAAATCATCATGCGTGCCACTCTCGCCCGCTCCAGCGTTTCCTCACAGATCGCATCACTCAGCCCGCTGATTTTTATATCCAGCTGGATGGCGGTAATGCCGTTTTTGGTTCCTGCGACTTTAAAGTCCATGTCACCGGAGAAATCTTCGATGCCCATGATATCGGTAAGCAACACATATTTGTCGCTCTTGTGATAGATATCGGTCATAAGCCCCACCGAGATACCGGCTACCGGCTCTTTGATCGGGACTCCGGCATCCATAAGCGCCAGCGTACTGCCGCAGGTCGATGCCATGGAGGTCGAACCGTTACTGGACATGATTTCGGATACCAGTCGGATGGTGTACGGAAATACGTCTTCCGCAGGAATTACGGCAAGCAGTGCCCGTTCGGCCAGTGCTCCGTGACCGATTTCCCGTCGGCTTGGTGTTCCCACACGGCCGGTTTCCCCTACGGAATACGGCGGCATACTGTAGTGGTGGATATACCGCTTGGATTCTTCTCCTGTCGGGCTTTCGATGAGCTGTTCCAGACTGGGTGTTCCGAGTGTTGCCACGGTGAGCGCCTGTGTCTGTCCGCGCTTGAACATCGCGCTTCCATGGGTTCTCGAAAGTATGCCGACTTCGATGTCTATCGGGCGTACTTCATCGATTTTTCGTCCGTCAAAACGCGTTCCGTCTTTCAAGACGTTTTCCCGTACCTGTTTTTTAAACAGTGCGTCGAGAGCGGCTTCCACGTCTTTCGTCGTGTAGCCCTCGCCATACGCTTCTACGATGGCTTTGGCCAAATTCGGCACTTCGTCTCCGCCGAATTCTTTTTCCGCCTTTTTGGCAAATGCTTCTGCCATTTCTTTTTTGTAGTCTTTTTCGATTTTTTTCTTCAGCTCTTCGGCTTCGGATACTTCGGGCAATACGATTTTCTTTTTGCCGACTTCCTTGACCAATGAGTCGATCAGATCAATAATCTGTCCGTTTGCTTTCTTGGCTTCCTTAATCGCTTCGAACACAATGGGTTCCGGTGTTTCACAGAATCCGCCTTCCAGCATCACCACTTTGGTTCGGTCAGAGGATACGATGAAGTCGAAATCACTGGTTTCCTGCTCGGTGGACGTGGGATTTACCAAAAACGCGCCCTTGCCGCCTTCGGAATTGGCCACATACCCCATGCGGACTCCGGCGATAGGTCCGGCCCACGGGATCGGAGATATCGCAATCGCCGCGGATACCGCGACCAATGCCAACACATCCGGATCGTTTTGTCCGTCTACGGAAAGCACGGTGACGATCACCTGGACATCGTGGTTGTATGCTTTGGGGAACAACGGCCGGATACTGCGGTCGATGACACGTCCTGCAAGCACGGCATCATCGGTCGGTCTGCCTTCGCGTTTCACCCAGCGGCTGCCCTTGATACGTCCGCCGGCGTACAGTCGTTCCACGTATTCCACGCTTAACGGAAAATAATCCAGCGCGGTTTCCTTGCTCGATGCGGTCACGGTCGCCAGCACCATGGTATCGCCATAGCGGGCCATGACTGCGGCGGACGCCTGTTCGGCAAACCGGCCGACTTCCAGACTTAATGTCTTCCCGGCGATCTCCGCCGATTTGGTGATAATGTTCATGTATATCGCAGCCTCAGGAACCTAAACGTATAGGAGAGGTAGGGGTTGAAGAGAGAACATGGAAAGTGCGTTTGCTTTCTATACTCTTTCCTCGACCGCTAGCGCTCTCTATTGTTCTAGGGTCGTGTGCTGAATAAAAAAATTATGTTAAACCTAACTTAGATTTTATCGCGGTAAAGCGTTTGATATCTTTTTTCTCCAAATAATTGAGCAGCCGTCGGCGTTTGCTGACGATTCCCAAAAGCCCGCGTCGGGAATGGTTATCATGCGGGTTGGTTTTCAAATGTCCCACTAATTTTTCGATGCGGTTAGTCAGCAGGGCCACCTGTACTTCAGGACTCCCTGTATCGCCGGATTTCACTGCGAACTCCGCGATAATTTCTTTCTTTTCCGGTGAGATAACCTGCGTTACGTCCGTCTTCGGTGTTGCTTTGGTTGCGTGTCCAGAATCCTGCCGGGATGTTTTTTTGGAGGGCTCTTTTTTCACCTTCACGGCTTTGGGTGCCACAAGTGTTTTAGACTCTTTAGCCACCTTCGTCGTTTTCGTCGCATTCGTTGTTTTCGTTTTAGTCGTTTCTTTCTTTTCTGCGGTCTTTTTAGCGGTTTTGGATGCCATAGTATTTATAGAAAAAGGAGCCTGTGTTCCTGCTCCCAAGGCACTCATTATACGATATTGACGTAAAAATTACAAGGCATTAGAGAAGAGGGTTTGAGCTTTTGAAGATCTTGGGCTTCAACCAGTCGTCCGGCGGCTGCTTAGAAGGAGCCTCCTGCGCAGGCTGAGACGGTGCCGGTGATTGGGTGGGTTGTGCTGGCGGCGTTGCCGGTTGCGGTGTTACCGGATTGTTATTGATATATATTTTCGGCTCTTCCGCCACGGTTGGCCGGGGAGTTGTCTGAGGTGCCGACACTGCAGCCGGCGGCACAGTCTGTTGTATCGGGGTGGTTATCACCGGGGTCGACCGGCGCGCACCATCATCAGCCATGCCAAACCGTTTGGCTCCGGCTTTCAGACACACGGATGCCACTTCAAACGCCATGGACGTAACGTTCGTATTTTGGAAATTATTGGTCGCCGCATATATGGCGTTTAACAGATTCGTGGCAATATCCGTCGTTAATTTGACGCCCAGGGTTGCCAAAAATTCTGCCACCAATTCCGATGTCGAAGACGCTCCCGGGTCGACCAAATTGATCGCTCCATAATTGGCATTGGCGTTGTGGAAATCGATATTGATGATCTGTTTGCCGGCAAACATGTCTTTGTGCTGGGTGTAGACAGTGCCGAAATCCGCAAAATTCAGCGTATCCACGGAAATGATAAGGTCCGCATTTACCCCCTGGTAGCTATAATGGGCTTTATCGGCCGTCATGGGCGCAAATCCCGGGCGGTGTTCGATGACGAGGTTAAACTTTTTGCCTTCGATATTGTAGCTTACTTTTTCGATCGAGCCGTCTTCGTAGTCCAGGGACACGACAAAATTCTTTTTGCCGAATTCTTTGCCGACTTTATCCGCTCCCACAAAACTGGATAATCCGACGGTCATCGGATCCGGACAAATCACGGTGGATTGTTTTCCGAGAGACACCAATCCGAGCATGAGGGCGAGACTGCCTCCCATACTGTCCATCGTGGGATTGCCGTGCGTGACGACGACCACATCTTTGGCAGCCATCACCATGTCTTTTGCTTTTTGCAGTGCGGTTTCGTAGTCCATATAATATGCGTTACTTCGTTATTCGTACTATCGTTACTTCGAAGTAACAAAGTAACGTGTCTTGCGAATAAACGATATTATCCTGTAGTAAACGCTATTATAACATCTTGGAGCGTAAAATCAACTTTTTTGTCAAAGAAGACGCCGCATTCTGTCCCCGCTTCCACCTTGGTTACGTCATTTTTTCCCTGGCGCAGGGATTTTATGCGCATACGGGCTATTTCTTCCTCCCCACGCATCAATCGGACGGTATCCCCCTTGGCGAGCCTGCCCGAAAGGACTTTCGTGCCTGCGATGCGGTCTTTATTATATGGAAATTCTGCGATGATCATTCCCCTTCCCAATTCCCGCTCCGCGGACAGCAATTCCTCCATGCCGTCGACGACATCGTCCATTTCTTCCAGCAATTCATAAATAATGCTGTATGTCCTATAAATCACTTTTTCCACCCGTGCCAGTTTTTCTATGGTATTGCCGGCTTTGACGTTAAAGCCTACGACGATGGCTCCGGTAGCTTTGGCTTCCAGGATGTCTGCTTCAGTGATATCTCCGAGACCGAACCGCACGATGTCTATATCGTCTTTCGGCAGGGCTTCCCGTACCGCTTCCAGAGACCCTGCGGTATCTACTTTCAAAAGGATCTTCAGCCGTTTTTTGTCCGCAGCCGTCATGGCAGCCAGAAAATCCGCGATGTTGGTGTCCCGGACATCCGCCTTTTTCACCGTTGCGACAGAGATTACTTTGGGTACAGCCGTCAGTTCCGCCCCCACAGACGGCAACACGGAAAATCCCAGCACCTCGACGGGTTTGCCGGGGGTCGCTTCCGGCACTTTTTCTCCTTTTTCGTCGAACATGGCACGGACGCGCCCCAATAACTGCTGGCCTTCATAGAGTGGCTGGCCGCCCGTTAATGTGCCGTTTTTGATAAGAAGGGTTGCCACGGTGCCTCTGAATTTATCCACTTTTGCTTCGATGACGACGGCAGATACACTACCCTTGGCGTCACCGGAGAGCTCTGCCATGTCTGCGACCAGAAATAACAAATCCAATAATTGGTCTACTCCCGTGCCTTTTTTGGCCGAAATAGGCACGAATGGGACATCCCCGCCGAATCCTTCTACCTGCACGCCGACTTTGGCCAGATCCGATTTTACTTTGTCGACTAAAGCCCCCGGCATATCGATTTTGTTGATGGCGACCACCATGGGAATACCCGCAGCTTTTATCTGTTCGATGGATTCTATGGTTTGGGGTTTTACGCTGTCGTCGGCGGCCACTACCAGGATCGCAATATCGGCAGCATTGGCTCCCCGGGAGCGTATTTTGGAAAATGCTTCGTGACCGGGAGTATCAATAAAGGTAATACGCCGCCCTTTTTCTTCGCCTTTGACTTTTGACTTTTGACTTTTGACTTCTATTTGATAGGCGCCGATGTGTTGGGTGATGCCCCCGTGTTCGTGGGCTGCTACATCTGCTTTGCGGATCGTATCAAGAAGCGTCGTTTTTCCGTGATCGACATGCCCCAGCACCGCTACTACGGGCGGCCGTGAGTGAGAAGCCACTGATGTCGTGTCTTTTGTCATACGTACTGGACGGTATGCCTACGCGTCTCATACAGATTCAGGTTTTGTATCCACTGCATCTGCCGTTACCGGCTGGTCTGTATTCGTGGATTCCGGCGTGGCTGTAGCTGCGGGTTCTTCCGCTGCGACTGCTTCGACGGCTTTTTCCTCTGTTTTCGGAGCATCGGCCTTTACGTCTTCTTTGGCTACCTCTTCCACGGGTTTTTCTTCAGTGTTCGGCGTTTCTTCTTTCGGCGCTGCCGTGGAGGCCGCTTCCGTGCTTACGGCTCCCGCAACCGGCTTTCCTTTTATGTCTATCTTCCAGCCGGTCAGTTTCGCGGCCAGGCGCACATTTCCCCCGTCGCGGCCGATGGCAAGCGACAGCTGGTCTTCCGGAACCAACACCTCGGCTGCCTGCTTCTTTTCGTCAAGCGTTACTTCCATGTCTTTGGCAGGAGCCAACGCCGCCATGATAAACTGCTTCATGTCTTCGTTCCACTGGATGATGTCCACTTTTTCGTTGCTGCCCAGTTCGTTGATCACGGCCTGTACGCGGACGCCTTTTTGTCCGACGCAGCTTCCCACCGGGTCCACACCGGGAGCGTTGGAATACACGGCGACTTTCGTGCGGTTTCCGGCTTCCCGGGCCACAATCCGAAGCTCGACGGAGCCTTGGGATACTTCCGGCACTTCACGCTTAAACAGTCCTTCGACCAGCCCTTTATGTGCGCGGGATACGATAATTTCATTGCCCCGCATGGTTTCGCGGATGCCTTCGATGTAAAACGTCAGGCGCTGGTTCAGATGATACCGTTCTGCAGGATTCTGTTCGGAGACCGGCATTACGGCCTGCGTGCGGCCGATGTCAACGATGGCGTTGGGCCCGTCAAAGCGGAGTACCATACCCGGCGCAATACCGCCGATTTTTCCCTGATAATCAGCCAGCACCGCGGACTTTTCCGCTTCACGGATTCGCTGCAATATCACTTGTTTCGCAGTTTGAGCGGCTATCCGGCCAAATCCAGGAGGGGTCACATCGCGACCATCCTGCATCACTTTGGCCTCCCCGGTGTCGGGATTCAAATCGACGGTAAGTGTGAGCGTTTCATCCATACCGTAATCTTTGCGGTATGCGGCCAATATGGCGGCTTTGATGGTCTCCATGACGACCGTGGGGTCTATCCCGCGTTCGGTGGCGACCTGGTTTAATGCAAGGGCAAATTCGCTTCTGACGGTTGCTGACATAGTGTGTATTCTCCTTTACTTAGTAAAAAAGGTGGGGTGACCCACCTTTATCCATCACTCTAATTATGGATTATTATAGCCTAGAGGTCCAACTCTTGCAAGAGTTCCCGCTGCCTGTGGTTTAAATGGGTGGGGACTTTAAGCTGTATTTTCACATATTGGTCTCCCCTGCCGCTTCCCCGAACGTGCGGCACGCCTTTTCCTCGGAGACGGATGAGGGTCCCTGGCTGGGTACCCGGCTGGATACGGATTTTGACCGATTCTTCGATTGTCGGCACGTCCACTACCCCGCCCAGTGCCGCAAGCGAAAACGGAATTTCTTCGGTGACGACGATATCGTCGTTTTCCCGGGTAAACCGTTTGTCGGGGCGCACGGAGATGACGAGGTCAAATTCATCGAATCGTATACGGCTCCCGTTGTCTACCCCGGCCGGGATTTTGATGGTTTTTCGCTCCGAACCGCCGCCTGCTTCGCCTTTGGGCACATGCACTTCGCGGGTGACGCCTTTTACGGCATCCATAAAGTCGATCTGTATTTCGTACGACGGATGCGGTCGTGCGCGCTGCCGTTGCCCGGAAAATCCGCCGCCGAAGAATTGTTCGAATATTTCAAATGGGTCTATGACATCTTCAAACCCGCCAAATGGCGAGCCGCCGCCCGAAGATGAGTAATAATACTGGAATGGTCCCTGCTGTTGGCCAAAGCCTCCGCCGAACGGATTTCCTCCTTGCGGGCCCCTCCCGCCGCCTGGCGCGAATGCAGAGTGACCGAATTGGTCGTACGCACTTTTTTTCTGATCATCGGAAAGCACAGCGTAGGCTTCGTTTATTTCCTTAAATTTTTCGTGTGCGTCGGCCGCTTTGTTCCGGTCCGGATGCCACTGCAAGGCTAGCTTCCGGTACGCGGACTTTATCTCCGCAGCCGAAGCCGTCTTACTTACCCCCAGCACTTCATAAAAATCCCGTTTGGTCGCCATATGTGTAGCGTATCACAATGAAAATGGCGCAGGGAGACGTATCGTTTCGAAGTACTGCCACGGCCTTGGCTCCATTCCATGTCGCGCAATGAAGCGGTCTGGACCTTGGCAGTACGAGAATTACGATATGTCGACCTCAGCGCCAACTCATTAACTCACTACTTCCCCTTCTTCTGCTTTTTTCTTATCGTCATCACTCTTTTTTTCGCCATTCTCTTCTGTCTTCTGGCCTTCCTGGCCCTGCTGGCCTTCCTGGCCCTGCTGGCCTTGCTGTTGCTGGTACATTGCCGCCCCGACTTTCTGCGTCGCGTCGGAAAGCTCGCTCGTTTTGGTTTCCAGATCTTCTTTGGATCCGGTTTCGAGGATATCTTTCAGCGCCTTCATTTTCTCTTCCACCGCAGTCTTGTCTTCGGGCTTTGCCTTGTCGCCTGCGTCTTTCAGCGTTTTCTCGGCGACATAGAGCATGTTGTCCGCTTTATTTTTCGCCTCGATTTTGTCTTTTTTCTCCGCATCTGCTGCGGCATTGGCCTCGGCTTCCTTCTTCATTTTTTCGATCTCATCTTTGGAAAGTCCTGTGGACCCCGTGATTTTGATCGAGCTTACCTTGCCGCTGGCTTTGTCTTTAGCCGCGACAGAGAGGATGCCGTTAGCGTCAATATCAAAGGTTACCTCTACCTGAGGTACGCCTCGAGGCGCTGCCGGAATACCGGACAACACGAACCGGCCCAAGGATTTGTTGTCGGTAGCCATCGGGCGCTCTCCCTGCAGGACGTTTATTTCGACAGACGTTTGGTTATCCGCTGCCGTTGAATAAATCTCCGTCTTGCTGGTCGGCACCGTCGTGTTTCTCGGAATCATAGGAGTGGACACGCCGCCCAATGTTTCGACGCTAAGAGTCAGCGGCGTCACATCAAGCAGGACTACGTCTTTCACCTCTCCGGTTAACACACCGGCCTGTACGGCCGCTCCTACGGCTACCACTTCGTCAGGATTTACCGTGGCATTTGGCTCTTTACCGAAAAACGACTTGACCACTTCCACCACTTTCGGCATGCGGGTCATGCCGCCCACCATGACGACTTCGTCGATGTCGGACATTTTCAGCTTTGCATCGGCGATACATTTTTTCACCGGATCAATACTTTTCTGAATGAGCGGCTCTACCAACGCTTCCATCTTGGCGCGGGTCAACTTCATCACAAGATGCAGCGGGCCGTCTTTGCCTTGGGTGATAAACGGCAGGTTAATTTCCGCTTCCATGGACGAGGAAAGCTCGATTTTTGCTTTTTCGGCCGCATCGCGCAACCGCTGCAGCGCCTGCGAGTCTTTGCGCAAGTCCACGCTGTTTTCTTTCTTGAATTCGTCGGCCAGGTAATCCAGGATCACCTTGTCAAAGTCGTCGCCGCCCAAGTGGGTATCCCCGTTGGTGGCTTTCACTTCATAGACGCCGTCTCCCAATTCCAGTATGGAGATATCAAATGTGCCTCCCCCTAAATCGTAGACAGCGATCGTATGCGCATTTTTCTTGTCCAACCCGTAGGCCAACGATGCTGCGGTCGGTTCGTTTAATATACGCATGACCTCAAGTCCTGCGATTTCTCCGGCCTGTTTGGTGGCCTGGCGCTGGGAATCGTCAAAGTAGGCTGGCACAGTGATGACGGCCTGTTTGACCGGTTCTCCCAAAAACTTTTCTGCGTCCGCTTTGATTTTGGCCAATATCTTGGCAGAAATTTCCTGCGGCGTAAATTCTTTGCCGTCGACGACGACTACCGCCATATCATTTTTGCCGGCTTTGATGGTATATGGCAGCCACTTCATATCCGTCTGCACGGACGGGTCCGAGAATTTGCGTCCCATCAGGCGTTTTACGGAAAATATGGTGGACTTGGGGTTTAATACCATCTGGCGTTTGGCCACGTCCCCGACGATGTTTTTGATGGGGTCAACGACGGACGGAATCACGTTTCGTCCTTCCGCAGAATGGATAACGGTAGGGTTTCCCCCCTCCATCACGGACACACATGAATTTGTTGTTCCTAAATCGATACCAATAATTTTTGCCATATATTACTCCTTTCAGTAATTTGGAAATTAATTTGTACGGTTGGCAGTATCGGATTTCCCGACTTTTACCTGGGCTACCCGCAATACTTTGCCGCGAAACTGATAACCGGGTAATAGCTCTTCGACCACTTCGTTGTCGTGCCCGGCGACGACTTCGATACATTCCATTTCATGCGGATTAAACGGTTTGCCGACGGTCGACTCGGTCGTCACTCCCTGCTCGGCAAGCACCGCCATGAGTTCTTTATACGCCAAGTCAAATCCGACGTCTTTGATATGCTCTTTCACTTTTGCAAACGTATCCACCACAGGAATCAGCCGCATGAGGATGATTTCCGCTGCAAATTTCCGTGAATCAGACACCATATCCTGGGAACGCTTTTCCAGATTCTGATAATCCGCCAGCGCCCGCATATATTTTCCTTTCCACTCATCGACCTGACGCGTTAATTCGTCAAGTTGCCCGTCTTTTATATGTTGTGTTTTATCATCAGTCTTTTTCATACGCATTACCATGAACTATCTTTCTATCTTGCTCTCTTGCTCTCTTGCTCTCTTGCTCTCTTGCTCTCTCGCTATCTTTCTCTCTTGCTCTCTTGCTCACATTTCTCATT
>JAKAFY010000034.1 GCA_021817785.1 bacterium
CGGTAGCGATCGTGATCCAGATAAAAATATCAAACACGATGCCTATTTCGAGCGCGGGCGTTTGTTCCAGTCCGGTGACTGCGGTAAATGCGACGATTGCATTTTCCAGGGAAAGGATCCCCACCATCTGAGAAAGCGCCCCCTTTTTGTTGATGATGAGAAACACCGAAAGCAGCATGGAAGAAAACGTAAGCAGTATCGCGTCTGCGTGCGCGGGCGACAGGGTCGTCAGCGGCTGGAAATATTTGGCATGGGTAAATGCGGTGAGTCCCGCTACCGCAAGAAGCGTCATGGGACCGTTGACATAGGTGCTTGCCGAAAACATGACTTCATGTCGGCGGATCAGTTGGTAAAAAAACTTCGGAGCTATGACTACCTTTACGAAAAAGACAGCGAGTATTGCGATGGCCAGGAGCGGGGAAAAACTGGTAAGAAGCGAGCCGGATAAGAGAACGACGACCAGGAACGATTGCAGTGTGTACAGGCCAACCGCCCAGGAGCTCCGTTTAGAAAGATGCAACAAAACGACAGAGGCGTAGATACCCGCAACGCTTCCAAACATAATTTGTGATGCTGATATGTTCATGGTTTTAGTGTATAAAACTTATCGCAATAAGACCCAATATAAACGATCCGAACAACAGATCCGGCAATCGGAACATGCGGTACTTCGCAATACTTGATTCGAGAATTGCCACTCCCACCGCTATGCCGATAACCTTGATTGCGGTGACCCCGACAAGTGTCGCCATACCCAACCAATGGGAGGCGGCATTCGGCGTAAACGGAAGAAATATATTCGCGCCCAGGATGAGAAAGATAAAAAATTTGTTGGCAGCAGCCCATTCCATAAGCGCTAATTTTTTGCCGGAATATTCCAGGATCATTGCCTCATGCATCATGGTAAGTTCCAGGTGGGTTGCGGGATTGTCAAACGGGAACCGCGCGGTTTCGGAAAGCATGGCGATGCCGTAGGCCAGACCGCAAAGCACCCATGGGATGATGATTGCAACAGGGAGTCCTGCGGTAGCTGCGGCTATGGATTCGAGGTGTGCCGATTTTGCATAGATGGCGAGCGGAAGAAACGAAAACAGCAATCCCGCCTCAGTGAGGGCCGCCATAGTCATTTCACGGCTGGCGCCAAACCCGCCGAATCCGCCTCCGGTATCCATGCCGGCAAGTGCCAGGAAAAACGTTCCGAGCGCGATAAGGTATATGACCGTCAGAAGATCCGAAGACGCCAGCGGCAGCGTAGCGGCTCCCAAGAGCGGGATGCTCGCGCCCAGGACCACGGTAACGCCGAAAACGATATATGGCGCAGCGGTCGAAATCCAGGAAGCATCGCGACTCACTGTTTCGTCTTTGTGAAACAGTTTCCAGAGGTCGCGGTACGGTTGGAATATACTGGCGCCGGTGCGGTTTTGCATACGCGCCTTTGCCTTGCGTACAAGGCCGATCATAAGCGGCGAAAGCAACGGTGTTGCGGCTATTTGCATACTGATGAGTAATATGTGGTACATAGTTATCGGATCGCAAGAATCACCAATAGAATAAGTAACGCTACAAACATATAGAGTACGTAGGTATTGATCGGTCCGATCTGTATTTTCTTTATGACGTGGGAGATGCGGTATAGAGCGTTCGAAACAGGGCGGTATAAACCTGCACGATATGGATCAGCGACGAAAAGCGCCACGTGATTTGATTTGGTAAAGTACCGCATGTCCGCGTCATGATATTCCACATCGACTTGCTTTGATGGCCGGAGTATTCCTTTAAATATGGTGATGATAGACCGGGAGAAACCCGTGGCAGTTATTTCCATGCGTGGGGTCAGGGTGGTCCCGCAGTCCCATGTCCCGGCGATTTTCACTTTTCTCTGTTTGGTTGCGATCGAAACCAGAAGATACACAGCGATGCAGGCTCCCGTCAGTTCCAAAAAGACTGCCGGCATGCGAAGTGCTGCAAATCCGTCACGCAGTGCAAATATCGTAGGTTCCTGATAATATGCTGCGTTTGCATTGGCCAATTGGTGCATCCATCCGAATCCTCCGGTAAATATCATGCCGGTTATAGATGAAGCATATATGCCGATAATCAGGGTGAGGGCGGCAAGCGTCCCCATTGCAATCGTCATGGTGTGTGGCACTTCCGTTGCGTGTTCGGCGTGCGTGCTTCTGGGGCGGGCTAAAAATGTTGCACCGAACGCTTTGACAAAGCAAGCCGCAGCCAGTCCGCCGGTGACGGCGAGGGCGCCGGCTGCTGTGACAAACGCCCAAAGGACGGATGTGTGTACGGTCCGTATGCCCGCAAACAACGACTGAAACGTCATCCATTCGCTTGCAAATCCGTTAAACGGAGGCAAGGCAGAAATAGCCAGTGATCCGATCAGAAAAAAGAATGCGGTATAGGGCATGCGCTTGATCAGTCCGCCGTATTCTTCGATATTTCTGGTATGGGTTTCGGTGATCACCGCTCCGGCGCCCAAAAACAAAAGCGCCTTAAACGTCGCATGATTTAAGGTATGAAATAGCGCCGCAGTGAGGGCAAGTATGGCAAACGCTTTCATGCCCATCGCACTAAAGGTCATGGCACTTCCGAGACCCAACAAAATGATGCCGATATTTTCGATACTATGATACGCCAGTAATTTTTTGATATCGTGTTCGGTCAGCGCATAGAGCACTCCCAATACAGACGACACGGCGCCTATTCCCAACACAGTAAGTCCCCAAAATACCGGACCGGCGGGGAACAAATCCATATACAGGCGCACCATCATGTAGATACCTGTTTTAATCATGACGCCGCTCATGAGCGCCGAGACATGGGAAGGAGCTGCCGGATGGGCGCTTGGGAGCCAAATATGAAAGGGGATGATGCCGGATTTGGTGCCAAGGCCTACGAGGGTGAGAAAAAATATGGCATCCCTCGTAAACCACGGAATATGCCCGGCCATCTGTCGGATGACGGTAAAATCAAACGAGCCGGTTGCGGCATGGATGAGAAGCACTGCTACGGTAAGGCACGCCGTACCGGCATGCGTCATGATGAAATAGAGCGTGCCTGCGGAAACGACGGACGGGTCGTCATGTTCGTAGATCACGAGGAAGTAGGACGAAAGTGACATAACTTCCCAAGCGACCAGAAAAAATAATAAATTCCCGGTCGACACAACAAGCAGCATGGATGCGATAAACACGTTGTAAAAAAAGCCGAGCATGCCCAGATTGTATTTCCCTTCGTAGTGCCGGACGTAGTCAAATGCATATACGGATGCGACGGCTCCGATCAGCGATATGACGGCGATAAAAAAAGCGGACAATCCGTCGACTTGGAACGTATAAGACAACAATGGCAGGGGAGACGGAACGCTTACTCGAAATGTCGCATGGGAAAGCAGTGCGGATACTCCGGTATAAAGTCCCACTAGCGAGCCGGCGAGCGCTGCCGTATGGTTGACTATATTTGCCAATTTCGCATTCCTGTTTACGGCGAGGGATCCGATGGCTCCCACGATAAATATGGAAAGGGTCATAAAAAACGATGATTGGAGCGAAAGGGATATCATAGTTATTTGCTATCGAGGTAGGCAAGCAGGTGGGTGAGTATCGTCATTGGGCTTGGTGGATCACCGGGGATCTCAAGGTCGACTGGGATCACATGTTTTACCCCGTCGCATACGGCATATGATCCTTTAAATATCCCGCCGTCTATCGCGTCATCTCCTACGGCGACCACGATTTTAGGATCCGGGGTCGCTTCATACGCTTTGATAAGCGCGGCTTTCATATTGCGGGTCACGGATCCGGTTACCATCAGCATATCCGCGTGCCTGGGGGAGGCTACAAAGTGGACCCCAAACCGCTCAATATCATAGTACGGGTTGGAAAGAGCCGTCAGTTCCTGCTCGCAGGCGTTGCTACTTCCGGTGTCGACTTCGCGGATGGCAAGGGAACCCCGGAACAGATGTTTTACGTGGTGGTGTATCCTGTTGCCGATGATGGCGATGTGCTCCGGTTGGGGGAGATCATGAACGGGAATGACCGTTCGTTTCGTCGAAAAAATTTTCCGATATAAAGACAGCATATGTCAGGATTTCGGTCAGGATAAATACAATGGCAAATACTATACCACATTACGTCAAGGGGATGTGTGAGAAATAGTACAAATTGAT
>JAKAFY010000035.1 GCA_021817785.1 bacterium
CCGCATAAAAAATATTGACCTCCACAAACGCGTCATGTATACGCTCGGGAAAATTGCGAAACGTAAAACTCATCCCAAGCAGGCGCCCGTAACGTAAGTGAACACGCATTGCCAAAACAGACTGAACCTATATAATCCGCTACTATGACAACACTTTCTCACGCCGCAGTCGGACTTCTTGTCACAAAATTTTTTGTCGACCGCGGATGGCTTCCGGATGCGACTATCACCCCGTACATCCTGGGGGTCGCGTTTGCCAACATCCCGGATATCGACGGCCTCGTGTCGCTGCGCAAAGTGTATGACCATCACAGTGCGCTAAAAAACCTCTCGCATTATCCCGCCAACTGGTTTATCGTGTTCGGATTCGTCGCCATCCTGGCGCTGCCGTTCCATATACGGTATTTCTACACCTATCTTTGTCTTGCAACGGTCAACGTATTCCTCCACTTTATCCTCGACACGTTTTCTATCTACCACGGCATCGCGTGGTTCGGGCCGTGGAATAAGAAAAAATACAGTTTTATCCGCATGCTTCCCATCATTCCCAACGATACACATGAATGGGTGCATTGGTATATGAAGCATTGGGTCCTGTATCTTGAAATCGCTCTCTGGATCGTGACACTGATGGTGCTTCTGGAACACTGGATATAACAACACAGCATGAATCCCTTTACCATTCTTGCCGTAGGATTTCTTCTGGGTTTAAAACACGCAACGGATGCCGATCACGTGGCGGCCGTGACAACGATTGTTTCCCGGGCCCGTAAACTTACGTCAGCAGCCATGATAGGTATCAGCTGGGGCATCGGACATACCATGATGATTATCGTCGTGGGCATCGCAATTATCCTTTTTCATGTTTCCATACCGGAAAAATTGCAGTTATCATTTGAATTCGTCGTCGCGATAGCGCTGGTCGTATTGGGAATACTCAATCTGACAGGCATCATGCAAAAACTTCTCGGCGCATTCTCCGGCATACACAACCACGCTCATCAGCATGACAACATGCATATCCATGCACATTATCACGACGCATCGCTGCATGGAAATAGCAAACACCATGAAGCAGTCGCGGAATTTATCACACAGCACGGCATCTTCCAGCTCATGAGACCGCTTATCGTAGGTATTATCCATGGACTGGCGGGCTCTGCTGCCGTCGCACTCCTGGTACTGGGCAGTATCAGCGACCGGAATCTGGCACTTCTATATCTTTGTATCTTCGGGATAGGCACGATTATGGGAATGATGCTTATCACGACGATTCTGGGCGGTGTCATCATCACGGGAAGCAGAAAATTTGAAACATTCGACCGGGCCGTGACCGTACTATCGGGAATCATCAGCATCATCTACGGCCTGTACTTCGGATATCATATCGGCATTGTGGAAGGACTTTTTACGTCTCCCTGAAAGGACGATTCGCCATAATCCCGCGCCGGAAAGCACCCCCGCTTATTTCTTCGGTCTGCCCCACCGTTTCCAATTCGGATTCATGCCTCCGAGCTGAACGACATCATCGGCAATATCAAACAGATAATGCGATACCATAGCCCCAAACAGCACAACACCCACCTGCCAGTCTACAAACGATGCGATAACGGCCATAAGCGCCAGAATGATAACGACATAAATATTGTGATACATAAGACTCGTATTGTTTTTGTGCCCTGTCGAAATAAAATGAAAAAGATTCCGCCATTCGTGGCGTCCGATAAAACCGAATATCTGCTGCGTATACGTATCTTTTCTCCCGTACCCCAAAAAATAATTGATATGATCCGCGTCGGGCAATACCGAGCCCACGACGGAGGTAAATATCCAGACCGGATTAAATTCTCCCCAGCGTTCACGCAGGTACCATGCCCACAGAAGTCCCAGCATGACATGGTAGGCCATGTGTCTGGCCTGCCAAAGAATAAATCCTAAGCCTTTTACCCGGGCTAACGTATGGCGCATATACAGATAACTATATCATCGTTTTGACAAAATCCGCAAAACATAGGATAGTGAGATGTATGGCTGAGAACGCCAAATCCGGTTCTTATGTTGTGACCGCCGTCGGACTTATCGCACTCTTTGCCGGTGCGATGGCGTTTATCTCCATACCGATGCGCCAGCTTTCCGGTGCCAACGAGCCGCTGGCAGATCAGAAATCCCTCAAACTACTGACCCAGGGCTCTACGCTGTCAGAACCCCCTGAAGTATTGTCTGCGACCTTCCATGAAACGCCGGCAGCAGCCCCGAAGCTTGCTACGCTCATACAGGTGTCGAAGGTGTTGGGAGTAACCGTCAATGTTCCCGCTTCGGAAAAACGCATTGAGGTGGATCTTACCAACCAAAAAGTCTATGCATACGAAAGTAATGTCCGGGTATATGAATTTACGGTATCGACCGGCAAATGGGGCAGAACACCGACGGGAGAATTCACCATCTGGGCAAAAGTAAAAAGCCAACTCATGAGCGGCGGAAACAAAGACCTGCACACCTATTATTACCTCCCGAACGTACCATGGGTCATGTTTTTTTATAATGACCAGGTTTCCAAAATGCGCGGGTTTTCGTTCCACGGCACCTATTGGCATGATAATTTCGGCCACCCGATGAGTCACGGATGCATCAATATGCGGACGGAGGAAGCCAAAATGCTGTATGACTGGGCAAACCCGGTTGTTACCAACGAAAAAGCATGGTCAACACTGTCCAAAGATGATAACCCGGGAACAAAAGTGATTATCTACGGCGAAGCGCCAACCGGTTAATAATGACACCTGTTACAGCTTGAGGCTTTTGAGGTAATCGCGGAAATCCCCGTTTAAATCCTTGTGCTCAAGAGCAAACTCCACGACTGTTTTTAGGTATTCGAGCTTGTTACCCGTATCATAATACCGGCCGCCCTTAATTTCGCATGCGTACACGGGACGCGACTTCATAAGCTCACGGATCGCGTCGGTAAGCCAAACTTCGCCGCTTTTGCCCGGACCCAATTTTTCCAGGATGGGAAAAATATCAGGAGTCAATACATAGCACCCATGAGCCGCCAGAGTACTGGGCGCTTCTTCTTTTTTCGGTTTCTCGATAAGTTTTTTGATCTGATACACGCTGTCTTCCACTTTGGTGGCCTCTACAATACCGTACCGTGACACATCTTTCTTATCGACTTGAATAGCAGAAATCACCGGGTCGCCGTATTTTTCGAATACCTCGATGCATTGCTTGGCGCGCGGCGGTTTGGAATAAATAAATTCATCTCCCCAGATGGCGACAAACGGCTCGTCGCCGATCACGCTGCGTGCGCATAGCACCGGTGTTCCGTTGCCGTACGGGCCTTTTTGCCGGATATAGATGAAATTAGCAAGTTCAGCCGTGCGCCGCACCTCTTCCAGCTGTTCCATTTTCCCCTGCTCTTTGAGCGTCTGGATAAGTTCATTGGGATAATCGAAGTGATCCTCAATGCTCCGCTTGTGCCAGCCCGTGACGATAACGATGTCGGTAATTCCGCTGGCCACCAGTTCCTCGACAACGTACTGGATAACCGGTTTATCGACGATCGGGAGCATTTCCTTCGGCATTGCCTTGGTCTGAGGAAGGAATCGGGTACCGAATCCGGCTGCCGGAATGACTGCTTTGCGTATCTTTGAAGGCGTACGTGCCATAGATAAAAGTCTTGTAAGCGATACTCAAGACTTTTGACTCGCCTTGAGCGCGCTTCGCGCGATTATTTTTCGCTCGCCCGGCATCCTGTGCCGCGCTTGCTCTCTTGAGATAAAAACAAGCCTAGAAAGTCTTTTGTGAAGTCCTTGCTAAGCTATAGTGTAATTGTATGCTGCTTTCACGGGGTTTGTCAATTTGCTAAGATACAATACAGACATGAAACGTTTTATTATCGTCAGCATACTCCTTATCATATCCCTAATATTTCCCCTGCCTGTCGCCCACGCGACGACCGATAAGGCGTTTACCACCGTCCGTCTCAATAAATTCGGGTCGGTCGCAATCGTCATCGGCAACAAATTCGGATTTGATATCAGTTCGTTTATCATTCCG
>JAKAFY010000005.1 GCA_021817785.1 bacterium
GCTAATCCTATCCTGGGGGTGGAGAAGCTCCCAAGGGTCCGGCTGTTCGCCGGTTAAAAGGGTACGCGAGCTGGGTTCAGAACGTCGTAAGACAGTAGACCTTGAGTGAGAGTGAGATCTTACTCATAATGAGCTGTCTTGTTTTCAGACGTTTAGTACGAACCACATTGAGATTTAATATTTTTTTATTACTGTTATAGAAGTTGAAAACAATCCGGCACGATGAGACGTGCCGAGGTATAAATCTGACTATTTGCTGGAAACTCTGAGTATCCGATGCTACCGCAAGGTAATAATGCATTCGGTGCAGACAATCAGCAGGAAAGATTCATAAATTTGAAATTTAAAATTTTTATTGAAAATTGAAATTTTTGAAAATCCTCAACGACTATATGTCAGACCCGCCGTTAGAGGCGTGGAAGATATAGTCTGAACTCATGGGCGACCATGAGAGTATCCGCCCAAGGCGGATTACGAGCTCTATGCTGTTCCGATAAGAATCGGAGCCAGCAAGATTTCGTTAACACAATTGTCGGTCTCTATCCTGTGTGGGCGTTTGATTTTTGAGGGGGACTTTCTACAGTACGAGAGGACCTAGAAGGACGGATCCCTGGTGTGTCTGTTGTCGCGCCGTATGGCCGGCACCGCAGAGTAGCTAGATCCGGTTGGGATAAGCGCTGAAAGCATCTCAAGCGCCAAGCCCGCCCCGAGATGAAAAATCGTTATAGACCCGTTGTAGATGACAACGTACATAGGCAAGAAGTGTACGCGCTGTGAGGCGTTTAGCTTACTTGTACTAATCGGTCGAAGTTGTGGGGAACAAAGGATGTCCCGAATGGGACTGCTGTTTCCGCATAAAATGAAATGACACGTGACGGAGGAAATGTTCCCCCTTACGAGGCAATTACACATACTAGCAAGATGGCAAGAGAGTAAGATAGTTCATAGTGAAGCAAAGCAATTAACTATGAACCATGAACTTTTCTTGCTATGAACCAGCGAGCTTTCAGCTCGCATCCTTGAGCCTTTCGGTCTCTTTAGCGACATGGCACCACCCTTTCCCATTCCGAACAGGGAAGTGAAACATGTTAGCGCTGACAATACCTATTTCGCAAGGAATCGGGAAGATAGGTCGAGGCCGGGGGACTCAAGGATCCCTACGTCTATTGATAACCCTTGATTATCTATCCTATTAGTTTCATTAGGTCTTGGCCTTCGCTAAAGCTACGGCCGGTAAACCGGGGGACTCAAGGATAGATTAGTTTATAGTAAGGCCAGTTCACAGAAAAACAAAAGAAACAATATATCCCGTCAGTAATGGCGGGATTTTTTGTGGCTAACGAATGTATAAATACCATGCCACCGCGAACGAGATTGTTAAGACGAGGCTAACTCTACCAATGCTTATGTGGTTATTTGAAAACCAGAAGTGTTGATTTATTACATTCTGTTTGTATATTTTGATAGTCGTTTTCATGGTATTGAATTTGTCGTCACATATTATTATCAAAATAAATTATCTCTTGTATGGCTATTTGAACATATTCAAAGTTCGAGTCAAGCGTATAAAATCGTTTGACCGGTTTGCAAATCAAGTCCCTAATAAACACAAAAACCACCCGGGGGGTGGTTAGGTACCATATAAATATTATACTCCTATGCTATTTTCTAAAATTTTTCTGATATAGTATCTCCATGACATTGTACGATATCCCACAACTCCGTCTCGCAAATCAGAAGATTTCTTCTACAGCGTTTACTACGCCCGAGGAAGTGGTGTCATGGATGGGCGCCATGCAGGCACAGGATTATTTGATGAGTTTGTGGGCGGTGGGGCTGCGCACCAAAAATTGCACGGAAAAGGATGTAGAACAGGCGATAGCAAAGCGGAAAATCGTACGGACGTGGCCTATGCGTAGGACGCTGCACTTTGTAGCTGCCGAAGACGTCCACTGGATGGTACGGCTCTCGAGCGAGCGGATCATCAAAACCTATGCTGCCCATATGCCGCAGTTAGGGTTGAGTGAAGAAGTTATTAGCAAGGCCAGGAAGATAGTAATAAAAGCATTAGAGGGCGGAAAGTGTAAAACTCGTGACGAGATTTATCGATTATTTGGTGAAGAAAAAATCCCGACGGACCAAAGCAGGGGAATCCACATCTTGTGGCGGTTGGGACAGGAGGCAGTCGTCTGTTTTGGCCCCCGGGAGGGAAAACAGCAGACATTTACGCTCCTTGACGAATGGGTACCCAAAAAGCGCCTTTTGGCGCGTGATGAAGCCATCGGTTCGGCCGTGCTGCGGTACTTTACCAGCCATGGACCAGCAACAATTGCTGATTTTTCCTGGTGGAGCGGGCTTACGATGACGGATGCCAAAAATGGCATCACATCTGTCAAATCCAAGCTGGTCGAAGAGGTTATTGACGGTACATCATACTGGACGGGAGTAAGTTTCGGTAAAGCGCCGAAAGCTGACGGCACCTATTTACTCCCGTCGTTTGACGAATATTTTATAAGCTACAAAGACCGCATAGCAGTTATCGATCCCAAGCATATCCCGGAGGTGAATAGGGGTTTAAATGGCATGTTTAACCCAATTATCGTGGTCGACGGTCAGATTGTCGGTACCTGGAAGCGGGAGATACAACGGGATGCATTGATTGTTTTTCCGCACTCGTTTACTTCGTTTTCCAATGCTGATCAAAACACAATTGCCACGAAAGTGCAGCATTACGGCGTATTTTTAGGTCGAATAGATGGGGCAATTATGAAATCTAGAGTATAATACCGATCTAAAGAGGAATATATGAAGGAACAATCGACATATGCAGATCAGCTGATCACCAATGGTATTCGACAAATGGGTAAGGGGATTGAAAGAACTATTTCATCCGAAATCAGAGTAGGAATTCCGAGTAGCATTATTGGGCTCGCAATAGGGGCGGGTGATAGTGCATGGCATAATAGAGATGTAATTCCAAGTATGGTTCGGGGAGGCGGCAGTGGAGCAGTGGTTGGAATAATAGCGGGTTGGGAATATGCAATGCAGGAGTATAACGCCAATGCAGGATCTGAGGGTCTACCGCAGGCGGAATGGTATGATTGGCTGATAGCACATGTACTTATCGTCGGCATGTTGGTTACTAATAAAAGAAATGTGTCCAAACATGGCCTCATTGCGGAGACTGCGATTGTCGCCCAGGGCATCAACCCTATTACCGTGTCTGGCGCTCGGCACGTCATCGGAGGAACGATAACGAAAATAATTGGATAAAATGTTATCTAAACCATCCTCTTTGTCTACCCAATTTTATCTCTTCTGCAATTACCTCGCCGCCTTTGTTTTCAGCTATTACACTAAATAACTTAGTCAAGACCTCATTATCGGCAGAAGAAACATGAAATACAGAAAGTATAGCTAACCGTGCTTCTGCAGCAGTATGAGGATGTATGAAACCCTCGTTGCGTAATTCTCTTTTTGCATTTCTGAATGCCCGTTCCCCTTGAATGAGAGGAAAATGTATTTGTGCAAACTTCATATCATCACCATCCTTTCATTATTTGATTGGACTATACAGACGGTGTATACTTATATGCAAATATCTGTTCGTTTATATGAACAAACAACTCATTTCAAGTCAATTGTCTCAATACGGATTGGACGAGATTGAGGTTCAGATTTACCTTAATCTCCTTGGGGGAGGCGCCAAGACGCCACTTGACCTATCGCGTGAAACAAACATCAATCGGTCAAAGATTTATCGGTATCTGGACAGGTTGAAACTCAAACATCTGATTGAAGAGGCAGACAAGGGCCGGGGATTGAGGCTAAAAGCAGCAAGCCCGGACAGCCTCAAACTCTTACTTTTAGAGAAAGAGCAGCAGCTATCCAATCAAAAAGAAGTACTGCCGGAGCTTCTCAAAGAGTTGTCTCTATTGCCCGGTGGTATGCCGAGTGGGTTTGAGATAAAGCATTATCATGGCACAGAAGGATTAAAACAGATGCTTTGGAACCATTTGCGGGCAAAAAAGGAAATCCTGGTGTTTGGATACGAAAACCGTAATAACATTGCCGGCAAAGCATTTGCGGAAACCATTCGCTATGAGCAGGTGGCACGAAAGATTACGAAAATCGAGATCGAAAACGCCACCGATCAGGGAAATTATTGGTATACCAAAGTACCGAATTGGGGAAAATTTTACCGGTCCCGGTATATTCCACCCACCATTCTCGATATCCGGCAGTATCAGGTGGTGTTTAATGATACGCTTTCTATCTTAAGCTGGGCAGACGGCAACAAAATCGGCGTGGAGATTACCAACAAATCGTTTGCGGATATGTATCGACAGATATTCTGGAAGTTTTGGGATATAGCGGAGGGATATATTGAGGAGGGGAGACGACTGGAGGCATCCAAGAAACAAAATCCTTCTGCAGCTTCTCGCCGGAGCTAGCGGCCGAGCCTTGACGGATTTTCCCGCATGTTCTCACTATTTATGCCATATCAGGAGTAGGTGTACCGAACGTATTACTGAGAAGCTCTAATTCATCCACATCAACGGTTTTTGACACGGTTTTGGCACGGTTATACGCTGTAATGGTTTGATGTGCCGGAGATGAAGCTACCGGGTGACTTCGGAGATAGTCGCTAAATGCTTTCGCCGTAGGAAATTCCTTTATCTGGTTAAATAATTTGACGTACCGCAATGTTGCACTGCGCAGCGGGCCCGGGATCATAGGCTGCGCCGTATGTGCCGGCAGGATATGAATAGGGTCTTTCAGAGAAAATAGGATAGAGGTGATGGAGGTATACAGTTGTTTGCTCATAGCCTCCTGATCGTTTCCGGGGCTTGTATGGCTTATGGCATCGACAAACAGCGTGTCACCGCTTATGAGAAACAATTCGTCAAACAATATGGATACGCTTTCCGGCGTATGCCCCGGGGTTTTGTAAAATGTGATACTTGCGCCGACGGCAAGCTTCGGGAGGCGCTCTTCCAGCACGTCAAACGGAAATTCTACCACGGACCCTTTTGGCAAAAGATACGGGGCAGACAGGTTTTTGGCAAGCAGACGCCCTCCTGACAGGTGATCCGTATGAATATGGGTATCTACGATGGCAACGGCGTTCCAGTGATGCGTTTTGAGAAATGCCGTATAGGTTTCCGTGTGGTGCGACGGATCAATGATGATGACCGATGTGTTGTCCGGCAGGACGACAATATAGGATAAACATCCCTTTCCCAGACGTTTTACCTGATATAGAGTGAGTGAAGATCCACGTTCGGGTATCGGAACCACGTCGTACATCGCGTTCCATGCTTTGAGTCCGCCCTCCAATGCCACCGACGGAATTCCTTTGGCCGCCAATTGTCCCGCGGCCTTGCGCGAAACCGCACCATAGTTGCAAAAGGTGACCACAGAGGCGGCCTTGCGAAGCGACGATGCTTTGCGCGGGATGTCGAGCACCGGGATATTGATGCTCTCATAGAGCGATCCCCGGGCGTATTCTTCCGGCGTACGCACGTCAACAAGGGTAATGGGAGACTGGGATTGTAACAGGGTAAAGAGGGATTGTGGGGTAATAACCTTCGCCATTCTGTATCTATTGTAGCACTACAACGCGATATCCGGCAAATTTATCCATTCAATGCATAGCGTTATTCGTGTGCATCATTGTCTACCATAAAACGATCATCTTATTGGCGTGCGAAAGAGGGTGTAATTTGTTACACTCTCTTTATGGGAGAAGGACAATCTATACGGGAAGTTGAACCAAATATGCCGCTTGCGGATGCAGTGACGGCGATATTTGAACGCAGGGCACACCATGGGGAACGTCATCTTATCCTGGAAACGTATCAAAAAAAGTTTGAAGAAATCCTAGAACATTTGCCAAAGGAAAAACGAAACACGACCGCGATACAACTGCAGCGACTGTCCGTCACCATAGGCGGATCGATTGCCGAGTACTCATCACGACTGTCGGATTTTGTCAGAAATATAGTCAATTGGCCAATGGTCGCGGCAGTCGAAGATTTTCCGAAAGATAAATATTATCAGATTGAATTAGCCCGGGCGCAGGCGTGGGGGGAGTTTGCTGTAAACACAACAAAAACGGCTACCGCGGAGCGTATGGCATATAGGGATCATTTTCTTCCGAACGCGTTGGTCGGGGCGGGAACGCTTGGGTCACTTGGATTGGTTGGTGGTTTAGCAGCGGGAGCACTCGAGGGTGGGAAAGTGGGACTTCTCGGTGGTCTTCAGGGGGCAGCCATAGGTGCTGCGGTCGGTGCTGCGGTGGGAGGAGCCATAGGCGGAGCCTCATCCTTGGTGTTGCGGGTGAAAGATATGTTTTTAGGTCCGCCCGCGGCATACTATCATCTGGGAGTCTGGGCGGGTTCTGTAGCCCCGTCATCGGGTTCATCCGGCATACCGTTGGGATCCGCATAAATATCTATGGACGATTTTGATGTCAAAATAACACATATCCTTACGTTAATTGCTGAATCGTCGCTTTCTGATACGGAAAAAGCAGATATTTACGTGCAGCTCAATGTTGGGATGCGGCGTCTTGTATGGCCCATACTTCTGTCACATATTCCCCAATACGAGCTGGATGACATGATAAAAGACCCTAATACCATGACCATGGAACGATATGTTACATGTATCCAATCCACACTTCAAAATCCCGCAACCCCCAAGGAAATCCATGATGAAATACTGGGCGCCCTGGGAGAAGTCGAGGCGTTGCTTGTAAAGCGACTTCCGAAGCCCCCTGCCCCTGCGTCTTGAGCAGAAGACAGAAACCGTGTATAATCCCCATATCCCTAAAGAAAGGCGGATATACATGAATGGCAAAAACAGCAAAAAGTGATGAGTCAGTAGTGCATAGTAAGAAAGAAGCAAAAGAGGAAGTAAAACCTCAGGAAGCGCCCAAAAAATCTTCACCCACCTCCGCTTCAGCTACGGCGGGCAAGAAAGCAGCAACCTCGATGGAGGAATTGCTCAAAAGCTCCGGATACACGCTCAAAGGCATCAAAAAAGGCGATACCGTGACGGGAACAATCACCCGGATTGCGGCACGTGAGATCGCGCTCAATATCGGCGGCAAGACCGAAGGTGTGGTCATGGACCGCGAACTCGAAACCTACAAAGATATGCTGTCTCACCTCAAGGTAGGAGATACCGTGATTTGCCAGGTGATCGTCGCAGAAAACGATCGCGGGCAGAGCGTTCTTTCCATCCGGAAATCCTTACTCGAAAAGCGATGGGAAAAATTGGTCGAGTTCCAAAAAGCAGGGGAGCCGGTCGATGTGGTGCTGCGCGAGCAGGTTCGCGGCGGAGTATTGGTCGATTACGGCGGCATCCGTGGGTATATTCCATTGTCCCAGCTGGATGCAGCTCTTTCCAAACAACTCGATAAAGTATCCGGTCGCCGCATTAAAGCAAAAGTGATTGAAGTAGAATCCGCGGCCAACCGCCTGGTCTTTTCCCAGCGCGCGATTACCGAAGAAGCAGCGCTTTCCAAGCAAAAAGAGCTTCTGGATGCGGTGAACGTAGATTCTACGGTAGAGGCGACGATTACCGGGGTGGCCCCATTTGGCGCATTTGCCAAATTTAGCGTCGAAAAGGATGGCGAAAAGCACGATATAGAAGGACTCGTCCATATTTCCGAAATCGCATGGGAAAAAGTCGACGACCCGAACCAATACTTAAAGAGCGGCGATGCGTTAAAGGTCAAAGTGATCGGCGTCGATGCGGCAACCGGCAAGGTGACGCTGTCGTTAAAACAGCTTCTGCCTGATCCGTGGGAGCATGTGATGGATCAGTTTGAAAAAGACAGCCAGGTCAAAGGGAAAGTCACCCGGACGACTCCGTACGGCATATTTGTCGAGCTGACCCCGGGCGTAGAAGGGTTGATCCATATATCTAAAGTCACTCCGGGAACGGAGCCCAAAGCGGGGGACGAAATTACGTGTTTGGTCGAAGACGTGAAGCCGGATCAGCGGAAAATCAGCCTCTCTATGGCGCTTACCGAAAAACCCATCGGCTATCGGTAAGAGAGTTCGGGACGGCGCCTACGGTTCCTTCCCGACGATCCTCCTCTCAATGAGGCGCACCGACAGAAGTTCTTCTGTCGAAATCAGTGCGCAGGATTTTACATCTTCGATTTTTTCCGTTGTGGCCTGTCTTGACAGTAGGGGATTTGGCAGGTAGAATGGGTCTATGGCAGGAGAAACGTCACCTAACTTAGGGTTTCGCGCACAGATCCGGGAACTTCTTTCCCGTGAATCAACGGTTCTTGTGCCGGTGACCGAAAAAAATCTTCCCCGGTTTGATGCAACCCTCACCGATTTAGATGCACGGTCCAAAGCGGATGACGGCATGCTCAACATCAATCTGAAACCGTCAGAAACGAATGCGGAATGGGTAGGTAACGTCAAAGCACTGTGGGTGTTTGGCCCCAAAGAAGCAAATCTGGCGTTGCCCGATCAGGCTACGGGATTTGTAAACGTTTATGAGCCGGAGCATATGGACAAGATAAATACTATGCTTAGCGAAAACGGAAAACGTGCATATGATGCGGGCGCCGTTGTAGAATTCGCGTCCTATGCCAAGAATTTTCCAACGAATGTCGATGCTGAAGAAAGTGCGGTCAAACAGGCACTTGCTCATGTATTTATAGACGAGACGTTTAAAGATGTCCGTGCGGTATCGGTGTGGGTGACACACGAAAAGGACAATGTGCTTGATGTCAGGCAGGAAGAAGCTCTGAAAAAAATCGGCGCGATGAAACTTGGGTCTTTGCGATATGCGCCGGAAGAACAGGTCGACAGTACGGCGTTCATTATCCCCCGTAAGGCGTTTTTGGATAGACTGACTGCTCCACAAAAATAATCATTGGTGTAGAATACCTCTATGAAGCTTCGGTCATCGTATGTGTGCCAACAATGCGGGTATGAAACGGCAAGTTGGTATGGAAAATGTCCCAATTGCGATACATGGAATTCGTTGATCGAGACGGTCAAAGAGGTTGGAAAACAGCAAGAAAGCAAGACAGCAAGGCCAGAAGGAACTAAACCGCAGAAGTTGTCCGAGGTACGGCACATTGAGAAAAATCGATTAAAAAGTGGATTAGAAGAGTTTGATCGGGTGATGGGTGGGGGGATCGTACCGGGCTCCGTGACGCTTCTTGCTGGAGATCCTGGCATAGGGAAATCGACGCTCCTTCTTCACGTACTCGCGGCAGCCGGAGGGCTGTACGTATCCGGGGAAGAATCTGCAGAACAGGTAAAGCTGCGGGCAAAACGGCTGGGGGTAGATGGGAAAAATATCTCTATCCTTGCAGAAACTTCTGTTGAATCTATCGTAAGTACCCTAAGTACCCTAAGTGACCTAGGTAACTTAGTAATTGTTGACTCTATACAAACCTTGTCTTCAGATGACCTGGATGGTATGGCAGGCTCCGTCGGGCAGATACGAAGAAGCGCCGAGGTACTCATACTGGCGGCCAAAACACATGGTATCCCGATTATCATCGTGGGACATGTGACCAAAGAGGGTGCGATAGCGGGTCCCAAAGTGTTGGAACACATGGTGGATACCGTGCTGTATCTGGAAGGAGAGCGCTTTGCGAACGCGCGGATACTCCGGACACTGAAAAACCGGTTCGGTGCCATAGAAGAAGTGGGCATTTTTGATATGAGCGATTCCGGGCTTAAGGAAGTATCCAATCCTTCCGCGCTTTTTCTTCAAGATCGGGTAAAAAATGTCCCCGGGTCTGTGGTGACCGTTATTCTGGAAGGAACGCGCCCGATGCTTGTCGAAATCCAGGCATTGGCGGTCCCCACCCAGCTTGCGATGCCCAGAAGAGTGGGTAACGGCGTGGACTATAACCGGTTACAGCTTCTGGTGGCTATCCTGCAAAAACGGCTGAACCTGCCGCTCGGAGGATATGATCTGTTCGTCAATGTATCCGGCGGGCTAAAAATTGCAGAACCCGCGGCAGATTTGGCGATTGCGCTTGCCATACTTTCCTCGTTTAAAAATAAAGCCATTGATCCCAAAACCGTCGTATTCGGAGAGGTGGGATTACTCGGTGAAACGCGCCGGATCGTATCCGAAGAACGCAGAATCAAAGAGGCAAAACGGTTAGGATTTAGTGCGGTATGTGCGCCGTCTAACACGCCATCCCTTTCCAAAGCCGCCCAGCTTGTGGCATAACTATTTTTCAGCGAATCTTCAGCGCGCTCTATGGTATGCTTTGCATAGACCGTATTGCGGGGTATACTTATATCCCTCACGCATATGAAAAAAACCGTACCAAAATCATTGAAAGAAAAACAAGCGCCTCCGGCCGCTGGAAAAGAGCGTCCGACGATGGTAAAGCCGACGAATGCGTTTACCCAGGCGCTGGCCCGGGAGATCGTAAAAAATCTCACTGCTCTCAGTGAAATTACGTCACGGCCGTTTCACCGCCCTGCCTCACCTGAAACCAAGGAATCTATCGGCGATCACCCGACGCTTGTGGATACCAGTGTCCTCATAGACGGCAGGATTTTGACGATCGTCAACAGCGGGTTTCTCACGGGCACGCTCATCATCCCGCAGTTTGTCTTGCAGGAGGTGCAGCATATCGCAGATGATAGTGATCCGTTAAGGAGAGCGAAAGGCAGGCGAGCGCTTGATGTGATTAACAAGCTGAAAAGTCAGAAGGTAAACCCGTGGGCAAAAATGAAAGTAGTATCGGAAGATCCCACCGATATAAAAGAGGTAGATAGCAAGCTGGTGGCGTTGGCTAAACGGTGGGATGGGGTGCTACTGACCGTTGATTTTAATCTTGCTCATGTGTCACGTGCGCAGGGGGTGCGGGTGTTAAACGTCAATGATTTGGCGCAGGCCATGAAGGTGGCATTGGTGGCAGGAGAGGAATTTACGATCAAAATTACCCATGAAGGCCGTGAACGGGAACAAGGCGTCGGGTATTTACCGGATGGCACGATGGTGATCGTAGAGAATGCCAAAGGCAGAGTAGGGGAGGAGCTGGCCGTGATGGTGACCAAAATCCATCAAACGCCCGCGGGCCAGCTGTTTTTTGCCCGGATGAAATGATGCGGGACCTGTCACACGAAACAATCCCGCCAGTACTCCTCTTCACCGAACTCCGTGTATTTGTTATAGCCTATTGATGGTGTCAGTCTCTTCTTACCTCTTTGTAGGTTCCAGTTATGTTCGTTCAGAGGTGCGTGCTGTCGGGAGCCCTTTTCGTGTGCCACCCGCTAAATAAGATGGTGCCGTCAAAGAAAATTTGTTATCCATAAGTTATCCACAAAGAATTGATAGATTTTATTTGGGGCTATAGAACAATGTTTTTCTCGATAAAATAATTATAAGATATGCCTTTGTACTACTAAAAATAATTATGGGACTTGACAAAGAGTTTGAAAAGGAGTTTACTGAAATAGTGAATAAACTAGCTTTGGGTTTGGGATCCATACTAAAGGCCCTGGGAGTGGGCAAGAAAGCCAGGGTAAGCCCGTTTGAACGGGAGAGACGTTCGTATGAAGCGGATGTCCGCAAGGAGTTTCTGAAGCTTAAAGAAAAGGGATTGAGTATACCGGTGTTTACGTTATGAGAGCAGGGTATTCACGATCAGATAAAGCTATTGTGAATTGCTCATGCTACATTTGAAGGTTTACAAGGTTGCCAGATAATAAAAAAGCATCACTACCGCTAGCTTTGGGTTTGGGACCGGCTACGAATAGTAATGCCTTTTATATGTGGCACCATTCGCAATGGGCAAAAGGAATGATACCGAAAGCGAGAATACCAACGGTATGATTTCTTGTCAAATAAAATTGCGAGGCTAAATTTTGTCCCCCGGATTGTTACAATCAGTAAAAATCAACGAGCTTTTTTGTTTCCCTTTTTTGTGTCATTTTTTTCTCTATCAATTTTCATTGTCGGTAGTATTTGCGTGATTGACAATCGTATCTTTTTGGTGTTACTATCGCTGCGATTTCGATCTGAGGTATCATTTCTGGGGTATAAAAGTATTCTAAAGATTGAAGAGTAGTTTACTAAAACGTACTTTGTGTGGAGGATTGATAGTTGGGCAGGCTGTCAATCTTCCATAGAGAGTACGTTTTTTTGTGATATCATTTATGGCATGGCAAAACCGATTGTCGTAGGATTTGATTTCGACGGAGTCGTGGCATATAACCCGGCGCGGCTTGCGCGGTACCCCATATCGTTTATCAAGCAGAACATACTGGGCATACACACGGTTTCTTTTTTTATTCCAAAAAACGGTATCGAGCGCGCCTTTTGGTCGCTGGCCCATGAGTCCAGTATGTTTCCTGCTTTGGGAGTCACGCATTTGCGGCATCTTGTATCTGAGGGCGTCATAGAGGCCCATTTGCTGACTTCCAGATTTGGATTTCTGGAGCCGAATCTTCGGAGATTTCTGCGTTTTTGGAACTTATCCAATGTATTTACCTCGGTAACGCTCAATACCCGCGAAGAACAACCGCATCTGTTTAAAGAACGGATTATCCGGGCTAAGAAATTTGAATACTTCGTAGAAGATAATTGGGATATCGTATCCCATCTTGCCGCTAACCTGCCTCGCCGGCAGAAGGGGACCCGGTTAACGACGGTCCACTGGATCTACAACATATTTGACCGGAATCAGCCGTATCCTCATAAATATCCGTATCTGGAAAAATCACTGGAGCATATCGTGACGGGCCGTACAATCAAAGCGACGCCGTAGTAAGGTATGAAGGTATTATTTACGATTACGTATTATCATCCGTATGTTTCCGGACTGACGATTGCCGCATCGCGGTTTGCCGAAGGATTGGTAAAAAAAGGACACCGGGTGACCATACTTGCCATGCGCCATGACAGGGCATTACGGATATCTGAAACGATACGCGGAGTCCGGGTTGTACGCGCAACACCCTGGATCCGAATGAGCAAGGGATTTCTTTCCTGGGATTGGATCCGCCAGTCATGGCGGCTGGTAGAAACCCATGATGTGATCGTGGTGAATTTACCGCAGTTTGAAGGCATACTTCCCGCGCTGCTGGCCAAATGCATGGGGAAAAAGGTTATTGCCGTGTATCATTGTGAGGTCGTGTTGCCAAAAGGATTCGGGAACAGCATCATCCAATCGCTTCTGGAAATTTCCAACATGGGTTCACTCCTGCTTGCCGATCGGGTGGTGACCTATACCAAAGATTACGCCAAACAGAGCAGATTATTACGACATATTTTTCCCAGACTTTCCTGTATTGTTCCTCCCGTTCTGCCGCTCCGCGCGCATCCCGTCATGCTTCGGAAATACAAAAAGATGATTGGGGAAGCGGATGCGGTCATAGGAATTGCCGCGCGGTTGTCTGCGGAAAAGGGGATGGAGTATCTTTTCAAAGCAATTCCACAGCTCAAATTAAAAACTTCAAATTACAAATTTAAAATTGCAGTGGCGGGTCCCATGGATCCGGTCGGAGAAGCATCATATAAGGAAAACATTATGTCATTGGTGAAACAGTACAAAAAACGCGTCGTATTTCTCGGCGAAATTTCTCCGCGTGAGATGGGATCATACTACCAATGCATCGATGTATTAGCAGTTCCGTCGGTAAATAGCACGGAAGCCTTTGGATTGGTCCAGGTGGAGGCGATGCTGTCCGGCGTACCGGTGGTCGCCAGCAACCTGCCCGGTGTGCGTGTGCCGATTACAGAAACAGGCATGGGGATCGTAGTGCCACGTATGGATACCAATGCATTGGCCAGGGCAATCAATCTCGTGATAGCGCACAGAGAAGACTATATCCGGAGTCCGGAGGAGATACAAAAAATATTTTCTGCGGACACGTCGATAGAAGCATTTAGTACATTACTATAGTTTCCGTGTTCTTTGTTTGCCCAAAGAACATGGAGGAAGAAAGGGCAGACGGGTGATTTTTTCAATTTTTCTACCGTCGCACGCTCGGGCGGAGCCTCCCTGCACGAAAGGCAGGGTTTCCGCACGTTCTTGCTCCGTAAGAAAAATTATGAAAAAATTTCAATCGGCATAATCATATGCAAGATACCAAAGACTATATTCGCATATATGCGAAAGCGAGGCCGGTATTTTTGTCCGTTTTGCGCGGCAAAGAAGCGGCACTTTATCAGCAATTTTTGCCGCTCAAACACCCGATATTGGACGTGGGGTGCGGGGACGGATTTTTTGCCAGTGTAACATTCGGAACAAAAAAAACTGACGTCGGATTAGATACGGAAGAAAGTAGGATCAGGGAAGCGGCAGCAACGGCGGCATATAAGAAGATTGTGACGTATGACGGGTATACCATCCCGTTTCCCAACCGATCGTTTCAGACCGTCATCATAAATAGCGTATTGGAGCACGTGGATGATCTGCCGCGCGTCCTATCCGAAGTGAAACGGGTGCTCAAACCAAATGGCGTGTGTTATGCGACCGTTATGGCGGCCCCCTGGGAACGATACTTATTTGGGTCAAAAATTTTTGGAAACGGGTATACGCGATGGATGAAGAAAAAGCAGGTGCACGTAAATTTATTGTCCTACGGAGAATGGAAACAGGCGTTTGTCCGGGCAGGCTTAACGCCTACCGCCACACTGCCGTATCTAGGGCCCTCGGCAGGAGGATTGCTGGATATATTGCACTATGTGTCGCTGCCCAGTCTCATAAGTTATATGCTCACAAAACGTTGGGTGCTTTGGCCCGGCGGGACAGGCATATATCCGTACTCCCGGTTTGCATCTGCGATGGATGAACCTGTTTCGCGTGATGATGCAGGAGCACTTTTTTTTGTACTGAAGCGCACATAACGCTATGAAGCGGTTACTTATTTTCTTCGGAGTATTTCTTATTTGCTTCGGCGTCGGGATGTATAAGCTGACGGCTATTCCCGGAGATTGGTATGGGGATATTTCCATCGTCCATGAATATGTAGCTTCCATACTATCCGGCGGCTTTCCCTGGCAGTACATGACCTCTGCCGGGCCGTTGTATCACTACCTCATCGCACCCACGGTATTGGTGTTTGGTCACCAGTACATCGTCTACAAAACCCTCTCCGTATGTGTCGGCATGATTGCGCTTACCGGAATGTTTTTGCTGGCTGCTGAGTTATTGGGATTCGAGTGGGGCATGGTGACGACATTGCTTGCCGGTACGTCGTTTTGGTGGTTGGCGTGGGAGCGGACCGGCAATTCACAAATTCTTATCGTGGTACTTACGTCTTATACGATCTGGTGTGTGCTCAGATGGCGCACAACCGGCGCACTTCGTTTCGTCGTGTGGGGCACGATCCTGTCGTCCCTGGGGTTATTTTTGTATCCGCAGACGTGGGTGTTACCTCCGCTTTATGTATTATTGTTCATTCTATCGGGACGGCCACGGTCATATTGGGCAGGAGCATGGATGTTGATCATACTTTCTGTCGTTGCTGTGTCGTGGTATTTCGTTGTGCGAAATTCCGGCACTATATTTGCAGGAGGATACATCGGATCAAAACTATGGCCTGTGTTTACGGTATCGCCCATAGTGATGCTGTCGAGATTTGCGCTATACGTATGGCGGACGGTCCTTATGCTCCATATCCGGGGAGATGGGGTATTCCGCGTTAATGTCCCCGGCAGTCCGCAGCTGGACGGTGTTTCCGGCGTGTTATTTCTTATCGGTATATGTTGGTGGATGAGGCGAAACCATACCAACCTATTTCCCTTTCTTTGGATACCAATCATGGTGTTGATCCTGCCGTCAGTTTCCCCGGCGCTGCCTATCGCTGAAATACCCAATAGCGGCAGAACCATCGGAATACTGCCGTTTGTTATGGTACTCGTAGGCAGCGGGGTGCGAGCGCTTTTTGAACGTGTGCCAAACGCATACCGCCGGTGGCGGACAATCGGAATAGGGATATTGCTTATCAGCGTCATCGGGCTGAATGGTTATAAATACTTTATCCAATACCCGCAGGGATTGCCGAACCACAATATCCCGACCGCCCGTTTGATCGCGCAATTTGTAGATACGATACCACAGTCGGTTCCGGTCTATTGGTCAGATTGTTGTTGGGAAGACCATGGGCAGCCGGAGCCGAAAGCGGTGTATTACCAATTACATACCACCTACGGAAGAAATAATTTGCTGGCAGCAGAAAACCTTGCGTGTCGCGATATTGAGAGGAAGCACGGTGCATACGTCATCGGTAGGCCTGATGTCACCTGGACGCAACCCATAGCTGCATGCGCAACGAACGGAATATTTACCCTGCATACGGATAGTGCGGGTAGGGATTTGTTTGGCTCGTACTATTTGCCGAGCAGTGCGGAGTAGTCTGCCGTCGCAGTCTTTTTGAATATAAGCACTTTCGGGTGATCGTAGACGGTGAACGTTTCATCCGCTCCGTCATCCCTGATGGTGATTCCTGTTTTTCCACACGGGGTGAGCGGATCCGCTAAAAATCCGTAGGAAAAACCCGGGATGGTGATGCAGGTGGTAACATACGGCACGGGAATAAACGGCCGAGACGTAAATTGTGCAACGAGCGTAAATCCCAATGACCCGGAAAAAAGATCCTGATAGTACCGGTATGTCTGGGGATACCGGTTCCGAACGCGCCCCATAGCTCCATAGCCGCGGTTGCTTGAGAGGATAAGATAGTCCGCGCGTGAAAGAGTGTCTGTGATTTTGTTCCATTTGTCCAATGAGTCCGGGTCAAACACCGGCAAGGGCGGGGTGTGATAATCACTTGGTGAAAATCCATTGCGCGGGAACGGAAGCGGATCGTCCCAGGATTCCCATGTGATGGTAGCGTGTTTCGGAATATGCGTATATATCCAGGTATTTGCCGCAATCCGCGTCGTCGGCGTGGTGTAGATATGAAGATAGGCGATGGGCCATACGACGAACGATATACAAAGGAACACCGCAACTAGGTAACGAAAGAGCCGGAGAGGTGTGGATTGCAAGAAAGAAGACAGCGTTATGCCGATAAGTACGGCAAATGCCGGGTAGATGGGCCAAAAATACCGCATGGGTTTAGCAAACTGGACTGCCTGATATGTTTCCAAAACGACTATCCACGCGAGTATGATGAGTGCGGGCGAGTTCCGCGATTTTTTCTGTATCGCCCGGTATCCCGCTGCAATCACGGCGATTGTCGATACTATCCCCATGGGAATACCCATACCCCAAACGAAAAGGTCCAGTATCGGCTGCATTGGCTGCACGGTAATCCACTGCAGTCCCGGCGGGAACGTGGTAGTCGGAGAATCAAACGAGGCCAATTGACGCCAATTACCCACAACCAACGGGTTTACTGTCCATCCCGTGAACAGATAGGGGTACACGATGCGAAGCGTAAGAAAAAAACTTACGGCGCATATGACGGCATCGATGAGAAGATGTTGCCGGCGTTTATCGGCAGAAGAAGATGTTTGTGTCCACGGGACTGCAATAACAAACGCCACGGCCACAAGAGGGAGTATGAGTGCGGCCGATGCCTTTGCTCCTACGGCAAGTGCAAGCATACATCCGGTCATGGCATCAAATTTCTGACGTATAATCCGCCAGATACCTATAGTCATAAAGAGCGTGACATAGGGGTCTACTGTGAAAAAATGGGAGAGCTGGATGGGGAGGACCATGACGGCATAGCAGAAAGCGGCAAGAAGACCGGCGTACGGCGCGAGTTTTGAGAGACGGGTATCGAGAGAGGCAAGATAGCGGGCGATAAGAAATACCGTGACGATCGTCAGAAGATCCGCAATACCGGAGAGCGCTCGTCCTACGAGCGTGATGCCATCATACGTATCTTTACGGATGAGTGATGCGACAAACTTGGTAAGGTATATGGGATATGTGCCATACACAAAAAAAGAAAACCCGCGGTTTTGGGGATTGAGCGGCGAATGACCGGTATCAAAATATTCTGCAATGGTTTTCGGCCACTCGATGCCGGTAGCCACCATGGTAAGAAACCGTTCGTCGGGATGGAGGTGGGCATTGTCGTCCCAATTCAAACCGGTAAACCGGAAGACGGCGCCGATGATTACGATCACACCCAACACGGTTATAGGAATATATTTTTTCATACGTTAGTTATGGCTCTTGCACAGGGTGTCCCTGCTATAGAGTGTAAGGTGTGTGGCCTGATTCTCATAGATAGGAGGTAGAGAATTCCACAGCTGCCAATTCGGCGAAAGATACGCTTCCGGACGGGGATTCAATTCAATATAGGAAACGTTGTCTTGGGAAAGGAGCGCGCATAGCTCGGTTTTTGTCGGAGCCGAATATATGGCCCTAAGTTGCTGTTCGCGCGCAGACTGATCGTATCCGTACGACCACGTAAAATATGTATAACCGGAATATAACGCACGCCCGGCAATGGATGCGGGATGATAAAACCAGGTGGAATTGGCAATGACGGCGTCCGGCGGAGTGTGCCGGAGGATAAAACGCGCATCCTGATTAGCCGCAATGTCAGGGACTGCCCCCATGGTGTCGTTGATAATAGGGAAAAGATCAATGAATCCTGATGCCGTGAGCATGCCGATAAGCACGATGCCCACAAAAATCTGCAGCGGTATGCGCCATTGTTTTCTGGGTATGGTACCCAATTGTCTCAGAACATATATGACGGCATAGGCAGAAAACATGTTGCCGATGATCAAAACAAAATTGAAGAATTTATGATTATTGATCATGTCCGGAGAAAACCGCAGAAGATTCGGAAGGATACATAGTACCAGCAGCGGACCCACGAATATGCGGCGGATGCGTTTTGGCGCAAGGATAAGCCCTACGGGGATAAGGACAAGGTGAAGTCCTATGTTGTCTATCCAAAATTGAACGATGGATCGTGGATCCGTATGTGCGGCAAGGTAGCCGGGTTGCCATACGATATCCGAGCCGATGTGTGCCACCCGGGTAAGCAGTACCAGTGCCGGAAGGCTGAGAGTTCCCGCAATAAGAAGCGGCAAACGCGTTTCTTTGCGCGCTATGAATACCGAAGCGCAACACATAGCGAGGATGAGCGCCGCCGGATAATTAAAAAAGAGCAGTAAACTGGCAAGAACCGCAATCAGTATGCCATACCGCATCACATAATGAATCCGGGTTTTAATAGGCCGCAGCAGGAAAAAAAGTATCGTGAGAATGATGCCGTACGACAGGGCGAGATGCCGCTGGTTTGTGTAAATATTGAGGTTCCAAAATGCAGTAATGGTATTGCCGTCCCACGGGCCAAATGCCGGGAAACGGGAATTGGTGATAATGTCGGAAATCGTATGGGGATTCAGCGGATGTCCTGCAAAAAATCGGAGAAATGCCAGGGATCCGTTGAAAAGAAAAAAGAGAACGGAAAGAATAGCAACATAGTGATTCGTAAATAGCAAGAAAGTAAGAGAGTAGATCGTGCATATCAACAGGAAAAAGCCGAGTGCGCTGGGAAGATTTAATGCCCAGTCTATCCGAAGCCCAGCTTTTTCCAGAGCCCCAACAAGCGCGTAAAAGCCGAAATGATACCGTATGGGTTCTCCGGGGAAAAGGGGGGACTCTATCGGTTGGCCATGAAATAATCGAGTGAGATTGGGGCCGTAGGAAAATGAACGGATCATCGGGATATGGGCACCAAAATCGCTCCAGGCTTTACCGGCAATCAGCATGCTCTGGGTGCGCGTGTCGTAGGAAAATGTGTGGAACATGAGGTAGAAGGAAAAGAGAAAGGCCGGTAACGCGAGCAAGATAGAAAGAAAGCAAATTCGTCTCATTGTAGTATTGTGCGTGCGGCGCGCATGCCCAGTTCTACCGCATAATTGGTTCCCCGGTCCCAAGGATAAATATAGTCCATATTCGCAAGGTATATACCGGGAAGCGGCGTGGCAATCGGCGGAATGTTTTGTGAGTAATGACGTTCGTGCACCGGTTGGGCAAATGGGGCGACAAATAATTTTAAATTTTTAATTTTAAATTTTGAATCTGATGCAATGCGACGGATAAACGGCAAGAATATGGAGAGAAGTTCTTTTTCAGATAGAGATAGATATGGATGGTCCGGCGGGAGATAATTGCCAAAATACGTGAGATGATGGTTGCCATAGTGTTTCCTGTCCATGAAGTTGGTGTGGGCCACAGCGGCAAGAAACGGGAATGACCGGTCAGTGACGTTGAGCCAGTAGACATTTTTAAGTATGGGCCGATCCGTCTCGAGAATCAGCGTTTGTGCGGATAGGTGGGGAATAGAGCGCAGGGGTAGGGTATATGTATGAGGTAGTATGGGTAGAATAGCAGTAACGAGAGGTGTTGGTATGGTAAACAGAACTTTATCAAAAAGTTTTTTTGCCCCACTCCATGATACATAATACGTATTCCCTGATTCTCTTTGGACCGATGTGACAGTTTTTGAGGGGAGGATGTGTCCACCCTGATGCTTGATTTCCTGTGCTAGTGCAGTGATCAGTGTGTGGAATCCGCCCCGGATATAGCAAAGGCGTGGCGTTCGTTTTTTTATTCTCGCCCAAAACCATGATGCGGCAACGCGCGGCGCATACGTACCGAATTTTCCATACAAAAGAGGTTCCCAAATTGTCTTATACGCATGATTTCCGCCTATTGAAATCAATAATTGTTCAGCAGTTATCCCCTCGAGTGGCTGCCAATACGGATTGAGTTTGAGAAAGCCCAACAGCGCCGCAGTGCGCACCTTGTCTAGGAGCGATAACGTAGGAAATCGCAATAGCGAGGTTGGGCTATCTAAGGGGACGATTGGGACGCCATCCCCAAATTCAAAGCTTAGCTTTGAATTTGGGGGGAGGAGATTTGCAGTGATCGGCCGTTTTCTGATGAGGCGTTCCGAAAGCCCTAATTCTTCGAGGAGGGAAATGATGTAGCGATCATTGGTGAACAGATGATGATACGCGCCTTCCATATGCCAGTCCCAATTCGGTTGCTTAAATCCATACGCTAATCCGCCCAGTGAGGATTCTTTTTCAAAAACCGTGACACGATGCCCCCGTTTTGTAAGCTCGTATGCGGCGGTCAATCCGGTCAATCCGCCGCCTATGACTGCAATGTCCATGGGTAAATTGTATCGTTTTGATGGACATGGTGCCAGAGAAGGGTTTTAAGGTATGCGATTTGTTGCATCCGTAATTGCGGTGAACGGATACTGATTGTATGATTGTTCTCAAGTATGGAAACATCTGTCGTTGAACCGATACGGAATACATCGTCTATACCGCATTCTGTACGCGAGCGGATTATCGCGGTACATGATGCATATTTACATGTGTCGCCCATACGTGAGGATGCCGTACGGCTATTTCGGGATATTGCACCGATGATGCGGTCAGATCGCGGAAAAGCATGGGTGGAACGTATGAACGCGAACATAGAAACCTCTGCAAAAAATGTTGAAGTCGCTGCCGCATCTGCCGATGTTGTGATCGGGGTCGTGGGCGCAGGACTGAGCATTAATCTGCTCCGGGCCATAAAGAATAATCGTTCTGCATCTTCAGATATGGCAAAAGTAAATCATAGGAATAGGTCAGCCGCTGTTACAGGGCGCGTTACTCATACGGATTATTTTGTCGGCCGCGGCACTGCCGGAATATTGATCCTCGGCGGATCAATATTGCGTCCGGTCACAAGAATAACGGATTTTGCATTCCGACACGGGAAACCTGTTGCTGGGTATGTCGCGCGGATGGTGGATGCTATCCTGCTTCGTCAGGAACAAAAACGCGATGCAAAACAAATATTTGTGGGTCAGGGGAAAGCCTGATATTCCGTCATTACTTTTATGCCTGTTTCCGATTTTTGGATTGTTATGCGGTGGTGGGGGACACTGTTCCTTATTGGAGCTGCGGCATTTCCGCTGACGAGCCTTTTGTTTCCCCGATGGCATGATAAGGGATATCTCTTCAGTAAAGCGGTAGGCATGGCTATTGTGACCTGGATTGTGTTTATATCGGGTATGGCGCATATTGCGCCGTTTGCTAACATAACGATCTCGGTGGCGGTCAGTATCGTATTTTTTGGCGGCGCGCTTGGTCATATAACACAGAAGCCGAATATGCGCGATCGCAAACTTTTCGGCATCATCGTCGCGGAAGAAGTGTTTTTTTTCGCGGCACTCCTGTTTTGGTCGTGGGTGAAAGCGCATGAACCCAGTATCCGGGGGCTGGAAAAATTCATGGACTACGGATTTATGAATTCCATCCTGCATTCCCGGTATTTCCCGCCGGTTGACATGTGGTATCCGCCGTATTCCATAAATTATTATTATTTCGGTCATCTGACGACGGCTGTCCTGACCCGGCTTTCGGGTTTGGATTTAGGATATACGTTTAACCTCATGCTGGCGACCATTTTTGCGTTGTGTCTCACCATGAGTTTTTCGATCGGGTATGCCGTCATCGGCATGATAAAAGGAATACGCGGGGCGGGGAAGGTCGTGGGGGCTATATTGACGGCATGGCTCGTAACACTCGCCGGCAATATGCAGACGATTTATGCCTTTACCCGGGGGTATAGCGGAGATGCGGTACAACCTTTTTGGAAGCTGTTTTGGCCGTTGTCTGATGTGCTCTCCAAATATCCTGAAGGGCTTGCCCGGTACTGGTATGCCAATGCCACGCGGTTTATTCCCTATACCATCCACGAATTTCCGAGTTATTCGTTTGTCGTATCCGACGTCCATGGGCACGTGTTGTCTATTCCGTTTGTGCTTCTGGCGATTGCGCTGCTTATGACCTGTTTTGTCGGTGTCCGGGAAACAGTATCCAAACGCGTACGCTATGCCAGCGCGGAGTTCTGGAACGGGTCGCTTACGCCGTTTATGCTGCTGTTTTACGGTTTTCTGACGGGTATTCTGCTGATGACGAACGCATTGGACGGCCCGATATACCTTGGGTTATTCCTCATGCTGCTTCTGGTACTGTATCCGGGTGACTGGTCGGAACGTGACTATTGGGTAGCGTGGGGGAAGCGCGCAGGAATAGTACTTCTTGCTGCCGGCATCTCTAGTCTGCCGTTTCTTGCGCATTTTACGTCATTTGTAAACGGGGTCGCCATTGATTGTCCGCCGGCGCTGTTGGCAAACAGCCATATCGGGCCGATTTTGTTTGAATCCGTTGAAAAATGCCAGAAATCCCCGCTGTGGATGATGTACTTGCTCTGGGGATTTTTTTGGTTTAACGGGATATGGCTTATCGTTACCAGAAGCGTAGTGAAAAAATCAAAGGGAAAAATAACATTATCATGGCAATATATAGTGCATATATGGAACAATAATTTTACTCAGATAGAAAAAGTATTGGTGATCTGTTTTGTGTTCTCGACACTGCTTATCATTTTCCCCGAGTTTTTTTACTTTAAAGATATTTATCCCATGCATTTTAGGAGTAATACCATGTTTAAACTGGGATACCAGGCATTTATCCTGTATTCCATACTGTCGGCATATGTCATCATCGACGCGCTGCGGACCGTGCGCACCACGCTTTCCGGCAAAATTTTTCTGGTATTGCTTATCCCGCAGTTATTTTTGGTTTCCATATATCCGTGGTTTTCCGTGCGCAGCTATTTCGGCGACCTGCGTACATATCAGGGAATATGGGGATTGCAGTGGCTTCAAACCGAGTACCCGGATAACTTTGCGGCGATAGAGTGGCTCAACAACGAGTGGCGAGTAGCGAGTAACGAGAAGAAAAGCTCGATACCCGACACCCGATACTCGAACTTGGTCGAGGCGGATGGAGACAGCTATACGGATTATGATCAGTTTTCGGTGTTTGCCGGAACTCCGACCGTCATCGGGTGGGCTGTGCACGAGTGGCTGTGGCGGGGGAGCTATGACGTCGTAGCTCCGCGCCGGGAGGATGTGCGGAAGATCTATGAATCCCAGGATATCGGCGAAACGAGGATGCTGCTGGACCGTTACCGCGTACGGTATGTCATCGTCGGCACACTGGAACATCAGAAATACCCCGCCCTACAGGAGCAGAAGTTTGTGACCATGGGGCGCGAAGTATTCCGTCACGGGGAAACTGCGATATATGACGTCAGTAGGGCAAAGTAATGCGTTTTTGACGGTACAGTAGGGCCTTATATACAATCGAGGTATTGACAATTGAGGAAGACTCTGATTAAATAGGGCAAGATTAATGAGTTCCCTCTGTAGCGTATTTGTTTTCCCTTGAATTTCTGAAAACAGAGAATTTGTGCAAACTTTCTTAATTTGACGTAACAAACCAACGAACGCAGCTTCTTTTATCATTGTATGGCCTTTAAAGCATCACGGAAACCAACAGCAAAAAAATCTCCCAGTACGGTTCGAGACGAATCGTCTGATGCTCCCCGCGGAAAGGCGGTAAAAACGGCAGCAAAAACAGCTGCAGAAGACGAGTTTGTACACGCGAAGCCGGAACCGGAGGCGACACCCAGTATCAGCATAGAAGATCTGGTGGGTGCTCCCCAACATGAGGTATCTGAGACCGTGCTTCCCGAAGAATCCATAGAACCAAAGCCACAATCCGCATCCAATGCCCCTGCGCCGTATGTGCGGGGACCCATAGCGGACAATCGTGCCCCACGGCAGGATTTCGGACGCGGGCCGTCTCCGCGGCTTGGTGGCTCCCGTCGCTTTGGCGGAAATACCCGGGGCGGATACGGACAGAACCGATCCGGAGACCGTTTCGGTTCCCAGGGCGGGTATCGGCGCGGCGGATCCGGTATGGACCGCGGCGGATGGCGGGATCGTCCGCAGAGCGACCGGTATGGCGCTCAAGGCGGATACGGCCGTGACACCTATGGCGGTGAACCGCGGCGGGATTACAATGACCAGGGCTCCTCGCACGCATATATAGATCCTGCAGCTCCGGCAGGTTTTACCCAGGATATCAATGTCCCGACGGAAACCGTCCGCGGCGTTTTGGATACGATGCCGGAAGGGCACGGATTTTTGCGGCCCAAATATACGCCGAGCGATCGGGATGTCTATATCTCCCAATCACAGATCCGACGGTTTTTACTGCGTAACGGCGATATGGTGGAGGGCCAGGCCCGGCCGCCCAAAGATAACGAGCGGTATTGGGGATTGCTGAAAGTCGAAAAAGTCAACGAACTGGCAGCAGAACTCATGGAGAAACGGCCCCGGTTCGAAGATCTGGTGCCGGTGTATCCGAATAAGCTCTTGCGTTTGGAGACGACGGAAAACGTATTGTCTACCAGGATGATTGATTTGCTGGCGCCGATCGGATTCGGGCAGCGCGGACTGATCGTTTCCCCGCCGAAAGCCGGAAAAACGACCGTGCTCAAAGAGCTTGCCGCTGGCATCTCCGCAAATTATCCGGATGTACATCTTATGGCAGTGTTAATCGGCGAACGGCCGGAAGAAGTAACCGATATCACGCGAAACGTAAAGGGCGAAGTCTATGCATCCAATTTTGACGAAGCGCCGGATCACCAGACCAGGGTGGCTGAAGTGGCATTAGACCGCGCGAAACGATTGATCGAAATGGGACATGACGTCGTCATATTGTTAGACTCTATTACCCGATTGGCACGCGCATACAATCTGGTCGTCAATCCTTCCGGCCGCACACTGACCGGCGGATTTGATCCGGCAGCGCTCTATCCTGCAAAAAAGTTTTTGGGAGCTGCCCGCTGTAATGAGCCATTCGTCACCCCCGAAGAAGAAGCTAAAAAAGCCGCCGGAGAAACACCGACGGTCAAACGGGTGACCGACGGCGGATCGCTTACCATCATCGGCACGGCGTTAGTCGAGACCGGCAGCAGAATGGATGATTTGATCTATGAGGAATTCAAAGGCACCGGTAACATGGAGCTGCATCTGTCCCGCGCATTGCAGGAACGGCGGATATTTCCGGCAATCGATGTCGCGAAATCCGGTACCCGGCATGACGAACTCCTGCTTGGCGAAGACAATATGAAAAAAGTAACGACCCTGCGGCATATGCTGGCATTATTATCCGACGAAGAGCGCACCATGATGCTTATAGACCGGTTGAGTAAAACAAAAAATAACGCGGAGTTTATAGAAGGATTGGGAAAAGGGTAAACAAGAGAGCGTAGGAAGACCAGAGCTTAGGAAGACCAGAGCTTAGGAAGACCAGAGCTTAGGAAGACCAGAGCTTAGGAAGACCCAGGGTATCGTAAAAGGTCGGGCGTTAGTACACTAAGCACCTAGTGAACGAAATACCATTTTCTTACCTCTCAACTCTCAACTTGAAACTCTAAACTCTCAGTTCTAAACTCTTTCCCTCACATTTGTAACTTCATTTTTCACGTGTTACCATACGGTATCTCATGAGAAAATCGCTCCAGTTATTGCGTGACGATATCCTATTGTGGTGGGCCGGATGGTATAACTACGGCTCTAGAAGACTCCGGCGGTTCGGCGTGTGGTTTGAAACCAATAAAGACATATTGGTAGATATCCTGATGGCCAGGCGTGGCGGCTATCAACGGCCGTTCCTTCATTTTTCTCTCAGTGTTCTCGTGTTGACCGCCGTACTTGCTGCACCCATATTAGCCAATGCCTATCCGGGGCGGTCCACGGGAGTGCTTGCGGATTTTACCCCTCCGTCTGCCGTCGTATCTTCGCTGGATTTATCGGACTACGGCATTCAGACGCAGGTATCTGAGAAGCCAAGAGATCAAACGATAACATACGAGATACAAAGCGGAGATACCCTATCATCCATCGCGAAAAAATTTAATGTATCTGTTGATACCATAAAATGGGCAAATGATACAAAAAGCGATACTTTGACTGTAGGAGATTCACTGAAGATTCCTCCGGTGACCGGTCTGGTCATAAAAGTGCAGGAAGGGGATACCATCTATTCCATCGCCAAAAAGTACCGCACGGATGCACAGAAAATATTGAACTTTCCGTTTAACGATTTTGCGGACCTAAACACCTTCGCGCTAAACGTCGGTCAGACCCTGATTGTCCCTGACGGCGTCATGCCCCAGGCGGCTCCGATAAATTATCCGTCATCATATCTTGCGGCTGCGGTCGTGCAGGGCAAAGGACTGTTGTCCTGGCCGACGGTTGGCGTCATCACCCAATGTCCGATTTGGTACCATATGGCGTTTGACATCGCCAATCCGTCCAGCCCGCCGATTATGGCTGCAGCAGACGGGACCGTGACGCTGGTCCAGTACCTGACGTATGATTACGGGCGCCACGTGGTCATAACCCATGATAACGGGTATCAGACGCTCTACGCCCATATGATAGAAATCTATGTCAAACCAGGAGAGCGGGTGACCCGGGGGCAGGTCATCGGCAAAATGGGTTCGACCGGACGGTCAACCGGTACGCATCTGCATTTTGAAGTGAGAAAAGACGGACGGATATTAAATCCCACGGGATTTTTCTCGACGCAGTGCGGAGGCTGATTTTTTGGTATAATTCCATAGTTGGGCCTGTAGCCCTGCCCGCAATGCTTCGCATAGCGATGCAGGCGGGTTAGTTGATATATAGGTTCATACCTACTGTATTTGTGTTGATGAAGAAATTGTTGGGCCTGTAGCTTAGTTGGTAGAGCGCCGCATTCGCATTGCGGAGATCAGCGGTTCGACTCCGCTCAGGTCCACAACATAATTTTTAATTTTAAATTTACAATTTTCAATGAAAATTAAAAAGTGAAAATTTCAAATTTAATGGGGCCTGTGGTATACCGGTAACACGTCGCTATGGCATAGCGAAATAAGGGGTCCGATTCCCCTCAGGTCCACAAAAAAAGAAGCCCAAGGGCTTCTTTTTATCCTCACAACACACTACCGGGATGTCTGCACTCCGGCTACCACCGGCGTATTGGCCGCTGACTGCTGGTTCAGATATGTTCCGACAACCGCCCCTAATCCGAGCATGAGCGCGAACATAACAAGCAGCATCCAACTACGGACGACGACTAAATAACTTTCCTGAGGTTTCGCAGCACGTGAACTTTTTACCGCATGGTGTTTGTGGTGGACGACATGTTTTCGTTTCATAAAACCAGTTTGTCTAAATTTTTTTGTTTTGTCAATCCCTCAGTTTTTTTGACAGCAGAATACGGGTAATTTATTTCGCCAATTATCCCGGGATGGGGGAAGGGTAAGGAATTCTTTACTGAAACAAAAACGTATAGGAAATGCGAATCAGGGATTTTGATGATATAGTTAGCATATGTTTGAAATGGTCATAAAAACACGTGTTTATGCGCACTTTTTAAAAAATAAAGAACCGATTGCTGAGCTGTACTGATATAGTCGGGGATAGTTGTGAAAACCGCTCCTTGACAGTGCTTACTAGATATCATCATAGTAATAATACTGCACCTGATGTATGGGGGTTTGGGGACACCGGGTGATTTGTCTTTGAGGCGTGTACTTATCTACGATAAACAAAGCAAAGAATACAGTCAATACCCCTGCTTGCCCGCAAGACATTGAACTATCCTCTCATTTGTATCACTTCTTTATAGATCGATATACAAATAAATTTCACAACCGTATCGAATCCACTGAAAACGGTTTCGCACAAATCCTGCCGCTCATCCTGCTTATGGTGTTTGCGCTCTCAACGTTTCTGATCGTCTGGCGGGTGGGCCAGCAGCGGCAGACCGGGGATCTGCGGCAGTTTGCGACGGGAGACGTGTATCAGAATTGTGTCGGGTTAAGCGGACTAGACTTGACGATCTGTCAGGAGACAGGCGTGCGGCCAACGCAGCCGCCATATATACCCCCACCAAGTCCGACTAATGCTCCACCAGCCGCAACAAAAACTCCTGATCAGATTTGTGCCGCACAACCGCAAAACCAACAGGATCAGTGTTATTTGAACCTACGCAAACCCACGGCGACCGCATATGTAGTGCCGCCGCATGTAACATTTCCCCCTACGCCCATACCAACGGATCGTGTGTGGTGTACGCTACGATGCAAAGGTGACGCGGGCTGCATTTCGGGATGCTCTCTGGGGTTACCATACAGCACTCCTGTACCGACGGTTCCCACGAAAGTTCCGACTGTTGTAACCCTCGCTCCCATTCATTCGATTTCCGAGGGGATTGGAAACGGATGTTCTGATCCGAAATTAACTGCAGATCAGAGGAGCAAATGTCTAGCTGCTGCAGTGGGCAATATTTCCGTTGCTCCTTCGCCGGTGAGCGGAAACTTCAGCAAATCCTGTCAAGCCTGTGTGAGTGTGCGCGGATCGGTTGGTGCATGCGCTAGTGCGTGCGGACTTACATCATCGGTGACTCCTGCGCCGTCTCTTATCGCGTCCGTTCCCACGCTCAAGGTGACCCCGGCCCCACAGGTCGGAGCCAGGATAGGATTTGGAGTCGGTACAGGGGCATTTACTATTCCTATCGTCACTCAAGCATCAATTGTCAGCACTGTAATGAATTTGTGGAATCAATATATCAGTCATACTACACCAACGCCGGCTCCTGCTCCTTTAACAGCTACAGGGGGTAATTCGAATGTAAACGCCTCTGCTGTGAAACCGACAACGCTCATCCCGGGGTCAGGATGCTCGATACTTCCGTGGGACAGCAATAACTGTAAAAATTGTCCGGGCGGCAAATGGCATCCCGGGTGGACGGCATCCTGTGATGCAAACCCCGCGCCTCCGGCAAATCAAAATCTAAGTAACAACGCACCCTCGACCGTGCCGTCTCCTGCGTCCGAAATAGCACATCCGGTGAATCAATCGCCGGATAATCTGACTATCGTTCCGTCGACTGTTCCGCCGCCCGTTGTGACACCTATTGTCCCTACGGTTCCTCCGAATCCCGGAACATCGGTGACTCCTGCCGTTACCCCTATTATTACACCCATGCCTGGCGCTGGTCTGGCATGTTCGGGAAGTAATGTGACCGTGGGCAACGTTGCCGTCGGAGGACAAAAGTACGGTCCGAATGGCGATGTAACACGAAAATGTACATATGACCCAACAACGCACGAAACCGCATGGGTGGAGTGCCCGGGGTGCAAAGTGACCGTCGGCACGCCGGAAGTCATGGCTGCGTATAAGGCACAAAATGACGCATTTGATGCCCAACTCAATATGCTGACGCAAAACATACTGAATTGTATGTCGAGCGGCAAAGACCAGGTGACCTGTCAGGCGGAATATTTATACGGACTCGGAAAACAATCCCCGGCATATCTTGGCTTATTGCAGGATCAGATCTCTGTCCAGATAAAGACAAGCGAAGCGCAGGCCACCTATAACCAAAAAATGGAACAGCATGATTTGTGTATAGCACAGCATCAGGACAGTCCGAACCAATGCCGCGGGTATGAACAGGCAGCGCTTATGGCGTTGCAACAGGTGGGATACGACACTACAGACGCAAAAACAATGGCAGCGCTCACAACCGCGTACCAGACGTATATAGCTCAAAAGGCATCAAACCTATTCCTAAGTGCGGAGGTTGCATACGCCGGATGTGTGGCACAGCAAAAACAAGATGCCGGTATAAATTGTTCCCAGTATCAGAAGAACGCAACTGATGCGATGACGTATGGCGGCACGCCTACGGCAGAACAACGGGCCGCGAGATTGCTGCGATATAGTAACTATCAGAAAGCAACAGATATATGGAATACTCCGAATAGCGTGGTCTGTCCCACAGTAGATTGCGATCCAGAACAAAGAAAACAACAGCGTGTAGCCGCCCTTAATATGGATCCAAACGATGCGCAGTTGGCTCATGATAATTGGTTTGCAAATATTGCCTATAGTTTGCAATACGGCACCGTAGGAACTATCGAAAGGGTGGGGAAGATTCTGGCGACCAAGCCCTCGGATTGTAAAGATACCGCATCCTGTCTAGATGTTTTGAAAAATACGTTGACGGGTGAGCAGTATGCACAGGTAAAAACGCGCGTGGATCAGTTAGCGCTCGCCGATATAAACAATGCGCCTGATACGACTGCACTCTCATTCGCAAAAGATCACAAGAATGACCCCATGTTTAAAAATGTGGATACAAATGACATAAACGCCGTACGTTTGGCGATAGATAATTCATTGCCGCAAAATTTGCGACGGGCATCTCTGGCTCACCTAGCTCAGCCTGCGTCGAGCGGTGGTACAACTGCCGCGTCGACAGAAACACCGCTTGCTAAAGCATATGCGGCTTATCGAAATGATCTATCTCTTGACGCTTCTACACGAACACTATTGGGAAAACCCTCTTCAGACCCATCGCTCACCGTCGCAGAAGCAAATTTTTATACGACGCAGCAGAATAATTTGAATACACTCTGTTCGCACGTAAGTGTTCAGGATTGTGCATTATATTCCGCACAATTTAAGGCAGGAACTATTGTTCCCTCCGATGCTGCCGCAGCGTACCAGAAATCTTCCCTAAGTTTTTCTTTCCGTATTCCGACATTTTTGACCACATCCCAATCAACAAAAAAAGTAGGCGCTGGAAAATCAGGGACAGTCACCGTGACGACTCCATTATCAAAGGTACAAACCGGATCTATCGATATCAATATTGCGCCTGTACAATGGATGGATTCTGCATTCAACTGGATCCAAAGGCAACAAATTGCCCTCACCCCGTTCCGTCCTGGAGACTATGCGCAAAAAAATACGGAAGCACAGTTGGTGTTACTCGCAACTGATCCCGCAAAGCAAAAGGCTGTATTTGCTGCACTAGATCAAACCGCTGACTACCGCAAATTTGCAGCCTCGCTGCATGCGAGCAATGTAGATCCACATGAGGCGTACATTACCCAACAATTGACGAAATTTTATCAGAATGAAGGATATTTACAGAATGCTGGAAAATTTGCGCCAACAACGGTTGATAACAGTAAGCAAGATTACGTCACATTGGTGATGCGGGGAGATGTGAACGTTTCGTCTGCTGTTTCGTCCATTGGGTTGGGGAAGATGGTTGGAGGCGTGTATGCAAATACGTTAACTGCGGTAGGTGATACCGTATTAAGTCCCATACTTAAACTGACCCATCTTACTCCGACAATAAAGGTTGCAAATCTTGTAAGTGGCGGTGTGACACCCGAGGAAAATCAGACAGCAGATACGGTTGTTACCGCCTTGATAAGAACGAATAGTGCTGCATGGGATGCGTATGTGCAGCAAAAATCCAAAGATCCGGAGTATCTCGCCTGGGCGCAGAATAATCCAAAAGATTCATCGATAGTCGCGTTTGCCAAATGGCAGTACGCGCAATCGCTGGCGCTTACCGAAAATATGAAAGCGGGCGGATATGAGTTATCGAGTGCTCAGGATCTATTTACCAAGAGTCCAACGTGGCTAACCGACGGGGTGCTTGCCGGAAAAATAAATATCGGGGACATCAAATCCATCCTTTCTGCCAGCCAGCAATCCGTGACGACCGATTTAAACCGCAACCTGACAATACTCGAAACAAATAACACCAACCTTCCGACTTCTTCGTATCAAGCACGCCGTCAAGCTGCGTTTGCACAGTTGCAAACAAGTGTTCTGAATGCCCAGGCAGATGCATTGGTAAAGGTATATCAGGAATCGCAAAATACCCCGGAAGTACTGGCAGCCCTGCAATCTAAACTTACCGCGCAGCACATCACGACAGACCCACTTGTCTATCAGCAGCAGCAATTGAAGGCGTACTTATTAAATCCCGATACGACGTTTTTATTGGGAAGCGGAGGCACCACAGTTGATGTGGCAGGGATCATGGATGGAACGTACGATATGGCCGCTGCCAGCCGTGCATATAACGACCTCAATAAACGTCCGCTGGAATCGTTTGTTTTTGCCATTAATAAATTTGAAAAGGGCTCGTATTTACAAGGTCAACAGTTGTTGAGTGATCCAAATTCTTCCCTCTATGACAAAGGGAGAGCGGTTGTGATGATGACGGCAAAGCCTGTGGGCACGGTGTTAATGTTGGCCGCCCCTCCGTTGCGAGTTCTTCAAATCGGCGTGAATGCAGTGACCGCGGCAGATGTGCTTGCTATCGGCGGTGAGGCACTTGGATTTCAGATGACGGGCTCCAGCGCGGCGGATACGGCGGTAGCCTGTACATTGCGTCCTGGTATGGACGCAGCCGGATGCGCGACAAATTTTGGCATGATGGTATTTGCCGGATGGAGCACCCTTTCGTCTGTCAACGCCGTGAATTCCATAGCTGAAACGGCGATGATCAAAAGCGGACAAAATGTAGGATTTGTTGAGCGATTCATGAATTCAAACAAGCTCTTGTCTGGCTTGGTGCCTGACGGAGATAAAGCACTTATTCAGGCAGCGGCATTGCGAAATGGTGTGATACCGGCGACCGCAGACAATATCGCTGCGCTTGAATCTGCGGTTGCAAAGGCATATGCGCCGGTGGCGCACAATGCATTTGCGGAAGGAGCACGCAATGCATTAGGGACGGCGGTGTTTGGGTCTGCGGCAATTCAAGCATGTTCGCAGGAAGGCCTGAATGCAGATTGTCTTTCCCGGGCAAGTCTCGCATTTTTGTCGTTATCCCGGACGATCCTTCCTTCTCAAGTGGTTTCCAATACGAATGCACTCGCTGGGCAGACTGTCATGCGGGCAGATCAGCTCACTAATGCCGCCCTTGCAGGGCTTTCGTGTAGTGCGGCGGCGTTGGGTAAAGGAAGTCTGGATGACTGTATTACCACTGCCATGATGAGCGGGATGACGTTTGCCGGAGAAGCAGTCCAAAAGGCTCAATCCAGCTCAAACGGCCTCACGCTAAAAAATCCGTTTGCTGCCAAAGAGCTGGCAATAAAAGATTTGTCGTTGCTTGAAAATATGAAGGCTACCGATCCGCCGATTATCATGGACGGAACACCGGTGAATTTTCTTGATCGTACGGTAGCGGCAGATTCTGTTCGCGCGCGCTTAGTGCAAGCGACGATCGAATCAAGAATCATTATCGCACAGGGAAGTGCTTTGGCGGCGGGATTTAAAACATTGCCCGCAGCAGATCAGACGATTGCGCAGCATGCGGCGGTGACAGCTGGGGATGCATGGAATAGTTTGTTTACGGATACCGGTGCGCTCCGCCCTGGAGTTGCGGATCAAGTTATGGGTGCGCGTCAGGCATTAACCATTGCCTCATCCGAGTTAGCACGGGAAACTGCGTTACTTACCGATCCCCGAAACGGAGCGCAACAGGCGGTAGATCGGTTATTGGGGGTGAGAAGCAAAGATGCTGCCGCATTGGCGGACTTTCATACCGCGCGTGAGGCATATCTTGAGCTTGCCCGATCCGCGGAATACGATCCGGCAACCGGAGTATTACGCAATGGAGAAACGTTGGCGATTGCCGAACAACGACTGGCCCGTGCGGGCGAGACGCTTTCGCTCGTAAACGCATCGCGTGGGGAGATATGGTATGCCACGCATCTTAATCAAACCCGTGATGCGTTGGCAGTTATCAACCGTCAGATTGATATTGAAACGCTTCAACAGCAATTATTATTGGATCAAGCCAAACTTCCGGATGTGCGGCGGCTTGCCCGCGAACAGGCAGATGCTGCCCAGATACATCTTCGTACACTCGAACAGACAAATGCTTCCCCGGAGGTGCGCGCTATTGCACAGGAAGCGCTGCGTTTGGCAACCGAACGGCTGTCTGCGGCTGAAGACGTCGCAACGCATATCCAAAATCCTGCTGACATTGCGTTATACAGAACAGAACGCGCCAATGCCTTGAGCACATTACAAGCACGGGCAGAAACAATACAGGGAGAAATGACGCTGTTAGCCGCAGGACAGAAGGCGGCACAAACGTTTGGCGGCAGGCTGGCGATCGCAGTACTGGGTCTTCCTGATCAGCCGACCCCGTTTGCGGAATTGATTGGCAGAACTCCCGAGCAGATCGTACAAGCCCGGACCACGGCGATTACTGAAGTAGGCAAGCGGTCGCTTTCCAATATCGAAGATCTTGTTAATGAAACGATTGATGTGATGCGCGCTTCCAGTGATGGGACGATAACGCGGGAACGGGCGATAGAAATCGCCATGGATGAATTGTCTGCTACTGATGCGAAAGGAAATACAAAGATCTATACTGATGCGCTCGCTCAGGCCAAGGAAGCATTAATGAAGCAGGGGATCACCAATGAAACAACCCTTGCCCGGGAATCCATGCGCATAGCCAGAACTGTTGCGGATCAGTTTGTCGCAAACAATGAGGCTATCCGCGCCGCACTGGCAAAAGGAGAAAGCCCTGATGTCGCGTTTGCCATCAGGCAGAGTACGGCGAGTAAAGTATCGACTGCGATCGTAAATTTTATAGAACAAAATACCGTCGGCCGCATAAAGGTATACCAGATCCGTCAGGAAAATAAGGCCATGCTCTCCCAGCTTCGGGTTGCGCTCAAAGCCGAATACAAACCTTTGGTAGAAAAATTGGCAAATATCAATAATGACCGGGGTGGCATATCACTGTCGCAGGAAACCAAACCCGGCGCGAATGATGCATTGATCGCTTATGATACGCATAAAAGTGTAAAGCCCGGAAAATTAGTCGTCGATGACATCAAACTGACGGATACCGGAAGAAAAGCAGGACTGACCGAAAAGGATGTCACCTTCCTCAAAGATAACCTTCAATCGATCCAGGGCGTTCAGGGATATACCGCCCATACGGAGCAAGTGGATTATATCCTGGCGTTTTTGGAATCTCTGGGAGACGGAAACGCCCGCCGTATATACGGCGCCGTCATGGGACTCGGGAAAACCGATTTCGTCATGCCGGCAACCACATTACTTCAGGCACAACTATCGGATCAGACGCAGGTGATCGTATTTCCGGAAGACAAACTCATGAACCAATACCTGGGCGGGAACTCACAAAAAATGCTGGATTTGTTTAAAGCAAAAATTGATCCCAAGGGGGAGGGGTTGGTGCTGGTGGTAGATCCGTCCAAGCCGCCGTCCGCTGAAGCCATCGCCAAGGCAAAAGTGATCATTACCACGCGTGATATCGCGTTTCTTCTGGATGCAACCGATGCATCAGGGCTTGCGATGCGCGCCAAATGGCGCGGGGCGTTTATCCAGTCGGATGAGGGACACTGGACGCTCAATGCGACGGAAAGCTTCCGGACGAGTTTTGGAAAACAAACACAGATCATGCAGACGGATTCCGGTAAGATGAAACGCGTAGCCATAGCCAGTGTCGAACAATTACAAAGCGTCAGAGAACTGATTGATCTTGCGAAAACGGGAAAACTGACGGACGCCGAGGTCAGGCGGAACGCGGATAAAACAGGAAGTTTTACGGACCCGACTGAGCAGGAAATTCTCCGTGAGTGGTTGCAGAAGAAAAAGAACGCAGGGCAGCTGCCCCCAGCCTTAGAGGCGGCATTGCAGGCGGGTTCCGTTGCGGATATGCGGGCAAAGATAACGGAATTTTTTGATACCAACGCGTCTGCCCGCACCGGTCCGTTGGGAGCGGAGATTTCTGTAATCGGCAAGCTTGCAGATTTGTTTGCTGCAACCCCCAAGGTAGAGTATGGGGCTGCGTCGTTTGATAGAAACGGTACGTTGGTTGATATGATTGCGCCGCTGGATATGACAAAGGCAACCGGCCGCATGTACCAGGGGGAATTGGAACAATTACTGTACAACACCATCGGCGCGGAGATCGTCGGAAAGAATATAGATCTCACTAATCTTGTGTCAAATAGCCAAAGCCGGGACATAAACTTCGGGCTGCTTATGTTGGAAGCCAGCGGGTTTGCTATCTACACCGGTACTCCGGAGCTTATAGCGCCTTTGTATAAAAGTGCATATGGCATTGATCTGACGCAGTATGGATTAAACGCACATGAGGTGGTAACCAAACAAATAAATACGGGACTGGCGTCACAACAATCTCAGGTGTTTCAATCAACCGACGATGCACTGACAAACAGACTCCATAAAGGAGAGCCGGTCGCAATAGTAAATCTCCGTGATACGCTCTACCGCACGAATGAATCCGCGTTTGAGACGATACAGCGTCATCTCGATACGGGTGATCGGCTGTATGTTGCGAAAGCCGCCGGGGGATTTGAAGAATATGTCCGTCTTGCGGATGGCTCTATGCAGAGGGTAGCAGTGTATACGGATAAAACCGGGATAAATGCGAGTATCGCTAACCATATAACAGAGCCGATTGTCGTAATGTATGAATTCGGGGCACATACGGGTGTAGACGTGAGTCTGCCCGACAATACTCGGGAACTGGTGTTGACGGACACGAACTCCCGCATCAATGAAACCGTGTTTGATCAGGGGGTCAAACGCGTACGTCCGGATACTGCGTTAGTTGATGTCGTGCATGTGGGTGGAGACGGGACAATTGAGTCGGTGTATAGACAGTTAGATGTTCAACAACGGCAGGACATGGCGCTTGCGGAAGTGCAATTTAAAGAGACGCTGCTTCGCAATTCCGTCGATCAATTATTGTCCCGCTTGAATGCCGTACAAACGACAACTGCAGGCGGTATCACCCAGGGAGTGGATTATGCGGCACGTCTGAAAGCGCTGCAAGATCAATGGCAGGTAACGAAAGATCTTTCCTACGATTTGTCGACGCATAATATATCCGCACAAGATAAATTACAGCGAACACTGGATCAAGTGAAGTCGATGTATGGGGAAATCTACGCGTCCATACAAAGCGACGTAACACTACGTGCCGCTTTTGCCGTATCCGCCGGGGATACAAAAGATCTTGCAATTAATTTACAACCGGATCCGAAAGGAGTGCATAAGCTTTCAGCGGTGTCGTCGCTTGCGGATGTGGTAACGTATATCAACAAAAGTACCGACCCCAAGGTTATTGCCGATGCGGGGGTGACGTTCACCGAACGGGGGCCGTCTGCTGAAGCGGTGACGGCAGATGCACGCAATGTGCAGCCGACCAACATCATCGCAGATGGCGACGCAATAACTGCTGAAACGATAGCCGCGGAAAACCAAGCCCGTCAGGATGCGTTGGCTAAAAATTCCGGCAACGGAAATAATCCGACGTTGCCGGGCTCCGGCCCACAGACCCCCGGCGGTAGCGGCCCTGTACAGCCCGGTGGTGCGGGAGGTGGGCCGGCAAATAATGGTGGCGGTGGTACGACAAACACTGGCGGTGGGGGCGGGACAACACAATCAAACGGTGGTGGTTCCACACAAAATACCGGCTCAGTCAATACTGGTTCGAATACAACCGGTCCGACGACCGTGTCGCAGATGACGTCGCAAGCACGGCAGGCAGTCATACGCGCTGCTGTAGACACATCGGGTACACAACCCGTGGTGCGTGCAGGTATTTCTCCGCAGCAAACGCTTCAAGCACTCGCTGCTGCAACGATTGAGGCGCAAAATCTTCGGAATAATCCATTTTCCCGCATACGAATATTACCGATTGCCCGAACACTTGAGAGGCAGGAACAAGCGGAACTTGCCTTGGCGGATGCGCTTCAAGGGCCGGTACAAGCGGCGATTGAACAGGAACTTGGGGTAACACTTTCGGGAAGCGGATTGCCCGCCATCGCGTCTGCCCGGGATAGTGCCGTAAGTTATTTGGCGGCGCTTGCTATAGGAGATGCTGATGTCGCGCAATCCCATCTGACCGATTTAAACAAAGCAATTGAAAATGTGGCTGCAGCACAAGGGTCGGCATATACAGGGAGGCAAACTGCGGACATAGCGCCGCATATTGTTGCTGCATTTCTGCCGCCATCTGCAGTGACAGCGAAACCCATAATTCAAACCATATCAGGGCAAATCAATACGAATACGGTATCAAATCCGTCGACATGGAGAGCCACCATAGGAATTATGTGGTCGGGGATCAAACACTACGGCTTTAACCCGAATCCATTAACGCTGTTTACGATATTCGGCAGCACAACAAATCGCTGGGATGTATTGGGACAGGTGGGGGGGTGGATAATGTTCCGTATCGCCCCGCTCTTTGTACCCGGTGGTCAGTTTGTCGCCGTACCGCTTTTGGCGTATGACGGTGTCCGATTGATAACTTATCCGTTCCGTGCGTTGGCCCGATTTATATTCACGCGTCCGATGATTCGGGATATTGTAATTGGGAAGTCCGTCGCCCAATTAGCACTCCGATGGCATCTGAATCAGACAATGCTCAATATTTTGGCGGGGAGCCGGAACGGATTTTTTGAAAGCTATGTCAACGCCGTTCCCGGTTGGCCGAAAGGGACGACATTTTTCAAGGGATTGATTGGGACATTTACGTGGGCGAGTCGTTTTCAGGCAATGTGGGGATACGATGCATTCCGGTTATTGCGGCGGTATACGCAGCAGATCAATCATATCGCTGATACCGATATGCCACTTCACCAACTGCCGGTGACCCAGCCGAATTATTGGGACACAAACGGATTCCTACTGGGGTTTGTCCCCCGGGCACTGGTGAATGCAACCCCACGGAATAATCTTTTTGGATATTTATTGACCCGATGGCTCGTACCCATCGTTATCACGTCTCTTGTAGCGCCTCTATTAATGTTGATACCGGTCGTAGGTCCGTACATTGCCGTCATGGTGGTTGCCATCATTATTTCCATGCCGCATTCATATGATTCCCATAGGTTGTGGCATGAGGGAGGATGGCAACATGCCGATATCTGGAATACAAAAAAAGGTCATATTACTCCATGGGCATCGTGGGGCGCGACCGTGACGATTACCGTGCCCGCGCCGCAACAGTTTTCGAAGGGAGTATTGGAAGCAGGACACACGTTGGTTCGCGGGGCAACGATAACGGTTACCCGTCGGGACGGAAGCGTGGAAACCGCAATACTGGATACCGTATCCAATGATCGTATCGCAGCAAATAATTCCTGGACCATCCGGTCTGCTGCAGATAATTCCGTCATTGGCTGGGTAACACAAGGAGATATTACGGTAAATATGTCACCCGCCATAGCATCACAGCCCGTTGTCCCAATACCGTCAGGAGGTCTGAGCGCTGCTGATATCGACGCATTTGCGGAAGCGCTCACGGGTCCACAGGTTCAAACCTTGTTCCAGCGTGAAATCGCATTTCTCCCGTTAGGCTGTTCGGAGTGTACTGATTTCGTAAAACAGAGCATAAATACACATCTTGCTGCTGCGCAGCAAAAGATTGTGGCTGGAGATCTGGCGGGTGCGATTGCTCAACTGGATCAAGCGCTTCATGAGATAGATATGCATGTCAAAAATCACACCGGCGGTCCGGTAAATACGATGCTCTTTAATCTGGTGCGCTATGTTATATTGCGTCACCAGGCTGCGTTGTATACCGCTCTCGGTGATACAAAACATGCAGCCGATGTCATGGCAATAGCCCGTTCGTACCGCGTAAAAGCGCTTATTGAAATAGATACTAAAATCCATGCGTATAACGCAGGAGATACGCGGTTTGAAGCGATCAATGACGCACTTTCGTACTATACCGCGCAACGGGAAAAAGATTTCAGTGACATTCTTTTGATGCAGGACGCAAACCAAGCTCAGCAAGCGCTTGATGATCTGACGGCGGAGATTTCAAACAGACCGACGAACCCGACCTTGTGGGATCGTGTTACGGCCATGGCTGCGCGGATTCTTGTCAAACAGCCGGATCCGCTTGCCGGATATGCCACTGAAATTGCGAATGCAAACGCACATATAGCTGCTCGTCGAAATCCTCCGGTACGTCACGAAGCCAGAGTGGGGGATACGTATCGGTTTGCCCCGAGCGCGTACCCAGCAAACGTCAACGCATTAACGGGTGCTTCCATCGGAGGAGACACGACAAGTAAAATTTTGATTCCGGGCCTGGGTCTCGGACTCTATGCATCCTTTGACAATGGCCGTTGGCAATTACATCACCAAGATCGTTTTAAATCGGGCGTCTTTATAAATACAACACCGGTCCCTGTAAATAAGCAAGGGCCATTATCCTCTGGTGATACGATCGTCATCGGGGACGTGCGGCTTGTGGTGACTATAGATAGCGACAATAGCCTGATGATTCATATCGAACAGCTTGTTTCCGGCCAGCCGGCGCAACACCCGGTTGTTCATAAAAATGACACACAGCATTTTGCCGCAAACGATTTTACAACACCCGACCAGGTTGTGACGCTGGGAATCAATATCTACTCGACAATCCGGTTTGATCCTGGTCAGGCACCAAGTATCCAACCGCATCATGCGCATGTCTTCAGAAATTCCGGTTCATGGATTATTACATCTGCGGATACACAGGCTACCGGCACTATCCGACGACCTGATGGTTCTGAATATCCATTACAAGGTCTCACGGGATTGCATGACGGCGACATCCTATACCTTGGAAGCGACGTCGTCATAACGGTGAACGTTGACCCGACAACTCATGACCTCACCTTACTTGAAACGACCATAGGCGATAGCGTCGAGGTGGCACGGAATAAGACAGAAGCGCGTGCGAAGCTTCAGGCGATTATTGATCTTGGAAAGAATCCTGCAGGCTACGACAACGCGAAATTATCAGCGTATGTTTCCGATCTGCAGACGGTTGCCGATGGGCTTGCACAGGCGGATCAGGCCGTATTTGGCACAAATACCACCGCATTATCCGGACAGTTGCATCAGGCGGCGCTTGAGCTCGGGCAGCTTGTCGTCGGGTATCATACACGCGTGTACAACAACAACGCTCCGTTCTTTGATTTTAGCCGGGTGCAGCAGATGGAAGATGATGTGAATACCATTCCGGAGCTTACGAAGGAAGAAAAAGCGCAGGTGTGGGACGGTTTCGAAAAGACGGTGTATCGGGATTATATCGGATCGGTGTACGGCTCGATTGCCGGGATGGAAACCGAAATGTATGGTTCTTCACACTCGCTCCCGCCGTCGGACCTCGATAGCATGTCTCTGGCGGATTTACAGAGAGAAAAAACAATGGCGGAAGGGACTTTTGCGGTGACAAACGACGCATATAAAGAATTTTTACGGGATAAGAATCGTTTTGAAACGAATCGGAAAGCGATACAGGCAAAAGCCCGGGCAATGGCGGACGCAATGAACACGGCGTTTGCTAAAGGTCAGATGACGAAAAATATTCGTGTAGAAGTAAGCCAGGAAGGAATAATTCAACTTATTCCAGCTGATAATAGCCCGCTATTAAGTCTTCGAATTGGACTAGACACTCCGCAGGAATATATATCAGATCAAAGAGATGATGGGGCGGTTCATATAATTTTAGGGACAACCGGATTATCGGTGGCACCAGCAATACTCAATATTGAGTCAAGAAATGTGGGGTCTGGTGTCGGAAATGAAGCGTTGTCGATCATAGAAACGGTTGTTAAACGTGCAGGATTCGGTGGGATGTTGGTGCAGGGGAATACATCAGTATTGTCGTTTGGTTTTTGGTCAACAAACGAATATTGGGTGGCGGATACAAAGCAAAATTTGGATGAGTTGCAACGGTATAGCCGTGCACGTCAAATGTACAAAATATTCGGTAAAGCATTACCGAAGCCAACACAAGAAGTATCACGACGTGAGCAGATTAATCGATTACAGGCACAAATCTTTGGATGGTTGGCGCTGGCTCGTAGTATTAATATGTCATCCGACGAATTACGTACGAGCATGTCTCCGGATGATTTACAAAAGTTGGTAATTGGAAAGACCAATATCTATATCGCGGGAGCGCTGGTTCCCGACGGTCTGCCGTTGGCATGGCAGGAGCCGATTATTCTAGCGCTCACCGATCTTGAAGCCGGCGTGCCGCCGCTGGGCATGTACGATACCTCTGTACGCGTCCTGAACCGTCCGGAGGTCCATAATGCGCTCATCCAGCTTATTGGAGCAATCAAAGCCCAAACCGATGGCGGCGGCGAATATCTGAAAGCACTTGGGGAGGCAATCGTTGCCGGCGCCAACAATCCGAAAGAGATGGCAAAATTGCTGAATAACCTTACTTCGTATTGGACTACCCCTGCGAAAATACTGAAAGACTCGTCGTTGCCCGGGCGGCAGCAATTTATCGACACCTATGGGCCCGTCATCGCCAAAGGCGAGTCAGGCAATCAGTTTGCGGATGCGCTCTATACACATTACAGTGCATTGAAAAGCGAAGAGCAGGATGCTCTCGCGGCGTTATTCGCGGATGATGGAACAATGCGTACGCCGGTTGCGCACGCAATACAAACGCTGAAGCCATCGTATGCCCAAAAACGAAGGGAAGATAGCCTGACGGTGGCTGCGCGCGACGCGTTGTTGCCGGAGATCAAAACGCTTCATGCGTTCACCTTTCTGTCCGACGATGAAATAAAGAACGAGATACCGACGGACATCACGAATCAGGTGGTCGAGGGTGCGTACGTCATGGATACGAACGTGAGCGGGGAGTTAAGCGCGCTTGCGCCGCAGCAGCAGGCTGTGGTGCGCAACGGTTTCGATGTGCGCGCGGATATCGTACGCGACGCGTGGGCAAAAAGCGATATCAGCCCGTTCGGCGCACTTTTTGATACGAATGTGCTGTTTAGCTCCTTGGTGTCGCAAATAGCCGATCTGCACGAGGCAGATGCCGTCAGTCAGTTCCGTGCGGCACTGTCTGCATTCCCATCGGATTTGTACGCATCGATGAGGGCACGGGATACCGTGAATAAACCGGATGCGTATCAAATACAAGCTGAAATACATGCGAAGTACGTCGCCGCGACAATACGGGGGAAAATAAGTAGTTCGTTCCCGATGCAAGAGCAAAGATTGTTGGCGTTTTTGAACAACGGATTACTTGAAAACAACAATCATCCCCCGTTCCCCAATTTGGAATCGTTATTGAAGTATCTGCTGATCGGTGACGTGCCGTCGGATCAACAATTCGACGAAGCGTCATTACGGGAGCGCGTTGCCTCCATGGATACCGGAGTGACGGGCCCGCTTATGGATACGCTTGCCAAAGCGATACAACAGATGCTTCCTCTTCTTGACGGGATTGTTGCCCGTTCCGAGCCGCTGCCCGCCGTAAATATAGCGCCGGGTACGACCACCACGACGCATGTCGCGTTGCTCCGTGCGATGCATGACTATAACGACAATGCGCCGCGTTCGATGCGGTTTACGCCGGCATCCGATTTTACCCTCCGGCCGATAGAAGATCAGGTGAACGAGTTTCTGACGTTTGTCGAAAACCGCACAGGTCAGTGGACGCGTCAAACCTCCCCACGGGAGGGGAAAGTGGGGGTAGCAAATACGTTTAATGGAATGACGTTCGCTGAAGGGAAGGCCCCGTTAATCATCGGCACGAGTAAATCGAATACGATTTGGTTTGATTCAGCCGTCGCAAAATCGGTAGCAGAGAAGCACGCGGAGATATATTTGGAACTTCATTCGGATAGTCCAAACAAGCTTTGGATTCGGGCTGTAAGCGACACTACCCCGATTACCATTTTCGATCATCGTGGTGAGAAACTACGGACTCAATCTGGTGCTGTACTCGGAGATGGATATACGATACAACTCGGATCAGACGTTGTACTTTCCGTAAAATATGACAATTATTCATATCAGTTCACTCTCACCCCGACGAAAGTAGGGGAGGCGATTACTGCGGATGCCCTTGACCAACTGCTTGCCAAATTGATCCCCGGGTATGACACGCAGAAGCTGCCGCCGGAACAGGTTACGGCGATCCGTAAGGCCGTCTACGGCTTGGTACCGGCAGGAGCCGCAGCAGAAAGCCTGGATGCCGCGCTCAAACAGCCCGCGGTGCAGGAATTCTTAACCACACTGCAGACGAATATCAATGCGCTGACCAAAGCGCAGCTTCCCAATGTGCAGGCGATTATCGGTAATGTCCAGACGGACTATCAGACCGTCCTTGCCCGTCTACCGATATTTATCCGAGTGTTGGGGTCTGTAAATATTGCGGATGTGAACAATGTGACTATTGCACTGACTTCTATGAACGCTGCCATACAGGTTGCGGAAACAAATCCACAATTATCTGCTTTAGCGGTGGCATCGTCGGACCGGAACAGTTTTGTGGAGGATCAATCGGTCATAAATTTGCTTCGGGGAATCATTTTGAATGCCTTTGGTACCCACGCTATCATCGTTTCAGAGCTATCTCCGGATACGTATAGCTCTCTTGTTACCTCGCTAGGGGAATATGTTTGGTCACTTGCGGTTAAAACGCCATCTCTTGATGGATTTTGGGATGCTGATAGAGGTGCAATCCTTATACAAAAAGCATTAGACGAAAAAGATAATCGGACACCAGTATTACCGGAATTTGTTGAGCTCACCAATCAGGCAGTTGGATCAGATAAAGTGCTTTATATGGAAGTATATGCGGAAGAAATTTTGACGAATCGCGAAATTTTGTATTTTTTGGATTTGGCACGAACCAGAATCCTCGCACAGCAACAAAAATTAGAAAAGTATAACGCAGATTGGAGACGCCTACAGCTTGCCGCAGAGCAGGATCCAGCTATCAAAATTGGCAAAGAATTAGAAAAATTATATCCGTTAGAGTCGAACGCTCTCATGATGCAGTCAGCGGGTGGATCACTTCAGCTTGACGAAGCCAATAGGGCTATTTCGTATATCACCGGCGTACCGATTGAAGAGGTGCAAAAAGGGAATTACCCAAAGGGTACAAAGCCGGATTTGACGCCGGAGGTGATACGTTCACGGCTCGTTGCTCACGGCGATTATGATCATGTTTTGAGTGAAACTGAAATAGGAAGACTGATGATAGCCGAGGATGAGAAAGATCATTACGATATCATGCGTACCCGTACACCGAGGTTTGCGCCGGTTGGCGGTACATTAGATCAAAATCCGCTGGTAAATTTGCTGTTTGGACTCACCGGCAAACGGTACCGTATCCCCGCGGATAATGCGGCACTGACGGAGGAGGATGTCGTCGTCGCATTCGAGCGGAATTACGATTTTCTCGTGCAGGATTACGCTCTTCCGACACTCATTTCATCAAGTGGAAAGCCGGATGTATATTTCAATGCGCTGATGGTGGTCGCGCAAGAGAACGGAGTAGAAGTAAAACTTGTTTCCGACCCCTCGAATCCTCAACCGCAGGCCCGGGGTCTGTTCCATGGCACGCCAACAAATAAAACGATCTATATTCCGACATTGGATAGTAATTCCAACAGGGAATTAGCGCATGAATTGGTCCATGCGCTGCAGTTTATTAAACATCCCGGCATGTCCAGACTCATGCGCGAATTTGAGGCATATCTGATATCGGATTATCCGAAAAATAGAGTACCAAAAGTCGGATATCTGAGGAAATTTTTGCAGATTATTGCGGACACTGTCGGTCCAACATATGTTGCCGTAGGACAGCCGATTCCGTGGGAATTTCAGCCGGTTGATGTTTCCAATAGTGCACCGGAGGGATCGGATATATCGACGCCAGTTGCTCTTGACCAACTACTTGCAAAGCTGATTCCGGGGTATGACAAACTGAAGAAAGATCAACAGACTGCGGTTCGGAAAACGATATATGGGCTCGTTCCGGGAATTAGTTTTGGAGAAAACATAGATGATGCATTGCAGCAACCCGCGGTGCAGGAATTCTTAACCACGCTGCAGACAAATATAGGCGCATTGACCAAAGCACAGCTTCCGAACGTGCAGGAGATCATCGGCAATGTCCAGACGGACTATCAGACCGTCCTTGCCCGTCTGCCGATTTACGCCCTGGTAATGAGTTCGGCGAATGTGACGGATGTCCCGAAAGCCCTTATTGCGGCACAGAAAGCGATCGATGAAGTCGAGCATAGCCCACATCTTTCCGTTGGAGCGCAAACCGCGGCGAGCGCCAGCGTGTTTACAGACGATATGAAATTTTCAGTGACGGAGAATGTAATGCGTGCATCTCTTGGATCTCAAGGGTATACGGGGACAGCAGAAGATATTGCATTGATACATCAGCAGTATGGTATCTCAGACGACGAGTTGAATACGCTGATAACCGCTTTGTGGACGTATGTATGGAATAGAGAGAGTCGAGAAATCCAAATTCGTGATCAGTTGAATAGCATCCTTTCGGATGCCAGTCCGGAATTTAAGGCATTACCTGAATTTGAACGCGACGACATTATCGAAGCACTGCGTATTTCTTACCCCGATAATACAACACTTGCCGCGGTCGCGACTGATTTTTCCGAATCCGGCAAACGGGCGAAAGAGTTGCATGCGTTAGTGACCTTGTTGGCACAAAAGACGTCGATAAACGATTATGTGTTAACCAGTATTATGTTGCATACGCCTCAAAATCCGGAAACATGGAGCACGTTGTACGATACATCGATAAAGGTCAGCGCACTCCTAGAACAGGTTTCGGAATCCAATAGACAGGACCAGTCGAAACAAGCGTATCAAGTATTATTGCAGGCGATCAAATTGATCGGGAATGATCAGACAGTCTGGTCAGTGATGCAGCGTGAAGCCGATCGTTTTATAAACGTCATCGCTATTTTAGCTGCAAAGCGTTCGGGGGGCATTACTCCCAAAGATGCACAAGCGCTGTATACTGCTCTGCGTATTCCGGTCGCGCAAAAAACGAAATATGATGGTTTATTAAATAAATCGGATTTGTCAGTACTGGGCGCTCCTGAAGCGGATTCGAAGTGGGCGGCATTTGATGCATTAGCGGTTGTGTACTTCCGCAAGGTTCCCGAAGCTCCATCCGAAGACCCACGTGTGCAGGAAATTCGCGGGCTATATGGAAGATTTGTACGATCATTATCGACGGTGCAGGGAGTGTACGTGATAAAAATGTCCAGTGAATGGGCAGCTGTTTTAAGTCTTTTGAAAGGCGGGTCTATTGTTTATGTTCCGAACGGAGCGTTGGATACAAAGTTTGAGCCGAAGGCTGTTGTCGATGCCGCAACGTTCCAATCCGGAATTCGTGAAGCGGTGGATTACATGAATTTTCCTTCCAAAGAAGCGTATGCGAGAGCAAAAATAACCGTATGGATATTGGACAAAATGTTGTCCGTGGAGCAGTATTATGCGTCGAAGAATACGTTGAGTGTGCTGCAACAAAAAAGCGGAGAACTTGGCCAGATTGATCAACAAATAAGTGCGTTGTTGCGGACCGATCTTAGCTCTGGCACGACGCAGGAATCTTTGCAGCAGATATATGCCGCCTTGTACGCACTTCTGCCGGCAGATAGTGGTTTTCCGGCCGATGATACGAGTGAAATAGACGCATTAATAAGCAGCATAAATACTTTTGGACAACCGAAAGAAGTCCGTCAGGTTGTCACTCATCTTGCGACAACATTCGGCATTCCGGATGAACAGATCAAACAGGTTGTCGATCAGGTGGTGGCTAATCTTAAGGATTCCACGGCTGCCGGTACGGTTCCGGCCTGGAAAGCGATAGAGGATGCGCTGAATGCAAAGCCGAAGTTTGCGAAAGACGTTTTACCGCTTATAAAGAATCAATTCGCAGCGCTTCAGAAGGCGCAAGCGGACGTATCCCGAATACAGGCGTTACTCACTATCTACGCCCGGACGCTCATCTCCATCCCGCTCGGGAAGATAGCTGAAGCGCCAACGGTCTTATCGCAGGAACAGAAAGCGATTGCAGCGCTGGAAGAATCAAGTTCCGGGTGGGTGTCGGATGCGACGACTATCGATGAATTCCTCGCGGACAATACACGTACCGGTACCACCAACGAAGTCCGCATTCAAACAGGCCTCAAAGATACCAAGATTCTCCAGCCGAAAGATGACAAAACCCCGAATGCGTTCGGCATAAGTCTCACAAATTACACGCGTATCGTTTCCGATATAGGGCAGTATTTGTGGAAGAAGGGGGAGGATGTCCGCACGAAAGCGATTCTTGCGATGGTAGAACCATATGATGCCCAGCGCGATGCGTCATACATCTCACGAATCGAACAAGCGGCAAAAACGAACGGATTGCAGATTAAAGTAGTTGGATATATAGCAAAAGGAGCGCAAGGATATGTTTATTTAGTGCAACTATTAAATGCAAAACAAGTCAACATACCCGAATATGTAGCAGCTAAAGCCGACGATTTGGCACAAAAGCTAGGTGTAAATGATGCGCCGCATGAGTATGAGCTTGCCGGAAAATTACGGCAGGCAGAACAAACCGGCGAATTCGACATCAGCGACCCCTCGAAATTATATACAGTTGATCCATATGCAGTTGACGCAAAGAATAAAGTGCTATTTGAGGAGCTGGTTCTAACGCAAAAATGGGATGATGAAAGTCAAGACGCGAAGATTTCCCGCGCAATGCAATTTGGTCATCGTACGTATTTAGTTCGTCAAGCTGGTTTCTATAATCAGGATAAGATCGGTGATTATCTGGCGGATATTAACAATAAACTTCATTTCTTTGATTCATCTTCGTATGGTACAAATCCGAAACTAGCGTTAGATGCAAATAGCCGGTTTATTACGCGCATTGTTGAAGCGCTCTATCCCGCCTCCGGTGCGACCGTAGAAAACATTTTTAGCGCACAATTCACAAATGATACCAATAGGTTAAATGTATTGTTGCAATCCCGACTTTTTGTTTCTCTACCGAAGATTATTCAGTACAACATACTTCTATTACTCGGAAAAATATCAAGCAACTCGGGTCAGAATCTAAATAGTGCCGCAGCATTTAAAGAATTATTACTGGACATGCTTTCAGTTACGGCGAATAACCACATAGACAGTAAATTCATACCTGCTGAGTTGCATGGTGAATATCAGCAACAAGCGATCATTCACCGATTTTCTCGATTCGATAATGAAAATATTCTTGGTATGGCTGGAATCACGATTGAGCAGGGGGCAAATGCGGAAGATAAATTATTAATATCGAATATCGTTCAAAGCCCTTCGCTTAATTTGATCTATTCATGGCATGATTTTAATGTTGGAGTACCATACGAAAAATATTATGCTGGAATATTTATCAATCTGACGACACAAGAAAAAATAGATCACATTATTGGACTTGATCTTTCGCAATTTGATCTGTCTCCAGAGGATTATGCTGTCATGCGCGTCATCCAATGGCACGCACAATATGTGAGGTATGGGTTTATGATGACTGGTCATCCTGATGTGAATAATGCTTCAGCGATGAATCCATCGGAAAGCGCAGTGGCGCAACAACTCCGCACGTACGGCGTCATTAAAGTTCTTAAAAAGATGGGATCTCGAATGGAATTAGAGGCTGCACAAGGCCACCAACAGGCGGTTGATAAAGAATTATTGCCCTCCATGCGGGCATTCCAGGATGCCTTCGTTCAAAATATTTTTGGAGGGGATAAGCGCAAATTGAATAAACAGGATTTTCCGCTTACGCCCGAGCAGGTGAAGAAGGATATCGATAGTTATGTGCCAAACACAGCCAATACCGTTTCTACCCAACTTACCGCGCTTATTTCCGATGCCACGCCGCTTAAAACCGATGAGCAGAAGGCGCAGATCAAAGCCGTGGTGGATGCGACTCTTGCCGAAATGGATGCCGTCACATTGCCCCAGGATATCTCGGCCCTGAAACCGGCAATCAGTGTGATCTACGGCGACGGCACGTCTTTGGTTCAACTTCCGGATTTCCTGAAACGCTTGCCGGTATTCATCCGTGAGCTTGTAGCAGCAACTCCTAAAGAGATGGAAAAATTATTGATCGGAACCAATACTGCAGTCACCGCGATGAAAAATTTTCCGATTGGTTTTAATAACCCGGCCGGAACGACAGAGGATGCATTCGTCAAAGACGTAAAGAATCGAACGTTTGTCCGGGATATGCTGGTAGACGGACATCTGTATCCTGCAAATTATTCCGGCATACCGATTACAGATGCCATTATTGAGCAAATACATACAGATTATGGCCTCACATCAACAGAATTCGACGGCGTTGTAACGGCGATTCTTCACTATCTCTACACACCGACGGAGGAGGGTGGAACGGAAAGTATTCTTGGCGCGTCGCTTATTAGTCAATTTGGTATTACGGCTGATGCGGATAAACAAGCTGTTCAGAACTCTTTACGTGATGGCCTTACCGGCGTGACGCTTTCCGGGCCATTGGTTACTGCACTTTCGGATCCAAAGAGTGCGCCGTCTCAATTTACCGGAACAGTTATCAAAGAGCTTCGTGCAGACGGCGCCACAGCCCCGGCTATATCACGCATTTTGCCCACGATATTGTGGGTCTACGATCATGCGGCCGCCGACAAAAAGCCGCTCGTGGCAACTACCCTGATCCCAAAAATTAATGAGGTTGATGCCGCAAACGCGATTATGTGGAAAACGTTTGTGGATGGAAACGCAACCGAGCAGTATTTCATTGATACAGGAAGTGTTGTGGTAGGTACGTCCTTTGACACGGTTCTATCTTCGTTATTGCCCGATCAGGCGGCAGATGCACACTCAAAAGTGGTAAACGCCTATTTGCGGTACGCTCGGATCAAACACGGATCACGGGTGACGACGGAATTACAGTCATTTTTGGGTTATGTAACACAACCGGAACATGTCCCGATGCCGCCCACCGCTCCCCAGGTATTTAAAGATATGCAAAAAACGGTGGAGGAATCCCCGTCACAAACAACAGCATATGAAGTGCAGGCAATAAACCAGCTTGCTTCGTTATACCGGACTGACCTGACGGTGAAGCGTACAGGTGGCGCGGAGGGGAAAGCACCTATGGTAGAAGTAAACGGGAAGGAGCTTCTTCCGATTGCCGGACATATGTATCGGTACATTTATAAGCTTGATGATACACATGTGTTGAAGTTTGATATGGGAGGGCAAAATGAGAGTGAATTGGAACTAGAGGCACTAAATGATAATGTCCGGGCCGTATCCCCGATACTCGGATGGGGGATTGCATCGGATGGTTCGGTATTTCTTATAGAAGAATATAGCGATGTCGTGATAAGTCAGTCTGACAATACCCAGCTTCGTGGTGATATACAGGGAATTATTGAATTATGGAATAGTGCGTACGTGAACAGTTCCGTAGCAGAACAGCAGGCCTTTTTGCATGAATATGGATTGCAAAGCGCAGATGAAATCAATCAGCTCGAGCAGATTGTGAAGGTAGACGAACAGATACATCTTGATGATTTTGCCATGGCTTCCCAAAATAAGCCTGAATCCGGGCAAATCGGACGCGGGCGGATAAGCCATAGATTGCAGCTCATAGATTTCGGACAAAATAGCGTTCGGTCAGGCTATGCTCCCTATCTGCGGAGCTTCACCCATCTCCAGGAGATAGTGGACAAAATTGTAGCGGACAGAAAATCCGGCTCCGTCGGCGGGGAGGTCTCTGCGTTGGCGACACAGGCGTGGGATGCAAAAAACGAAGCGTGGGTAGATGCTGCCATAGAAGCTCTATCGCATGAAGGGTTTACCGACTGGAACGGGCTTCTTGTCTCATATTTTAGAGCGTATCGTGGTCCCAAAGATGAAATGCTGACTCCAAAACAGGTGGAGGATGCAGTAAATCATTACGAGCCTACATTTTTAATCTCCATACTCCTGAAGGCGGATCGAAATCAGGAAGTGGTTGACCCGCTATTTGCCGATCTAACGCGACAGATACGACTCTTACTCCCGTTTGATAAAGAGCCTGATGTACAACTTGCTACCATGCGCATGGTTCTTACGATTCTTCATGGAATCAAAGCCGGGGCGTTTCCGGCAGAGACGCTTGTGCGGTTTATCGGTGAAGCGGACGCCAATGTAAGTGGCGCATTCCGTGTGTTTGCATCATCCATCAAACAGCCTTCCGTACAGAACGTATTCATGCAGATGTCTGATGTAGTGGATGAGGCAAGTTCATTCCAGGATGAAATCACCATGCAAATGGCCATGTTATTTGAAATTGTTCGGTCAGGGGATATAGCGCATCTGCCCAAAGTGGCCACTACATTGCCCTCTGTATTGCAAAAATATCAGACGCGCACAGCAGGAGTGCCCATCGGTGATAACGCAGTAGGCTATGGCGCTGCCATGACAAAAATACACACCCAGTTTGGACCAGATACTTTGAGGATGCGGGATGCGTCGCTTGAAATCATGCTCGTTCAAACCAATGAAAAGAAAGAGCGATTGGAAAACATTATCGATGACATGATCCGCGAATTGGGAGTACAGTCGAATAACCCATCGCAGCGGAAGCGGTATCAGCAGTTGTTCGTGAATATTTTGAGTTTTATGTCGAGAAGTGATCAGCGAGCTACAAACCGTTTGAGCGCGAAAATAGCGCACGAAGTTGAGTTGCTTGACCATGCGTTAAACGATACAGTCGAGTCGCAAAAGATACTTGCGGAGATCGCAGTAGATGCGAAACCATTGCTTCCAACATTGTTTGCTACTCCTGCAGGAAGATCAGAAGTACGGGAAGCAGTGATACAACAAACGGTTGATACAGTATTGCGCCGAAGGCTTCCGCTTGCCGCGTCGGATGATGAGGCAACGAAAAAAAATCCAACATATCCCCGATATACATCTGCGTTGAGAGAGTGGCACAACGCCGCATTGTTGTATATAGAGCATCAACATGGGGCTCCATCAGAAGCTATCGCAGTGCTACATGCGTTTCGGGATGCGGCGCATGCAAATATCACAAATCCTCGGGATCGAGCACTTCGATTGATTCGGGAAGCGTATACAAAACGAAATAGTGACCCGGTCATATCTAGTGCCTTGACGCCGAAAGAACAGGATTTGTTGTTTGGTCATTATCTTTATTATTTATTTAACCAACAGGATCGTATCGCACAGTTCCCGACACTCGATAACGTAATAGGCAGAGATAATCTGGCGTTTGTGGGGAGTGTACGGAGAGATGATACTACCCAAGCAAACGCATTGGCTGCCAAACTCAAAACATCGCCTCTATTGTTGCAGCTTGATAAAGATTTGGGCCCGATCGTCGCGGAATTGCAGGCAATAAAAAGTGCCGACACGACGTCGATATATGCCAACATAAAGTTTGGAATGGAGCAGCACTTTTCCATGACGGAGCGGTATGACCTCATTGTAAACCTGCTTGATTCGGATCAAGCGATATTTGATACGGCGATCAAATGGTTTACCGATAAAGGATTTGCTCATGTGAAGGAAGATTTCGGGACATGGGATGGCGGTGGAAGTAGTACGACAAACGCATCAGGTCATTTGGCACAGAATGCTGCTCCGGCGGCAAATGATATCAACGCGCAAATTGCGAAGTTTGTGGGTGATATACAGGCCGCAGGGTACCCCGCAAACTATCCCGTGGTACTAAATGGAGTAGTACAGGATAAGTCCGTTGTTTTGAAGATTGATGTTTCTCGATTACAAGCTCAGCTAGAAAAGATAAGTACGGCGGCCAATCAAAGCTTTGATATTACGATTTCGTTAGGGAATGCTGAGGTGCTATTTGGAAGTATTGCTCGGTCAGGCGGCGTTACACGAATCAATCCCTACGATCGAAGTGGCGCGCGTACGATATCAAATGTAAGATTCGTGCTCCGACAACATATACAGTCTTTAGATCTTGCTCTTCGTGATAAGGCGAATGTGGATTTAGCTGTACTCAATAAGGTTTTATACGGTTTTCTTAGTAGTCAGACCGGCCCGACGGTGACGTTGACGCAGGACCAAGTTCTCCAGCTTATCGATGCCATGCGAAGCGAAATGAATCTTCAGGATGTGCCGGGACCTGTTAAATTCGCCCTCGGAGCAGTCGGAATAAACGACAAAAGCATGGCGGCGATGACGATTGAGCCGAAGTTTTCAAACGGTATATGGAGTGTCGCAATACAGTTGGCAAAATTTAGCTTTACCGCTGAAATTCATACGAGCCAGACATCCGATCAGGGGTTTGAGATAGCGGGCTTACCCGGCGCGCTCACGCGTTTTGTGACGCCGGCAGAGATGATGCGAAGCATAAACAAACGACTGGCCAGGCACGGCGTTTCACGTCCCATTTCAAAACTTGATATTCAAAAGGATGGGAGTATCGTCGCCACGTTTGAAGGGCAACAATCACAGATCCCTCGAGCACAGGGACAAGTACGGACCGGATTTGCCATATCGCTTGGCGTGGCTGCAGCGTATATCCTCAAAATTCCGGTTGTGTTGACGGCGGCACACGCGGTACAGTCCATACTTATCGCTGCTGGGCATATCACTATTCCGATTTATTCATGGTTCCCGGATATGCAGCATCAGATTTCCGCACTGTTCCAACCAGTGACGCTCCAATACGCTCTTTCTCTCGTAGGTATATCGGGAGCACGACCAGCTCCGTCGAAGGTTCCTGACATACTCTCCGGTCCGACGCATACGATGTCTATGGCGGATAAACGCCAGATGCTTTCGCTTATCCCGCAGGGATTCCTCCAGGCGATCGTGACGCAGGTGTTGCGGAAACCGGGAGCGACATTTGCCAATTTCCGTGCCACGGTAGATCGGTATCGCTTTGTGACCGTGATGTTTGATGACCATCGCCCTGGGTTTGCCGCGTTGCAGCAGAACGTTGCCAAAGGAAAAATCGATGCTGCGGTGCTTCGGCAGTTCCGTATGATTTTGACGGAGCGCATCCTGAATGCCTTTATGGCGCATACCGGCAATATGATGATGACGCCAAAGACACCGTTGTATCAGTACGTGTTTATTTCAATGGCACAAAATCGTTCGACATTTTTACGGTCACTTCGGGAGTTTATCGAAAGTAATGCCGCGGGAGAGGTGATCCAGCAGACGCTGAGAGAATATAAGCTCGATGGAATACTTCCGTACCGCAGGACCGGCGATTATCTTGGATTTTTCGTCGGCGGTGATCCTACGCAACCGCTCGTTCTTGAGAATGTCGACGGTAAACTTGTACAACATACACCATCGAGCCCTGATATTTCGGATACGGTGAATGCGGCACCTCTCGGAGTAGAAATCGAACAGGCAATTTCTATGGATCCAATCACTCTTCGGGCGTGGCAGGATACGGATTCATTGCCGATTTATATCGTAAATGCGCCGCAGGGACCAGGCGTCGTATCGGTCATATCAGATAAAAAAGGCGGCATTCCGATCTCCGTACGGCCGCTTGCCGTACAGGATATCATCGGACCAGACGAACCAGCCCCCATAGTAACCGTAGCATCATTAACCGGGGATGAGATAGCCACGTTAAGTTCCCTTGCTCCGGATACGTATATCACACTTACGGATCTTGGCGCACATTTATCGCGGGCCGACCTGGATCGTATGGCCCGTGGGGAAACGATATATCTCCATGGCGCTTTGCACTCAGTCGTCCAGATGTCCCAGGAGATGAAAGAAGAAGGAGGGGTAGTCCATCAGGTTACCGCCGTGGATCTATCGCCGTTTAGTCTCATAAGTAAAGTGTTAAGTAATCTCCCGGATGCGGTGAACCTTCAGTCCGGATTCCAGGATGTATTGTCGTACTGGTACAAGCTGGTTGTTGCAGAATTTCGGAGTGTGGGACTTCATGCAGGACTCTTTGGTGGGGATGGTATGCAGGCGATCGGTAAACTTGATTCGCTTGACCAGTTGGTCGCGTATATGGATTTTGAGAAGTTGTTTGAGCAGGCACTTCGTGACGCAAAAGACGGCAAGATTTCTCCAAACGCTGCGGCCGCGGCGGCGGTGATTTTGGATCCGAAAAACGGTATCGCCGGTAACATCCTTGTGAAGGTCGGCTTCGTCCAAACTGAGGGAACACTGCGGATACTGCAAGGCAGTACGGAGTTTATTTTTGATGAAAACCCCGACGATATTTTGGCGACGAGGAAAAAGTTCCAGCCAGTGGCAGGGGAGAGCTACGACTCGATCGTCGCGCTGAATGCAGCGGCAGCAAAAGATATACAGGAGCGCTTTGGTAACAAATTTGCTTCCCGTGGATTAAAGATCATCCAGCAGGGGCAGAATTATTTCCTGGTGCGTCAGAAAGAAGCACAAAAAATAACAGTAAGTGAGACGCCCGTGGTTATCCCGCAACGACATGCTTCGTGGTGGCAACGAATTATGGATCAGGGGAGGCGTGTGATTGGAGGCGTGTGGAATTTCATAAAGACGGAAGCGCTTCGTTTTGCGGTAAGTAGTGAAAAGGGAAGATTGGTGATATCCGTACCGGGATCATCGAAGCTTCCGAAGGGGTTTGAGAATCTGAAAACGGTGGAAAATCGAATACATCAGACTGCCCCGGCGTCGTATCGCGCAACGATTGATGCACATTGGACGGAAATCATGACAGCGATTTTTAGCGAGGAAAAACGCTATAGAAACGGGGATGACAGGGGACTAATAAACGCCATCAAAAATGCGTTATGGAAATTTACCGATAGCAAAGACGACACAGAAACAGTACAGTTTTTGGCGAATGTCGTACAGGATTACCGTGGTCAGACCGTCGGATCATCACAAACACAAACAAAACAATCAGCGCCCCAAGCTGTCAAAGCACAGCCGCAAGCTTCTACGACGTTGGCTAAGCCAATCGTGACGATAAGGAATATCGGGCGTAAATATATGCCCAATAAACTTGCGGGTAAATACCATCACGATAATCAGGACGCTGTTCCCGAGAGCGTTAAATGGCATGGAAATTTATTTCAACTAGCGGCAGACGGCGTGACACGTGACGAAAACGGGGGCATATCCAAAGAGAGTGGTGTGATTGCATCACAGGCTGTGCGATGGCTTCATAATGAGTTGCTCTATCTTTCCGACTCCACGGCAAATATCTTCGCAAAAATTAAACGAGTGCTTGATGACGCGAATGCAAACATGTTGTATAGACCGGCTGGTGCGCTTGCAACGGTCGCATTTACGTATGTCGATAGCTCTAATGGCGCTGTGTACGGCGCACAGGTGGGGGACGCCACGTCGTATGCCATATCGCTCGACACCAATGAAATATATCTTCTGACGGATACGAAAGTCCTCAAAAAGGGAAAGCCGTATGACGGACAGCGCGTGTATTCAGTCTTAAAAGACGGTCAAACACTGTCATCGGTACAAGGAGATGAAGTTGAGTCGGCATTTGGCGATAATTCTGTTCTAACAAGCATCCGGAAGAATACATTGCCTTTTGGCAAATATGTCATCATTACCGGTTCGGATCAGGTAACGAAACTTCTGGAGCCCTATCTGGTGAAGCGATCTGTTCCGAATAGCGACCTTCAGCGTTTTGAGGCGACGGGAAAGCTCAAAGATGAGCTCTATTCATTCCTTCGAATATTACCGGGAGCCAAAAAAACAATTCTGGATATATTGAGCGAATTCCAGGACGCAACCGGCTCGCAAGATGACCTAAGTGTGACGGCTGATGAAGTAGAGATACGCATGCCGTCTGCTTCGTCTACTCTGCGTTATGGTTTTGATGTACAGATGCCGCAGCTTCAGGAAGCGTATCCAGAAACGGTGAAATGGTGGAAGGATCGGATAGCCGCAGTTCGGAATTTTGTATCCCACGCCTGGAACACCTGGGGCTACTCGCCGCGGGTAGTGGCGCTCGGGGAGGATCTCGATGCTGCGCGAAAGACCTATGCCAAGAAGACGATTGTCGATGCGATGGTGGGCGAGGTGCGGATTGACGGCGATATGCTGTATGCGTCGGGATTCCGTCCGACAAACGGGTTGTACGGCACGACGGATACGCCGGTTCTCTGGATGATCAAACTGACCCCAAGTCAGCAGAAGTTGTTTTCCGGATTAAGCCAGGAAGAGCGCCATACGAGAGTCGTCCAGATGATACATAATGCTACCGAAGTGATCGTCGACCAGCATGGGTTCCAAGCCGACCGGCGTGTGTTTGCCGAGCCCATGCAGCACATCATGGCGCCATATGGAGTAGCCGGCATCAATCAGGTTGCGGTCGCGCCTACCTTGGGTGGCGGGGAGGGGAGCTTCTCCGGGAAAACATCATATCTCTATGAAACCATGAAAGCCCAGTTTGCTGATTTTTTCACCGGGCTTGCAGGCGTCGTAAATGTAGATGGTGTGCGATTTCGGTTTATCGGCCACTCGACCGGCGCGGATATCGTCGCGTCACTTCTCCATGACCGGCCGAATTACGTGAAACCCGGCACCGATTTCCTCCTCGTGTCGCCGTATGTCGAGACGTTTGAAAAACAGATCATTGCGTTTCATTACGCGCCGAACGACGTAGTGTGGGGACCCCTGTATCAGTTTGTGAATACACGGTATGAAAACGTCTTTGTGTCCGCGTTTCAGCGTTTTCTCATCGTTGCTGCACGGTTGACCGGGCTTGACCGCATCATCATAGACACGCGGTTAAGTGGTTTGGCGGGTGATCCGGCTGTTGCCGACGCCGCAAGTGTGCATGGCATATATCAGCAGGCGATCGAAGCTGCGATGCGTTGGTATAACGACGTCCTCACACAGAAGCCGAAGCTCGTATTGGATCAAACTGTGGAGGAGTTGCGAGCCCGAGGTGTCGAGATTACTACTGTTGCATCGTTTGACGGCGGAGATCATATCGTCAATCAACAAGAGACAGAATTTTTTGCCGAGGAACACAATATACCGATGAAGAATTTTCCCAACAGCGGCCACTATCTTCGTTCAGAAGACTGGCAGGTACTCGGGGATGCGTACAATCATAGTAGCGACATACAGGAATACGTCGTGAAGACGCTCCTGACAACGGCAAAAGACGTAACTGTTGCACAGTGGGAAGTCGGGGATAAAAGTCTCCTCCAAAAATGCGCGGCAAACGGGTGTACGACCGTGGCTGCGGTCAACGCTCTTCCCAACGGGCGCGATTTCCAACCGGAGCTCGTGTTTGGACATCGGGATGCGGTGTCTAAAGATGGGTATGTATTTGTTGCCCGCGTCATGATACTCGGAAAACCGTATGTCATCGATTTTATGGCCGAGCCGGGGAAAGTGGTTATATTGCCGTGGGATATGTACCAGAAGATGTATGCATTTACGCCCTACGAGTCCCCAGATCTCGTCCCGTCGTTCGGCTTCCCAGTAGATCAAGAAGCAGATCTCGCCCGAAAGTTTTGGCCGGAACTGAAGTCACGGCACACGTTGAGTCTGACGACTCTTACGTCGCTTGATCCCAATGTCACAGCGGCAAAGGCCATGACGTTTGAACAAGGAGTGAAAGTGTGGTTTGCCGCGGCAGTCGCAGACACCGAAACACCACTGATACAGGAAGAAGTCCAACCTTCACAATCAGATTGGATTGCAGCCCTTGAAGAGCCGGAATGTTGGGCGATGGCGCCGGTCGCGTATGCACAAGGCCCGAGTGGGGGAGGAAAGCCATGTTCTGTACAGGTCCGCGCGGCGTTGAAAGCGCTCCCGGCGCTTGGCATCGGATCGGTCGTAAACGTGTGGCACTACAGTAAGCAGTTTGTGGGGTGGGCCGGTCAGCTGTGGCAGGGGATATTTCGATTGTTATCGCAGAATGATGGTGGGTATGCAGCTCCGATAAATCAGATAAAAGCTGTTACAGGTGTCATACGTAGTGTAGGCACGACAGGTGCAATGCACTCTGCGCTCGATCAGGTGTCGCAAATTATTGATCCCATAGAGCGGGAATTTCCGTTTCCGAACGAAGAGATAAAACAGTATACAGACGCGGATTACCGAAGTATGTTCGGAGGCACTCGAAAGCAATTTATCGCTGCATTTAATGATTTAACACAAACTCTTTTGAGAGTAGCACGTACCGATTCCAATGAAGAAGTGCGGCGAAGATCGACCATTATTCTTTCGTCAATGCAGCAAGTGCGTTATACGTTTGGTATGACGGCTCAGACATATACGCGGTATAACTTTGATGAGTGGTACGGGGCGCTTGATAACGATATGCTTCGGTTGTTGCGTTTACTTACTGGATTGTGGGTAACCCGCGGTCAGGAAAAGGTTCTTGCCCAGAAAATGCTTACAGATCACGAAGTGCTCCGAAAAAAATATAATCTTCCCGCTGATGATCTCTACGAACTCAATCCCACAGAATATGCAAATAGTCTTGAGTCACTCAGGCAGAAGTATGATATATCGGTTACATCAATGCGGGAGCGTGATTTTAACGCAATTTTTACACCTGGAGATGAAGAACACGCTGCGGGTGGAGCGACGTTACCCAATGGATCAATAGTTCTAAAAGACCGCATCATGAATACGTGGAGGACGGATCCTACGAGTATGCATCTTTATGAACATGAATTGATTCACGCGATTCAAAAGAAACTTTATCCGGGATTGTCTCATGAAGAGCAAGAATACGAGGCATATGTCGCAGAAAGGTATTTAATTCATGAATTACAACTAAGTCAAGATAAGGGGCTTGAGTTGTTTATGCGCGGTTTCCAGACATCAATTATTGCGCTATACGCGAGGCAAGGAAAAACGCCACCATGGGCTTCTATTATTATTCCAAGGGATATTGAGTTTTTGGAGCCTGAACAAATGTTAAAAGATATAGAAGCGGAATTCCCTTCTCAACGATATCAATTTGACCGGCCGAATTTGCCTGAACTTCAAGTTATTAATGAACAAACAATGGCCCGATGGGACGCGTTTTTGCAGCGCCTTCGCTCTCTGTGGCAGGGGATGAGGCTAGGAGAAACACAGACGAGCACGGTAAAAGTAGATATTCAGAGTCCAGTAAGCGCATTATCAGCAAGTGTTTTTAGTTTGGCGAGGCTTACTACTGTTCCTTCTGATGCGACGCTATTGGCGAGTCCAAACTTTTTATCAACATTTCGTAACGATATACAAATAGAAGGATGGCCAGGAGATAGCTGGAAAGAAGCATTACGTCGGACATTGGCGCCGACGCGGTATAGAAATATACCATCCACACAATTGCCAGACTCACTTATTACTTATACATTACGTTCCTACGGAAGAGCAGATTTTGTTATACCAACAGCGCCTCTCATTGATGAAAAAGGTATTCAGTTTCCTGTAATTCAACGGAAAGGGATCGGAGCGGCTCAAGGTAATATACAAATTTCCTCAGATGCATTTGGTGCCCCCGTGGAGAAACGACAGGACGTAACAACATACGGATTTACTGGTCAAATGTCATTTCAAGAGGATGCTCAAGTAACAAAGGAATGGGAAGACGTCGGGATGCGAGTCCGCAAGCCAATCGCGGCATTCGATTTAAATCAGGTATTTGCTCGATCGGTTACATCAGGGAAGGGAAGTGGAGCTTTGACTCCGGAATTGTTACAAAAAGAGGGGTTTGATATATACGGAAATCCTGTTATTGCGCTTTGGGCGAGACGGAATCCATATACCTTTCAGGATTTTATAGGATTGACTGATGATATGCGTCGGCTTCCATCGCACCCGACTCAGCTTTCCAAAGACGCCCTCAGAGAGCGTTTGGATCAGTTTTTGCAAATCCAGGCATCATTTTTGCAATATGATTCTGATCCTGAAGCACGGAGGATTGCCTCATTACTGGCTCGGGGAAATGGAAGCGGACTTAACGAATGGATGAAATGGTTATCATCTAGATACGGAGAGCAGGAAGGGAACAAAGTTCTCCATGGGTTGGTTGATGGCGAACAACATCGTCAAAACAGAGATTTTGGAGTAGAGTATACCGATTTAGCTGATTTAGCACATCACAACTACGGATCATACGAACAAGCTCCGCGGATGGAGCAGGCCGAATTGGCGAAAGAGGTCATGTTTACATATTTGCCTATCGTAGAAGTGCAGGTCGCATTTAATCTAGCAAACAATAAACCATGGGATACAGATTTGGATACGGTAAACTCAAATTTTTTCCGCAACTTTTTTGCAGTGATCGATACTAAACCCGATGTGGCTAAAAGTGTCTCTCAATATTTTAAATTAGAGCCTATGTCTGAGTACATCGGGGGGAGTGGTCTGTACGGCATAAGTGATAGCTATTTTGTAAACGATTCGACACCTCCGGTTGTTGTAGGTGTGCCATTGAATATTGTGAGCGCTTTAGAGGAGAAATTGTATATGCAAACTATAACAATAAATACGCTCAATTCTCTCAAAATACTGCCCTCCGAGTTTCTAACTAGAGTGTTATATAAGTCAATTTATGCGATATTTTCTATTGGCACGCATGGTTATATAGGGGTGATCCGTTTAGCTGATAGATTCCAATCGCAGAGTGGGAATATAGGACAAAAGTTATATAGTGCGTTTTTTCCGAATGGGAGGAATAGATACACAGCGGATGCAAGACGGTATATACAAACATTAGGATCAACGCAGGCAGTCATTCGATTTGTCGTCGCCTCTCTTTCATCTTCAGATAACAATCAATTTACAAACATGCCGTACAGGGCTATAGAATCTAACTTTCAGTATCTATTAGCAGTTAACGTTCGTGAACAATTGCATATACCAGAAGATAGTTATGACTCATACCCCATTGCTGCCGAGGTTATGCGACTTACTGGAATTAATACACTCATAAATCAAATATACGAAGCGATTCCAGAACAAAGACCTGTTATTTTACGCGCCTGGCAACATGCATCTCAAGATCCTTGGTGGCAACCAGCCGTAGTCGGAGCAGAACGATTCTGGCAGAGTATTTTGAATTCAATAAACGATCAGTCATTACGGAGCACAAATAAACAAGTGATGGCAGTCGGGGAAATGACCGACCGTATCTTCGGCTTTTTCCGCTCTCTGTGGCAGGGGATAGTAAACCATTTCATGCCGGAACAGCAAGCCCCGTTTACCCAAAGAAGACCGCAATTTGTAAAACAATTGATTGAACAACAATATGCCATTGTTGTACGTCCTCCAGTGTTTGGTATACATAAATATCCACTTGAAGGGAAACCGCAATATCAGTTCAAACATTTTACGAGTACCGATGTTATCAAGTTAAAGCTTCAAGATGCCTCTGGTATTGTGAAAATTACGGATTTAGGTACTGCAGATGCTTCATTTTTATACGAAACATCTCGCGTCTGGAAAGATCGCGTGTTTGTAACAGGAATTTCTGCCTATAATTATTCTCCAGTAGGCTTGCCGTCTCGTAATACACGGTATATAAGTGGCGAAGAAGCACAAATGGAGACGCTTTCCCAGCGCAATACGATAGCACACGGATCGCAAGACGTTATATTTGCTAAAAATACATTAAATTATGCCGTCGATCCACTGGGCACATTGTCTGAACTGTTTGAATTATTGAAACCAGGAGGTTTTATCGTTGTTGATAATTCATTTCCACCGACTACTATTTCCGGTCTTACTTCACAGCAGTATGGCGGCATGATCGCGTGGATGAATATGCACGGATATCGTATAGTTTCAAATTGGTCTTATGATCCTGTAAGCCGAACCAATCAAGTTAATAGTTTTATACTCCGAAAAACAACAGAGCAACCCCACTTGTCTTGGCCGCTCCAGTATGGGCAACAGAGATTGGCACCTAATTCTTCAGTATCTATTTCATATGTCATTGATCCAAATATTCCGATTTTGCATAGTCAATCGATCTTTGATGGGATGAACGGAGCGGACTATGACGCTATGTTACTTGGACGGATTGGGATTAATGTGATGCAGGATAATTCGTTTACTCCAGAATCACATATCGCATCATTGGTTGCGGAAGCAGTATCTCTTCAAAGGCAAGTTGTACCAGGGTTATCAAGTGAAAAATATAAAGCACTTGAGTCTGATATATCTTTACTTGTTGATCGGATTGACACAATGCTTTTGATGTTGCATCCGGAGTTAACAGTAGAAACCTTACAGCAATATAAAATTAGTCATTATGTAGTCAATCAGCAGACTGTCGCTCTTGCCCAGCGCGCGGTGTTTGCGGATAATCCGACGCTGGAGGGAACTGCGTTGGTTGATCACCTCGTGACGTATTTTGAAACCCAGGATACCGCCTACATGGCACTGTTTGAGAATAGCCCGCCTTCGCTTAACAGCTACGGCGAGGTAAACCCCAACGGGATGACCCGTGATGCTTTCTTCGATGCCCTCCGTCCCAGCCTCAGGGCACGTATACAGGAAGTCCTCAAAGCGCAGACTAGTACGAAAAGTATCATCAATTTTCAAAAATTGAAAGAATTTTGGAAGAATATATTTCCTGTTTTGCAGGATATAAATTACATAGCGTTAGGTGGTAAAGCATATGATGCAGTTGAGAATAAGTTTACTGGCATCCAATTTATGACGAGAAGGGAGTACGCAGATTTTCTTACACAACTACATGCAAGGATAGGTTTCTTTACGACGCTAGATTACAATTTTTGGCGGTGGAGGCTATCGGATTTTGGGTATGCAATGGCAGTGGTTGGAATGCTGTCGCTACTTGGAAATCTTGCTATATTTGACACGCAACACCTTGTTACGCCAAGAAATTTTGATCAAGAATTTTATAAGCATACTTGGCAAAATTATATCGTTCCCACGACAGCAATACTTTGGGTAACATTTACAGAATATATCTTCAACGGTAATCTGCGGGATGTTTATGATTTAGGGGTTATGTATGGAGCGGTTGCGATATTCCAAATATCGAAAATATTATTTGGAATTGCTACAGCCCGTGGTTGGTCGCTGTGGGGAAATGTGGTGAAACCCGCGTTGCAGTGGGTGGGGAGAGGAATGAAAGGCTTAAGTAAGTTCGTATCCTCTGTAGTCCGTGATATATTTACCAGCCCAGTGAAGTTAGTGGAGCTTGTCGTCGCCTTTTTTATCCAAGGTGCTGAATTGGTATTTGATCCGGATATGTTTTCGTGGAAAACAATATTGCCACGAGTTGGCTGGAGGACATTTTTAGCAACGGGTGACCTAGGTAAAGTCTATACGTTACCCACAAACCCCGTTGTTCATTGGATTGCTCAAAATATCGGTGATATCTGGGAGACCTCCGTCGGATTTTATGCGTTAAGAGTTGGTTTTGTAGCAATAAACGTGGTTCTTAATAAGGTTACAAAAGGAAGAATACAGATTCCCGATTGGGTATGTTTTTGGGGTTCGTTAATACCAACGGTCGTGATACTGGCAATGCATTCTTTGGGCCTCATTTCTTTCTTTGGTATTCGTGATCATATGGATAATCCCTTGGTAGGCAGGTTGCTTGGACAAGGGGGCGCAGCGATTGTACTCGTCGTAGCACATTATATGGCCAAACCAATATGGAGTTTGGGTTCGATGGTTGGAGCAAGTTTAAAACAGGCACTGTTTACCCACGAAAAGGATGTAGTAAGCACGTCAGTTGGTCATAAAGATATTATGACGTTGATCGGACGGGTGGCATTGATTTTACCAATCATTGGATTTCTTGCTTGGGTAATTTTTCAAATAATTTCGTTTCATCATGGGTCACCATCATCCGGTTCTTTGACGCCAATCTTGGAGATGGCACAAACCATTGGCACGACAGCAACGAAAACAACACAGAGCACCGTCGACACGATTCAATCACTCGCGCAACAGGGTTGTTTTTCCGAAAATCCGTTTATCGAGCGGGTGTATGCAGGTGCAGGAAATAACGACTCTGCGTTATGCTCAGTTGAGTGGACATCGCCCCAGGCGTTTGCCAGACAGTGGGCCACATCCGCTGCATTTCGCACAGAGGTCCGCCAGAAATTTCACCAATGGTTTGGGGCCCGGCTTTCTGATGGGGCATCCGGAGGAGGATGCAAGCTGTTGCACTGTCTTAGTGCCGATAAAATTGTGCTGTATCTTGGGATATACGAATTGTTGTCCGGACATATAAATACGCGTCAAATCATGTCTGTAGGAAAATCGGCGCTCTCTGTGCTGCCTTCTGATTGCCAATATGTTGCGTATTTAGCATTCCATGATATTGACGAAGGAAAAATCCATTGGGAGTATGTGCATAGCTTATATGCTGCCGCGACCCACGGGGTATCGATATGTACAAGCACCAAAAAAAGTTTTTCCGAAAACATACAGAGTGCGGAATTTGGGACGGTGCAATTGTCGTCTCAGACAACTGCCGAAGCGGTCCGCTATTTTGTGAATGACCCATTGATCGCAAAGGCGTTGGGACTTGAATACAATGGGGTGGAATATCCTGCGATTGTCATAGAGCCGGTTCAGGGGGCTATTCTCTCTCTTGATTCCATGGATTCGGTTGAGGCGGCTTACGCGAGACTGGGGAAAACTATGAATGACCCGATCGAATATGCAGTTCTCTCATCGGTTCAAGCAATTCATACACCTGTAAATACTGTGTTGTATAACGGCACCATATTTAACGGTGACACGCTGCGGAAAAGTGATGCATCTTCATCGTGGTTAGTTGATAACGGCACGGAGCTGTCTCTCGTGAACGGGTCGAAAGCCGGCATGTCTTGGTTGAGCGCGCTGCCGATTCAGTCCCGCTATGACTTTCGAATGCCACTAACACAAGATAGCGCAAATCACACATCGTTGCAGTACGTGTTGGCGCAAATGACCGTGGACGCGAAAGCAATGACCAATGGGAATGCGCCGCAGTATATCAGTGTATTTGGGAAAACAAATGACGGGAAATCCATACATATGAACGTTAATCCTATATTTTTTGTAAATTCTGCGCTTCAGGAAACATTGCGAACCACATTACAACAAGAAGGGATACAGCCTATGGTAGATATCGCGGATGCGGTGATATCTAATGACGTGACTGATTATATTCCACCGGTAACGCCTGATGGAACATATGTTATGGATGCATCCATGTGGCGGGCCCTGATACAACATGAAAAGGAGTTAGGCTACAATACGTTTTTGATGGTGCACTGAGTTGCCAACCCCGGGAGTTGTGGGTAGATAGTTGGGATTTGTGCAGTTCATCATGCGAACCGATTATGGAAGCGTAGGACGATCGGGGATATCAGGGGGATAAGGGCGATAAGAGAAATGATAAGGAATAATATTTTGAACGATGATGGCTGATAGGAAAACACCACTTCATGTGTTCCAGGACTATCGAGCTTTACCGCGATATAGAAGGGGAATACGGCAAATGTGGTCGCCGGTTTGCCGTCTACGGTGGCACGCCACTCGGGATGAAAGGATTGCTTCAGGATGACGAGACATTCGCTGCAGGGCTTCCTGACCGTAACGGTCGCTCGAAATACCATATCACTTTCATCCTTTTGGGAGACTATTTTGATGTTACCTAGGTCGCTTAGGTTGCCTAGGTAATTTGGATTTTCGGCAAACAAGCCGTGGATGCTGCCATCTGGGACTTTATATAATGTTTCATCAATCATCCGGAAGTTGGGAAGGCCGAAGGTCTTCGGATACGTTTTATCGAACGTAAGCTCAGGGTAGAGCCCTTGTTTCGGATAATCGGATTGGATCCAGAGGCGGATGACGTTGGTGAAATCGAGTTTGGAGCTGGATACTATGGCTGGTCTAATGCCTGTAGTCACATATCCTAGGTCACCTTCGTGACTTAGGTTACCTACAGAATACAAAACCCACGTTTTTGAGGCTGTGAGAGGCGTCCAAAACGGCTGTATTTGGTCTTTCGGTAAATCTGCCGGGGTGACGACGTAGCGCACATTGTAGAGGGCGTAGTCGGCCTCCACATTTTCCCGGAAATACTGCTCGGTATCGGAGTTCGGAGACCATGTTTCGGGCAGCCACAATACCGTGGGGATGCCAAAGGTAGAAAGCTGCATATAATACGGCGTTTCCGCAACGCGGAAATTTTTACCCCACGAGCCACCGCGGCCGGCAAAGACACGGCCGGGGGAAGAAGCTTCGTAGCGTAGAAGCGTAGTTATAAGTAGCTTAGAATCGGAAGAGACGGCGGCGTAGTTGGCGTTGGCGCGTTTGATCAGCGTGTCGTTGTAGGAGGCGTACCGGATGGTTTGGGGAGTGATAAAAGAAACAACAATGACGCAAAGAATTATTTGGCTGACGGCGTAACGAAAATTTTCTTGCTCCGCTGCTCGCACGTTGTGATCGTTTCCGATCATCTGGTGTTGAGCTCGGGAAGCGAGCTGCAAAAATTTTGTTCCGCCTCGCCAAAGCACATGTATGATATATGAAGCACCAATCGGGATCAAAAACAGTCCCGCCATGTGGACGCCCACGATAAAGCGGGAAAGGTGGAAATCACTCATGCCGGGGATAAGGTAGAGGATAGAGCCCCAGGTTGTGGTCCCAAAGTACATGAGGAGCCAGAAGAGCAAGAGCATGCCGAATGGTATAAAGGGGTAGGTATTAGGTATTAAGGCAGGAGTGTTATTATTTTGTTTTGTTACCTTGCTACTTAATACTATTCCCTTAATACTCTCAGCGGCTGGTCGTAAAAACGATGCGTATAATCCAATAAAAACCAAGATGGTGAGCGTGGGAAATCTCCCGAAGTCAAACAGGTCGCCGTTAAAGAAGTTTTTCAGCACCTCGCGGAAGCCGTACGAGTTAAATTTCCAAATGGGATCCCAGACGCTGGTGTTGTGGTAGTTGCCGTTTATGAGGATAGGGAATATCCAGTAGCCGAGAAGAAGTATGACGCCTCCGAATAGTAGTACCAGTTTTGTGATGTTGGTTTTGATTGTTGAGAGTATCTCTCGTAGGTTTCGTATATTCGTTACTTCGTTACTTCGGATGAGAAGAAATAGAGGCTCTGATATCGCAAATATTCCGGCGCTTAGGAACGCGATGATGCCGATACCCAGGTGGCCGGCAGTGGTCGCCGCGAGGAAGAGAACCGCAGGAATCAGGGGTTTAGAATCAAGAATTATGGATTTTATTCCCCTTGATACATGATTCGTACCCCATGATTCTGTCTGAAACAACTTCCATATATATGCGATGGCCAGCGGGAAAAAAATCATGGCATAGAGCTGGCTTGTGAGCCCGTATCCGCGCCAGAGAAAGGACGACGGGTCCAGGCCGTAGAGGCCATCCGTCGAAAGCTGGGTAGCAATGAGCGCGCCAAAACCGGCTGTGATAGGAGAAAGGCCAGTTATTAGTAACGCAAGAAAGAGAGAAAGGGGGAAGAAGCTTAGCAAGAGATACGTGATCCAATGGTAGTACGAGAAAAGCGAGATTCGGGCGCCGAGAAACGAGAGCAGCCGATGGGATGCGACGATGGTTATCTGCGGCGCATGGGAGTAGTAGTACGGCAGGTTATATCCCTCTGCCCAATTGGGAACCCAATGATCCGTAAGGTAACTTAAAACGCAAAAGGAAAAGCGTACATCTTTGGGACAGTGAGAGGATGCGAAGTCCCACATCTGATTGGTGCGGTCGACTAATGCATACTGGAAGGTATTGTCGTTAGGGTCGGTCGTTGCCGTGGGTTCCAGCCGATAGAGCCACAGGTTGAAGCCGATGGCAAATACCAACAAACCTATACTCAGCAAGCGTTCAAGTCTGTGTATATTCATAATCGTCTATAAGAGTTCATAAAGTTCGAAAGTTCATAAAGTTCATAAAGTTTGAAAGTTCATAAAGTTCATAAAGTTCGAAAGTTCATAAAGTTCATAAAGTTTGAAAGTCCATAACGTTCATAAAGTGTCTAACGTGTCTACTTTACGAACTTTTGTACGTTACGAACTTTATGAGCTTATTATGGCCAGAGCAGCGGGTCCAGCCAGTCCGTGTGATCATCGTAATTTCCGTCTCCCGCGTCGTTGGTGACCAATGACAGATATTTTACGCCAGTAATATTTACCTCCGCATGTTTCGGCAGGTCAAACCGGCCCATTTTGGGTGACCGGAACAATAGTTTCCCGTCTCCGTATATTTCAAATATAGCCGATGCTTTTGTGCCGGCCTCGGTGTCTATACCGAAGTCGGTCGTAAATTTTGTAAATTGTTTGTTGATATCAAACACGTGCTTGGAATTGGCATGGGTGCCGATGCCGTGGTGGTAAAACACATATTGAACCGAGAGCCTCGTCCACTTGTTGGGTCCGCCGAACGAGCTCTGAACACTTTTATCCGTCTGACGCGTGCCGTAGGCCTGTTCGCTGATATACGGCACGATTTTTGTCAGTGATACCGGCTGTTTGCTCCAGAGCGGTTTATTAAGATAGCAAAGACCGGAAACGAAAACGACGAGAACAACGAGTGCGGCCATTCGTGTCATTTTTGAAGCGCGGAGAACGGCAAAAAGAAATACGAAAAACAAACCCAGAAGGACATATGCGGTCGCGATGGTGAATATCGGCTGGGTAAGCAGCGAGAGCACGGGGAGGCCGTTGTTGGGATAGTTGAATACGAGTGCGGTATGGAGGTTGTAGAAGTATATAAGGCTGAAGCATGAATAGAAAATGATGAATAATGGAAATCTATAGCGTGTTCCTTGATACCTGATACCTGACACCTGATACAGATACAACGGTGCCCACAGCAGGAGGAAAACGCTCAGGGGATAGGCATAACGGTCATGGGACTGGGTTTGGAACAGGAAAAAGGCAGCGTTTACCAGAATGAGACTGGTGAGAAATGAATAAAGCAGGTGTGACAGTGCTCCGGTCGTGGCACCATGTTCTTGGTCCGCTGCTCGCAAGACCTCCGACCCCTCCATTGTATCTTTTGATTTTTTTGTCTTTTGTCTATCGGATGCGCTGGCGGCTAAGCTCGGGAAGCGACCTGCGAACATGTTGCCCCTTCCTGCGCGCGTGAAGAGCTGTTGTACAACAGCGAACAAATAGAACGATGAAAACGTGAGCAGGCCTATGGTTTTGGCATTCACTATGCCGAGGATGCTTAGTTTGTCCGACGTGGCCATCCCTTTGGCGCCTGCCACGATCCACCAGAGGTTAAATGCATTCAAACTCATCCAGGGAAAATAATCATAATTTTCGGTGAGGGACGCCAGTACCCGGTCCATATTGCGGGTGAGGAAAAACTCTATATTGAGTCCTAAAAATCCGGTCAGTGCGCCGGCCAGAGAGAGTATAAGGCCGTCGTATCCTTCCAGTTGCCAGATAAAAAGAAAAAATACCGGGCCGTAGATCATGTTCTGCAGTTTTGTCATCATAGATATGATGAATACGAGCCCGGCCCAAAACGGCCGGCGTTTGAGGGCGAGGATGAGTGCACACAAAAAAACGAAAAGACCCAATGAATCAACCTGGCCCCACCAGGCGCCGTCTATAAGCGCGATTGGATTCAAAAGATACGTAATGGCAAGAATCATGAATACTGAATCAGGAATCAGGGGGAAGCTGAAACGCTTTGCATTCCTGATAACCCCAGGGGTCAACGCCCCCCGACCCCTGGGGTTGGCGGTTGGGAACCCCAAGGATGCTGCGTGTTTGCCGATATACAGGATGATGCCTGCGATACCAAAGTCGGCAAGGATAGGAAACAGCTTGCTGATTGCCAAAAACAGCAGGTTGGTGTTGCTCCAGAACTGGTTAAAATTATGCGGGTCGGCGAATAGGCTATAGAGGGCCACCATGCCGCCCAATACATACGCAAACGGTGTGGGATAGTTGTTGTTGGTCACTTTCATCCCTTCGATGATGCCTTTGTCGTAGGTAGCGAGCCCCCAGGATTTCCAGAACGAAATATCCGCCTCAAACCCCGGATTCCCTATGAGCATGATACGGAGAAATAGGGCGAGTGCTATACACACATAAAGTACGTACCGTTTGGGAAACTGCATGCCCTTATCATACGGAAAACTGCCGCGCGAATCGAGGGGGTATACGAAGGAGAAGGTATTATTTCACCGCGGCATCCATCTGCCATTCATATTCCTGCCGGAGTTGTTCCAGCCGCGTATTTAACAAAGACTGCACTTCGGAAAGGGTGTGGAAGGTCTTCTGGAACTGCGATTCCGTCGGGTTTGGGTAGAGCGGCACGCCGTCAGGACCGGTTTGGGCGATGACTTTTGCCAACATCGCGTTTTCGACGGGAATATTTTTTTGTGATTTGCCCTGGCCCAACCGGAAATTATATTTATAGACGGTAAGCGTCAGGAGCTGGTCCAGGTTAAAGCCAAGAGACCCGGCAATGCGGTCCAGGTATTCGGTATAGTTGTCTCCGAAATTGGGATCCAGGGTCAGAAGATGGGAAATGTTGTAGACGACATCGGATATTTCGGAAAGCGCGGGGATGGGGGACGGAGGATCGGAATTCTGTTCTTTGCTTTGGATGGTAAGGTCGAACCAGTGGGAAATGGACGCTAATGCCTCCGGAATTTCCGCAAACATGGGCCGCGGATGGTCAAGATGCCGGGTATGGATCAGGTTTCCGTCGAAGTCCCGGGCTTCCGTTACGTCGGATTTGGGTCCGCCGGTCAAAAACATGATTTTGGCTTCCGGTCGGTGCTGGGGAATATTATGCGGTTCGCGAAGCAGTCGCTGTTCTTCCTTTAAAATATGGTTGGAAAGCCAGCTCAGCTTATCCTCCATGGTCATTGCGTCGATACGAATATGGTAATTGAGTTCATTGTAGTTTGGAACTCCGTGGCTAAACATTTCCCGGCCTGTTTTAAGTTCAGGTATAGTCATTTCTAGGGATGTAGTATAGTCGAAATTATGGCTTATAGCAAGGGGTGAAATTGCGGTGGGTGTCGGCGGGCGTGAGGCTGAATCTGGATGTGTCTTACCGGGATTTTGTGATGCATGATACGTTTCTGCCATGAGTAGATTATATACCTATAGTATTTATTTCCGTACACGATACAGAACCAGTGTCCCGGTTCTGATAACCGGTGTGAGTATGGGAAGCTCCGAAAGTTTTGGAGTCCATGTATAGGCTAAAACGTACCGTATCCGGTAGTCAATAAGTATGCGTTCCATCTCTCCGGAAGAAAGCGATTCGTCAAACACATGCTGGGCAAGCGCATCCTTTTGGGCGGCGCGGATGGTGAGGAGCTGGTGTCCGTTAAAGCTTTTGTCTCCGGTTATACCCGGAAACAGGACATTGTACGGCCAAATCACCAGGAAGGTATCGTCCTGATTCCGGGCAATTGCCCCCGCTTGGATGACAAACCGGTAATCGGACGCGGACAGGTATTGATACGCGTTGCCGGGATCAAAGCGCGTCGACAGCTGCAGCGTTTTGACATGGTTGGGGAGGAGGAGAAGGGTAAGCGGAATCAATAGTACGAAAGTAATGAGTTCACGGTTCACAGAAGGTCGATAAAATAGTTTCGTTTTTAGGAATGCACTGACGTGCCCTATGCCGTCGGCTGCAATGATAGACACACAAAGAATAGTCAGCGTGGACATAAAGCGCACCTGTGTGACTCCCAGGAGTGGGGGGATGGGAGAGAGGAACAGAGAGAAGGAAAACAAGGGAAAAAAGAAGTTTAGAAGCGTAGCAAACGAAGGTTTAGCAAGATAGGAAGGCAGAGAGAAAAGTGCGATGAGAAATATCGGTCCGGTGGCCAGTAGGAAATGCAGGGCGGTCAATTGGTTATTCTGCGATAATTCCCAGAGCCGCAGCTGCACAAACGGCTCCGTTCGGAACAGGTTGGAAAGATATAACGCCGGAATGATCCCTCCCAAACCGATAAACAATGCAGGGAAACAAAATATACTCAATTGTTTTATATGTAGCCGTTTAATAGCACCATACGTTATCGCCGATAAGATCG
>JAKAFY010000036.1 GCA_021817785.1 bacterium
TCCGATCTGAGTTATATTCCTGGACATGGATTCCGGGCTTCGGGAGTATCCCGATATCGTCAAACAGTATTTCGGCACGATTATCCCGCCGGCAGACAATAAATTTTCCGCGTTAAATACGAGTGTCTGGAGCGGGGGATCGTTTGTGTATGTGCCCAAAGGCGTGCATGTCGATTTGCCGTTACAGGCATATTTCCGTATCAATGCTGCCAACATGGGTCAGTTCGAACGGACACTGATTATCGCGGAAGAAGGAAGTTTCGTACACTATGTCGAGGGGTGTACGGCGCCCATCTATACGACCGACTCGCTGCATTCGGCGGTTGTGGAAATTATTGTCAAAAAAGGAGCACGGGTGCGGTACACGACCATTCAGAACTGGAGTACAAACGTGTATAACCTCGTGACCAAACGTGCACGTGTGGAGGAAGAAGGCACCATGGAGTGGGTGGACGGCAACCTCGGCAGCAAAATTACCATGAAATACCCGAGTGTCTATCTCATGGGCAGAAAAGCCCGAGGGGAAGTGCTTTCTATTGCATACGCGGGAGCCAATCAGCACCAGGACGCGGGCGGGAAAGTCATTCATGTCGCCCCAGAAACCACATCCCAGATTATTTCCAAATCCATCAGCAGCAACGGGGGGCGTACGTCATACCGCGGACTGGTTCAGGTATATCCGGGCGCCACACAGGCAAAGTCCAAAGTCGTATGCGACGCGCTTATCTTGGATGAACACAGCCGGTCAGACACCTATCCCACGATGAACATCGATGAAAAAAACGTGGAAATAGAACATGAAGCAACGGTGTCCAAAATAGGAGACGAGCAGATGTTTTATCTCATGAGCCGGGGGATAGCAAAAGAATCAGCACAGTCCATGATCGTCAACGGATTTATCGAACCGATCGTCAAAGAGTTGCCGCTCGAATACGCCGTCGAAATGAATCGGCTGATAGAGCTACAGATGGAAGGATCGGTCGGATAACTATATGACACGTATACGGACGGATGAAATACTCGTAGAACACGTCGGCACTTCCGGATTGCAGGAAGAGTATATCGTCGAAAAAAACGCACACCTCACACTCATTATAGTGGCGCGCGTTACGGAAACCATGGAGCTATCGCCCTTCGTGCGTCTTATCGGAGAACAATCACGTGCGACCATATTAGGTGTCGTCTTTGGCTCGGGGAAAGGAGCCGTTACTATAAAAACCCTGCAGCATCACCAGGCGCCCAACACGACGAGCAGCCTGCTTATCAAAAGTGTCATGGCAGACGAGAGCGAATGCAACTATGAAGGGAGCATCGTCGTCGATACACAGGCGCAAAAAACCGATGCCTACCAGCGCAATGAAAACCTGCTGCTGGGAGATCACGCACGCGCGGTAAGCAAACCGGCGCTTGAAATACTGGCAAATGATGTACGGTGCACACATGGCGCTATCGTCAAAACGCTGGATCCTATGGAAGTGTGGTACGCAGCCACCCGCGGCATAGGGAGGCAAACGGCACGGGCTATGATTACGACCGGATTTCTTTCCAGTACGTTTGATGCCATAGGTGATACAATACTCCGTGGAAAGATGTACGACGACGTTGCGTCGCTGTGCAGACATAAGGAGGTCATATGAACGATTTTGTTTCTGTAATTTCCGCGGCAGACATACCGAATGGCACCATGAAAACCGTCATGATTTCCGGGATACCCGTGGCGCTTGCAAACGTAGACGGAACATTTTTTGCCGTCAATGATCTTTGTTCGCATAAACAGTGTTCGCTGGGTACGGAAGGCGTACTGGATGGCACCGTTGTCGTGTGCGGGTGCCATGGCGCACGGTTCGATATGGGTACGGGGAAAGCACTGTCGCTTCCGGCAACGACGGACGTAGCGACGTATGAAACAAAAGTAGAAAACGGAAACGTATGGGTAAAAGTGCTATAAAACGGTATGTTTGATGCGCAATCAATCCAAAAAGATTTCCCTCAGCTTCGGCGGAACATTCACGGAAAACGGATCGTATACCTGGACTCGACCGCAACATCCCTGAAACCCACTGCCGTTATCCGTAAAGAAGATGACTATTACAAACGGTATACCGCAAATGTATTCCGGGGTATCTACACGACAAGTGAGGAAGCGACAGCCGAATATGAACGGGCGAGGGCGCTTACCGCAGCATTTATTCATGCGGGTTCTCCGGAAGAAATAGTGTTTACCCGAAACACCAGCGAATCGATCAATTTGGTCGCATACAGCTTGCTCACCCATGACCTGTCTCCCGGGGACCATATCGTCACGACGATTATGGAACACCACTCGAATTTCGTGCCGTGGCAACAACTGGGAGCCGAGCGCAATATTGCAGTGGATATCTGGGGTATTACTCCGCAGGGGACGCTGAATTTTGCGGATTTGGAGAAACTTGTTACCCGGAAAACGAAATTACTTGCCGTAACCGCCGCGTCCAATGTGCTCGGAACGATTAATCCGGTGTCAAAAATTGTTCGAGCAGTAAAACAACTCAATCCGAAATGTTTCGTGCTTGTGGACGCTGCACAGGCTGTACCCCACATGCCGGTAGATGTAGCGGAATGGGGCGCAGATTTCGTCGCATTTTCCAGTCATAAAATGCTGGGGCCGACCGGAATAGGCGTCCTGTGGGGAACACAGGATGTGCTGGATACCCTGCATCCGTTTCTTTTTGGCGGCGAGATGATTTCGGAAGTCCATGTCGATCGCACCGTATTCAAATCCGCTCCGCATAAATTCGAAGCAGGGACGCCGCATATCGCCGGAGTGATCGGTTTCGGAGCCGCGGTAGAGTATCTATCGGCACTGGGCATGCAGCACGTCCGTGACCATGAAGAAAAACTTGTGTCGTACGCGATGAAACAATTTGACCGTATGGGCGGCGTAACCTATCTGGGTCCCAACGATGCGCGCATACGCGGAGGCGTATTTGCACTGCAGGTGAAAGGCGCGCATCCTCACGATATCGCACAGCTTTTAAACGAGGATAACGTGTTTGTCCGCGCAGGCAATCACTGTGCTATGCCGCTCCATGAGTCGTTGGGGGTGCCCTCTACGGCACGCGCGTCGTTTTATGTGTATACGACGGAAAAAGACATCGATGCGCTAATCGTTTCGCTGCAAAAAGTGAAAAACATGTTCGGGTAAAGTCCCGGACCCCTTTTTTTATCTATGGACCTGTACCGTGAAGTGATATTGGATCACTATAAACATCCGAGAAATTTCGGGCACCTTTCCGGCGCGAATGTCACGTCGGAGGAAATCAACGTGAGCTGCGGTGACCGTATCGTCATTGAAATCGCGGTGCATGGCTCGGGCAAAACACCCCGCGTGATTGCGGATATCCGGTTTTCCGGAGAAGGGTGTGCGATCAATCAGGCAAGCGCATCCATGCTTACGGAAAAGGTGAAGGGTATGGACGTCGGCGCCGTGATGAAACTCACCCTCGATGACGTGCAGTCGTTGTTGGGAACGACGCTTACGCCGTCACGGGTGAAATGTGCAGTATTGCCCCTGGAAGCGATACAAAAAGCAATCGTGTCGCTGAAATAACCACTGTTATCCGGCATATTTTTTTGCTATAGTGGAAATTACTATGGACAGTAACGATCCGAAAGTCATACGGAAAATACGGAAATGGACCATGCGCATCGACCGCGATCTCTGTATAGGAGCCGCAACGTGCGTAGCTCTGGCTCCCAAGGCCTGGGCGCTGGATGATGAAGCCAAGGCCATTATTTTGGATACGACCGAAGAAGAATCGGATACTGCACTGCTTGAGGCTGCCAAAGGATGTCCGGTCATGGCCATCTTTATAACAGACGAAAACGGAAAACAGCTCTACAGATCGGAA
>JAKAFY010000006.1 GCA_021817785.1 bacterium
TGTGAGTTTGCCACAAAGTAATTTACCCGCTGGGCAGCGGCATAGTCATAGTGCCGCATGAAAAATCCCACAACGGACGCGTAGGCGCGGACAATCGCATAGCGCTGCCACTCGACGCTCGTGGGATACCCATACAGCCACCGCGGCGGCGTATGGCAGTAACAAATCTCTATCGGCTTTTTTTTATTCGTTCCCCGCGTTCCGAAGCCCTTGGTGACATACCAGCTGGCTGAACTTATGACGACATCATACGTCGATAGATCAAAGCTCCGCCAGATAAGAGGCGCCAAAAACCGCAAGGGGCTATGTAGCCGGGTTGCAAAGCCCGGAATATGCTGTGCCCATGATGTATGTATATTTCTCTCTTTGAACCGGTTCCACGCCTCTCCAGGCCGCCAGAATGCCGTATAGATCGGAGCTTCCGGATACATTTCGGACAATGCCAGAAGCACCCGCTCCGCTCCGCCGAATTCCCCGAGATAATCGTGTACCAATGCAATAGTCATAGGATTAGAATAATTGCTGTTGTTCCGTATCCGTTTTGGCTTTTTTGTTAACGATTGTGTCTTCGGATTTCATTTCGCTCGGATTGCGTTCTCCCCGGAGCCGTTTTATTAACGACGGGAAATGAAGCGCTTCCAACGCCTGCTGCGCACGCGGCGTATCCAGCGTTTCAATACGGGCGTTTGCCGGATCAAATGTGATCGGCGCATCGGTGCGGATAGTGGCTAACTCATGCGATACCATTGCGCTTTCCTTCCCTGCGAGAAGTTTTTCTTTTCCTTTTATGGTATCGATGTGTGCATATACGCCATCAACGGAGCCGAACTCGCCAATAAGGTGTATTGCTGTCTTTGGCCCAATACCGGGAACGCCAGGATAGTTATCCGAAGCATCCCCCATAAGCGCCTTCAGATCCGGGATAAGCCCGGGGCTCACCCCCATCCGCTCTACGACGTCTTTTTCCGCATAAAGCTTTCCTTCGGACAATCCTTTGGTTGGCATATAACAAAGCACCCGGTCATCTTCCACAAGCTGCAGAATGTCCCGGTCCCCGGTCACGATTATGACCTGATCAATATAATCGCTTTTGACCTTTGACGTTTGCCTTTTGACTTCTTCTGCAATTGTCCCGATCACATCGTCTGCCTCAAATCCGTCTGCTTCATATATGGGTATCCCAAACGCCGCAACGGTATCGTGAACCATGGCAATTTGGCTAATAAAGTCGTCTTCCATCTTTGGGCGCTGGATCTGATAGTCAGCATACAGTGTATTTCGGAACGTGGGGCCGGGCCGGTCAAACGCAACCGTCATATGCGTTGGCTTCAGATCCTGATATAACCTGAGTATCATCGAGACAAATCCGTAGACGACATGGGCGGGTTTTCCGTCCGGAGTGGTAAGCGGCGGGAGCGCGTGATATGCCCGATGCATCATGGCATTGCCGTCAATAACGATGAGGCGGTTCATGGGGATAGTATAATCGATTTTGCCGGAATACGTTTATTCGGCGTCTTTCTTTTTGGGTCCGCCCATAAGCGTTTCAAATTCATCGCTTTCAATCGTTTCTTTCTTTACCAGTACCGCGGCAATCTTGTCCAAATCTTTCCGGTGCTTTTTCAAAAGTTCCAGGGCTTTTTTGTATCCTGTGTTTACAAACCGTTGCACTTCGGCGTCAATTTTTGCCTGCATATCCGGGGAAATCGAGGACTGCTCCATATACTGCTTCCCCCACTCGGTAACATCCGACGACGGACCAAAATTGATAGGACCCAAATCGCTCATGCCAAATTCCATGACCATATAACGGGCTATCCTGGTTGCCTGATCTATATCATTTGCCGCTCCGCTTGTCTGCTCATGGAAAATCGTTTCTTCCGCAGCCCTGCCACCCATGGTCATAGCGATCTCATCGATAAGGTGAGACTTTGTTTCGTGCAGACGATCTTTCTCCGGAGGAGACAATGTGTATCCCAACGCCATACCGCGGGATACGATACTTATGCGGTGGACAATATCCAGGTATGGACTATAGTAGCTCACCACTGCATGTCCGGCTTCGTGGTAGGCTGTCATTTTCCGATCCAAATCGCTCTGCAGCCGCTTCTTTTCCGGACCAAGCTTTACTTTTGTGGCAGCTTCTTCCAGATCAATCATGTCAATCTCTTTTTTATTTTCGCGTGCTGCCAGAATTGCCGATTCGTTTAACATGTTCTCCAAATCCGCGCCGGAAAACCCGACGGTCCGTTTGGCTACCCTGTCCCAATCAACCGCCGATGCAAACGGTTTGCCGTGTGCGTGAATCCCGAGAATGGCTTTCCTGCCTTCCATATCCGGCAAATCGAGTACTACCCGTCTATCAAACCGTCCGGGCCGAAGCAATGCCGGATCCAGTAAATCTCCGCGATTTGTCGCGGCAACCAGAAGGACTGCTGTATTTGGTTCAAATCCATCCATCTCGACTAATATCTGGTTGAGCGTCTGTTCGCGCTCATCGTGACCACCCATGATGCCGACACTGCGCATCCTGCCGATGGCGTCAATTTCATCGATAAAGATGATGGCCGGCGCGCTTTTTTTGGCCTGGGCAAACAAATCCCGTACCCGGGCGGCCCCTACTCCGACTAACATTTCCATAAATTCAGAACCAGCAATACTGAAAAATGCGGTATGTGCCTCTCCTGCCATCGCTTTGGCCAACAACGTCTTTCCGGTTCCGGAAGGCCCCACCAAAATAACGCCTTTGGGGGTTCGTGCACCGAGCGCTTTATATTTTGCAGGATTTTTCAGAAAGTCGACGACCTCTTCCAGTTCTTTTTTGGCATCGTCTACCCCCGCCACATCTTTAAACGTTACCTTGGGCAAATCCTTATTCCAGATACGTGCTTTGCTTTGTCCGAATGAAAAGATGTTGTCCTGTGCGCCTCTTGCTTGCCGAAACAAAAAGAAAAGGAACGCGATGGTCAGGATAAACGGCAACACATTGGAGATAAGCCCGGCCCACATCGTTGCCGCACTCAAGTCTTTTACGTTGATGGAAACTGTCTTGGGGTCTACTCCGGATTTTTGTAACACATCGACTAACGAGTCCTGCGACTCTTTGATAGCAGTGTATTTGGTGCCGTCTTTATCCGTTACCGTGAGCTTGGTGTCTTCTACATCAATTGACTTTACCTTCCCTGCTTTCACGTCGTTTACTACAGTGGAAAGCGGCTTACTGGTCAGAAGCGATGCCTGGTTGCCGATGCTGCCGAGTATTGAAAATATGATAAAGAAGACAAACAGACCGATGACAATATTTTTAAAATTCAACTGCATCTGCAACTGGAAGATTTTTTTGGATTTTTTCCCATTTTTGCCATGGGCGTGGCCGTTATCAGTATGTTTTCCCGGTGGTGTTTGTTTCTCTGCCATACGTTTATTAATGTCTATTCCCCGATAGGGAATTCTATTCTTATGATCGCCTGAGGGCGGCGGGTGGCCCGGCGTATTGAGCGTCAAGTATACCACGTTCACCGCTGCATATCACCTGAAGAATATTAACGGATTTTCGCTCCAACTGGCATCCCGTCTCCGGAAATAAAGAGCGGCTTGGATGTATCCGCACTGTCTACGGCAAGGATCATCCCCTGGCTTTCCTCATCAAGCATTTTCCGGGGCGCCAGGTTGGTAATAAAGAAAAATTGCTTTCCGTTAAAGTCTTCGGGTGTATATCCAAACCCTCGCACGCCAGTGAATATAATCCTCGGTGTTTCTTCGGCTATATCGACGACCAACCGGATGAGTTTTTCACTCCCCTCTTTATTTCGTGCTTCCAAAACTTTTCCCACCCGCACTTCCATTTTGGCAAATTCATCAATACTAATCGTCATTCTGGCCCGCTTCGCCTCCGCTCCAGCGAGGCGAGCTTGTCCAGAATCAGCCACCTTCGCATGCTTGTGTCCTCCTACTGAGTATTTCGTCGTCAATCCCACCGCTTCCCGTACGTCACCCATCGTTTTATCTGCCTTTGACATGGCGGCAGTGTATCCGCGCTGGAGTATGCCGCGTACCAATTCTGGACTATTTTTCAGTTCTTCGTACGCTTTCCGTGCCGGCGCAAAGTACGTCATCAGGCTTTTAAATAAATAGTCCTTTACCTCAACATCCGACACCTTACCTGCTACATATGCCTTCTTGAGGGCGTCCACTTTTTTCGGCTCTCCGAAAAATCCAAGATACGTAAACACCATGTTCCCCTCTATATGTCCGGGGTCTGTCGCGTGCTTTCTCGTCGGATCGGTGTATGTACTGTTCACCTGTTTTCGCAAAACGTCTTCCGATTCAAATATGGAAATGATATTCCCAAGCGATTTACTCATCTTGCGTTTCCCGTCGGTGCCCAATACTGCCCCGACATCCTCCGGTATCATCGGCTCGGGCAACGTAAATATCTTCTTTTTGTATGTTCTGTTAAACCGCTCTGCTATGTCGCGCGTAATCTCCACATGCTGCTTCTGATCTTTCCCGACCGGCACAAAATCCGGGTGATACATGAGGATATCTGCCGCCATCAGAATCGGATAGTTAAAGAGTCCGAGATTTATGTCGTCTTCCGCGACGTCTTTTTGCAACTTATCTTTGTACGCATGCGCGCGCTTGAGCAGCCCAAGTGGCGTGACATTGTTGATGATCGACTGCAATTCCCCATGCAAACCGATATCCGATTGCCGATAAAACACTAATCGATCAAATTCTTCTTTCGACAAAAATCCTTTCAGGAGGGCGAGCTCATTGAGAATAAGATTCTCGATATTCGTTGCCAGATGCTTTTTGTCCTGAATCGTTGTCAGTCCGTGCATATCCGCGACAAACAGGAAACATTCATTGGATTTTGCTATCTGAATAAACTGTTTGACTGCTCCCAAATAATTTCCGATATGCAGCGTCCCGTCCCCGCTTGGGGTGATACCCGATACGATTCGTTTATCTTTTACGTCTTTAGAGGCGATAACTGTATGAGTCGCGACAACATCACAAAAATCCACAAGATTAACTCCCGGCAATTTCTTTAAGTCGGCTGTCTTGTAACGAATGGTAACGAGTAGACTTCCAGATCCCGCATTGATATATTCTTTCTCAAATATTTTTTTATCGATGTATGTTGGTACATTCGGAATGTAGACACTCGCTGCTCCACTCGGCACACCCGTTATATCAGCAAATTCTTCTTCGTTTGCCATCCGTAATGCAGTTACTCCAAGGTATTTCTTTACCTTCGTACTATCTAGCTTTGTGTCTCCCCGTCGGATAATTGCCACAAAGCGATCATCAGCTTTCATGAGCAACGTCGCTGCCGCGTCACCCATACTAAATCCCAAATATTTCTGTACCTCTGCGACAGAAATTAATTGCGGGTGTTCAAGCACCTGATGCTCAATTCCAAATTTTATTAACTGGTGAATATAATCCTGAACGGTTTTATTATTCATATGCCTCCTATAATTATACTTAATCCAAATACGATTGTATCGGTCGAGTTAATAAATATACCTCCTTGTCTTGTGCTGCTATTTTTTTCTGCTGATGAGAGAAAACTACAGAAGTTATACATCGCTTCGCGATTTCCTTTAGTTCCTTCGTCAACAATTCTCCTTTTGTATATCGTGAATACAAATCCTGCAACTCGCGGTCGCTTTCTAAGTATGCGCTCAAGAGCGCAAACACCGAACAGGCCTCCGGCACTGCACCGAATTTTCGATGTTCCTCGAGTGAACTGACAGCACCCGTAAACGCAGAGGCGATCTTTTTTCCTATCACCTCCGAGGTGTCAGACAAATAAATAGCCGTTTCTGGTTTAGAACCGGACATTTTTTGTTCCGGATCTTTAAGACTTGGGAGAAACCGCATGACAAGCTCCGACGGAGGTACCATCCCCATACGTTTTGCCACATCCCGGGCAAGCAAGATATACGGATGCTGATCTATGCCAACCGGAATCAGGGTATGTTTCGGTCCGCCAAATTCCGGCAGCTGTGGCATAAGTATTTCTGCAAGCTGCACACACCCTCGATAAAATATCTGTCCCGGAGTAACAAGTGACTCTTTTCCAAACAGACTTTCCACTTCTGCCATTGAGACATATTTACTCAGCCGCATTGCAAACGGGTACAGCGTTGGGTATTCCGTATCTACATAAATATGTGTGCGTTTTGGGTCAAATCCGAAGGCAATAATACTAGGCAATATTTCCTCATACGCTACGCGTTTACTCTCCCCCATCGTTTGCACTTTACCGTCGATATACGATTCGTCGTTCGTTAGAGGAATATATATTCGTCCCCCTAATTTCTGCAACGACAACAAGAGATCAAATAATATTTGATGCCCAAGATGCAGTGTTGATGATGGATTCAATCCCGAAACCACTACGAATTCTTTCTTGTCAGCGATCAATTCCAAAATCGGTTCAAAGTCCAAGTGTGCGATCACTAAATCACGTTTGAGTTGCCGAAACATAAGATCATCCGGCAGATAAGCCTTAATCCTTCTCATATCAGTCAGACCGTTCTTCACACTTTGATCCCGATAATATATTGCCAGCCTTTTTTTGATCGCTATTTTTTCCTGATATTCGTTCATATGCCCTCCAATCCTAGTGGTGTATAGATACACTCACGAAGCTGACTCAGCGTGTCCTTGGAAATCTTCACACCAAGGAATTCCCGTGCCATTTCTGTAATGGCGTGTATATCTTTCACTGGATGGACGGTGTCCGGGTTTTCGGATTCAAACGATGTTTCAAGTAATTCCTTTGCCCGTATGAAAGATGTTTCTCCCAGGATGATGCGGAAGTCCTGCAGTTTATTACTCCCCGCCTTGTACGGGGTCACCCCGTATTCCTCTATCTCTGGGTGCGTGAGAAAAAATGCGAAATTTTTTCCGAGCGGCTGAGTCGGCGTGAGATATATACTCTTTAATTTTCCGGGCATAATCTTTTCTCCGGCTTCGTCATAAAATCGCTCCCGTGGGGGTCCGATTTTCATATCAAATAATAATCCGGTCGCGACAGCATCAAGTGCATATCCAAACTTCTTTTTCCGTTCTTCTGCCAACTTATTTGGCAATATGGTTTTAGATAAGAGAGGTTCAATAACCTTTAAATCAACCTTTGCGATTTCGGCTCGGAGCTTTTTGTATTCATCGGTCATAAATTGTTCACTCATCAAACGAATCTTTATCGGTAATCGGTATACAGCAATGATCTTATTTAATAACTCGATCCGACTATTTAGTGACGACCTGATGTGCTCCCTCTTTTGAACTGTTGAGTCGTTCATAAACGATGCCGTATCGGCAACCACGACGGTAGCTACTGCTGATAGTTTTTTCTGAAGATTACTTAACGTAAAGTAATACTTCAGACAATCAATCGGCATACCAAACTCATCGACGGTTTCTCCGTAAAAAAGCCGTATCGGTTTATGATTCAATTTAAAATCTCCAAGCGCACCATAGACTCCCCCGCTCTCACGTAGGAAGCGCGCAAATTCGTTCGTTATGACTTTTTGCCTTTTCATACCTCCTTCTTTCTATGAACTATTTACTGGCCATTCTACGAACTAACTCTGTGGGATCACTAGGATTTGAACCTAGACTAAGTGTTCTGGAAACACTTGTGCTACCGTTACACCATGAACCCAAGGTATTAACTTTTTCCTAAAAATCTCTCCAATATTGACCGCTCTCTTCCACATGGCATCATGTTTCTCTGGCCCTTCGTCAACCTGCTTGCGACCGGACATGTCTCTTGTATTCGACACAGTTGTACCAATGCTTTCTGAGCTACGACTATCCTTGGCTTCCCAAGCCTGGCATGTTCAGGTTGGGCGGCTAAAGACCTGATCCGTACATCAGCACACACTCCCACATCCTGCGATATCCCGGCAGCTAGCTTGCGACACTTATCTGTTTCCATTCTCGTTTGCGTCATATAAATATTGAATACACAACCATCAAAAAAGCCCTTGCACATCCCCAAGAGCCTCTTGTTCTGATGTTTTAAAACATCAAAACAAAACTCTTTAGAAATCTGCAAGGGCCTTTATTAGCGTTGTTATTCGCGCGTATTCACCTTTCTGTGAACCGTGAACCAATAACTATGAACTAATGAAGGGGTACCACCCTTTCTTTGTTGTTCCGCCCACTAAAAAACTCCCTTTCGGGAGTCTGTCACTACTGAGGCGGAAAAACCTCATTATTGACATACTCCGACCTCGTCCACCGTAGCTTATGCGAAGGTGGATTCGCGACATATGTTGACAGTCTTTTTACGGTTTCACCTCCGGATAAGACATTCTTTCGATAGCCCTATCAGCGTTTAGCTCTCGCTAATTGAGGAAATCCCAATCAATCCCCTCACCGCTTGTATTCACTTGTGAGGATATAGTATAGCACACCTGTCAAAATCACAACATATTTTGCCTTTGCTGAGCGTCATGCATTGCGCTATAATACTCATGCACATTCATATACCGCGGGGTAGTGTAAAGTCGCACAGGAGGCTCATAATCTCCTAGGCCGGGTGCGATTCCCGGCCCCGCAACAGATAGTAAATAGCGCCTATACAGGCGCTATTTTTTTATCGATTCCAGCCATGATATGAGATACGTTCCGGTGCGCGCGCCAGGCCGCAGCCGAAGCAGGGTAAACCGATAATCCGGCGATTGTATGATCCCCGGCCGAGTCGTGGTAGCGGTCCGAAATCCTGCGGCAGATACGGCAATTACCGCAGCCGAATCATAGGATCCATACGGATACGCAAAATCAATCACCGGTTTTCCGATCAGATGTTCTAATTGCGTTTTGCTTCCGTAAATTTCCGCGTGCAAAAGTTGCGGTGATATTCCTTTGAGACTCACATGGTGCACGGTGTGGGCTGCCACTTCCACTAGCCCGCTGGATGCGATATCCATCACTTCCTGTTTTGTCATATAGTTTGGTTTATCTAAAAATCCTGGTACCACGTAGGACGTTGCTTTCACATGATATTTTTGCAATATCGGGTAGGCATCCGTATAAAAATCCCGATATCCGTCATCAAACGTAAAAACGATCGGCTTATCGGGCAATGTCCCTTTTCCGTCCAGATATGCCGCCAGATCACTCATAAATATCGGGGTATACCCATGAGACAGAAAGGTGGCAATTTGTGCATCCATCGTTTTCGGCAAAATATCCAGCCCTTCACGGATGGTGTCTTTCGGGTCTTTCACGATTTCCACATAGTGATACATCAGTATTGGCACGCGCACAGGCTGTACAAGCACGGGGCGCGCGGTGGGTGTGGGAATTGGGCGTTCTGTCGGGCGTATGAAAAGATACGGAAGATGCAAAATGGTTCTGCCGCTTTTCGGCATCGTTACGATGCTCCACGTTCCTATCCCAAAACAGATACAAAGTATCACAATGCCCGCTGTTAATTTGGTATTCATAGAGCAGATTATACCGTATCCTCACGCTTCCTGCGTTGCCTTTTCCTGGGTATTTTCGTAAAATGAAGCCTACAGCCCACCTTCGCTAAAGCTTCGGCGGGCAATGCCAGCGTAGCTCAGTGGTAGAGCAGTGTCTTCATAAGGCATTTGTCGCAAGTCCGATCCTTGCCGCTGGCACCCGATCCCCTACCGGTATTCGCATACCAAAAGCGTGTCCACATGGACGTTTAAAAATATCCGCTTCGTATGAGTTGTTGTTGCGTATTCCCATACGGAATCTGCATAAATGGTGACGGAAGCAACAGCTCGGGAACGGCCGCGCGTATCAGGACATCGCGATATTGTTTTACAATCTGCCTGTGGGAATTCGCTATATTATGTAATTCTTCGGGATCGCTTCGCAAATCATATAGTTCAGGCTTTTTTTGCGGATCCCGATACACAATCAACGCATAGCGCCGATTCTGGATAACAAACGTATCCTCATAGTTCATGGACACGGCATACGATTTTGCGCGATACGAAACGCCGGACAACAGCGGGATCAATGACATTCCCTGTATGTATTTGGGCGCAGCCCCGACAACCATTGCGGCAATCGTCGGATAGAGATCGAGATTTTCGACTACTGTATCTACATGCCCTCCCCTACTGCCTGGATACGTTATGACGAACGGCACATGATATACCTCGTTATAAGGAGCATCCATATGGGAAAAGAGTCCGTGTTCACCAAATGCCTCTCCGTGCGCCGCCGTCACGATGATCACGGTATGATTGGCCACGTCAGGTTTCAATAAATAATCCACAAATCCTGAAAGGCGCGTATCCAATATGTGCAGCTTTGTCTCATAAAGCATCCGAAGGTATGCGACCTCCTGCGGATTATCTGCATGGATAAACTGCATGTATGGATCATATACGGTTTCCCACGAAAGCAACCGTTGCGTATAGTCATGATTATCTATAAGCTCCTGCAAATAATCCGCGATTTTTTTACCACGTATTGAAGGGTCTGCCTGAAAAATTTCTGGGTGCTCCGCTATGGCAGCCGGTACGAATATTTGCCCGACGTGAGCAGATAAGTATGCCTCGCGGACACGCATAAATTCATCCGTATAAATGGGAAAGCCATCGGGCTTGGGCAAATTCCGGATTGGCCGTTCGGGCGGAACCAACAGGTACGGTAAATGCAATTCCTCTGTATATGCGTGGAAAAACACCGGTTTATTTATGGCTACCGCCTGCTTATATTCGTCTATCCATATGTTTTCTGCCGGCGAACTCAAATCTGTGTGGACATAGCCACGTAACCCTCCGTTACGTTTGGTTAATAATGCGTCATTATCGTCTCCGATATAATACGTGTCATACCCCTGTTGACCAAGAAATTGAGCGAGGGTGACTGTCGTAGGAGAGAGGGCTCCTTCCTGCTGTTTCCAGACTTGATTGATGTTGGGGTATAATGACGTATAGGTAGACAAGGCGCTCGGCAACGTCCAAAACGATTGGCTATACGCTTGTGAAAACTGCACCCCCGCAGAGGCGAGCCTGCACAAATTTGGAGCAATCTCTTTTCCCTTCCCGTTACAATCCAGCTCATCGGCGCGGAGGACGTCCAAATCCAGGATAACCACGTTGCAGTGCCTGCAACCGACGCGTGCGGCAGCGACATGCTCCACGACCCTGCGGCACATGATGGCTATGGAAATGAGGGCTGCACAAACGCAAATCAGCACCCCCGCTTTTTGTACCCCTGTCCATACCGCTGTTATGTTGTATTTCTTCGGGTATATAGGATTGTTCATAGCAGTTGTGTAAACCTGCCGGCAAACGACGTACTAGACCCGGTTACCTAATAAAACATGTTCCACCATCGTAGCCAATTCGGTGTGCGGGTATCGGAACGCGTATCCGCTCCTCCCGCTCCCTGGCCATTTTGAGGCAGTAAAATAATAGACTCTCCGTCTTTGACAAGCCCCAATTTATCCCTGGCTATCCGCTCGACGTATTCCGTGCTTTTTGTATCCTGGAGTTCCTGTTTCAGCTTCTGGTTTTCACGGGTAATCGTGTTGAGATCCTGTTGGCGCGTGGTGACGATATCTTTACGGTGCCACAAATCCAGAATCGTGCCTGCGGCGCTCAGGCACAAACCGAGGCTAACCAGAAATATGAGTAGCTGTACGATTGTATTGCGAAACAGATTCATGGTACTTGCGTATAGGTCTGATATATGATATTATAGGCTTTAAGAAACATAGGTCGCAACCATACTCAATCTCCTGCTGAATTGAATATACCGGTCCGCGCACCGAATTTATCTATCATGGCTCTCGAACTCAAACTTGCGCACAAACAATTTGTCGAATATCTCGAGTCCCGCAGACGCGCTCGCGCTACTATCGTAGCATACAGCAAAGATATAGAGCAGCTCATCCAATTCCTGGGAAATACAGGGAAAAAGGATATTGGCGCCGTCACCCGGGAGGAACTTGAGGCCTTCTTAAAAAAACTCGCCTCCGACAGCTATACGCCGAAATCCATTTCTCGGAAAATCAACTCCATGAAGACTTTTTACCGCTTTCTCAAGGCATCGGGCGTAATCACTACGGACCCCGCTGCGGACATAGAGCACCCCAAATACGACATCAAACCTCCACGCATTTTATCCAAACTGGAATATCGGGCGCTCCGGGATGCATGCCGCGGAGATATCCGAACCCATGCCATCGTGGAGCTTTTCCTTCAGACCGGGTTAAGAATCGGCGAACTTGCGAATCTTACGACAGGTGATGTGCGTGAGACAGAGCTTCACATCTCCGCCCAGGAGGGCCATGAGGAACGCATGGTGCCTTTAAACCGGGCGGCCAAAGAAGCGCTTGCCAGCTGGACGACAGTGCGCGGCAATGGCGTTAAGTCCAATGCATTGTTTATCACCAAAACCGGCCGGTCACTACTTATCCGAAACATCCGTACGGCAATCGACCGGTACTTTAAAATTGCCGGCATTGAAGACGCCAAAGTCAACGATTTGCGCCACACATTTATCGCCCATCATCTCATGGCAGGAACACCTATTACTACGATCAGTAAATTAGTAGGACACAAACGATTGTCCACCACAGAAAAATATCTGGAATTTATCAAAGACAAACAGGTTGAACACGTCAAACTTGAAGAGCTGTAATAATTTTTGCTATACTCGTTTTAGAAAAGCGCTTGAGTCTTGCCAGTCACAAGACAAGCTTTCAGCTGAACCCAAAGTAAGCTGAACGGGAGAGTCCGTAACTACTCACACAAGAAGCAAGTAAGGTGGTACCACCCAGACTTTCGCGAAAAGCTGGGTCCTTATATAAAACGGTACCTTTTTTTGTGGTTAAATAGCTTTATGCCAGGTAGGAGAATTTCGACACGCTTTCGTTCATTGCGCGACGAATAGACTTCCTGGATGTTAATATAATGTTGTTATAGAAATAACGCTGAAATTTTCCAAAGCGCAAAAAACGCAATGGTCGAAATTTCACTACCTGGTATGGATAAAAATTACGATCCGAAATTGACCGAGGAAGCTATCTACCGAATGTGGGAAACCGGCGGATATTTTACCCCAACAATAGATCCCCAAAAAAAGCCGTTTACTATTTTATTGCCATTGCCCAATGCCAATGACCCGATGCACATGGGGCACGCCATGTTTACCGTGCAGGATATTTTAATCCGATATCACCGCATGATGGGAGACCCCACGCTTTGGCTTCCGGGCGGTGACCATGCAGGTATCGAAACGCAATATGTTTTTGAAAAGAAATTAGCAAAAGAAGGCAAAAGCCGGTTTCAGTTCGATCGCGATACGCTCTACAACATGATTGCCGACTACGTCGAGCAAAATAAAAATATCAACCGCGATCAAATGAAGCGCCTGGGCTTTTCCATGGATTGGACACGATACCGCTACTCGCTGGACCCAAACATCGTTGCAACTGTTTTAGACACATTCAAAACTATGTACAACGATGGCCTTGCCTATCGCGATGCCCGACTCGTCAATTATTGTACGAAAGACGGCACGGGATTTTCAGATCTGGAAGTAAAGTATGACGAACGCATAGACCCGTTATACTACATGAAATACGGACCGTTTACGATCGCTACGGTTCGCCCCGAAACCAAATTCCGCGATACAGCATTGGCCGTCAACCCGAAAGACAAACGATACAAAAAATACATCGGGCAAACGCTCGAAATCATGGGACTGTTGGGACCTATCCAGATGACCGTGATTCCGGATCAGGAAGTGGATCCCAAATTCGGTACGGGGATAATGAAAGTCACTCCGGCGCATGATCCGCATGATTTCGAACTTGGCAAAAAATTTAATTTACCCGTTACTCCGATTATCGACCAACGCGGAAAAATGGATTTTTCATGGTTCCTCTCACAAAACAATATAGAACCGAAATACAAAGAACGAGCAGAAAAATATCACGGAAAAAAGGTGGCAGAAGCACGCGCACTCATGGTAGAAGATCTCAAAGCGGATGGGCTATTGGTAAAAGTTGATGAACAATACACGCATCGGGTCGGAATGTGTTATCGCTGCGGCTCAGTCCTTGAACCCCTCCCTATCCCCCAGTGGTATATCAAAACAAAACCGTTAGCCAAAAAAGCTATCGAGGCAGTCAAAAAAGGGAAAACAAAAATATTCCCCAAAAAACGGTTTGAAAAAATGTATTTCGACTGGATGAACAATATTCTGGATTGGAATATCAGCCGCCAGATTGTGTGGGGACCGCGAATTCCTATCTGGTACTGTCTGGATTGTAATCCTGATATTGCCCTTTCATTTTTAAATGCAGAACATGTGAAAATGTTTGGTACATATAAAGATTTTGCTTCTACGCATTCTTTTGACGAAATAAAACATGGCATCCAAACGCTTTCCGCACCTTTGAAAGCGACATACGCATTAACCGATGGAGCGTGTACGACATGTGGCGGCACCCACATCCTACAGGAAACCGATACGTTTGATACCTGGTTTCTTTCCAGCCAATGGCCAATTACGACACTCGGGTTTCCGGATAGCAAAGACTTTAACTATTTCTACCCAACATCAGTCCTCGACACTATGTGGGACATTCTTTTTTTCTGGGTGGCCCGGATGATGATGATGGGACTCTACAGGACCGGAAAAGTACCGTTTGAGGTCGTGCATCTCCATAGCCGCGTCGTGGACGCACATGGCAAAAAAATGGCCAAAAGCAAAGGCAACGTTATAAACCCCATTGATATGGTCGGCAAATACGGCGCGGATGCCCTCCGGTTTGCACTTATGTTCGGTGCCGCTCCGGGCAGCGATATTGCAATATCAGAAGACAAAATCAGAGGTATGAGAAACTTTGCAAATAAACTATGGAATATCGGCCGGTTTATTCACATGAATATTGACGCCGCAAAGGCTGAAATTCCGTTCTATGACGATACACGCCTCCAGACAGTGATTGACGCCAACGATAAACAGATCATTTCCGAACTAAATACGCTGGCTGTCTCTGTGACGAAGAATATAAACCACTACCGATTTTCCGACGCCGCCCAGTCGCTCTACGAATTTACCTGGCATCAGTTCGCTGATGTGTATCTCGAGAAAAATAAAGACCGGTTCAAAGCCGGGGACGCGCAGGCACTTTCTGTCCTGCGGCATGTATACATTATACTTTTAAAGCTCATCCATCCGTTTATGCCGTTTGTCACGGAAAGCATATGGGGCACATTTCCGCGGAAACACGCGGATCCGCTCATTATCTCTCATTGGCCTACAGTTTGATGCATCAGGGGAACTTTTAGATACGTACAGACAAATGTCTCGTTAGAACCCTGTGCCCGATGAGGATGCCGGCACCGCACTTGGAGAAACTATGGCGCTCGTTGGTAGCGCGGTTGATATGGTTGGTGTTGGAAAATTCGTCATAAACGTCCCCACTATCTTATCGAACAGCGCGTCGTCTTTCGCAAAATCTGACGTAGTTCCGGCAGGCGCGAAGTGATTAAATTCTATTGCTAGCGAGTCATTGACCGGCACCAGTACGCCGCGCATTGCGGTAAAGGTATATCCCCCTCCGGTGCTTCCGGTAAAATTTCCGACATATTCATATCCGTATACGCCGCCGATCGTTGTCTGTTTCATGGTAAATTCTTTCCCATTCGCATCGGTAAGTATCGCCCCGCGGAAGTCCGGCAACAGTTGGCCTTTTCCCCGTGCCGCGACGGTAAATCGCGTTCCGTTCGGTAAATTCGTTCCCTGGGAGGGACAGCTCCCCCCGTCACACGTAAGCGGCGTTACTCCTGCAGGCAGCTTAAATGATATACCGGCGATGGCTTTTCTCGTTGCACCGCTTATAATCTGATTTGTCACCCATGTCGTATCAGCTGTTGCGGACGTCGTTGCCTGGGCTGGAGATGTTGTGACTGATTCAGGAAGAGGTATGGCTGTCGGGACCGCTACCTGTTGGGACTCAGCTGGAGTAAAGAAAGACCGCAACTGCATACTAAGCCACACTCCCAATCCGAATAGCAAAACGACAAAGATGATAGTTCCGATATAATTTTTACCGGGTCGTTTCGTTTGTGGCGGCGTACCGTCGCGAGACGGCTCCTCCTGCTCACTCCGGGACGATGTGCTGGGCGCAAATATTTGTGCGGCTTCCGGAACTACGGATGCAGAGGCAGACTGGGCTGCGATATCTTCCGTGGCGTCCGAACCTGCGGACTGGGATTCATCATGTTCTGCGACTTGTCCGGACGTAGGGTCGATAATCGGCGTTTCTTCATATGCCAAAGACGGCTTCGTGGGGGCATCGGATTCTGTCACAGCTGACGGTGTGTTGGCAGTGTCATCCATAATTTCATTCGTATCCCGCCGTATGTTGGGATACCGACATATATAGATTTATTGTATACAAATTACTTACGGACAAACAAGATGGCATTCGGAATATTCCGCCCGGGTCCCGCTTTATATCCGCCGCTCCATAGCGCAGTTGACCCGCCGTCATCCAAATTTAACGCATTATCCATTCCCAGTTCGTGCAATACGATTGCCGATTCCGCGACGGACGCGTTATGTACGACGCCGATGTACGCGACGGTACCTTTGTTTGCGACAAAGCTTCTGTTCCCCTTGTTTCCTTCTTTCGGTTCTCCCGCGCCGCTAAACACGATATTACCTCCGGAAACGAGCAGCGGTCTGTTGGCGATCAGACTGTCTGGGCTCGTGTCTCTCCCCCACTCAAGGGACTGACCGACAAACCGCAGGGAGCTCCCCAAAAATATGACTGCCGGCACTGTGCTATAGACGTTGTTTGCCGAATTAAAATACGTTTTATTCTTATTCATGAGCAGCGTATCAAACGAATTGGTTTTTCCGGCGCATGATGGGTATTCCGCGGGACAAAAGTACGAGCCGTTCACTCCGGCATATGCTCCATTTCTGGCAACATAGTCGGAAAGCGGCAGCGTGGGGCAGTTGTTTGCGCAATCTGCACTGCTTGCTGTATCCACAATCACTTTCGTCGATGACAGATCCCCGGCAACAATGTCCACTACATACTGATTCCCGTCTGCTGTAACTTTCTGCCTCGAATACCCGGACGTCGGGGCGGTGTTGCTTTGCGTCACATTTGTGAGATTTATTGCGGTCACCGTAAATTTCGCTTTCGCCTGGGCGATATTCGAGGAAAGTGTTTGAAGCTCAGCTGATGCGGTGGACCACTGTTCATGAGAAAGCAGGGATAATATGTCAGCAAATTGTGTGTCAAGCGACGTTGTATTGGCACTTATCGCCCTTAGGTCGAGAAGCGTTTCATATGCGGAGAGTGCCGAGGTGTACGTCGTCTGTATACGTTTTATTTTTTCCGAAAGTTGTGCGTTTTTCACGTACTGGTCTTCATTTCGCACCGTGTTCAGCTCAGTCATCAGCGTATGTATCTCAAGTTGCAGCTGACTTTTTTGCACGATCAGCATCTGGTTTTGTCCCCGGATTAGCAACAGAGAAACCACGAGTATGATACCGGCGACAGAAACAGCGCTTATGGTAACGATCGATACCCAGCGAGCAAGAATGGATCGCATTATCTGGTGTATGAGACGCGTACTGCTGTCCATATATCCAGTGTAAAAGGAAAAGAGAAGGTAAACAAGTCCGGATGCTATTATCCCCGTTCGAGATATGCGCCGGTTTCCGGATCTATGCCGATCGTATCTCCCTCTTTTATAAAGAGCGGAACCGTGATCGTCGCCCCCGTTTCTACAACGACTGTTTTGGTCGCACCGCTTACGGTATTCCCCTTGGCTCCTTCGGTCGCTTCCGTAACTTTCAGCCAAACCTTTTTAGGAAACCGAAGACCTACTGCATTTTCTTCAAACATCAACACCTGATAGGAATCGTTTGGTTTGAGATAGTTGATAAAATCACCCAACATTGTTGCCGATATCGTACACTGCTCAAAAGAAAAGTTATCCATGAACACATATCCTTCCCCTTCTTTATAGAGATACTGCATCTCCCTGGTTTCAATGGGTAATTCTTCTGCGGACTCGCCGGATTTAAACGTGAATTCCTGTACTTTCCCGCTTTTTAAACTTTTGAGCTTTGTGCGCACAAACGCCGATCCCTTCCCGGGATTCACAAACTGCATATCGGTGATAAGGTGCGGCTCATCTTTAAATTCGATGAACATGCCTTTTTTAAATTGTGCGGTCGTTATGGTAGACATAGAATGTGTTTTTCCTTTCGGAATGTGCCTATTATCTCATATTTCGCTGTGCCTTCGCAATTGCCGTCCCGGTGATAAGGTAGATAATACTTGCATCAAGCGCAACGACATACAAAGGATATGCCACTTCAGAAGCGGACCACTGCCCGGCAGCCGCCAACGTACAGAGTGCGGCCATGACATCTAAAAAATAAAATGTCCAGACCTCCGTATGTGGCAGACGGTATGTTTTGAAAAGCATCGGCAGTTGTCCGACAAAATCCGCACCGATAAAAAATATGAGCCCGAGCAGCGGATCATTCGTCACGTTCCAAAATAGAACACCTGCGACTGAGGTCAGAAGGCACAGGATATCAGACGCCGACCACCCTCCCATGCCCCGCCAGAGACTGAGCGCAAAAATAATACACGAGCCTCCGGCAAACACAACCGAAAGCCATACGGCCGACGTACTCCCCTGCGCGAAAAGCGACGCCATAGCAAGAACAGTAATAAGTGCCGTACAAAATCGCGTTGTGCGATGCGGCCTGGCGTCCCCGCGAACAATTGCCACAACATAGACGATGTACGAAATCAGTGCCAATATGCTGCTCATGGAAATAAGTACGGATCTCATGGGACATGAAACAATTCTTCAGACGGAAACAACATGGTGTCCTGCACACGCTTTGCATCGGCAAATAGCATGACAAGTCGATCAACGCCTATTGCTATCCCGCTGCTATCCGGCAATCCTGCTTTCAGCGCATCGATAAAATCATGATCATAATCATATATGGTTTTTCCTAACCGTTTGATCTCTTTAAGCTCGCTTTCAAAACGCGACTGCTGTTCTTTCCAGTCAGTCAGTTCACTATAACAATCTCCAAGTTCCAGCCCTTCAATATAAAACTCGAATCGCTCGGCAAACCGGGGGTCTGATTTCTTCTTTCGGGCCAGCGCTCCCATGACCCCGGGAAATTCATAGAGAATCGTCGGCTTTCCGCGTCCTAAATGCGATTCGATTTCATTAAGAAATATCTGGTTATACAATTCCTCCCATGTTGTTTCCGCTTCTATCACATACCCTTTTTTTTGCGCGATACTCTTCGCATGGTCTTCCAGTAAAAACTCGGCAAAGTCCACGTGCGCCCACCGCAAAAATGCGTCGGCAACGGTTAGCCGCTCCCAGGGTCCCGCAAGATTCACGCGCGTTCCCTGATAGGATAATTCTTCCGGCCGCTGTGTTTCCATACCGGGGGTAGTCCGTTTTATGTAGGTATTGATAAAAACGAGCAACTCTTCACAATCAGACATGATATCCCGATAGTCGGCGCCGACTCTGTACCACTCTAATATCGTAAACTCCGGGTTATGCAGATTGCTTTGCGTCTCCATGTTGCGAAAGCTTTTCGTTACCGCGAAACAATTTCCTATTCCCGCAACCATAAGTTTTTTGAGTGGTACTTCGGGAGATGTAGACAGGTATGCCTTCGTAGGATTGCGGTTTCGGTCAAAAAGCGTCGTTTCAAAAATATCAAGATAACTTTCCGCAGGCGGGTGTGCGATCAGAAGCGGTGTTTCCACTTCGTGAAACTTCTGTTGGCCAAAAAAGATACGGATTGCGGCAATGACTTTTTCGCGGATAAAATATCGCTCCCACAGTTCCGGATGCGCTTTCAGCGTTTTCCATGTATTCATATACGTATACCTCAGCTTATTTGGAGCGATGACGCCGGGAAGAAGAATGTTTTGCAGGTGATTCGAACGTGTGTGCTACAAATATAAGATATAGAATTTCAACAATTCCTGCCGTATGTACCACCAGAAAAAAAATAAACCAACCCTTTTCCTCCCGCCTCGCGGCGTTCCAGAGAGCTAACCCCGTCCATACCACGGACCACGCTGCCAACAGAAGAAACCCTCCTAGAAATGGGTGATAGCCCCAGTTTGTATTTCCTAACCACCACGGCGTATTGTTATACATCATATGTAATACTCCAAACCGTCGTTCATGTCTGTCTTGCGATCTTTGTTACAGGAACTTCATCACGGATGCTTTTTGACGGATACCCGCAAACCATGTCTGTAGTTTTTCGCTTACCGTATTGCTGATGATCATCTGCTTTGCCTCTTCTTTTAGTTTGGCGGGATCCGTCGCGGTCAGTGTCGCGCGGTTTGTTGCGATATAGGCGTTAATGTCGTCATCGGTAATCGTCAGCCCCTTCGTCAGCAGGCGTTCAACGGTTAACTGCACTTTTAACTGGTGGTCAAAATCCGTTTTGGTCAGCCCCTGGAATTTCAAAAAATCATCCAAACTGACATCGGTACCCAAACTGGCTAACACTTCTTTTTGTTTTGCCGCCAAATCACTGTCATTTACGGTGACTCCGGCTTTTTTCGCTTCATTGGCGATAAGTTGTTCGCCGATCATTCCTTCAAGGGTTTGCTGACCGTATCGCGCGCGCAATGTGTTATTTAAATCCCAACTGAAAATTGGCCGGCCGTCTACGATCGCAGCGACCACCCAGCCTTTATTGGCGGCGAACAGACCAGCAAAAAGTACCACAAGCACGCCGATTACTACCTTCCATCCGTACTTTTTCATGGAGGACGCTGGCTTTATGGGGCTTACAGGGTACTGCGGAGGCAGAGAGACGGCACTTACCTGCGTTTTTGCTTTCGTTCGTGTTGCCATAGTTGGTATGATCCTTTCCTAATAGTAATATTATAAATGTATACCGTAAAAGGATACCACAGATATTCCTGGTGTTCAAGCAGAGCAGCCATGATGATAATGTCAGGTTGACTTCGCTTACCTGCCATACTATAAGTAGACTACGAGTCTACGTTATTGTTTCAGAATTATGAGCAAACATACCCCATTGTTGCCTGCACCAAAACATCGTCCGTTATTTTTCCCGCAGTATCACCGATTTTTCCCCGCACCCGTATTTAAACACATCGTCCCCGTGTCTATCAGGGTTGTTTTGTGGATCGCCTTGATAGCGCTCGTTTGTGCAAATATGCTGTATTGGAAACCACGGTTTTCCCTGCGTCGTATCAACAGCGCTCTGACAGCCGTAGCAAAGATCCCTTTTGCCACTCGTTTTCTTCCGGCATATATTTTCCGAGGTTTATCATTCAACTTGGCCGCACAGCCCAACAATGTCCTGGGCGCAGAAACCCAATCCGGCGACTCCTCAGACACCCAGTCTCAATACGATCGTCTGATCAAACAATATGACTATTGGAAATCAGTCATCGCCCAACACCCCAATTATCGTGACGGATATTATATGCTTGCCACGCTTTCATACCAGCTTGGCAACTACCCGGACACACGTTCGTATATAACACGTGTTCAGGAATTAGACCCCAATTATCCGGGCATAGAAGTACTTAGTGCCTTGCTACCCAAACAATAACGTATTGACTACGACGAATGAGATATTCTAACGAGGTTAGGAGGGTTTTGAGGATTCCGCTGGTTTCTCGGCAGTTTTTTCTTCCGCTTTTACTTCTTCTGACGGAGTACCTGCTCCCGCCGCCGGTGCAACTTCCGCTTCCGCTGCAGCCGCAGCTTCTGCTTCCGCAGCCGCCTGGGCCTCTGCTTCCTTACTGACTAATGCATCAACTTTCACCAAAGCAACCTCTTTGTCCGTAAGAATTTCGACACCTGACGGAATGGAAAGCTGAGAAACAGTCACTTCCTGTCCGACCTCAGACAGCGAAGAGACATCAACGTCAATATGTTCCGGAAGGTCGGTCGGCAATGCTTCTACTTCTATTTCGGTAAGAAGTGACAGTAATACTCCCTTGCGTTCTGCTACCGCAGGAGATTCTCCAACGGTCACAAGCGGCACTTTTGTTTTTACTTTCTCCTTCAAATCGACCTGATAAAATTCTACGTGTAACAGACGCTCATCAACCGGATCTATTTGCACATTGTGGATAAGCACCGGATGCGTCTCAGCTCCTACGGACAATTCGATAAGCCCGGTTTCTCCGGCTTCCTGAAATACTTTTTTAAAGTCCGCAGTGGCCACAGAGACGCTGAAGCTTGTGAGTTTTTTCCCATAGACAGTCGCCGGCAACTCTCCTGCCATGCGAAGGTGCTTAACCTTTCGCCCCAGACTCTCTCGTTTTTTGCCATTTAGTGTATGTGCTTTCATGGTTGTGACCGAAATAAGATACGCAGATGCGCGTCTGTCGTAAGATCTGTATTGTACTCGAGCGTGCCCGGTTTGGCAAGACCGCTGTCGGAAAGAGCTGTCCAGGCAGCGGGATAATGTATCACCACATGCCACGGATAAGAACTCATTCCCGCCTGTTTGCGGATAGTAAACTGATAGGACAACGAATCCGACAGGGGTTGCATGTGCCGGCGTGTATGGATGACAAGCTGATGCTCCGTACGCGGCGCAACGGCAAACGGAACACTGACGATTGTGGACGAACCGGATGCATCCGTAATCACATATGGGGCCGGAGGAGGAACAAGCTGTTTTATGGTGCGTTGCGGCACCGCCTGACCATCGAAGGTTACCGATTGTACATCCGTATCTTTTGGATAATAGACGCGGAAATATGTCTGGTATACTCCCCCTCCGACATTTGGCTGTGTCGGGGTAGTATTTTTAATCTTTACCGTGAGCGTCTGATCAATCGTGCCGTTATCTTGTATGTTGATATCAGATAACGCTTCATGAGTCACAAAATAATTTACTTTATTAATGCCAAGATTTGCCTCGACAATCCCAAGTCCGTCACCAACACATGCAGATTCATGCACTATTGTTTGGCACAAAGCCATACGCATCCCACCGTCCCATCCCCATTGAGTGACGAGATGTTCCAGCGCGGGATCGTTGTAATAAAATTGTATATCCCGGGATTGGATAGAATCTGCGATCGACCGCAATAATGCCCCCGCCGAAATACTGGTATCCCCGGTCATGCGCAGAAGTAGCGCGTTCGTCAGTGCACCCAAAAAATCCTTCTTTTGTGTGGACCCCGGAAAGAAGTCCGTCTGTGTATATAATAATGACTTTGCGAAAAAGTTACTTTCCGATATGCGATCATTAAAATCGGATAATTCCACGGGGCCCAGAACATGGAGCAAATGGGTAACGAACGGAAGACTGAGGGCGATCACTCCGTCTACCGGCTGTCCCATTTCTTTTTCGTAAAACCATCCCGCCTGTTTGCCGCTCACTGCAAAATCCGGATCCCAATTACTGTCACGCAGATACCAGTGTTCCTGCCCGATGATTTCCCGGATAGGCTGTGGTGGGTCTATGTGTCCTTTCAGTTGCCCGTCGGCGTCATAGACATCGAGGACATGCATATCATCCACTTTTCCGTCTATAAACGATACAAGCAGCATACTGCCGATAAACCCCCCGGTCGGCCGCAACTCCATACTGTTTTGTAGCAATACCAAATATGTTTGCCGTCGGCGGAATCCTGCCATCTGAGGATAGAGTGTTAATAGTCTTTCCGTGTACCGGATAAGCTCACGCACCCCGGTTAATGCAGCAAGCCCTTTCTGCCCCAATGACCGGACACCCATGGTCTGAAACGGAAACCGCTGGGAAGATAATAATGAGTCCAATTCTGCCTGCACGAGGGCAAGATGCTGGGACACGCGGTTGACGTCACTGGTGAGTGCGGTGACATCGGATATCCCGGCGTCCGATGAGGCACTCTTGGGGAACAAAATAGCACTCCCTACATTTTTTGCATTTTGGAATATCGTAATGACGCCGGTTTCTGCCTGCGCCGCGTCGGACAGGACGGAAAGCAATCGGTCTTCATCTTCTGCATATCCTCCAAGCCCGATAAGGTGAAACGCCGGTGACGTCAGATCCAATACAATCTGAGCATTTTGTATATTCGCCCTGCTATACCGAAGACATGTTTCTGTCCAGGGGATGTTACCCACAAGAAGCATTTTTGCACTCAGCGCGAGAAAACCGCCACTTAATCCCAATGATGTAAAAAATATAAGAAGTGGCAAGCCGCATATCGCGAGTAAACCAAACAACCACCGGACAACAATGCGATTGCCCTTCCGGGATTTTCTTTTTACTCCCACCCGCTCTGACCTGGAAAAGACCTGTTGCATGGTCTGCGCGATTCGTTTGGCATCCGTCGCCACTTGCGCAGCCCGCGCTGGCTGCGGCTCACGTGACGGTTCCTTCGGGATTACACTTACGTGCTTTAACGGAACTGGCTCTTTTCGGGCATCTATTCGATTCGGTTTTCCGGTAAAGAAAAATGAAAATATTGTACGCGTTTCTATATCGGTCAATGGATGCCCGTCTATAAGATAAAGTTTTGTCCCACCCGCGATAAGTGTAGAAAGACTGCTATCATCTGCTCCATAGACGACAGCGAGTTTTTTCTGTGCGGTAATAGTGTGGCGCGCGTAAATTGCTTTCACGAACTCCGCATCTCCGATGGAGATATGATAAAGGAGCGGCGCTTGTGTAACGGTATTTACCATCACACGGCATCCATTGCGTTCCAGATATTCCCGCAATGGTTCCGCATAGAGTACATCCTGCGCCTCTATACAGGCTGCTGATGCTCCTTGGAAATCTCCTTCCGACCATTGTGCGCTTTGAGATGTCATAGAGGTGGATACCGGTGTTAGTTGTATTATGGCAAACACGAAAGCCGAAAACAACCGAAATTACACATCGTGCAAAGTGCCAGACAGCAGTACCGTCACATGAGGCAGAGGTACAAGAGCCTGTGCGTAGTAGGAACGTGAACGAGTGTGCGGTGACACCAGGTAAGCGCGGCAACATGTTGACCAAGAGAGAAAGAGGGATCAGAGGTGTTCCTCATTATCCAACGCCTGATTCACGAAAAAATCTGCACGACGATTGAACTCCCGGCGGACCACGTGATAGGTAATGTCACCTCCGACGTCCTGTTCTAAGGAGCGAACGTGTAAAACCAGTTCTCGTAAGTGCGAATCCTTTATCTTAAATATCCCGTTAAGCTGATTGACCACCAACGTTGAATCCAAATAAAATTTGATATGATGCTCCGCTCGTTCTCCGCCGATACGTGACAGGTAGTCTTTCATACTCAGAAGTGCTTCTATGACGGCTTTGTATTCTGCAACATTATTCGTCGTCTCCCCTATCGTCTTTCCGAATCCGATAATCTCTTTGCCCGTCTGTCCGGCATCCTCTACCCTTTCAACAGATATTCCGACCGCTGCCGGTCCCGGATTACCCCGGGCTCCTCCATCCGTATGTATAATAAAATTCATATAGAGTTCCTTTCCTGCCGAAATTTATTCAAGACAAACAAAAAGGATACTGCGCAAATACTTGCTTCCGATATCCCGGTTATCCATGCCGCTGCGATATATCCGAATCGCGGAATATACCAGATGTTCAAAAGCACATTTAGGATCATAGCACAGCTATGGATAATCAACAGCTGCCATCGCATTTTTTGTGCAATCAAAATCCACATCAGCAGGGCGGACACAAAAAATACCGGCAGCCCCAACAGTAAAATTTTCAACGGAAGAATACTTGCCGCAAAATCCGGCCGGATGAAACGCAATAACGGAGCCAACATCCAAAGCCCGCTGGCAATTATCACGGCAGCAAGAAGGAGTATCCACAGCGATTTCCAAAATATCTGTTCCGATGACCGGGCATCTTTTTGGCTCATCCGCACCAATATCGGGTAGACCGCATTGATGAAAAATATCGGGAGTACCAGTGGCAATTCAAAGACTTTATACGCCAATCCGTATATACCCACTTCTTGTGTTGATCGGGTCAAGGTCAACACCACGCTGTCGGAATGAAAATAAATGAGATTGAATAGCAGCGTAAGTCCCAGCGGCAGCGACGCGCGTACGTCGGCAATCATTGTGTTTGGCTGAAACTTCGGATTTATCGCCTCATGCAAAAAACGGACAAAATATAACGCGACGAGCGCGGTCACCAGACTGCCGGCAAAAAGCGACATGACGCCGACCATGGCACCGCTCAATGGGGCAATCATGATAAGGACCAGAGAAATAACAAGCATGATGATCGACCCTGCGTTCTGAGCTGCCGCCGATAAGTCGTACCGAAGCATCTTTTGGAACAGACCATTGGTCGTCGTGATCGTCGCCTGGAAAATAATGGCGGGGGAAAGAAGGATGATACCCCAGCGGACGAGTGGGGTGTACCCCTGGAGAGAACTGTGGGGGAGCAGGGAAAGAATACCCAGTGCAGCACCTATGAGCACAAGGCTCATAACCAACCGCAAACCGAATAGCTGCTGCCATGAGGGCTTGTACAAAGATGTGGATTGTTCCACAGATCCCTGTACGTACAATGCGTTCAATCCGAAGTCAGCGAACAAATAGAAAAATCCGATATACGTCGTAATTTTGACAAAGTCCCCGTATCCGTCCGAACCAAAACGCCGGGCGATCAACACGCTCATCGCCGTCATCGCTGCCGTACTAATCAGCCTGCCGATCAGCTGGCTTATGGTATTTGTTGCGACAAGGTGTCGGCCGGACCCTTTCGGAAACCATCTGGTAAACATGGCCCCATTGTAACAAAAAATCCGTATCAGAGTATCTGCCTACTGTAGGGTAATCCAAAAACAATATGCGCATGACGGCACGTCACTGTCCTAGACGGGACAACCTCACGATGAAACACGGTGGGAATACGAGAGCGAAAAGATAATCGTAAATAACAGTTGTCCCTGCTGTAATGTTAACGGGTAATGATCAACAAGACCGAGGAGAAGGAGTCCCACAAATGACATGAGATACGTATGAAAACCGGCATTGTCCGGGTCTTTTTCATCCATTATGCGTACGACATATCCCTTTATGGTGAGAACCACAAGAACTAAAAAAGTAACACCTCCCACAAGCCCGGTTTCGGACAGAATAAGAAGATAGATATTGTGCACCGGCTGTAAAAACGACACAGGGCGCAACACGTATATATCAGGTAAGTGGGTCAAAAAATTTCCCAGCCCGACGCCGATGATGGGGGATGTCATCCACTCTGCCAGTGCCGCAGCATTAAGATGTGTCCGGATATCTATGCTTTCGTCATTCGGGATAAAGCGTCTGAGGACCAATATACCCAAAACCGCAATCACCGTGATGCTGGTTAGAACTGCCGCACGCTTCAATAGCGGACTACGTATAAACATGTGTACATTGGATTTCGATTTCCTGCGTGCATACTCACGTCGCATTCGGTTACCCATCAGCACTATGATTGCCGCCGCCCCCACAAGGACCGCACTTCTGCTCATGGTTATACATAACCCGATACTTCCCAAAACAAATACGGTCCACCCTATACGTTTCTTTAACGTTGTCATTCCCATATATTCCAGGCGCTTATCGCAAAGGGCGACATAGATAATAGGAAGCGTCACCGCCAAAAACCCGCCGAGTACATTAGGGTGGGGGAACGTCGCATACGGTCGCAATACGAGCTGACAGCTAAAAACCGAGGTGATGCAGGCAGTCATCCGGGCGATACCGGGCGTTGATACAGAAAATGTGCGCTCGCCAATCCACCACAGCCATCCGCCAACAGAATGTTGAAGGATAAATTGCGCGATTGCTAGTATTGATGAATAGGCGACGGCGATAGACAATCCAAGAGCAACGAAATGAAATGGCGGTTTTGTGTTCACAACATACCAGCCAAGCAAAACAAACTCAACGAACTTCATCCAGTCATACATCGCGATAAAACGATTTGTCGCGAAAAATATATTAGCAAACACAAACACTGATACCGGAATCAAAAGTGGAATAATCGTACGTTGCTTTTTCCATGATTCATACTGCTTGCGCCATGATTCCTTTTCAGTGAACCATAAAAGCAAAATTGCGGCGACTACGATATCCGTGAAGTACACGGTCGGTGAAAAATAATCAATGCGTCTGCCCAATAGCGTTGACCACTCCGGCCAAAAATGAAGACCCAACTGAGTAGGAAGTAGGACGAGCAGAAGAACAAACAATCGTTGATGGAATGAGGGTGTATGTTGATTCATGTATTATGCTGGCGTACTTCCATAATACATAATACGAACACCAAAATACGAATCCTCACGACGCCTTGGGTTTTACCAGAAGCATCCGGCCGTCACCTTCTCCGACGGATTCCGTTTCTACCCGTTCATCGCCGGAAAGCGTCAGATGAATAATGCGACGCTCGGAAGGGGAGAGGCGGGACAGTTCAACCGGCCTGCCCAAGGCAAGCGCCCGATCCGCCGCACGCTGTGCCATATGCATCAGCGTTTCTTCCCGCTTCTCGCGGTAATCGCCGACATTCACATACACTTTTACCCACTGGCCGATTTTTTTCGATATGATGATTCCGAGGATTAGCTGAAAACTTTCCAGCGTTTTCCCGTGATGCCCGATGAGAAGACCTGTTTCTTCCGTTTCGATGCGCACGCGATATGCCCCCGTTTCGTCAGTCGTCACCTCGACTGATCCGGTCACTTCCAATTTAGCCAATAAATCTTCAACGATTTCCTGCACGGTTTTTGTTAGTTCCATAGTCTCTCCCTCCCTATATTATTTCTCCGCATTGATACGGAGTTGTTGCATGATACCAAAAAGTCCGAAAACGTTCCAGTAGAGCGCGAGCCCCAACGGAAACTGATAGGCAAACACTCCGAACATCAGGGGAGTGATCATCACCATTTGTTTCTGCATTTCCATGGCTGTATCCTCTGGAGTTTCTTTCTTCTTCTCCTGCGCCTTATCTTTCTGTGAACTGCTACTTGCTACCTGTTTACTCTCTGCCGTCTGAGGCAGCATGAGTTTGCTCTGCCAGTATTGTAATCCGGCGGTAATAACCGGAATGGACAATAACCACCACCCATGCGACTGCCACTGACTTGGTTTTATCCCCAAATTAAAGCCAAAAAATGTAAGGTCGAGCGTGGCGATTTTGAGTGCGGGAGAATACAGGACATGATTTATTTCCGTCGTTAACTTTGCAATATTTCCGTTTTGCAGCACCTGGTAAAACACATTATAGAGCGCGATAAGCATCGGCATCTGAATAAGAAGGGGGAGGCATCCCGCTGCGGGGTTGACGCCGTGCTCTTTATACAAATCCAACTGCGCCTGCTGCAGCGCCTGTTTATTGTCTTTATGCTTTGCGGATAATGCGTCCAGGTGCGGCTTCAGTTGCTGCATTTTTTTGGCGGATTTTAACTGGGCGGCCATCAGAGGATAAAGAAGCAAACGGATCGCAACCGTCAGCCCGATCACTGCAAATCCCAATGGTCCGGGGGTGTGCATCCACTCAAAAAATTTATATAAAACCATCAAAAGATTGATGATTGGCCAGATAAGTAACTGATTCCAAAACGTCGGATTCGTCATAAATTAAATAGTAAGGTTTCGGTATTATGTATTATGGTTTTTAGCCCTGATACTTAATACATGATACCTATCCCAATGTCTGCGGCACCGGATCCCACCCACCTTTATTCCATGGATGGCATCTTACTATTCGCCGTACACCAATCCATGATCCCCAGATTATACCATAGCGCTCGATGGCTTGATATGTATACTCGCTGCATGTGGGGCGAAACCTGCACGCGCTATCGACCAACCACAACGACTTGAGTATTCCCGTGTCGGGGGAGAGATATTGCTGGTAAAATCGTATAGATCGAAGTACCACGTTTTTCATATGAGAATTATGGTTTTAGAATTATGTATTATGGATTTTTTGACCCCTAATACATACTACCTATCCCCATATTCCAACTAGAGCACACCTGCCTTATCTAACAGGTCATGTACTATCTTTTGCACCTCTGATAGCGTATCCGGCATTCTTCCCCGTACAAAAAATGCGGCGTCCGTGCCTTTGCGCAAACTGGGCAACAGCAATCTGATTGATTCACTGATGTGCCTTCGTACGCGGTTTCTTGCCGTTGCCCGTTTGTCGAATTTTATCGGTACGACTATGGCTGCCCGGAATATATCGAGAGAGGTAGTGTGTGTCTTTACCTCTACGGCCCCCACCACGCTGCGCGTTCCCTGGCGCAACACCGTCCGTAATTCGGGAGAAGGAATTCTATAAGGCTTCGGGAGCATGATCAGCGTGAGATCGTCAATTTTTTGCGTCCGGTAAGTCTGCGACGCTTCAAGACTAATCGACCCTTGGCGGTTTTCATCCGTTCACGGAAGCCGTGCACGCGGATGCGCTTCAATTTCTTTGGCTGGTAGGTGCGTTTCGGCATAGCAACGGATAGTATACCAGAAAATGGTTATTTTTTCACCCACTCCTTAAACTGCTCCCCGCGGTCCGCATAATCGCGGAACAGGTTAAAGCTTGCCGAGGCGGGGGAGAGCAGGCAGATTTTCCCTTTTGGGGTATGCGTTTTTGCCAGCTTCACGGCTTCCTCCATGGTATGTACGTCATAATACGTAATGTGTGACAGGTGATGTGCGTCTGCCTGTATCACTGCATTCTTTATTTTCTTTCCGGTGTCAGGAAATAGGATAAGCGTCTGCACCAAACTGGAAAGTAGCCGCTTTCCCAATACGTCGTACGACAATCCGCGGTCAAATCCGCCGGCTATCAATGTTGCTACATCGGGGCCCAATGCATCCAATGCGTGCACTGCCGCTTCCGGTATGGTAGAGAGCGAATCATTGATATACCGTACGCCGTCATAGTCTCCGACCGGTTCGAGCCGGTGGGGAAGCGGGGTAAATGTGCGCAGTGCTTCGCCTATGTCAGAATCTGTTACGTTCATGCTGTGCGACACGACGGTTGCAGCGAGTAATGAATGCGCGTTTCCCTGTAGCGCAATGGCGGACCGGTCTATGACCGCGCCCTGCAAACTCATTACTACGTTCCCTTCCATCCAGGCGTATGCGCCGTCTATTTGTTTCTGACTGGTATACGGACGTTTTTGAGCAAGCGATGTATGGGCTATGTGCGCAAGACGGCTGTTTGACGTATCATAAATTATGATATCTTCCGCAGTCTGAAATTTCGTGATATTGGCTTTTGCCGCAGCATAGGTTTCGAGGTCAGGATAATAATCCTGGTGTTCCGGCACGATAGGTAGGAGTGCTGCAATATGCGGACTATACCGGATGTCGGTCAATTGATGACTGGACAATTCTGCGACAAAAATGGTGCTCTTCGACGCCCCTTCGAGATGGTCAAGCATGGGAATCCCTATGTTTCCGACGAGCCGCACATCAGGATAGTGCGCGGATAATATATGAGTGATCAAACTCGCGGTCGTGCTTTTTCCTTTCGTACCCGTGACCCCGATTACCATACCCGGCACATGCGAAAAAAAGATATTTGTGGCGCTGGTGACATGTCCGCCCTGGCGTACGAATGCTGCTATTTCCGGTAGATACGGGGAAACCCCGGGGCTTCTGATAACCGTATCGTACTCATGGAGCGTTTGCAGATATTGGTCGCCGTCTTTTGCATCGGTAACCCCGATTCGGAGGGAGGGATAGTGCTTGTGCAGCCACGCTTCAACGCTTTTACCCTCTCTCCCGTATCCTATGATTAATGCCGATTCCCCCTGTATTTCGTTCATGGCAATGAAATGTTCTCCCATGCATTCCGAAGAATTGCCGTGTGTTCCGGCGGCAGATTATACGTGCCTGCCCAAGTCATAATAATGTTCTCTTTGAGGTGGGCGACATCCGCCGGAGTCAAACGAAGGTCGCTTTTTATTTTAAGTAGTCCCTCCGGTACTTCCATCTGGTGCTGTATATACGTTTCGACGCTGAGGTAGACTGCCAGCTTTGCTTCGTCGCGGGTGCCCACACATTCAAATGGCTTTACTGGGGTAAGTCCCACGAGTTCACTCACATACTGCATAATAACCGGGTCGGTAAAATAATCCCGACCGAATATGCGTAGCATGTCCTGATATGCCAAAAATGGAAACAGGATAAGATAGGTGAATGCGCATTTCGGACACGCGCCGCACCAAACACCGGTCGCACTTCCCGCATTACAGCTCCGGAATGATTGATAATATGCAGGAAATGCTGCGAACAACATGCCGATCTGGACATCATTGAGCGGCCGCAGAAAACTGAAATACGACGGCGAGGATGGAAGGAACGTTCCGCTATATGTCCGGAACTGCTGTTCGAACCGGAAACTTTTCGAATACTGATGATTGATTTCCATCCCGTGGAATATCACGTTCCCTTCATTGGCGCTTTGTTCGTTCGACACTATCACGTTTTCATTGCCGTTCAGACGTCCTACCAGTACTCCCAAAAATGCGAGGTATGCGGAAAAGGGGGTGTGCCCGTTAAGATACCCTGCGGCATTAAGCTCCAATAATTTCGGATCAATCGTGCGCCTGACAATAATCGAATCCGAAAGACCCGCTGTGCGTATGGTAGCAAGCGCTGCCGCCGTGGGGTTGAGAACCATAGTTTGGAGCGTCCTGTCGCTCTGTTTTAACATTCCCAGCGTTACCGCGCTATCTTTTCCGCCACCGACCAATATTAGGTCGGAGGGGGTTGTATTAGGTATTACGGAAACATTATTTAATGTATCTGTAAGTCGATGCGAATCAGTCGAATCGTTTGCGATCTCAGCGCGGTATGCCGGAATAATTTTCAAAAAATCCGTTTGGGTGAAATCAATGTTGTTTCGGTAAAAAAATTCGCCGAGTCCGTGAATAAACAGGTCATACCAAAACCGGAGCTGCTCTTCGGAAAGCGGTCCTGCCTCGACCACAATCTCTCTGGGGCACGCCGCCTTCCAATAGCTTATCGCCTCTACTAATCCTACATTAAATATATATGGGGCAAGCGCGGATGTGTCTATATTTCCGGTATGGGGGATCGTGACGGTCGGGTGAAACGTGATGTCCGGTTCCAAACGAAAGTCGTATGTCACGACGATTGTATTGTCGCGGACTGTGAGATCGTATGATGTATAGACAAGCCGCGGATGTTTCAGACGCAACTGTTCGAAGGTCATCTTCATATTGTATCAAGGGGATAGTATCATGAATCAAGGGAAAATTACGCTTTCACCATCAATTTTGATTTTTTGATTAATCCATTGAGAATTTTATTTACGGAAACAGATTTAGTCGCAATCGCCATAAATTCCTCAGTAGTTATATATCCAACATCACGTGATATAAGCAATTGATTTTGTAGTTCAGTCACAGAACCCAACGACACTGCGTAAAATTGCAGCTTCTCTTTCCAAGAATTCCGACTAAATCCTTCCGCTATATTTGAAGTAATAGATACCGCACATCTACGCATCTGACTGGTAATACCAAAAAGCTCATCCTTCGGGAAGCCTCGAATTAATTTATAAACGGATAAGACAAGTTGATGTCCCTCTTGCCAAGCAAATAATTGTGTAAATGAAGTAATTTTTTCTGTTGTATTCCCTTGATTCATGCTTCTAGTTCCATGATTCTTCCCTTCACGGGGCAACTTCTGACCACGTAATCGGTAACTCCTGCATCGTTTCCGGCATGGTCAGCAGGAGTTGGGGATTATATTCAAATAGTTCCGCGGAGCTTCCCGCGTTGCCGCCAAAGGTATCCAGATCCCGGCTCAGGGTAAAGTTGTCCGCGATAAACATGCCTTTCCCGACAAATCTGGCTGCAGCAGCCGTCGTACTGGTCCCGGTATTAAATGTCCCGGTCGTAGTCGCATTGGATGCAATATAGACGCCCTCCACAACCGGGGCCGTGGACGCTGCCGTGGTTCCCACCGTAGGATCGACCGTAATATTGCCATTGACGATAAACGCCACAAATCCCGTGCTGTTTGGCACGATATTTATCTTCCCGCCGATTGTCAGGTTGCCGTTAACTAAAAACACGATATTTTCTCCCGCCCCTACAGACCAGTCGCCGGAGGTGGTCATATCGCCGGTAATATAGTAGGGGGTAGCTCTGCTTGCCGGCTTGGTCACCCCAAGGAGATTTGGAAATAACGCATTATCCGTTGCCGTGGGTGCGCTGAACCGGTGGTAAAAAAGGTCGTAATAATTGACGGTTGGCCGTGTCGCATTTGCCAACCAGTTTTTACTCGATACCAGCGTGCCCCCGTTGGAAAACGGGTCGCTGTCAAAGTCGTAGCTCGTGCCATAGGTGGCTACCCCCGGATACCCGCTGGCACCCACGTCGTTAAATACCCGGGGCGAGACCGCCGGGATATACGAACGGAGCGTGCCCGAGGCGTATGCATCGCCGCCCTGTGTCTGCACCCACGCCGTCCCCTTGGTATAGCCGATTTCCCATTTTATGGTGTCTCCGCCATTTGCTACTGCCGAATATCCTAAACCGACCAGTGTCCCGTTTTTATATTCACACGGACTGGAAACTACCCAGTTTGCACTCGGTGCTGTTGCCGTCAACGTGTATGATCCTGGTGTTACGTTAGAAAAGGTGAGAAGCGTCGCTCCGCTTTGCGTTTGCGGGGCAGGGGGATTCACGGTAAATCCGAAAATAGTTCCGGAGACGCCGGTGCCCGCAAGATATGCGTTATGAATTGCTGTACACGAAGTATCCGACGGCGTCACCTGGACCGCGACAGCCTCAAGCGTTGCGGGTATTGCCGGCGTCGGCGTTGCAGTCGGTGGGGGAGGAGGAGGGGGACCGCCACCGGCACCAGTTGGCGCGGGACATCCGCCAGTATAACACGTGCCCAGGTTATCACAAACCGTACACCTTGTTCCATCAGGCCAAAGCCAATAACAACATGTGGTTACCACCGTGGTGGATGTACAGGGATAACCAGGAACACAGGTATAATTTGTATAACTACACGTCGTCGAATATTGACTCGAAAGACAGGCAGAAGCCTGCGGCACCCACACAAAACATGCCCCAAGAATAGCTATAAGGGTAACTAGAATAATCTTCATATTATTTAACCTCTATTCGAAATGGCCACGCAAATATACCGTCATATAGATTGTTTTGTACGTCATTTTTTATACTAAGCAATCCATTCTCATTAGGCAATCCATTCACAAATCCTATTGCATATCTTAAGGTATATAAAGCCGTTAACAAATACGCATTTTCTAATGAATATCTGGTCGCGATCGAATTTTTCTTTAACTCATCAAAATTAATAGACACCCGTACCAGCAGCGTGTCAGCGTTAACTCTATACTCGCCTTTTCCCAAAAGAGCGGTGTCACTCGATACCACACTTAACGGATTATCAACCGTGGGAACGAGGGAAAATATAATTTTGGAGATAGAGTAATGTTGTTGGAGTCCTGGAAAACCCCGATATGTTTTAGGATCTACAATAATTTGATTATTAAATAATCCTAATTTAGCCATCATATAATCTAAATAGGTGGTATTGACGATCTTGAGCGAGTAACCCGGCACTTCATTAGTTACGCTATATCTAGCGTTTGCTATGCCATCTTGTGGTGTTTGTAAAAGAGTTGGAAATAATTGTTGTATCCAGGGGCTACGGAAAAAAACCAATGCAATAGGCGTAAACAACAACGCTATAACACTTATTCCCATACTAACCCGCTTTAGGCGTGATAGTGACATAAATATTCCCACAAATCAGCGTACGGGAAATTAACGAAAAATACAAGGTGGTTTATTTAACAATATAAAAACTCGTGTTTAGTATTAAGGTCTAATAATTCTCACGTAGGGGGATGCTCCCGGAGTTTGACTTTTCGTTGCCGCAGTAACCCAAGGCGAGGGGTCTGTTGGAAAATTCCACATGTTTGCTTTAGTTAACACAGAATTCTCAACGATCGTTCCTAACGAATTATATATACCATTTATAGTTGTGTTTGGGAGAGAAGGATCTTTTACTGCAGAAATGACGATCAAATTTCCTTTTTGATCCGTTGTTGCCGTCCAACGATACACAACACCATCGTATTCTGTCTCCCAATAATTTGGGTGGGAAGCTGGATTAGCGTCTTCCCAATTCACTTCATAATATTTATATCCGACTTCGCGACTCGGTTTCCAAAAATGAGTGACGCCATCGGGTGTTGTAAAATTGATAACTACTGATCCGTCTCCATTCTTTATTCCAGTCAAGAAGCTCTTCCATTCATCAACACTTATTTTGCGCTGATCTTTTTGATAAAGTCGAGCTGCTAAACGCGTTTCAAAAAATGAAGTAAATGCATTTGATTTTGATTGCCATGTTGTGTAGATATTCGGCTCATATGGATGTGTCAAGTTTATCCCACTCACACCAACGGGCTTATAATAATAAAATGGCACCATATTAGGATAACCATATATATCAAGTTCGCTAGCAACAATTGGAATCCCTCCATTCAAACTACCTTCTGGCGTTCCTGATGTCACCCATTGATTTACATCCGGTGAAAATAATTGTTTTTCTCCGTCTACAATTTGCATCTTCCATCCTGTTTCCGGATCAGTAGATTCGGTTGCCGTCGGTTCAACGCTCGGCACAACTGGCGCTTGTGTCGCGGGTTCGGCAGGTGCCGTCGTTGTAGCATATGGCTTCAAATCCTGTACGTTTAAAACGTCAAGGAGAGGCAACACCGAACCCATGAGGCCGTCAGGAAGCGTGTTCGTAGAGGTGTCTACAGATACGTTAGCGTTCAACAAAAATGGACCTTGTGCATCTCCTATATTCAGACCGGTAACATGTATCTTTCCGTCGGCACTCACATCATAGCTGGGTGCATTGGACAAATCCATTGCATTTTGTGTAAGCGGCCATAATTTCCCGTATTTCTGGGCAGAACCGGCATCATTTTCCGGCGAAACGACAAATGCTAGATTGGATTGGGGGACGGCAAGCACAGTGACGTCACCCTGAAATGCTTTCAGCCCGTTTCCTTTGGGGATAGACAGCGCTGCCCGGCACATTTGCCAGGTTTCGAGTTTTTTAGCTCCCTGCATCACTTCTTCATATACAGGAAGTGTAGATAGGGTGGCTGACGTTAACGGCGTACAATCGGCATTGGTGAGCGAGGCGCCGCTCCATGTAAGACCATTACTGGTAAATGTGAAGCTTTTTCCTTGTGTATTAACAAAATTTTCCACATCGGTAATACTTGCTTTCCCGATCTCAATAGACGGAGCTGTGGTTGGGTTGATTGTGTATGAACCTATGTCAACCGGGGCGGGAGAACCCTCTGTTGGACGAACCCCTGCAAGAGTTGGTATAGCGGTGGGAACAGTGTTGCACGCCAACACTATGCTTGTCAGCGCGGCGAGAGTTATACCCGCCCTCAACCATTTTTTATTTAGAGAGGGGAGACCAAGAAATATCAGCCCCATCATATTTGCAGTTTCGGCTGTAGGAAGTTTATTACTGCGTTCTGCTCTCGATGGAAATCCTTCCTTAAGGCGTCCGAGTGAGCTTCTGTGATAAGCAAGGTTATCAAAACTTGAGGCGGGGATTCTTATCCTACTTTCTCCATGCTTTATTTCAACAGTTTTTTGCTGTAAAAAACTTCTTGGTCGCAAATAATCGGGAACCTGCTGTGCATTTCCAGGCAAATTCGCGGCATGCTTCTGCGCGTTGTGCAAAATTGCATCGCCCCCTGCAGCGATCCCTGTGATAGCTAGTACAGTCGCTAACGCTCCGCGTCGCGTAATTTTCCCAATTTCTGGATTCATAACTAACCTATAGTATCACTATGACGGTATTGTGTCAAATTTCGTACACTTCAATGATATCCTACAAAAATCCCGACTCGAGTCGGGAGGGTCAGAGCACGCGTTTCTGACTAATCGTCAGAATATTTTGCTGTATGGTATCGCACATCATGTACTCAGTATACGCACCGTGTGTATATGGCTGTCAAGTGGACAGATCTTTCAACAAACACAACTCATAGTGGAGAATGTAACGCAGAAATTCGCATATCAAACTACGTTCATACGATGATATCGTATAATACGGGACATGAAACAACGCGACGTATATCATTTCTGGGAACTGTTGTGGGAGATGACCGAAAAAGAACTCCGTGCGCGATACAAGCACACAGTATTCGGCTTCCTCTGGCTGGTTGCCAACCCGCTTCTGCAAATGATGGTCATAGGATTTATATTTACCTTTCTTATGAAGGAGCCGGTCAAACATTATTATTATTACTTATTCTTGGGGCTTCTGGTGTGGAACTTTTTCTCGACTTCCTTGCTCAAAGCTACACCCTCGGTCGTATTTGAACGATCGCTTATTAAAAAAGCATTTTTTCCGCGCGCAGTCATACCAACCTCGATTGTATTATCCAGCTTTGTCCATTTTATCATCGCATTCATGCTGCTTCTTATCCCGACCTATTTTCTTCACACGTTTTCTGCCGTAACCATACCCTATACGCTCTGTGCGCTTGTCCTACTCATCACATTTACCACCACCCTAAGTCTTCTCACATGCGCGCTCAATGTCCGTTTCCGTGATATAAATTTCTTTACGCAGGCACTTCTCATTCTCTGGTTTTATGCCACACCGATTGTGTACTCATTCAATCAGATTCCGCGGAATTTATTGTGGGTATGGCGGTTTAACCCCCTTACGTCGGTGCTGCAGCTACTCCAGCACGCATTGTTAGGAGCTCCCGCGCCCGGGCCGGCAATGCTCATAAGCAACAGTTTGGTCATCCTTTGTATCGCTCTCGTTGGCATACGCACATTCCAATCGGAAAGCAAAACATTTGATGACTGGTTATAGAACGCCTTTTTTTAATTATTATGACCACACCTATCGCAATCCGGCTTTCCCACATTTCCAAAAAATACGAAATTCATCATGAAAAGCCTACGCTTGTGGAAAAATTCGTGCGTGGGAAAAACGAAACATTTTGGGCGCTTCAGGATATCAACCTGACTATCAAAAGAGGGGAACGGGTGGGGATCATCGGGCCAAACGGCAGCGGAAAAACAACGTTGCTGAAAATCATCGCCGGTATCACGGAGGCCACAGCCGGCACCACCCAAACACGCGGGAAAATAGTTTCGCTTATTGATCTGGGCGCCGGGTTCCACCCCGATCTTACCGGCGTCCAGAATATATATCTCAATGGCATGATATTGGGCCTGAAAAAGCAGTATATAGACCGTCAGTTTGATGATATCGTTTCGTTCGCGGATATCCGGCAGTTTATCGACACCCCATTATTTACCTATTCAGATGGCATGAAGCTCCGACTTGGGTTCGCCATTGCCATCCATGCCGATCCCAAAATACTCATTCTCGATGAGAATATCGGCGTGGGGGATAACGATTTTCAGATTAAATCCGAACGGAAAATCCGTGAGCTCGTCCGGGGGGGAGTCACCGTGCTCATCGTCTCACAAATTGTGCCGTTTTTGGCGCACAACTGCTCCAGAATACTGTTTATGAAATCAGGCCGCATCGTACGGGATGGAGAATTGGACATTCTGAAACAATACCAACAAGGACGTATCTAGTCGGACAACAACAATTTCATAGATCCAAAAAATGTTTCTTCTTCAGAACGAAACTTATCTTTGGTCAAATAGGTACGCTGATACTGTATAAAGTCGATATATAGATACCATGGATTAACAATCGGTTTCCTGAAAATAACGTCATGAACATACGTCAATAAACTTCGGAATAGATATCTATATTCATAATGCTTTTCTTCACTATCGGGGGTGAAATGCACAAAAACGGGTTGGCCAGACATTTCTGGATGCAATAACCGATATGAAGAGGGCAAGACGTTGATTACACAATTATTCATTGTCATCCAATACAACGTCTGCTCTAATAACTTGAGGGAATAATAATATTCCGGCCTTCGGTAATAATCACGCGTCATTCGATCCTTCAGCATTTCAATGATAGCGTCTAAATATGTATTCACCAGACGTAACGGATTATTTTTTTTATATGATACGTTATAAATGCATAAAAAACCGGAGTTAAATCTCTGATGGGTAAGACGCTTGTTCATAATGTGCTCCGCTTCAACCGTAGAAACTGCGGTAAAGTTATAATAGTCATCCAGATAGAGGCACGTTTCTTGTTTTTTATGTATCCAGTCATGAATCTCCTGCGGATAGGAAAAAAATAGTGTGTCGCAATCCACTACAATGTACCGATCGTATTTTTCTGCAGTAAACCGGGGAACAAAAAATTTTCGTCCAACCCAGCCGGTCTTCCACATATCTTTAAGGCGTGTATATTGTCGCAGTTGAGGAGGAGCCTTATGAACATCAGGATGAATATAGGTAACCGGTACCACGCGCTGTAACAAGTGCAGACACCATTTTTGCAGCCATGTCATTGCACCATCATCAATCACAAAAAATTGAAGTTCGGAAATGTGGCGGGACAAACTCAATATCGAAAGTATTGCTAAAAATCCGCTGTATTTACCTGCTGCAATAAACACGGGAACCTCTGTTGACACCGTGGAAATATGCCGCGGGGCGCGTCCATACAACAGCGCGGTACATACAATAGCAGCGTTTACAACGCTTCCAATAATCCAATAATATATATCCCGCGCTAATCGATATGTCCCATTCATACCTTCGACGCAATCTTCCTGGTTAATTGTGCCATGACTGTATCCCTCCCGCCGTCGTACAGCGTCGTATTTTCCAATGCTTTCTCCCCATATGTATGTTTAAGCTGTTCGTACATCACCGTCCCCGGAAACGGAGCACACTGGGAAACCTGCACCTGTCTGTAAATATTTCCGTTTTCGGAAAACCCCATATCCGCCAATATCTTCATGTCCTTTTCGTGCATGCTGCGGGATTGCCCGGGCAGATCCATCATGGTGAATAAGCGAAGCATAACATCCGGATATTTTTTTGATAATCTTCGAATCGTTTTTTTGAAATCACTTCGTTCCAACCCTTTCCCGACTCGTTTCAACACATCCGTATCAAACGTTTCTACGCCAAATCGCATTCCGACACACCCGGAATCAACCATCTTGTCAAAAAGCCAATCCGGGGACGTATCTAAACGACCCATCATCGTCCAGGGTAATCCGATATTTTTTAGTTCGTCGCAGAGCGCACTGATGCGATCCACCCCGATATTAAAGGTATCGTCATCAAAAAAAAGACTTTTATACCCGTATCTTTCGGTTACTTCCCGGATTTCTCTGGCTATAGCATGGGGCGAGCGAAGTGCGACGTTACGCATAAACATCGTCTGCGGCCATAAACAAAATGTGCACCGGAATGGACATCCTTTACTTCCATACAGCTGCAATTGCGGTTTTGGAGTAGGCATCGTATGGTCAAAATATTGTGTCGCTTCCGGATAATCCCGATAGGGATAGGGGATTGAATCTAAATTTTCCACAACCTGAGACTCGTATATGCCCGGCGTTCGTTTCTGTGCCATCCGTAATGCACTCTGAATATATTCGCCTTTGAGCAGATATGTTACGAACGGATACTGTTTCCCCGCCATCTCTGCGTGATAGGTCAGATGTGAACCCGCCAGTGCAACTTCAGAAAAAGCTGCGATCTGTTCAGCTAACCAAATATCTATATCAAATGTAGGCGTCGAGGTTTCTATAACGACGATATCCGGCGATGCTGCCCGAACATCACGCATGAAGTCGCGATACGAATGCTGCTCTTGTGCGACCGCGTCAATTAACGAAGCGTTGATATGATGTTTTCTCAAATACGAAACTGCATAGGCCATGATAAAAGGGAAGTGCAGGGGAGCAATCGGGGTATCTGACGTCCAGGGCCAGCGGGACCCTGCGCGCACTCCATAGCGGGCTTGTGGATCACGACCGACCTCCCACAGCTTATATAATAACCGGTTCGAGCGAAACCACGGCCGGAACATCAGCCCACGAGTCCGGAACGAATTCTCGGCTGAGGCGTGATCATACCGAACCACCGGTGGATTTACAAATAAAATATTCATACCTAACGGCTATTGTACTCGGTTACATGCACTGATTCTTTTTTATCATATCAGCCTACTGCCTGATCGCGAATTGCTCAATCTGCACAGACATCCTATACACAATAGCGTTTTTACCATGTAAGACATAGAATAGAGTGCACTATATTTTGTATGCTATCCCCACGCATTTCCGTCTGCATCAACACCAGAAACAGAACCGCTCAATTGAAAAAGTGTCTCGGTTCTATCCATCAATCCGTATTTCATTCATTTGAAATCATTATCATTGACCAATCAGACGCATATCTTTGGAATGAACATGCATCTTTGGCGAGGCGATTCGATGCGCTGTATTTTCCTATCCCACCGAAGGGTGTGGGGGTTGCCAAAAATATGGCGATAAAAAAATCGTCAGGAAAGATAGTCGCTTTTACTGATGATGACTGTATCGTTGATAGCCATTGGCTCGACGAGATATGGCAGACATTTCAAAGGCATCCCAACGTTTCGGCTGTCTTTGGAAAAACGCTGCCCTATCAATCCTCCCGACACAAATATGAAATCTGTCCGTGTACCTTTACCCACAAACTGCCAGCACGTATTTCTCAACCGGGTGTTCATTACAAGACCATAGGGTTTGGGAATAACATGGCATTCCGGTCATCTGTTTTCACCTCCATCGGCATGTTTAAACCCTGGCTTGGTCCGGGATCTATCGGAAAAAATGCAGAGGACGCCGAATTCGCGCTTCGGTTGCTTTTATCCGGTAAACAAATTTTTTATACTCCTACGGCTCGAGTGTTTCACGCTAAATGGCTTACTGCAAAAGAGATGAGGGTCCAGGAACTGGCATACTCCTGTGGGGAGATGGCGTGTTACGGATATTTTTACTTTTCCGGACACGCGTTCGCAATTCCTATTATTCGTGCCAACATCCGCTCCAGCGTCGACAGCATAAAAAATGTCCTAAAGCGATTGCTCCTTCTCCGTTGGAATGATGCACTTATTGAAGATTTCCTCTATACCATTACGAAAATGGCATATCGCTTGTGGGGAGCGTTAATAGGATACTTATATGCGCGCATCGATCCGCTTTTACAGTAAACGTTCAAACGCATCGGGACATGCCATATGTCAATTCTCTATAAATCGCGTGTAATAAAAATATAACCGCCCGAGCAAATAACAACAGGTCGCTTCGCATATTTTTGTCTCGGGCATATGCGACATCACTTTTCATCCATGCAGTGAAATCTTTGTGATAGTCTCCCTGTAATATTGCCGGCGAAATGATTCCCGGCTTCACACATTCGCGTTTGCGCATCCATGGCTGCAGCCTGCGACATTCGGCAACGGGCAATGGCCTGGGACCGATTAATGACATGTCGCCGCGCAAGACGTTTATAAACTGCGGTATCTCATCTAATCCCGTATGGCTTAAAAAGGCGCCAAGATAGGTAAAGCGCGGATCCATCCGGATTTTAAACGTTGGTCCTGAGGACTCGTTTTGGGACAAAAGGAACCGTTGCTTTTTTTCCGCATCTACCTCCATGGTGCGAAATTTATATAGATCAAACAATCTGCCCATTTTTCCTATCCGGCGCTGGATAAAAAGAATAGGCAAGCCGCTGGTGACGAATACCAAAACCGCAATACCTATCTGAAGAGGAAGGGTGATGATAAACAACAATAATATAGCGGCACGGTACAACATATGCATATGAGACACTGCTTATAGTAAGCTGATTTTAAAAAGTGCTCAAGTAGAAAACGGCTTTTATGTCAGCAACGCGCTTGTCTTTGCTAACGTTTATGTCGTATTTAACATACAATAGATAGATACTAGCGCGCGATGGAGTTCGCGCGATTTGCACCGTGTCACTACCCAAAATACCTATGCCAAAAAGTGGACGTCCGTACACCAATTTACTTCGCACATGGTATGTTGTATTGATTTTCGTAATTTTTTTCCTTTGTCTGATGCGTGTGTTCCATGAATCCTCATTCAACTCCCCCTGGTGGAAATTTACGACAGACGGAGAGCTTTATACCAGTCCGTCCATATATCAGGGCATGATCTATATCGGAGATAGTAATGGGCATGTCTATGCCATAAATCAAAAAACGGGCAAACCAGTATGGACGCGCACTCTAGATCATGCTGTGACTTCTCCGTTTGTATTTGACCATAATATTACATTTTTTACGACAGACGATGGCGCCCTGTACGCACTCCGCGCAACAACCGGAGAAGAGTCGTGGAGATTTTCTACCCCACAGGCATACAAATTTGTTGAGTCGCCAACTTTATATGGAAATATGATATTGATAAGCGATGCCGGGGGCACATTGTATGCGCTACAGAAAACGTCCGGCAAGGTGATGTGGCAATTTCACTCCCGCCGTCCTCTTCAGGCGTCATTTATACAGCCTGATAAAACGCTGCGGTGGCGATTTTCATTTTCAAAATATGACGCCAATATTTTTTTTGCAGGCATGGATGGATATATATATGCCCTACAACTCAATACGGGACGGATTGTCTGGGAATTTAATACGGGCGGGTCAATTACGACCTATCCAGAAATCTCACAAGGGAAGGTATATATCGGGAATCAAATGGGGGACAGTTATGCGCTGGATCAGCAACATGGGCACGTAGTCTGGCACAGCAAAATACATAGTGCCGTGACGTGTCTGGTGCCGGGAGCGGGGACATATTCAGACGTATACCCAACACCATTCTCATTCATTGCGCACATTCTTGTTCCACAACGGAATATCGTTATACGGACAAGTTCTGACGGAGTGGTCACCGCACTTAATAGCAAGGGGAACAATCTCTGGACACAACAAATGAAGGTGGGGATTATACAGTGCCCAACAATCTGGAAATCATCAGTATTTGTCGCAGACAAGGAGACGCTCCGATCGTTGACCATAAACAACGGGCACACACAGTGGTCCGTCTCAACAAAAAATACATTTTTGTTTCCTCCATATATATTCACTCCGGCGTTTTATATAGATACACAAAAGAGCGTTGTAATGTTTAACACTCCGTTATTATTTGTCGCTGACTCACGAGGAGTTGTGCGGGCCATAAATGGGGCATCTGGAATAGAGCTGTGGCAAACACATTGTTCCGGTGCTGTATATCAACCTCCTGTCATCCGCGCAAATCGGTTGTATTATGCCTGTACAGACGGAGGGGTGTATGCCGTCAATGCGTTGTCAGGAACATATGCTATTCGTCTATCTGATATTGCTGTCAGTCAATCCATTCAATCGGTAGCACACCGAGATATACAGGAATTTACTATTTCCCACGATGATCACTGGTACGGCAATCCGTATGAGGACGTTGCCGTACAGGCGGTGTTTCAACAACACGGACGAAACCCGATTACGATCGATGGTTTTTATTATGACAAAAATACATGGAAAGTCCGCTTTAATCCGCCGGAAAAGGGTGTGTGGACATGGAAGCTCTTTTTTAAAACTCCGTTCGGCAATATCCAACGAAATGGAAGTTTTATCAGTAACACTGATACCCATACTGCATTTCTAAAGATCAGCAAACAAAATCCCAGCCGTATAACCCTGGATAACCAAACAATCTTTAATGGGCTCGGTATCGAAGACACAATCAAAGATACAAATGATAACGGGACGCCCCTCGATGACTGGAGTATCGGCACTGGTCATGAAGTTACCGCCACATCGTCGGAAAAAAAGGCGGTATCTATTCCCAATATACCCATATCACTTGATGCGTATGCGGATACCTATGCATCGAGCGCTGCGGGATTTAATATATTCCGATGGAGCGTTAATAATGCATCGTTTAACCTTTGGGACACGTTTACTCCCCACAGTAAATATCTCGTACGCGAAGGGAAAGACGGCGATGCACTTGTCCAATCGCTTTCAAACCATGGTTTCCATATTTGGCTAACCATGTTTAACTTTGGTATCCCCTTTACAGACTCTCAATTACCCTGGGAAGTCAGCGCGGTACAACGATATATTCGATATGTCATCGCCCGATACGGCGCCTATACCAGTCTGTGGGAAATCGCCAATGAATCGTATGCAAGTGATGCCTTTGTCACACGTCTTGCAAAAGAAATTGCATCCGTCGATTATGAACATCGGCCGATCAGCATGAGTTGGGAACACCCCTCTGTAACTTCCATAAATATCGTAGCGCCTCATTGGTACAACACCGATGAACCCCAAAATGCCGATGTGGATATCGCCGGCGTTATCAGTAAATACACGCCGTTCCAAAAACCAGTTTTATTTGGTGAAGTCGGCAATACAACTCGAAATTGGGATCCAAATTCGGCGCTTATTATGAGAGTGAGGGGTTGGGTGGCATTTTTTAAAAGCGCAATTCTTGTCTTCTGGAATCAATCATCTAGCAAAGATTATTATAATCCGGATTATAAAAATGCCAATATCTATATTGGTTCGGAAGAGAGAGATTACATGAAGCAGTTAACAGATTTCACCAGCGGAATCTCATTGTCCGCCAAAGAGGTACCTTTGACGACAAATTCCTCAGCGGTCCGTGCATACGGATTACAATCTGACAGAGAACTTATCGGATATTTCTATCATTATCTCAATCCGTTTTCCCGCGTATCGGTATCCGTATCAATTAATTTGCCGCAACCGGCCGCGCTGACATGGATCGATCCTACAGACGGTAAAATATTATCAGAACAGCAATGTATGCGGGGATCACAGATCGTTACATCTCCATACTTTTTCGCGGATGTCGCTCTTCGGGCGCGATATATACGCAACTAAGCCAATTTAATCATGTGCCCTTTCATAGCGTTCTATGACATCACTGACGGCGTCGATTTTATTTTTCCAGGAATTTTGCATAGCAATATGCCGCTGTTGCCTCCTATAGGAGGCGGGGAAGGACGTGTGCAGCCAGGCAGATATATGAGATTCCCAATCCTGAACGGTTTTTCCAATTCGCACATACTTCACAAACTTACCGGCTTCGGCAATTGCCGTCGAGACAATGGGCTTTCCGGCATAAAAATATTCCATAAGTTTTGCCGGATAGGACGCGGCGTTTAATTGATAAGAGGTATTATATGGAATAATGCAGACGGAAAACGACCGCAACACCGCAAAAAGGTCCCGCTGATTTATTGCATGACCATGACGGACATTCGGCAAAGACAATAATTGGTGCAAGTTAGTATTCGTGTGAGTTATCACATCTTGTCCGTCAGTGAGTATTGGTCCCCAAAAAACAAAATCCCATTGAGAATTGCGCCGTATCAGATCATGTAATAACACAAAATCTAATCGGTAATTTAAACCGCCGATGTACCCTATGACCGGTCGTGCAACGTGATCTCGCCTGAAAACCGGACGGCGGATGGGGAGAGGGGGTGAGAATCCCAGCGGGACAATCGCTGCATCGGGTCTATCTGCCTTATGCAGGCGATATAATGTGTTGGAGTTCACCGTCATCACGGAAAAATTCCGCATAATATATTGTTCCTGTTGCCGGATAATTTGTTCATGGTCGGGCAGGAGAGAGGAATAATAGTCTACACAATCATAGACGGACATGTGGGGGAACGGATAGTATCGCTCTGTTACTGCTATGCCGGGGTGGAACCCCCAAAGTATTATTTTTCGTCGGTACGGGTTTATCCGTAACATGGTCACAAGTATCAAGTGATTTAGGAAGCCGTTTATTCTCTTGATAACCGCAAATCTGACAAACGGCAACACGTCAATGGGGGTATAAAAAAATACCCCGTGATACATTGTGAGAATGTGCGGTATTTTTTTCTTGCGCCTAATCACATCAGATAATTTGATGCGTTTATATTCACAGTACGCAGTGACGAGATTATGACGGGATAGTTCAAGGGCGGTCTGCCATTGATAGTCAGTGCTCCAGTTGAAATCGACGACGAAGGGAATGATAATAAAGCGATTTGTTATCATGCAATACCTAAGACAGCTTACACAACCGCCCTCACGGAGTAAAGCGGGTCACTCTCATGAATCTGCTCTACTGCGGAATACCATTCCTCAATGGCTGATGATGCACGTCTTCCGAAGAAAAGAAATGTTGGCAGTCCTCATGTTTTATGTTCTGCATTCCTGGATAAACACCAACCGATATTATCTTATCTTTCTTGGCGTGTATATGTGTGTCTTGTACATACTATCCCGGAATATATATAAAACCGTTTGGATAGCACTAGCGTCATCATTCCCATTCCAACAAGCAAAATACTTTACGTCCGTATTTCATTCTTTTTACTATCCGAATGCCAGAATCGTCCCAGTAACATATTTTATATCGTATTCGGATGCGCTTATATTACTTCTTTTGTATCTGTTTATCCGACGCAGATCGAAATTTTCATTATCGGTAGATATCCCTTCACTTTTTCTTATTCCTCTGGTTATTGTCGGTGGTATCGCAACATACATGTCCCAGTATTTTACAATCGCACTTTTTGGACTGTATCAAGCAATGAAACTGTGCATAGTATACGTTTTGAGTCGTTTGGTGCTAAAGGAGAAATGGGGAACACGCACAACGCTTGATGTGTTTCTGTTGTTTGTACTCTACAACGCTATCCTCATCATCTTGCAACGAATAGCCGGCGGACCGCTTGGGCTGCCTGTTGAAACGCTAAACGCTTCATCGTTATACGGAAGGTATGCATTGGAATTGCGCTCGCTGTATCGACCAGGTGGATTTACGGACGATCCCAACGCGTCTGCAACTATTTTGGGCATGTTTATCCCTTTCCTAACGATACTAGGCCTCACCCGCAATGCATTTCATAAAACGCTTGTCTGGATAACGCTCATTTGTGCCACAGTTGCACTGCTTTGCACCGCCAGCCGGTCTGTATGGATTGTCACCACGATCCTTGTGGGACTCTCTGTTTATCGCATCTATCATTTGCGTCTGATACGTATCCCGAAATTTCTTCGCATACACGGCTATTGGATAGGTATTCTTGTTACACTGTTTGCGGCTCCTCTTATATATCTCCGGATTTCAACCTTGCAACAGGCGTTTTCAGACACGGGAAGCGGAACGTTTCGGCTAATCCACCTGAGAATCGCTGTCAATACCATGTTGTCATATCCGTGGGGTACGGGGCTTGGCACAACACCTCTCGAACTTATTAATCGATTCCCACCTGCCTACTATATGTTTGATCCGTCAGAATTACACAGTATATTTGCCCAAATTGCTGCAAGTCTCGGTATACCCGGATTGTTGTGTTTTGTATTATTTATATATTCACTCCTGAAACGACATATACAGTCATACCAGGAACATAAGACTCGCGTATTGCCCTATGCGATCTTCATGAGTATGATAAGCTACCTGATGACCGCGAATTTCTATCCCTGGTTTCTCAATGTTCAAATCAGCGGTTTTTTCTGGATACTCGCGGCATATACAATATGAATTCCATGACTAACGTCTTATCAAAAATGCGCATGATTGATTATATTGTACTGTTTTGTGTGGCATGCGCTATTATCATTTCTCTTTTGCTTTTTACCAGAAAACGGGTAACCATATATATTGATCTTACCTCGGTTCCGCAAGATTGGACTCCGAGTCCGTTTCCTCCGCAATATAACGAAATCAACGGGCTTCGCGTCGGCGACGCAACGTACGACGGGTTCGGACAAAAAACGGCGGTAATTACGAATGTGGAAAAAATCGATTGGACCGGTAACAGAAAATCCGTTCTCATTTCCGTTAAACTATCCGTTGTCCTAGACCCTAGAACGCATCAGTACACGTATAACGATATCCCGATTTTGATCGGGGGGACGTTTCCGCTTTCTACCAGCAATATCACATTTAATGGACAAATCATAAATATATACACATCACCCGCTTCCCGTTATACGGATTCTCACCCAAAAAATGCAGAGATAACCGTCAACATGCGCAAGGTTGAACCATGGCAAGCGGACGCGCTGACACAATTTGTTGAAAAGGACTCAAACGGAAAAATTCTTGCGCGCGCCGTTTCCACCGTTATCACCCCCGCTGAACTCGACGTGGCCACAGACAAAGGGGTAGTGTATAAAGGGTACAGCACGATATACAAGAATGTAACAATAACACTTGATCTTCATAACGTATTCTGTGCGAATGACACCTGTTATTTTAATGGGCTGATCCCGTTAAAAGTCGGCGGCACATTTTGGGCAGAATCTGACTCCACCGTGATATCCGACGGAAACATTGTTGCTTTTACACTCAAAAACTGATTTCCTAATTTATCATCATGCGAGGACAAAGACATTCAACGGTAATGATTGTCTATTCTGACCTTGGAATAGGGGGGGTACAACGAAAAATTGTCGATATCGTAAACCGTCTCCATGAGCTACCACAATACCGCTCTTATACAGTAACGATCCTTCTTGAACGTGTGGGTGCAAACACCATGATAATGAATCTTCGTAATCCGAATGTAACAATTCATGTAAAGCCGTTTGTGTTCATTCCGTTTTGGATGCATATTGCGTATTTTGCTCTTATAACGGACTCCGTGTGTATTCTTTCCTTCCTTGCGTTTCCTGCTGTCCATGTTTTTAAAGCAACACGGGTGTTATTCTGGAAAAAATTTCGAGTGATCCACAGTGAAGATGTGATCACAAGCCATGCATACAGACGGAATGATTTTACGGGGAAAATAAATTCTCAAATTCATGATGCACTCTCACGGGGAGATCAGATTATCGTCCCTTCTCGTCCCATCGCAGAGGACCTTATACGAAGCTATCACATTGACCGTAAACGCATAACCCTCATTCCGAACTGGACCACAATATCCAGTTCCCAAGCGAAAGAACGGCACAAAACGATTGATTGTGTATACGTTGGTCGATTTGATAAAGAAAAGCGTCTCCCGCTACTTATCTCTGCCATACGCCACATATCCCGCGTGTCCCTGATATCCTGCGTGCTCATCGGGGACGGAAAGGAAAAAAGTAAAATACAATCCATGATACATGCTTTACACCTGCACCAACGCGTGCATATTCACCGTCCCACCATGCGTATCGTAACCGAACTTCAACGCGCGAGACTGGCACTTTATGCGTCTCAAAGCGAGGGGGTCCCCATGTTTTTCCTGGAAGCCATGGCAATGGGACTTCCGATCGTCACAATGGATTTCCCGGGCGTAAAAGATATTGTCAAACATGGAAAAACGGGGTATGTTTGTACATCAGAACGCCAATTGGCCGAAAAAATACAAACGCTGCTCCAGAATAATCACCTCCGCAAGAGCATGGGTGCATATGGACAGCGCGTGGCACGAGTCCGCTATACAGCCGCAAACATCGACCGATATCTCGCGGAGATGTTTATTCCGGCCCGACCATGAAGACAAGACTCCCATCTGTTACGACCGTCATGGTGATTTTTTGGAATCTTGGCATGGGAGGCGTCCAGCAGAAAATGATGGATTTCTCATGGGTTGCGGCACAGGAACCGTCACCGGAAATATGGTTTCATTATGTTCTGCGTGACCGGCCAAAATTCCGTCTCGATCGTGAAATCAATCTAAAACAAACCGTTCTTCATTATCGTCCGGGCATACAAAATGGGATATTCCACATGCCGTTTTCTCTTTTCGTTCTTTGGCAGGCGTATATACTGCGCCCCGCCGTACTCCTTGCATTTTTAGATCACGCTTCGTTTCTTGCCATCCTCTCTGCCAAAATATTGTTTTGGCGGCGTATACGGGTCGTATTAAACGAGGACACGTTTACGTCTCAATTCACGACATCATGGCTGAAACGAAAGTTCATTTCCGCATTGTACCCTTGCGCAGACATAATCATGTCACCGACCAACGCTTCAAAAAAGGATCTTGTGCGCATCTTTCGTATTCCTTCTGAGAAGATAACCATCATGCCGAACTGGACTCTTCAAAAAGAGCAAAAACCGATGGTACGGAAATATGATTTCCTCTATATCGGACGGTTTGCCAAACAAAAAAATTTATTCTTCCTGCTGGACGTACTAAGCGATCTTATAAAATATGACGCGAGTATATCCCTCTGTCTTGTGGGGGATGGGCCGGAAAAAAATGTATTAATAAATGAAGTGCGCGCACGACATCTGTCCCGAAACGTTACTATTCGCCCTCCAAGCAACCAAATTTCATCATATATGAGACAATCGAGGATTTTTGTCCTTTCGTCGCATTATGAGGGCATGCCCGTAGCTCTTCTGGAGGCGATGGCTATGGGGCTTCCTGTCATCAGTCGTTCGTATCCCGGCATATCCGAATACCTGACACACGGAAAAACAGGGCTCATCGCACGAACTAAACGGGAATTTGTACACCATGCGCGATATTTGCTTGATCACCCCAGGACACGCGCGGCATTTCAAAAACGCGGCATTCGGGATATCCGTAACCGATTTTCATACAACACGCTGCAAAAATATATAGAGACGATGCTACAAAACTCCTGAAAACATATCGTGCACAAATTGTTTGGCTATACGCCAGACAAACTGTGCGTTCATTACCGTATACCGGTACCACAATCGCCTCGGCTCCTGAATAAACCGGTAGATCCATTCTGTTCCGCTCATTTGCATCCACAATGGGGCTTCTTTTTTCCAACCGCTTATAAAATCAAACGTCGACCCGACCCCCATACAGACTGCCGGAGGCAGCCGGTGACGGTTTGCGAGTATCCATCGTTCCTGATGCGGACACCCGAGCCCTATAAGGATAATATCCGGCCTTGTCAGCCATATGTCACGGATAATGCGGCGGTTGTCCGATATGGATATCGGCCTATCGGGAGTCTCCCAAACACCCACAATCGCTATCCCAGGGTATAACCGCATCAATGCGGAAAGAATATCCTTGGACTGCCCCTGCTGTCCACCGAGAAGAAAGATAGTGAGATGACGTGCGACTGCGCGTTCGCATAATTTCCGTACTAACGTAGTACCATACACCCGGGTTGTCATTTTGCCATACAGCCGTCCAAGCCACACAAGCGGCATCCCGTCACACACAATGAGACCGGCGGTATTGACCCCTTTAAGAAGCCTCATATCACGCTGATAGGACATTAACGCGTATGCATTCACAAAACAGACAAAGGTGCTCTCTTTTCTTTTAATCCACCGCAAAATCGTTTGGATCGCACCATCGTAATCCGTAACGTGAATGTTGGTCCCTAAAACGAGTAGTCGTTCATTTTCCATAGTCAGGCTGTTCCCTAATGATGCACTCTGGGGGTGCGCTCAACATACACATTTTTGTATTGCCGAAACATGCGCTCTCTTGTATAACGCAAGCGCGCAGTACGAATCGCTCTCTGCCCCATGCGACAGCGTAGTGACTTAGACACCAAGAGTCGTCTGATCGCGTTCGTAAGCAATATGGGACGCTTCAACGGGACCACTATTCCTTCAGCGCCGTTTCGGACAACCTCCGTGTTCGCTTCTATGTTGCTGACAATGCAGGGTAATCCTGCCCGCATGGCCTCCAGAAGCGCAAGAGACATGCCCTCGTCCAAAGACGGAAGCACAAACATATCTGCCAATCCGAAATATCCACCGGTGGGTTGATGCTCCTGAATCATCACCCGATGATCTAATCCTAACATGCAAATAGTGCGCTGAACCTCATTCTTTTGCGGCCCATCGCCCACCAGGATGCAATAATACGATTCATGTATGTCTGCAAGCGCTGAAAGTAAATATGGGATATTTTTCCGGGGGATAAATTTCCCAACGTACAATACGATGGGGATATGCGGCGACAATCCGAGTGCTGTTCGTAGTTGCTTGGTTTCATTGGCATTCTTCTGTTGGGTGACTCCGTTTGCGATACACGCAATTTTATACTGAGGCACGCCAAGACGTGTTGCCAACTTCACCTGAATATGTCGGGCCACACAGATATTTATGTCTACCATATGACAGGATAGTACGTACACAATGTTTTTCAGGAATGAATAAGGCTGTTTTTCCCCGAACAAATAATTATGCCGGACGGCAATATGTATTGGTCGGCAAAAAGGGCGGATTAGGAGCCTGCTTAGAAAAGCGGCGGCATCGCTTTTCAGTGCAGGAGTCTGGATGATATTAATGCGCTCCCGCACAAGCAATCCGGCAATACGGAATATGTCCAGCACCATGATTCCGCTTGAGGCATAAAATCGATTGCCAAAACTACGACGGAAGTGTGCCGTCTGAGTTCCGGTGACTTTCAAGCTGTATCCATATACCCGGAATTCCGATCGGGAAAGTGACGCCGCAAGCTGAACGGCGAGCATATCGAAAGAGACGTCATCATGCTCATTTACGATGAAGAGTATCGATTTCATACAAATACTATTTATCGAGATGGAACAAAATTCCAGCGGCGGTTTGTCGTTATTTCATGAAAAAGAACATCCGCGTACATACGGTGGGCGAGCGCGGACGGATGTTCTTCGAGGGAAGATACGTGGAAATATCTATCGGTATCCGAAAAATACTTTCCATACACCGGAGAATTTCTCGCGAGAGATGAAGAAAGTATATACAATCCGTCCCGCGCCAATGCCGTTTCATATATATGCGTGGTTGTATCTATATTGAAATAATCATCTGGGATAAAATATATCGCACGATCCTTTGGATAGGCGGCCGCGACAATATTCAAAACACATATATTTGACGGGTTTGCATATGCTTCACGTATTTTTCGATTGTAATACTTCATTCCTTTATTCCAGTCGGCCGGACCAACACCAGATACGGCATGACCCGTGGTTTGTTCGCAGGGTGTGATAAGCATGTCATATATCTTTTGATCATAATCGCGCCGCAAATTCAGCATAACGTCGTTGTTTACCGGTACAAAAATATATAAATCTATATGTTTATCACGTAAATATAGATATTTTGAATAATTTTCCACCATATCATCACCGGGTGAGGCGAGAGAAAGCACTCGCGTTTTCCTCACTGCATTCAGCTTCCTCTCAAGCACCTGAGACACGGAATTTGAAAATAACACACCCTGACCCCACACATAGGAATCACCAATCATGGCAATCGTAAACGTATGCGGGCGTGTATCGTTTTGAAGAGCTCTATACTCGGATGGGATACCGGACAGAAGTGATCGGTCGAATAATGGAATTACGTCCCAAGCCCTTCTCCCAAAATCAGTAAGCTCGGTATGTCCTCCGGGTATCCAATACCCGTATTCCGTACTTTTATAGTAAATCACTGTATCAAAAAAATATGTTACACATACATAATATGCGAGTCGGCAGGCAATAATACTGGATACCAATATCAGTACCGTGCGCGTTACGCATTTCAGATATGTATTCATATAAACTTGTATAAATAGCTATAGACACGTTCAAAGGGAGCGGATATATCGCATCAGCAACCGCGCCCTGTCATCAATAGACGCATATTTGCGCGCGTACCGTAGTCCGCGTTCGGCAATTTGTCTTCTTTCCTCCGGGTGTGCCAAATAATAGTCTATCTGCCGAATCATGTTACTACCGCCCCGAGTCACAACGACGCATTTCTTAAGTTCCGTGTCTTCTGACGGAATGTGATCGGTCATAAGAAACCCCCCGCATGCAAGCACCTCAAGAGTACGCAGGGTAATAACATCCCAATCGACAGTATCTTTTGTCGCATAATTTATGTTAATTTTTGCAGAACTATAAAGAGGCGGGAGTTCGCGTTGAGGTATCTTGCCCCTGCATATAAAATATAAATCCATAACCGACCTGCGGGCCTTATGACGCACTTTCCAATTCCTGAACGAATACCTCCAGTTATGCAGAAAAGGGGCTATTTCCTGTATATAATCAGGATGAGGCGCGTCGCTCCATTTCCCGAATAACCCGAAGTTATATCGCATAAGGGGCAGTAAATATGTAATTGTCCTCGCGGCTTCTTTAAAATCATTCCCTACAAATGTAACATCAAACATATATTTCTTTTGTGGCTTTTGGGGTGAATATTGAAGAGTGTCTACCCCAAACGGTAAAAATGCCCCTCCATATCCATCTGACATCTGACGCTTTTGTAGCTTTTTTGATATAAATATATATCCGTCATACCGGTATTTACGCAGGTATTTTAGTTTTTTATAAGATCCTTCAAAATATGGGTTTTGAAGATATAGGACATGTTTCGCTGCCCATTGAGCAACAGGCCGTGAATCGTTTACATAAATCATCACATCGACTGATTTTGTCGGTAAGTAATTCGGAGCGTATAACGTGGCATCAACTCCGCATGTTTTTTTTAAGCTCGCGCAGAGGGATTCTATGTATATTTCATCACCTAATACGATAGCGTTTGCGTTCTGCAATGAATATTTGGGCCATTTCATATAGAATCCGATCCGGAGTGTAGACATGATAGTCTGATGAGGTTCTTAATACGTCATCATTTAGCGCAAGATACGAAATATATTGTTTGTATTTCTATATATCAACTCACCCGGAATATGGTGTGTCACATGTGCCGTGTAAGCGGATCTTTATGTGATGTATTATATTTTTTATCATAATGAATAGCTAGACACGCATTATATTTTTCTCCATATATAAGCGGATTATTTTAACATGGTTTCTCCAGGAGTTCCGTTTCAAAAATGCCGTGGGGATTGGCGTTTGCCGTGTTCGCCGTTGCTTTAATGCGGCGCGCGCGCAACGCAAGTATTCATGCGTCGTTTTACCAACCCAGACAAGGGGCTTCATGATGCGGATCATTTCGATATCCGTGCTCACGACGGGGATACCAGCAGCAATATACTCATACACCTTTATGGGATTCGATCCACACACAAACCTCTGTGATGGATCATACAATACTAAGCCTACATCCAGAGACCGAAGTAGCGAATATATACGCCCGTGAGAAACCTCCGGGACATAATAAACATTCGGTAATGCCAATATTCGAAATAGGTTCTCATAAAATGCGTACATAACCCCCTGACGAGGAGAAAACTCATGTATTCTTCCGACTAGAATTATGTTCCACCGGGGACATTGCCTGGCCATCTTGTAGATAAGCCGAAAATCTAATCTATGGTCTATGGAGCCCACAACACCAAAACGCGGGTGTGGACACGTCGCTTCCAGCATGTCTTCGTCTTGCGTTTTATAAATCGGTTCATGTTCATCTGCTCCCCAAGGGGCCAATAGGACGTTTTTTGAAAATCGGTGTACGTATCGGTAACTCAATCGGGAATTTACAACAACGAGGGATGAGACCCCAATCAATTGCCTGTCCGACTGTTGTATGCTAGCATTTTCCCTTCTGTCCGCAGACGCAACATGGTCAGGTCGATCATACACCCGCAGTCGTCCAAACTTCCTATACTCAGGGAATCGGATGGCATCATACGCAAAATACCAAACGATTGGGCGATGCAGACCAAACCGCAAGAAATATATTGTGCGAAATAATATGTACGTGACTTTCGTATTTAAATCCCGTATACATCCGAAGCGTTGAAGGGGTAATACAATCGTGGGGATATATACCACTGACCGGTCATAAAAGGGCCGCAGATACTCACGACGTGCATTACTATCGTGAATTAAAGTACGCCATGAATATGAAACAAACGGGTTATGGATAACTACCGTTGAATTGAGGGCTAATTCATGACTTATCGCACGAACATACCCACAGGAATAATCCCATGAATCCTGAAATAATATGAGGACAATATCCTGCGTAAAGACCTCCGTAAAAACCCTATCGCCATCATGAGCATGCAGTATATCAAAACAGCTTGTACTGAACAATTTCTGTTCAGAGACATCGAGATGGTGCCAATCGGATATGTAGGCGCGATGTTCTCAGGTCGTTTATCTTCGTTTTTTGATGTGCGTCAGCCGCATAATACGGGAAACCTTTCTTCTCCAACTATTCTCTGAAGCTATGCGCCGCTGTTGTTTTATATATGTTATTGGCCACTGCACCAGGGAATAACGGGAGAGAATCTCCCTCCATCCGCGCACGGAATTGCTGCATTGTACGAACGGAGAGTACTTTTTTAGTGAAGGTATATCAGTGGACACAACCGGTTTGCCCGAGTAAAAATACTCAAATATTTTCATTGGATAACAGAATTGATTAAATTCCTGACGTGTATCGTACGGAACCATGCAGATAGCAAACAGGTTAAGAATAGCGGGGATATATTTCTGCTGAACACTCATTTGTAAAAAAAATACGTTTGGTAAGCGTGATAAATCTTCTACCAGTTTTGCCGTCGTACCCACTTTCAGGCCTACATGTTTATCCTGATCTGTTTGATCCGGTCCGACAAATACAAAATTATGATGTAAACATTTTTGAGCAACCCCCTTCACTAAGGCAAAATCGATTCTATGGTTGATGCCACCCACAAATCCGATTATGGGTTTCTGACTCAGCTCTTTAAATTGCTTCTGTAATGAATAGGGAAGTGGTAACGGGTGAATAAATTCATCGCGCCGAAACCCCTGAGGAACCAACGTTACATTTGGCGCGATGCTCGATACGTGATCTACGACTTTGGGTGAAATCGCCACCACCAAATCGCATGATCGAACGAGTAATTGTTCTCGGGAACGCATTTCCGCAGAAAGGATAAATTCCGACGCTGGAAAATAGTCTACGACGTCATAAATCGAAAAATAATGTATTTTGAGGAGCTTGAATATGTCAAAATCGTACGGGTGAAAAAGCCATAAATATCTTTTATGAATGCGACCGCACCATTGCATTACGTAGCTGACCATCGTAATAACATAGATATTCAATATAATATTTGCGGCATGGAACTTGGGAAGCGTACCCAATTCAAAGAGACTTACCGGCTTAATAAAATAAAATCCGTATGGAGATTTGGTAACTGGAGATACTCCGAATAATAAATCGCGCAGAGTGACAGTCTCATTGATCAGAAAACACACAACGAAATTTGACTCAGCAAGAATACGACCGGTTTCTTCCACAAAATTACATATTTCATCGCGCTTATCTCTAAAAATTAACAGATAAAAATCCATAACCTATGTAATGTAGGAATATGCTACAAAATACATACGACCGCAATATGTCGGTATGTAGCTTTCTGCTCATCAGTCTTCCATACATTATATCGTCTTTCAGAAGGCGTGGCGCGGATACTTTATACATGGGAATGCGTACTAAAAACGGGGTGCAGTGAAGAAGCTATATACAATTATGGTTCCAACACTATTTCTTTATAGTGCCTATTGTTAGGATATATGAACGGAATTTGTGTCGTGTAACAGGCTAATAATTCTTCCTTATTCTTTTGGAAGGGAATCACCGATCGCCGCAAAGACAATAAAAGGATGATATTCCGCACCGTCCAGTTAAATAGGGATAATGCATAAGGATAGTCCGCATAATATCCGACTTTCTCTTTCGGAAACACGGCCTCCGCCGCCAGACGCACTAATACGTGGTCTATGTGTCCGCCTATGCCCAACGGAATCAGAATTCTGTCGCATCGAAGATACTGCGCAAGGCTGTTTTCTATTTTACGTAATAGCGCCATATCAGAAGAAGAGATCTTTCCTGAAAATAGCTGTTTGAATTTTGGATAGATCAGCTTATTTTTATACGTTCTGAATCCGCCGTCTGTATATGACAAATGCTGCCACTGTACACCAAGAAGTCGCATCGCAGCTTTGTCCTCATTCCTTCGCTTTGTTTCAAACTCCCGGGGTGAAGAAAAAGATATCCCGGTGTATCTTCGTACATCCCGTGAAAGTGTGCTGGTGCGGAACGTGGTAAATAGCGTTACTATTTTTATCGCATACCCCTGCGACTTCCACATCTGTATATGATTTGCTACGTCTAATACAGCATCGTCAAGATGCGGAGATAATACGATTATATATGGCGTCGTATCAACAGTTTTCATACACATATATACGCACATCCAGACGACGAAACATCGAACGCAATCCGCAGTGTACAATATGAACTTCGGTTCTCGATATACCAAGAGACTAATAAGGCTAGGTATACTATAATACCTTGCATGCAACACGCATATTATCATTATTGGCAGCTGCTCGTTCGCATGGTCCATAAAGAACTGCAGGTGCGCTACAAGCGCACCATCTTTGGGTTTTTATGGATTATCATCAATCCACTCATTCAAATGGCAGTCATAGGTTTTATTTTCCCTTTTTTCGTAAAAGAACAACTTCCATACTATTTACTATATCTCTTCACGGGCTTACTCACATGGAATTTTTTTACCTTGTCGCTGGGCAAGGCGACTTCGTCAATTGTATTCGAGACAGCTCTCATCAAAAAGGCGAGGTTTCCCAGGTCAATTATTCCACTCTCCATTGTTATTTCCAACGTAGTAAATATGCTGATTTCGTTTTTATTACTACTTATTCCAACAGTATATCTTCGTCTGTTTGCCATTGTAAGCATCGGATATTTTTTTGTCGGACTCGTGTTATTGATAACATTTACGATAGGACTAAGCCTGTTTAGCTCCGCGCTCAATGTTCGATATAGGGATATCAATTTTTTTGTGCAAGCGCTTCTAATTGTTTGGTTCTATGCAACGCCGATCATGTACCCTATGCGCTTTATTCCTCATGCGTATGCCCCATTATGGTTTCTTAACCCTATGACGTCTGTCGTACAGCTGTTCCAACACGTATTTGCTTCGTATCCGCTACCGTCACTTCCGCTATTTGTCGTAAATACCATCACTGTGTTTATTGTCTTGGGTTTCGGCATTTTGACCTTTCGCAGAGAAAGTCAGAATTTTGATGATTGGTTATGAAAAAAATACTACAACCCGCCATATTGTTAACGGATATATCAAAAAAATACGAAATTCATCACGAAAAACCCACATTGGTGGAAAAATTTATCCATGGGCGAAATGAGACATTTTGGGCACTCCAGAGGATCAATATGCGGGTGTACCCGAATGAACGGGTGGCGATAATCGGCGCCAACGGATCAGGAAAAACTACATTATTAAAAATAATCTGCGGCATTGCCACCCCAACCACAGGAGCGATTCAAATCTCAGGCAAAATCGTTTCGCTCATAGACATTGTTGCTGGTTTTCAATCTGATCTGACCGGATATCAAAATATATTTATAAACGGTTTGCTTATAGGAATGACGGAGCAAGAAATAATGCACAACATAGACTCCATTATATCGTTTGCCGACATAAAACAATTTATAGACGTTCCATTTTATACGTACTCAAGCGGCATGGCGCTACGATTGGGCTTTGCTATTGCTATTCATGCAAAGCCGGATATTTTATTAATTGACGAGGGGTTGGGGGTAGGGGACAAGAATTTTCAAAAAAAATCGGAACGGGCAATCCGGACATTACTAAAAAAGCGCATTACAGTCATCATGGTATCCCATCAGCTAAATCTCATTAAGCACATTTGCAATAGGGTTATCATTCTCAACAAGGGGACAATTACAGCAGACGGGCCAATCGATATTCTCAAACAGCACGGATACGAATAACAAACCATGTGGATTGCAAAAACCAATTTTGGTCTGAAACGTTTCGTAGGCATATTATTTCTTTTATCTGTTCTCCCATATATCAACCTCAGCGCGACAAACGGAAACACCTTGTTCTTTGCGATTCTTTTAATAACGTATATAGGTCTCGTTTTCTATAATGTTTATGACCGTGGACTTATCATTCGTATAAAGAAATTTTCTGTTGGCAAAACAAAATATGAAGTACGTCTATGTATGTATTTTAAGTCATCACAACTAAGCACGAAATCAATTGTTATCACTCCCTCAGGAGCTATATTATCATCAATTCCGCTTGCAACTGGAGGGGAGTGGACATACTTTCCGTTTATTACGACGCTACTAAACAACCACCAGATCAAACGGGCGCTTGTATTGGGTGGCGGGGGAGGAGCAATACCATATATGCTTCTTCGTCATGGTATTTGTTTATCGGTTGATACAGTGGAAAAATATGCTTGCATGATTTCTATCGCCAAACAATATATGTTACCAAAGCCGTTACCAACAGGATTACATCTTATCCATAATGACGCAAAAAAATATCTATCAAAAACAATAAAACCTTTTGATCTCATTATTGTTGATATATTTGAGGGAACTGTTCCTCAACTTGTGTGGGATAAACAGTTTATTAGCTCCATCAAACGATCTCTACGCAAAGACGGAATCCTCATAGTTAATTTCGGATTTAAGGAAAAAACGAATATTACAGAATTAGAACAATTGTATTCAAATACAATCTCTAATTTTTCTCTATACTACATAAACAACGCGATCATTGGTATTAGCAATGCAACACCAACGTACGATAGAATTTGACCTATGCAGACATTCCATATACCTATTGCAGGAACCGCATTTGATATCCAAACAGATGAAGCAGAAATTATCCGCTTCATATCAAACGTATACGCATCTTCCCAACTGCCGATATTAAAAAACGATCCGCTGACAACAATTACTATCTCATACGGCCCCGCACATATAACGGTCGATATTACAAAAAAAATGGCACTTATTTTAACGCCAGAAAAATCCCCGAATTTGCCATTAGTGTTTGATATGGTACGGTCCGGAGTTAGTCAATTTCTTCCATTGCATGATGCGTTGCTACTCCATGCATCAGTCGTTGTATCAGATAATCAAGCATATATTTTTTCAGGACCGGTAGGTGCCGGAAAATCTACCATACGGAAGCTTCTTAATGCCAAGCCATGCTACGGTGACGACACGGCTGTCTTGAAGCGGGAAACGCATGGCTGGGTAGCATACCCATCACCACTCTACGAGTCGTCCCAACGCGTCTATGAAGGGAAAAAGGTGCCAATAAAAGGCATATATTTTATTTATCAAAATAAAAATCAGCTAACTCGACTTCCCTTATCAACTGCTTACATAGAAGTCGTACGTGGCCTCAAACATTATCTTAATGACCCCTTTACGATTCATTCTACTGGCGTTAACAATCTTGAAAAGCATGTTACCAATGTGACAAATGACTTATGCGAACAAATAGCGCGATCTATCCCCTGTTATTCTCTTGGATTCAGCAACAACAATCTTGCGTTTTGGGATTTGGTACGGTACACTCGCTAGCATGAAAAAATTAACGGTAAAAACAATTATTAAAAAAAATAGAGACGTGGTACAAAAAGAACTTAATGGCATTACGTATCTCATGAATCCTCATGACAAAACCGTTCATACCCTGAACGAAACTGCTTCGTTCATCTGGAAATCATTTAACACACCGACATCTATCCAAATGATAGCGGATAAATTAACGTCCGAGTATAAAATAGATAAACACAAAGCGCTTGAGGATATTCTTGACTTTGTAGAAATGTATATTGATCATGACATGATTCTCGCTTCAACATAATGTCGTCACTATCACATTGGCTGATTCTCCACAAAAAACAGGTTAAAAATACTTTGTTCGTCTTTGCACATCCCGATGACGAAGTTATTCATGGCGGAGCACTCTTATATTGGATGGCTGCACATAGCTTTACCCCGCACGTTCTCATTCTGACCCATGGGGAGAATGGAATAAATCGTACATATACAAATCGTAGCCGTCTCACAAATATACGTCACAAAGAATTTATCGCCGTCATGAAACAGGCTCATATAATGCATGCCTCAATCCTACATTTACCAGACGGGGGGTTGATTGCATGCCAACGCGATACACGTTCGATAATCCACACCTACTGTCATGATCATCATATAGGGGCAATCGTCACCCACGACCCCACAGGGGGAACGGGTCATCCAGATCACATTACTATTAGTTGGATATGCAAACAACTTGCCACCGCAAATAATCTTCATTTATTTTATTCGATAGATCCGATGATTCAATACAATAAGGATATAAAATATACGCGGTATGAGCTAGCACTTTCCAAAAAAATGGTGCTGAAAAAGATTCAACTTCTTGAGATGTATGTGAGTCAAATTACCAAAAAAGAAATCTCTGCCATAACGCTCCGGTTATTATTTACACCATACGAATATTTTGCATGTATTAAGAAAGGACCACGCGTCGCATTCAAATATACTCGGTTTCACCCAAGAGGATATACGTTTGTACCTGATACACATACTCGTACTGTGCATGTTTAATCGTTCTGGTCTGAGTCTCTGAAATGCGAAAAGGGGGACTCATCTCTAAATCCCTAGGCCACAGCCGCCGCCATGAGCGTTATCAAGGACCAATGAAGCAACGCTCTTTCGATAGAATTAAGCCGGGTTCTTTCCGCACCGAATAGATTCCTCTCATAGAGGGCTACATGATGGTCGCGGTTTCCGACGTCAAAATGGCAAGTTTCTCTATTTTTACTGATGGTTTCTGGTATTTTTTCATTCCGGCTGACTTTTTTATTATTTTTTTCATCGTATATCCTCCTTGTCTATTAAATATAACAATTATTAAACGTATGTCAACACTCCGCTTTCGGTGCTATACTACCCCAATCATGATTCGCCACACGTTATCAGTAATCATTCCGACTCGCAAACGAGCAGCCACACTTCAAAATACCTTGGCTGCTTTGTCGCTCCAAAATCCGAAGCCTCACCAGGTGATTATCGTAAATAATTGCGTTGATAAACAAACTGATTCGGTCGTTGCAGCGTTTACCAGTAGCTTGCCGATACAATATTATTCCGAGCTGCGAACGGGACCGTCATTTGCGCGCAATACGGGGTTTCGACATGCTACGGGCACCGTAATTGCATTTTTAGATGACGACTGCGTGCCTGCAAAACACTGGGTCCGCGATATCCTGGCCACATACAAAACCAACGCATATCCTGACAGGATCTTCCAAGGATATTGCTCACACGTGTTCCCGACAACCAATATTCTCACCGATATGTTTTATTTCCGAAATACATATAACATACCCAAAAATATTGGCGCCCGGCGCGGTAATACACTCCGTGTTATTGACTCGACGCTTGCCGGTTGTTGTTTCATGAATCGAAACGTGCTTGATAAGATGCCGTACGTATTCGATACGGAATTATTTCCATTTATCGGTGAAGAAAGAGACTTCAGCGTACGAGCACAGCTTGCCGGGGCCGTCATAATGCAACATCCAAAAGTTGCGGTTGTGCACTATAAACAGGCGGCACGAAATCCGTTGAAATCTTTTCAAAACGCATTTATGGTTGGCAGAGCGTATAAAATCATGCAGCTCAAATATCTTCCATATTCACCAGCGAGGCAATTGTTTGGAGCAGAAGTCAAATCTTTGCCACATGAACCCCACATCATGGTATGGCATCATATTCGCCTTTTTTGGGAGTTATATCATAATAAATCCGTATTCTGGAAATGCGCTGCATTTTCATTTGAGACAGTTAGGTCTCTTTTTTCATTATTCGGCATGGCATATACTCAAATAGTGTTTGGCGGACGATTCAATGATCTGAAGACGACGCATTCATCCACAACACGACGCGATACGCTGTTGCCAACAAGCGGATAAACATAGAATACCCTCTGGTTTTCCGATACGTATAACGCACAATAAGTCTATGAATAAATCGTACACTTGGCGCATTCAAGCTATAGGTTTTACCAGCTATTGTAAGCCGCGTTGCTACGCCAATAATTGAACTTCTTGCAAGCCATCCGTCTGAATACCCCAGCGCATCTCCTTTGATTTCATATGTTACAGATGGTTGCTCTTTTATGTGTACCACTCTGTGTCCGATAAGATCATTTCCCCGGTAGAATACAACGACATCGCCACATTGCGCGGTCAAGTCATAATCGATTTCGACAATCATCCCCTCTGATAAAAACGGCTCCATGCTTATGCCCTGAATAAAATACAACGGAGTCTTTAAGACAGCTTTTGCCGGCGTGATCTTCATGTATGTGTATTACTATTTTTATACACCCGGAAGGATAGAGCAGGAACGGAACGGAATATATACTTCAATACGAGGTAGAAAATAATCAATATAAAACGCGGTCGGATAATGCGCGTGATTGCGTATCGGGTATCAAAAACGTACGTAATAAACAGATATCGCAAATGGTACCAATACGATTGACGCCTATATGTCGTATTCCACTCACGAAAATCGTTCACATATGATACGTCAGTGACGTCTAATATATTGGCGAGTAGGGGAATTCGAAAGGATATGGGAATTGACTGGATTGCTTTGGGAAGACGTGGATACGAAAATATCTTTTTCCCAATATATAAAACCGCTATGTAACGGGATAAATATCCGAGATCGGCTAGCGTTGTAATGACATACGGCCATGATATGGCTTCTTCATACCGCAAAGATATTTCCAAAATATCCAGTATCTGGCGCAACCCCAAAGCAAAATCATTCGACCAAAATCGCACAATCTGGACGATAAGCAGCGTCTCTTTTGATAAGAATGGCGTTTGTCCATTGAGACAAATCATGTTTATCTTCGTAACTGCGTTAGCGTCCATTTCCAGAAGATTGCCGTAATGTGGGTACGCAATAGTTTTGTGAATATCGACCGTCACCATTGTTTGCGGACTGGTAACATTCATTTCTTTGTGTTTATATTCGACGCATGAATATCCCATGTTCGAATATATTTTTTTGAGCAGCGGAAAATAAGTATCTCTGACAAGTATGTCAACATCCGATCCCAGTGTGTGATATCGACACGAGAGAATATCGGGAACATTGCGGGTATCTTTCAGGAGTACATATCGAATTCCTCGTGTCTCCGCGAGGCGGTGAAATACGATCAATTCGTGCTCAAAAAGAAGAAGTTGAATGGGTTTTGTATGATGCAAACTATTACGAACATCTATAAATTCTTGCGTGGAAAGCAATGCCTTGCAATGTGTACAAGTGATCATGTGACTCAACACAAAACTAACTTTATTATAGCGAGCAAATTGCCGTAATTCCTGGATAGATAACTTTGTACATCCCAATAACGGACACGCATCTGAATCTAATGCCTTAATTAACAATACAATATGGTCTAAAATCCAATAATGACGGCGTAATTTTGATACGTTATATTCCATATATTATTCCCTCATGCATGTTAAACACTGGGTGAACACCTGAATAAGACTGAATATACTGTTCGGACCCGACGCCATGACGGGTAAGAATATAAATGAGCCCGAATGCTGCCGCAAAGAGCAACAGATATATTGATATTTTAATCGATATTTTTCGTTCCAACATATATATTATGTACCCCGTAATACTACTCGTTCATACGATATCTTACAGTCATCGTTCGATGTAACGGAACATTTACTATTCCTGGTAACGTAAAGGGGCCCCACGTGTCAATCCTTTTTAATATTCCGGATTATCGTATGTATTTTTTCCTCCCAGCTATTTGCAGATGCAAGCCTTCGTTGCTCGTGTATGTACGAATCTGACCAGGAAGACATAAAAAGATTGGAAATCTGTCGCATCCATTCGTCCGCAGTAGCTCCGATACGTACGTAACGGGGATATCGTTTCAACTCATCAATAGGAGTAGCAACAACCGGTTTGCCCATATAAAAATATTCAAAGACTTTAGTGGGATAACTATATCGGTTATATAAAGCGTCGGCGCGATACGGGATGATAGCAACATCAAATCGTTCGATGATTGATGGGATATCCTTTTTGGGAACGTTTGCGACATGATGAACGTTTGCATAAGAAAATAATGTATCAATTTGTGGCTGTATCGTGGTTTCGAAGTGCTTGTCTCCTTGGGTTTGAATCGGGCCGATAAACATATATTCATATTCCGGTGTCCGCTGAACAAGATTGTGTAACAAAGCATAATCCAAACGATTATTTATTCCCCCAACATAACCGATAATCGGTTTAGAATTCTTCCTTCGTTTTATGCTAAAAGACAGAAAATCGCTTAACCGAAACCCTTGAGGTACAAGAATTGCGTCTCTTCGTTGTTTCCGATGCAATCGGTATAAAACGTGCGAGTTAACAAAAAAGTGCGCACACGTTGCAATAAGAGCTTTTTCTAATTGCCCGCCGTGATAATCAACACAGTCATAGACCGTTTCGTACGAGGAGCCGAATTGTTTGATCAAAAAAGTTTGCTCAGGATCAAACGTCCAAATAATTTTCTTGACGAACGCTTCTCGTCGGAACTTCCACCACATAAGAGCCCGCAATATGCAGACGTTAATCACTATGTTTATCCTATCGATGAACCGAAAGCGCCGAAAGGGAAGTATATACAAAGGGAAATACAAGTATTGCTTCTTGTATGTGTTCAGAAACATGCGTTTGTCCTTATGGATCACGCATTCTTTAACGGACTTTGCTTCTTTGCACATATAACACACCACAGTATGATTCCGTGATAATATTTCTGACGTCTGATGTGTATAATCAGCCGTATGATCCCATGGAAGATTAAATGGAATAATTACAAGCATTGGCCTCATAAATGTCACGACTATCCCGTGTGGTTACCGTTTGCCATATTTTATCCTCTTCTCTTCGTAATCCCAAACAACAGATTTATGGGGGTCGCGCTTTTCGGAGTGTTTCTCCTCTCCTTGTACCGGACCAACAGCATCTTCCGTACACTCTACTTTATGACAATCCTCTGTCTTTTATTTACTAAAGGAAAAGGATTCCAATTCATACTCCTGGGGCCGGCTCAAACCTGGCACGGCATTCCTTTTAAGATCG
>JAKAFY010000037.1 GCA_021817785.1 bacterium
GGATATACTCTCCTCACTGGACCTATAGAATACAGTAGGCCGCAGGCGATAGTACGAAGAGAATTTTTTGTATTTCAGAAGCGTTACTTTGTTACATGTTAATTATTAATCTATGGCACACGTAAAAGCAGGCGGTACGGCAAAAGGCAATAAAGACTCAGTCTCCAAACGGCTCGGAGTGAAAGTCTATGGCGGACAGGTTGCGAAAGCAGGCAGCGTGATCGTCCGTCAAAAAGGCTCGCGTTTTTTCCCGGGTAACGGCGTGAACATGGGGAAAGATTTTACTATCTTTGCGTTGATTTCCGGTGTAGTCACTTTTATCACCAAACGTGGTAAACGGTACGTGTCGGTCTTGCCCTCGCACGGATAAATACATGGCAGATACCCAACAGGTACTTCATTTGGATTTGGATTTATTGCAGCCGAACCCGCTGCAGCCTCGTGGTCTCATAGCCCCTGACGCACTTGCTGACCTTGTCGATTCCATAAAAGAACACGGTATCATAGAGCCGTTGGTTGTCGCCAAAACGCCGGCTGGGTACCAGATCATCGCCGGAGAACGTCGGTGGAGAGCTTCCAAAATTGCAGGTCTTTCAACGGTTCCCGTCATCATCAAAGAAACCAGCGCGAAGGGCATGTTGGAAATGGCGTTGGTGGAAAACGTGCAGCGCGTGGACTTAAACCCGATTGATCGGGCACTCGCGTTCCAGCGGCTGATTGAAGAGTTCGGATTGGCAGTGACCATGATAGCCAAACGCATCGGAAAAAGCGAATCGTATGTGAGTAACACCATGCGCCTCCTGGCGCTTCCCGATGCGATCAAAGACGGATTGGTATCCGGCGCCATAAGTGAAGGCCATGCACGGGCGATAGCGGGATTGAATGACGTCAAGCTCATGGTAGACGCGTATAAGACGATATTGGCGGAAAACGCATCTGTGCGGCGTGCCGAGGACCTGGCCCGACGGCTGAAAGCCAAAAATGATCAGCAGCCGGCACACAAGATTGAACGCATCCACAGCGACGACCTGGACTCCATAGCCAAAGACCTGGCGCAGGCCGTGAACGGGTTGGTGAAAATTACCCAATCCAAAGTGGAAGCGCGGCTGGTATTCGTTATCCGGGGGAATCTGGAAACGACCAGCAAGGCGCTAAACCTCGTCCACGAGCGGCTGTCGAACGAAAAATAGTTAGGTGCATTGCTCCGAACGGCGCAGGCGTTTTCTGCTATCCATTCATCCCGTAGGTTAAGCCGTATATATCCGTTTGCCACGACTGTTTTTTGCCCATCCACGGAGAAGATACTGTTAGAACTGATAGACGGGGTGGGGGATAATGCCCGCGGAATTTACCGGCCAGTAGCGCAAAAATGCCTGACCGATAAAATCGTCTTTGGCAATCAATCCGAATTCGCGCGAGTCGGAGCTTCCCGGGCGATTGTCTCCGGATACGAAATACATGCCGGGCGGAATCTGGATTTGCTCGTTTTCGTGCAAAAACGCTTCTCCGTATACCGGTTTATTATACGGATACGGTTCGATAAGTTCACGGCCATTTATATAATAATGTTGGTTTTTGAGTTCCAGTGTCTCTCCCGGCAGGCCGATGATGCGCTTGATGTAATCGATATCCTTGTTTGCCGGCGATTTGAAGATGACGATATCTCCGCGTTTGGGATCGATGAGTTTGAAAATAATTTTGTTCGTCAGGATATAGTCTCCGTCATGGAAGTTGGGTTCCATGGAATGGCCGCTTACCTGTTGCGGAGACATGATGAACAGGTAAACCATGACCATAACGGCCGCTATGGCGACGATACCTTGTAAAAAATCAAAAATCGCGGCTACCGCGCGTTTAATTGCATCCATAGGGTTTCCTACAAATAAGTTTAGATGATATAATAAACCTCGTCAATGAGAGTTGGGACAGTGTATACGGGCGGTTAGCTCAGTTGGCTAGAGCGTTTCATTGACATTGAAAAGGTCATAGGTTCGACTCCTATACCGCCCACAGTCAGTCATCTTTGAGGATATCCTCGTGTTTTTCACTGCGGTCAAAGTGAAGCCGGAAGTGTTTTTTCCAAAAGTCCCTGCGATTGTATTCCTTCCATCTGGTGGTGCCGTCTTCAAACAGCTGTACCACAACCACCCGATAGGTATGGAACCACACGGGTTTCACGGTAAGTCTATACTCTTCATCGGGCGGGTTCAGGATGGTGATTTGTCCGTCTGTGTCCGTATATTTGTGGCCATGTTTGTCAGTGAGCGTTGCAGTGGCTCCGTCTATGACGATAAGCAAAACAGATGCCCGTGCCGACGGTTTGATCGTCTGCGTTTGCATCGATTTGTTTAATAATTGCGGTGACGATAAGGGTAGCGTATCGGACAAAAAGTCCGTAATCGCTTTTATGCCCGTGGGAGATGTCACGAGCCCGACGTGGTTAAGGGGAAGCGTGATATTTTTGGCTCCGGGCAACTGGCTGCTTTCGGTAAGCACGGTGCCGTCGCCATCCGCGTAGGTCTTATTTTTCGTCGGTTTGCCATCGGCCCAATTGCCGAGGCGTGTGTCAACGCGGTTTGGCGTGGTAACCTCGAGTTGTTTTAAAGTGTCTGTGCCGCTTCCCGATATGGCGCCGACGGTGACGCCGTAAAACGGTGCGGCAAACGCGGTAGGCAGCAGATTGTTCTGTGCGTTCATGCCCGTAACTGCTTTGACGATGTGTGTTTTATTATCCTTCAGATAATCGAACGTCGGCAATAGGTTTTGGACGGACGGAAGGATCGTTGTCACCATGGATCTGCCTACCGGTTTATGTGCCAGGAGACAGCCGATCCGCATCATCGTGTACCCAAGGCGCACGTTGTCATCATCTACCCACATTTCCCCGCCGGACCAGAGCGGATAGGTGAATACGGATCCCTGATGCGGCGTGCCCACCGTCAGTAATTTATCCACATGACTGGTCGTGGTAGCAGATTCCAGATATGTCCGCCCGACTAGGCCACCCATGCTGTGACCGATAAGATCCACTGTTTCATCAGCGTATCTGTTTGCCTGTATAAATGACGCAAGTTTTGGGGCTGTGTCCGGTATACGTTTCCGCCAGTCATACCAAAACGGGAGGGCCTGGTAGCCGGCAGTAGTAAGTCCGGTAAGCAGTGGCTGGTAGACATCGGCGTTTGCGATCGTCCAGTTCGTCCAACTCCCGGTATATCCGTCAGATTTGCAATTGAGGAGTGCATCTTTGTTCCAGCTGCCGCCAAATCCCGGAACGACGATCACTTTCTTGGCACCTATTGGGACTGGGGTGGGTGTGCTGGTCGGAGTCGGCGTCAATGTCGGTGTGGTGGTGGGAAGTTCTATTGGCGTGGGGGTGGGAGTAGGGAAGGGTGTGGGCAACGGGCCATCGGCGGCAAGGTTTATCTGCCAGGTGCCGTTGCCGCTACCTCCATAATAAAGAAACGTCGTGCCGTTCATGAGCCGGAGTGCGCTCGGGCCGGCCATGTAATTTGCGTCATAGGACGCGCCTTTTGACAGTATGGTGACCGGTGTGGACCAGCCGGTAACCCCGTCTGCGGAAGTGGTGTATGAGAGGTCAGA
>JAKAFY010000022.1 GCA_021817785.1 bacterium
ATGTCTAAGCTACTCTCAACTAAGCTTCTAAGCTACTATTTGCGAGAATCTGGGGTTTTCGAACGAAAGAAGATACTATCGAAGTAATCTTGCTAGACGGTCGAAACCTTCCGATTTCTCCCTCAAATCAATGAGGTGTGATGAATATACCATAGCTTACTTGTCTTGACAAGTACTACGAAAACCGATATAAACGTTGCCATGTCTAAGAAAAATAGCAAAGAACTCGTGGTTCAAACCGTTATAGAGCCGGGAAAAAGAGGAAAAACCCTCTTACAGGTTGTATCTGGCTGGGGACTCAGTGCGCGTGTCTTATTTAGGAGAGATGTCACCAAAGTGAATCTGCAAACCGGAAAGGCAGCAATGGATTTTAATATGGAGGGGGTTCGTGGCAAAAGTCAAAAAAGGCCGGCACGTCGATTAGACAGGGCACTAGAAAAAAATGGCATTAGAGCTGGGATCCGTAAATTACTTGGACGATAGATTGTATTTTTTAGTGAACTACCTCTTGATTTAGCCGTAAAAATTCGCGATGATGGATGCGGTATGGCAAAGTCCAAAAAACGTACATCCGTGCGCGTCACGCGTTCTCCTGGGTTTGGAGTATTCCGTTGGACGGATCCCAAAACATTATTGTTTCTTCTCATTCTGATTATCGGTATCATCGTGACTGTTGTGGCGGCGATACGACCGACGGAGATCCGGCAGTTTGCATCCTGCAGTACGGATAACTGTAATCAGTGCCAGGACCACGCCACCGGCCTTTGGGTCATGCTGAATACCTATAATTGTCCGCAGGGCGACTGGCAGTCGTGTAACACAAGAAAACTCGGAGAGTGTGGCGGCGTACAGTATTGTTGTCCGGGCAGCGGACAACAGTGGACGACCAGTCTATCCTCCTGTTCAGGGGCTACGGATGCTGGCAGCTGTCCGCTTACGCAGCCGACCGCAACACCGACGACAAAACCCGCAGCCACTGCCACACCGTATCCGACGAGTACGCCATACCCTACAAGTACGCCATATCCGACCACGACGCCGTGGCCTACGAGCACGCCGTGGCCTACGAGCACGCCGTATATTTATCACCCGTATCCTACCGCGACTGCCTATCCTACGATTACGCCCACGCCTACTCCGGTGCCGGCACTTGCTGACGCATGCGGCAAATCATGCGTGACCGACGCAAATTGTCAGCTCGGATTGGGGTGCACGACGATTTTTGCAACACTTCGTGCCTGCCGCAACAAACTCTGTCCGGATAAACCGGGATGTCTGTGCGATGACAGCTCCGGATCATTCCTGTTTGCTACTCCTACCCCCGGTCCCGGCGGCGCAGGCGCCATGCGGACGCTGCTTCTGACGGTAGGAAGCTTTACGGACGGCAAACATCAGACCAACCAAACGCCGACCATCAGCGGCACATCGGAGCCGGATTCCAAAATCACCGTTACCGTATATCCGGATGGCATCGGCGGGGAAGTATATGCGGATAAAAACGGGAAATGGTCGTTTACCTTTACGAAAAAGCTCAATCCCGGCGCCAAAAATCTTCTCGTGGTTGCGACCAAAGCAGACGGTCAGGCACAGGCAGCACAGCAGTTTACCGTGGTGGGTGGCGGTGGCGGCAATCCGTTCGGCATCGTTCTCCTTATCATGATTCTGGCCGCCGTGGGATTTGGCGTCTATGTCTACGTTAAATCCAATCAATAACCCCCCCCGCATTTCAAAGGCTGGCCCTGAGATTGGGGTATTGTGAGGACGAGGTATAATGTTGGCGTGGCGCGAAAAAAGGAAGTTTCCGGCAACATGACTTTTGATGAAGCATTTGCAATCGTGTGGGCAAAAGAGCCTCCTCAAACGAAAGAATTCATGGGAAACGCGTGGGCGTTTATTGTTGGGGCTGCGCTGGACGGAGGGAATTTCCAATTTACCCGACCTGTTCGAATGGAACTCGGGCGATTAAAACGGGAAGCATTAGCATTGCAACGACGGACGAATGCGCAGAGATGATTTATACGACTTTAGTACGCATCTTGTTCATGATTGGCAAGATAAACAAGAGAGATACGAATCCGGTTAGTGAGGCTATTATCTGCATAGCCCGTGTTTGATTGTAGAGAGCGATCCCTAAAAACAGTATCAACGCGATAACTCGTCCCGCGTCCACAAACCACTCCCGGTCGATGATAAGTCTGTAATGGGGGCAGTGCGATCGTGTTACTTCTTCATCCATCATGTCCATGAGTTTAGGTTCGTTTGCGATCCAGATGAAGTTATCGGCGAAATTTACGATGAGTAGGTACCACGCCACGGAAAACGCGGTTATACCCCAAAGAAGCGGAATGCCAGACAGGATAAACCCCATAAGCATTGCGGTGAAAATCGGTAAAAACGTGGCCGGTTTATACATTCTCCCGAATATATAGCTTGCCACCGCGGTAAGGATCGCTATCAAGCCGCTTATCGAACCCAATATACCTTCATTGCCGATGGCTTTAAGGACGAGTACCGCCTGGAGTATATAAAGAGCCGAATCGACGACTCCGATGGAGAGTGATAAAAGTCGTGCCTTTTGCCAAATAGGGGAAAACGGTACAGGACGGTCCTCGGTAAGAGTGGGTTGTTCTATGGCAACGTCTTTCATCATAAATCCGGCGATCAAAAGCAAAGCAAAGGCGGCTACAACGAGTAGCTCATATCCGGTATGGGAAAACACGATAACCCATCCGGCGATTACGGGCACCACGACGGATGCGACAGTACTTAAAGAGAATTGTAATCCGGTGAAGTAGCTGCGCACGGCACTGGTTGTGTGACGCAGAGTAAGAAAGTTACGGTTAGCCCAATACAAACCGTTTCCTACGCCGTAAATTGCGCCGTACAGTAAATACGTCCCCGCGCTGTTTGCATGGTAAAAAACGACCATCAGGGCACTTACACCGGTCAGCACGGTGCCTATGCCGTAGAGTGTTGTCAAGCGGACGCGTCGCAACAGCCACTTGTTTGCGATAAACATGGGCGGCAATACTGCGAAGTTGCCGATGTAATAGACGATGAGGAAGATAGCATCGTTATTTGTTTTCCATATATATGCGCTGGTAAACAAAGAGAGCAGAGGATAGGCGATACTCCGCAAAAAGTACGAGAGGGTGAGCAGTTGTGCCGTTTTCGGCATGGCGCGGAAATGTGTTGCCTCTTTTTGTATGCGATCAGTGATGCCGCTCATGTAGGCTAGAATAGCATATCTGGATTTCCGATTGTATCTCACGCCGCTCCACTTTGTTGTCAATAGATTCTCGGCCGCTATTCTATTGACAACATTGAATATCGGATACATACTAAATGAGACTGTGAAAAAGAGAGATATCTTAAATCTTACCGAGGATATATTTGGTCGATCGGTTGATGCCACGTTGTCGCTTTTGGCATATATTTCCGCAATGAGTGTTGTTCCCTCATCCGGTCATGGTGCATCGTTTCAAGCCCGTCTTATTTCTGAAGAGTGTTTGCAGTCGGTCAATTATGATGTCATTAAAAACGCACTGATTACCGCCTGGAAAAAACACTATATTGTCCGGCGCAGGCATGCGTTGCCCGAGATTACGAATGAGGGGAAACAACGATTGAGGGAAACTGTACCGATGTACGATCCTGTGCGTGCGTGGGACGGTAGACTACACGCAGTGACGTATGATATTCCTGAAACGAAACACAAGGCACGCGATCTGCTTCGAGTGTATCTTCGTCGATTGGGATGCGCAAAATTACAAGCATCGGTATGGCTGACGCCCTATAATCCGATCGATTCGTTGCGAACATTCATTCAAAATCAGAAGATTGAAGGGACGATCATTGTGTCTGATTTAGGAACCGATGCGTCCGTTGGAGAAGAAACGATGGGCGGATTGGTCAGTCGTCTATATGATTTAGAAATCCTGAATCAACGATATCAGGATTGGCTTGCCAATTTTTCAAAACACACTATGAATTTTGAAGCATATGTGCGGTACCTGGCAATTCTGAAAGATGATCCTCAGCTTCCATTTCCGTTGCTTCCGAAGTGGTGGAAGGGTGATAGAGCCTACGAAATCATCCAGCCTCTTCTTTCTCTGTTGTCAATCGATTCTCGGCCGAGAACGTAACAACAACTCTTTCGTATAGGTTTATTGATTTCTTGTTGAGAAAAATTACCCTTCTTCAAGCCATGCTGGTACGAGCAGGCGTTTTCGTACGTGCCATTTTTGGTTGTGTTGTTCAATGAGTGCGAAGGTTGATGCACCAAGAGCTGCGGTGTGTCTACATAATACTCGAGGCAAGTCATTTTGTGCAAATAATATAGCGGGGCTTTCACGACCTGTTACCGGTACTCTGAACAATTGTGTTCCAAATAGGTAGAGTGTTAGGCGAATTTTTCCGCCACCAAAAATTATGTAATCAGATAACCCGCTTGCTTTTCATGGAAAATACCATTCTGGGTATACTCACGAGGTTGTTCTATACGAGAGGAGCGTTCGTAACAAGTCGTATTGGATAATTGTCGAAATCGAAACCTCTCAGCGACATACAGACAATACAATAACAGGCAGTAGACACGGTTACTTTTCGTCTTACAGTTTTGCAATTTGCAAGAAGTCCAATTCAACGGGTGTTTCCCGGCCGAAGATGGAAACCAAAACCTTGACTTTCCCTTTTTCCTCGTCGATAGACTCGATCGAGCCCAAAAAGTCCGCAAACGGCCCGTCCACGATCTTGACAGCTTCCGATACGGAGAACGTTGCTTTGTATTTGGGCGCTTCCATGGCCATAAATTTGCGGATTGCATCCACTTCTCGCTCAGAGATAGGCGTTGGTTTATTTCCGGCTCCTACGAACGCGGTGACGCCCTGCGTGGTGCGGACGGCGAGCCAGCTATCGTCATCCAGGATCATTTTGACCAAAATATATCCGGGGAATATCTTTTCCTTGATTTCCTCTTTTTTGCCATGGGCGACCTTGACGACGTTTCTGGTCGGCACCACGATTTCAAAAATTTTGTGGGTGAGTTTTTGCGTTTCGATGCGCTGGCGCAGGTTGGCCGCGACTTTGTTCTCATGTCCGGAGTAGGTGTGGACCACATACCACCGGCCTTTGGCGGATATGTCAGCTGGCACCGGTTCCGGGCCGGTAATAGGGGTGACTGGTGTTTCTGATGTTGGTTGATTGTCCATACAGATATGAATTTTAAATTTAAAATTTGAAATTTAAAATGAGCGATATTGACTGAAAATTAAAAATTTTAAATTAAAAATTACTTTCTAAATAATAATGTTGTTATATTTACAAATAGTATATCAAGTCCGCCGATAAACGCACCGACCAAAAGCGAAATGATGATCACCGTGATCGTCAGTTTGATCGTTTCGTCCCGGGTCGGCCAGGTTACTTTTTTCAGTTCCGCTACCACTTCCGATACGAAATTGGCAGGCAATGTCTTTGGCAGTGTCGGAACACTTGGCTTATCCATACGTACTATTATAAAGGACGATCCGCCTTCGTTCAAATTCGTCTTCCGCCACTGGCGGACGATTCGAATGTTCACTTCGGCGGATTGTGGAGTAGTAATTACTCGTAAAACACGTAAACTTACTCCTACAAAAAGCCCCCTCCCCGGGGACAACGGATATAGTACCAAAAATACCCGGGTGTTGTAAAGCGGTATGTGCCGTATATTTGTCTATTAGAGCGGTGAGCTTTGCACCCCGGAAAATCCATGAAAGGTTTTGACCATCCGTGTAAGTTGGTCGGTACACTCACGATCGTCGTATTGAAAACGGGCTAGGGCAACCTGGTCAGTGGTCCAGCTGCCGCAGGAGGCTGGCCTCGTGTATATGCCGAAGTTATAAGATGTTCCGTCTACGCCACAAGCGGGAGGGACGGCTAAATTGTTTGTCGGGTCATTTGGGTCATAATAATGACTTTGGTCCTGCCATAGCTCCCGCGCGGTCATAAATGCCGCATCCGTAAAGTTGCATTGCGTTATATTCTCTTTGGGAATTTTGTCTACGACCGCTTTCCATTGCGGATCAGAGACTGAATTTTTGTATGGTCCGCCATCATCCATGTACTGTTTCCACCATGGGTCTGTGATAAATCCAAATGGACCCTTAGCGCCTGTTTTGCTCATAAATGCTGGATCGTTGCAGTTTTTTATCGGATCAATCACGTTACAGTCACTGAATTTTTTGACATTTTCATCTGTCCAATCCCACGTGCCCGCATGACGAAACGCCCCTTCTTCCATCATAGTACCCAAAAGTAGCGCTGCAGGGACGTTATACGCCGCTCCCGCAGCGTTTAAAACTTTTTGCATAAGAGGCGGTATGCCACTAGGCAGTGAGTCTGAATATTTTTTCATTTGGCCGGGAATTGTGGTGTTTACAAACGAAACTGATGCGTACGACCCTGCATTAGTCAAATTACATGCAGGGACAGTCTTTGCTTGACCGGCCTCGATGAGGTCAATCGGGCACTGGGCCGGCGGTTTTGGCTTGCATTTGTCGCTAAACGCCGCGTAATCCACATCGTGACCAAACACGGTACGCTGCTGTTCTTTAAGCGGGGTATACATACACGCGCTTGCCTTATCATCCTCTATGCCGCTATTGGCATTTTTATACGGCACATTGACCTCGACAGAAGTTTTACCGCCGGGAAATTGACGTAATCCGACATTGAATGTTTGGGAAACCCAGGTATTAAACTCTATCGGTTTTTTGAAATAATCCATCGGCAGTAAACTACCTGCAACTGACCCATTGTTGTCTGCAAGTTTGGCGGCTCGCGGATCGTCTGTTGACTCGCCGTTACATCGACCGGGAAAACAAAAAACATTTTGCATCTGGCCCATACGACTTCGGTCAGTAAGAATGAAATGCATCGGAATCGACTGAGTCACGTAGTCAACAATTCTAACTATCTCATTTCCTACACGGGTGAGTATCGATGTTGATTGTGTATAAGGGGCAGAAACGCTTGTCGATGCTTCCGGAAATTTGGCGAGTGGGCCCACGTTGGCAGTTATTGATTTATTCGGTGTCCCAGGATCTTGCATGCCACAGTCACCATCGACGATATTGGTGACGACGTTTACCGGCCAGTCAAAGTTATACTTGCCATCAACAGGCATTTTTCTTAAAAGTCCGTACAGGCTTGCCATTGCTTCGAAGCTTTGTCCGAACATTTGGCTATATGGATATAGTTTAGATAGTTCTGTTGTATCAATCGTTTTGGCATATACGTACGGAACGGCTTTTGGATTCCACGGAGCTTTGATGATGAGAGTTGCGCAATATTTTGCGCTGATAGGATTGTCCGTTGTCCAATCAATCCGATTGCTTTGTACAGCCATCGGTTGTGCCCATTTGGCGGCTTTTTGTGCGGATATGGCATAAGGCTCCAGGTCCGGTGCCGCTCGCTTTTTCGGATCCACGACTATGGGTAGCACATCTCCAACCAAGCTGAATCCTACGGAATTTCCTATGAGCATTTTGAGAGCGTCTGCTCCGCTGATCTGTCCTGTTCCATGAACGTCTGGACCGGCAAAGACGGGTTGAACGGGGAGAAAAGCCGTAAAGGATAAAAAGAAGACGAATAATCTGATATATTTTTTCATACTGGAGTTATTCCTTATCCATCTTATCAAATTGACAAAACTTGCGGTAGCGGAATACAATTATAGCTAGATACGCTTAGATGCTTAGAAGTTTCGAAGCTTAGTATGTATTGCTAAGCGCCACATAACCAAGCTACTAAGCTTCTTTTTTCTATGACCCAAAAAATCCGAAAAGCAGTCATCCCCGCCGCCGGTTTCGGCACCCGGTTTCTGCCCCAGACCAAAGCGATGCCAAAAGAAATGCTTCCGATTGTCGATAAACCGGTTATTCAATATGTGGTTGAAGAATTGGTAGCGTCCGGCATTACCGACATTGTCATCGTCACCGGCTGGCACAAACGCAGCATTGAAGATCATTTTGATTACCCCAATGAACTGCTGCAAACCCTGAAAGAACAGGGAAAAGATGCATTAGCCGAAGAAGTCAAACGCACCGCAGAGCTTGCCAATTTCATTTATATCCGCCAAAAAGGTCCGTATGGCAACGGCACGCCCGTACTGTGTGCCAAAAGTGTCATCGGCGACGAGCCGTTCGTCGTCATCTGGGGCGATGAATTCATCTATTCCAAACCGCCGCGGGCTAAGCAATGTATTGAGGTATTTGAAAAGTACGGCGACCCGGTGATTTCCGCTATCCAGGTGCCGAAAACCGACGTTTCCCGCTACGGCATAGTGGAAGCGACCAATGTGGAGGGGAACGTCTGGCAGATCCAAAAGCTTATCGAGAAACCGAAAAAAGACGAAGCGCCAAGCAACCTCGCAGCTCATGGTTGTTATGTGCTGACGCCGGATATATTTCCGATACTGGAAAAATTGAGCCCCGGTAAAAGCGGGGAGATCTGGCTCACCGACGCCATCCGGGAACTTATGAAGACCCGCCCGGTTTATGCCTGCGCGATCAAGGACGGGCGCTACTATGATACGGGAAACAAACTGGAATACCTCAAAACCGTCGTGGAATTTGCCCTGCAGCACAAAGATTTAAACGGAGACTTCCGCGCATACCTCAAAAGCCTCAAACTGTAAAAGAAGCTTAGAAGCTTAGAAGCTTAGAAGCTTAGAAGAGTAGCTTGAATTGTATCGAAGTGCTTGGCGTTTCTTTCTTTACTAATCCTACTAATCCTACTAATCCTACTAATCCTACTAATCCTACTAATCCAACTAATCCAACTATTTCAATGCCAGCCATTTCATGGGGAATGCAATGCCTGCCATGGCCACAGCGTAGAGGAGGATCAACCCAAACGCGTCGGCGATATACGAACGTTTTCCTTCGGCCATATATCTACTATAGTTCGATCGATTTTGTGGTGTCAAATGGCACGCGCACGTGTTTGTAGATATCTTGAGGGAGTGTGGCGCTTGAATTATATGGGTAAAATGCTGATACTTACGTTAGCGCTATGAAACTGGGATTCGCACGCATCCGCGGCATGGGATTTATTCTCTGGCAATCGCGTCATATGGCCTATCATGTCATGCTTGGGTTACTCTGGGCGTGGTTTCTGCGGGAACTGTGGGGAGAATTTAATCCGAAATGGATCTGGACGGCGGTCATAGGCTCCGTGTTGCCGGATATCGATCACTTTTATTATTTTTTCGGCTACGGCAGGCACGACACGTATACGCAGGAGATTTTTTCCCATGTGAAACGCGGTGAATGGCGCAAATTATTTTATGTTATGGCTACGGGACACAAAATGAACACGAGTCTGTCATATCACAACGTCTATATTATTTGGATATTGATCGGATTGTCTGCTGTGGCGTCTGTCGTTGACTGGCGGGTAGGGGTCGTATTATTTGGTGCTATGGTGAGCCATTTCCTGTTTGATATAGCGGACGATTTGGTACAGCTCGGGGAATTGAATGCAAACTGGAAACGGTGGGGTAGACCTAGATAATCCTATGCGCAAAAAATCCAATGCACGCTATGCCCATCGGTTCAAAATCTTAGATCCTTCCACCTGGAATCCGATCATATGGCTTACGGTATTGCTGCGGCTGGGAGCGGCACTGAGCATCCTTTTCCTGCCGTTTGCAGGCATGGTAGCAAGCTTTTTTATGGATTGGTTTGATGCGTATCTTTTAATCCAGCGGGCGGGGATTTCCCGGGAGCAGTACCATACCCTCGACAAAAATCTGGATCAGGTATGGTCGGTTGTCATGCTTGTCGCCGGGTTTACAACGCCGTACCGTACACTGCTTGTCGTCCTATTTGTCTACCGGCTGGTGGGACACGCAGTGTATGTATGGCGGGATGATACGCGGGTCTTTTTGTTTTTTCCGAACGTATTTGAATTTGCCTTTTTCTGGTTTGTGGCGCTGGCTCCATGGCTTGCATCGTTTTCCGCGCATAATCTTTGGGATGTCCTGGCGGTGCTCACCGGGATGAAGCTCGTGCAGGAAGTGTCGCTTCATTATATCTGGCCCGCCCGGTTGCGGAGCATGAAACAGCATTGGCACGGGTATTCACCGGTGCTTCGGGCGTTGGGGTGGAGAAGACTGGGGATATAAGAAGTACCTTAATGCAAAGACGATAATGAAAGTACGCAGAGCGCTTGGACAGGCTATGTGAAGCCCTGTAATGATTATTCTTTGGGATGCTTCTGCCGTTTCTCTATTTTGTGGAGCGTATACATGACGCGCTTGTGGAGGTCGATATTTTTTATCCGGGCAAAGCGCAAAATCGCGACGATCATATCTCCCAGTTCCTGCTCGTAGGTCTCGTCTTTTTGAGCCGCGAGGTTTGTCGGTTTCCGTCCGTGTTTAGCTAGGTATGCTCTGGCCATTTCTCCGATTTCTTCAACCAGAGAAAGGATCAGAAACGACCCAAATTCCTCTTTGTTTTTGATTTCCTTGTCCGCTTCCTCGAGGATAGTAATATATTTGCCAAACGGCGATTTGATAATCGGTTTTTTCATATGTATTTATAAGTATATCATGGCTGCATCGGTAGATTGCCCTGTTCAAGCTCCGGGCAGTCAACCCAATGCCACCATTCGGCTGCACCACCCTCGGTAGCTATCTGTGATGTTGGGCGCTCATTATGGCGTACGACCTCGGAAAATGTCGTTTGCATTTCGATGTGACCATGTCGAAATCTGCACCTTGTTGTTATTGTGTTAAACATTATAAATGTAACTGAATCTGGAGGAGGGGATCGCCGAACAGTAGCTTCTACCTCGGCGATGCGAATCGGACAACGAAAACACGCGATAGGAGAATACAGCGTGGGTATTTCCAAAGGAATTGAAGACATATAACGGCCTATTGTATCACTCTCAGTATATGTTATTCTTTCCCGATGATCTGCACGGTGTTGCCGTCGGGGTCGGAAAACGTGCAGAACCACTTTTCCATCGTCGGCGCCTTAAACGGCGTAGCGATAAAAGTCACTCCCTTGGTTTTCAAATATTCGTACGCTTCCTTTACGGAATCTACATTTATATTAAACATGATGCGCAGCGGTTCCTGGTTTTTCCCGTGAATTTTGTCATGCTGGCCGATCCAGAGCCACGGGCTCCCATCCGGGAAATCAAACAATATGCCCGTATCCTGCGGATGATTCAGCTGCTCATTTACCTTAAGATTGAACACATCCTGGTACCAGTCTGCTAACTGCTTATACTGTTCACTCCAGATCAGGATTGTCGAGATTCGTTGGAACATATGTCCTCCTTTTTTTGCTTGCAGACTATTTATATCACGTTCGTGTTTTTAATTCACTCTGTATTGCGTTTACCATCTGCGCATACGTGTAAATGGGCATATGGTATTTTTTCAGTTTGTCGGTGGTTTCCGTGGTCGGCGGACGATCAGTTTCCAGCGCGGCTGGCCGCGTGACGAGCCCCAGAGGCCCAAAGATGTCGTGGGCGAGGTCATAGCGGGTTTTTAGATCGGAGGTGAGCACGGGGATGCTGTCATTTCGTATATCCTGCTTTACGATTTCCGCGATCACCTGGGAGATATGGTGGAGGTATGTGGGCTGGAAGTGCCAGGAAGTGTCGTAGTCCGCCGCAACGCCGGCATCAAAATTTTTGAGAAACCGATTCATCATGCGGTCGTTTGTTTCGTTGGGACTTAGTCCTATGACCGTATGCGGCTCCAGTATGACGTAATCGTCGGCGGTAGACGCGACAATTTTATTGGATGCAGACTTACTCAGGGCATAATTATTGTTATTCAGCCTCGCCACCATGCCGGAAATATAGATAAATTTAGCGTGGATGTTATTTGCTTCTTCTACGAGCCACGCAGTGGCCATTTCGTTTACGAGCTTGGTTTCTTCGGGGTGCGCTTCACACCAGCGCGGGTTTGCATGATTGGCCACATGGATGATGACAGTGGGCATATGTTTGGTGCATACGTCATGTATCTCTTTGGGATTGGTGATGTCGAGATGTATGAGCTCCGGAAACAACGGGGTGTGATGATACGTGCCGGTGGTGGGGTAGTGTTCCTTTAAATCCACATACAATTTCGCTCCCACGTAGCCGTTGGCGCCGATGATAAGAAGTGATGTGTTCATGCCGGGTAGTGAAATTTCGGCCATTGCCTTTGACGCGATGGCAACTTCAGTCTCCTTTCAGTATGCATGATTCTTTTCGATCCGGGATATCTATTCGACGCGCAAAGATACGAAGCGTGCCGAAATGCTACAACCCGGTCATGCCGGATGTATCATAAACACTGCCGATACGGCTGTAAAGATTCCGACGGAATTTAATACCCAGGACAGCAGGGAAAACCGCCAGGCACTCAGTTTGGATATGCCCATGAGTCCCACACCCAGCTCATCGGGAAGCGGTGAGGCAATGATCGCGGCTCCGATGACCGGCAGCGTCCACCGCAGTAATTTGCTGTGAAAAATATGCGATAGTTTCCGTCCGTGCATCTGGTTATAGATGTCTTCCAGCTCGATAAACAGGTCATCGCGGACAAACCGGAACATGAGAAGATCCGCTGTGACGGCCCCAAAACCTGCGATAAGGCAAAGTGGTATCAGGGAGAGCTCTTTCGATAAAATGACGAGCGTCAGCGCTCCTATGGCCGCCGTCGGGGTGCACACAAAGAGAGCACCGGCAAGATATGCTCCGAGGTACGAAAATTTTCCCAAAGAAAGTAGCAGCGCGCTAAACGCCGGCGTGTTGGCGAGAATTATGGTGATTACTATCCCGACGCCGATGAGCATAAGGTTCGTACGGGTATGTTTCTTGGAGCGTAGGTGTTTTGGGTGCCGGTGGTGCCGGATGTGACGGGGATGGCTGTGCATATATTACAGTGTATCAGAATGAGTATACAGGCGTTCAAGTTTATGATACATAACAAGCGGCGATAGCAGTGCGATGTTTAACACAATCAGGGCATAGGTTACCCCGATGCGGTCGCTCAACATACCCAAAACGAACGAACATATGCCAAATACGATATTGCCCCCAAGCGAATTGATAGATCCCATGGTCGCCCGCTGCTTGTCGGTAAATTCTTTTTGCATCAGCCCGTTGAGCGCGACAGATCCCACGCCAAAAAGCCATGAAGACGTGCTCATAAGGACCGGGGAGACAACGCTGGGAAACAGGAGGGCCACAAAATTTACGATGCGGTTGTATATGATTTCAAACGTTAACACGGGAAATTCCTTATATTTTTTGAGGATCGGCCCGCTAAAGTAATAGCTTATCGCCGCCCCTATGTTTGCCACCATGCTGGATATTCCTATGGCCCATATAGGCCAGAGCGATACGATAAACGCTGATCTCAGGAAATATCCGGATTCCCCCAATGCAAGGCGCATGACGTCTGCTAGGTTCACTAACCCAAGCGTCGGATTGGTTACAAACAACCGTGCTGCGTCTTTGAGGTGGATAAACATAGGAGTACTCATTGTATGCGGATTTGCGGGCTCCCGTAATTGTGTTGCGATACCCAAGGCAATAAGCTGCGGGATGACCGAAAGCCACATTACCAGCGCAAATGACCAATTTGCGACGATACTGCCTAGTAACGCCGCTCCCGCAAGAGCCACCTGGAACATCATGCTTGTCTTTCCAAGATAGGTGCTGTACTCGTGCGATTCGTTTATTTCCGTCAGACTGTCATGTAATAATGCGTCGTTATTGCCCGAAAAAAATGCGCGCGAGGCACCTTGGAACAGTGCCCCGATGACGAGCCATCCGTAGGATATGCCTATGGCGTACCACACGACGCAGAGGACGGAAAACAATGAACCGAACAGCACGGTTTTTTTCCGCCCGATTTTATCAGAGAGTATGCCGGTTGGAAGTTCAAATATGGCAGAAGACACATACGCGATGGAAAATATGCTCATACCCAGCGCATACGAACCGGTGATCCGTTGGAAATATATGATGGCCACTGGCGCGAATAAAACGAAATCCGTACAGAAGTTATGAAGCGCTAATAAGCGTATATTCCGGTGAAGCGTCATACGCAGGGGCCTACGAGGACTCTCCTTGTAGGGTGGCGATGACCCGGACTGGTGCGGCATCGGTATGGAGTTTCATGGGGATGGCCATGACGTCAAACGATTTTCCAAGAAGTTTATCGAGGTTCGTTAGGTTTTCGATGATGAATATTCCGTTGCCCAAAAGTATTTTATGCGTGGGATACGGCGGCTCGTCCGGACCGATCATATCCATACCAACGCCGTGAACGTTTGCCTCAACCATTTTTTGTGCAAATGCTTCGGTGATTGGCGGGTGGCCTACAAAAAAGTCATCGGTTTTCCACTTTTCTTCGTACCCCGTATAAACCAAGACAAACGCATTTTTCGGAATCGTTATGCCATGTAGTAAATCAGCGTCAACGGTTTTCTTTTCCCGTGCGTCTATGAGAACTCCCGGACCGAAACACTGTGACAGCGGCATGTCGTCCATACGGCGGCCGTTTGGTATCATATGGAGCGGCGCATCCATATGTGTGCCCACGTGCATGAGGGTAGACAGTTTGTGGTCGGTGTAGCCGTCTTTTTCTATCGTCGTTGCCTGGACGAGTGTTGATTTTGGGTCTCCTGGGTAGGCAGGCATGTCGCTATCAAACATGTGCGTGAGGTCAACAATATTCATGTCACCAGTATACCTCGGCGTTTAGGGTTTGACGATATGCCAGACGCCGCCAACGCCGTCTCCGGTGATGTCTCCGGCTTTACTATCTGTCGCATAGTAGTAGAGCGGCATACCCTTCCAGGCGAATTGTTTGGAGCCGTCCGTTCTTGTGACGAGCGTGATGTTCGTGGGAAGCGTCCCTTGGGCTGCAGCACCCGATACATATGGCGGCCAGGCTTTGGCGCAGCCGTTGTAGCAGTTGGAAACGCCCTGTGCATCTTTATCATATGTATACAGCGTCATGCCGGCAAAGTCCGTCATATACGTGCCCTTTTTTGCATCGGATTTCGTAAGATATATATTGTCCGATCCTGCTGCGGCAGGGGACGCATTCATGTCGGTGGTTTGTGCCATAGGGGTGGGTGTAGACATCCCGAGGAGCGATTTTATTTTGTGCC
>JAKAFY010000007.1 GCA_021817785.1 bacterium
ACCGGACCAACAGCATCTTCCGTACACTCTACTTTATGACAATCCTCTGTCTTTTATTTACTAAAGGAAAAGGATTCCAATTCATACTCCTGGGGCCGGCTCAAACCTGGCACGGCATTCCTTTTACCTTTGATTTTGATCTGACATTCTGGAATTTTTTCTTATTTCTTCTCATCTATATGATATTCAGGAATCGTCATGCGTTCAAAAAAATACCCGTGTATATCAGCGATGTGTTCCTTATGTGCTTTGTCATATCATTGATTCCTTCAACATTATTCTCTCAGCATCCAAATCTATCCGTTTTGGGATTTATAGAAATAATATGCATGGTGCTCCTCTACTTGATTACTCGCGTTATTGGGTCTTATGTGGTCTGGAACATGATCTCTCTTATCGTATCGTTTCAGCTTATATTTGAAGGCTTCCTAAGTCTCTCCCAATTTCTCATAAAAGGTCCGCTGGGACTGGCTATAGAAAGCGTGGGGGGCTTACTCTCACAATCAAATAACATTGAGTACGCTATCGAACAAGTAGGATTTTTCCGGTCCCGAGGAACGTTTGATAATTCAAACTCTCTCGGGACGTTTGCCGCCTGCTTGCTTCCATATATATCTATTCTGTTGATATATAAGCGCAATACAACGATAGAAAAAATCATATATTCACTGGGCGTACTGGCGGGCATAACCGCGGTTATTGTCAGTGGCAGCAGAACTTCTTTTTTTGTCACCGCAGCATTTTTTACAGGAATATTTTATGTTCAGAGACGTGCGGCAGTATCATACCTACGAACGGGTGTTCTGACCAAAGTAGTAATAGTGAGTTTATTTGTTGCCTCGCTACCGACAATTATTGTCCCGCGGGTAACGCAGCTTTATATTACGCTTCAGCCTGGCGGAGGTCTCACATTCCGCACGGACCTCATACGATACGCTATCCAGATGCTACGGGTAAACGTTATTGGTGTTGGGTTAGGAATGTTTCCCGTCGTGCTGTTCCGCTCTATCGGCACGTTTTTTTCTTTTCCGACTGAGCCACATAATCTCTTCGCCCAGATCGCTGCGGAGGGTGGGTTTTGGGCTCTCGTGTTCTTTTGTCTCTTTCTGCTAACTGCGTTCATTCCATATATAAAAAAGGCGTTGTGTACGTCTCGAGACAACAACCCGTATCAGACGGCTGCTGCGGCCTCTCTGTTTTCCATACTCATCGTGTCCAATGCTTATCCATTTTTACTTCGCTCGAGCATCTTCCCATACTTTTGGGCGCTTCTGGCTGCGATAGTATAGAAGCGTTATAATAAATCGATTATGAATGCAGTGCTTCGACGTGCCAAAGTTTTACTAAAGAACATTACAGTCCTAGATCTTGTTGTCGGCGTAAGCATTGTCGCGGTCATACTTTTTTTCCTTATCTATTTTCCCAAAAAAAGTGCCTGGACGACTATAGAAATTAAATTACGATCCCCATACACGTCATTTAGTCCAAATGAGCAGCTGGCCGGGGCTCCATATTTTTGGCAGACCGCAACGATTAAGCCCGGAGATGCCCAGCTGGATTCAAGTGGCCAGCAGATTGCTGTAGTAGAGTCTGTCCATGGATGGGGTGACATCACAACAGAAACGTGGGTCACGATAAAAATACGGACGAACACTGATAAATCAAGTGTCCTTCAATTCAATTACCAGAACGTTTTTATAGGCTCTACTATAAAACTGCAAATCAGCAACTATACACTTGAGGGAATTGTGACACGTATCGGAGGCGTGGATAATAGACCGAAAGAGGAAAAAGTAATAAAAGCCCGACTCATCGATCCAAACAACAAAAATTATGAAACATTTGGCGTGTCACCATGGGTTGCCGCAGCCCCACATGCTGGAGACAAGATGGTTGCGCCCGATGGCGACACCATTGCAGAAATACAGTCCGTCGATGTCCAGGACGCCGATAGGACGGTCGTTACCTCAGATGGACGGGTCCTTGTCCAAAAAGATCCCTTAAGAAAAGACGTGTATCTTACGGTAAAGCTAGCAACGGCCAAAACAGATCATATTAACTATTTCCTAGATGACTATCCTGTGAAAATAGATGCCGAAATACCCCTATATTTCCCCACATATAAAATAATCCCGAGAATTACGGATATTCTTTAAGAAAGTAGCGCGTCTATAAATTGTTTTTGCTTGGCAGAGTGAAAATGTTTCAGTACATATTCCTGAGCCTTTCGTCCCATCCGCGATGCTCTCTCGGGATTGTCTAATAATTGCCTTATTTTGCGTATCATTTCTCCTTGGCTGTTGGTCACATATCCCGTTTTTCCATCAATCACAACTTCTTGCGCTCCCGGAAAATTGTTTATCACGGACGGAACCCCGCACATAGCAGCTTCCAACACCACGTTTGGCATGCCTTCGATTTCTGACGGCAACACCAATATTTTTGACCGCCTAAGATATTTCTCAACTGATAAGGAGAAGGGGAATACTATGACGTTTTTCGTTAATTTCATGCGTAGTATTTCCTGATGAATTGCGTCAGCAAGATCTCCTTCTCCAAGCAGTGCCATGCGCATGTTGACATTCGATTTCCGCATATAATTAACTAAGTTAAGAAGTGACTGAGTATTTTTCTCTCGATCAAATCGTCCTACATAAATTAAATCATATAATGAAGCCTTCTTATGTTCGACAGGAAACAGGGTCCAATTCGAAATGACCGCAATCGTGTTTGGTGCTACATGGAAATGTTCAACCAAATCTTTTTTTACCGCTTCGCTTGGTGCAATAATCAGATCAGCTACTCTGTAGCATGTTCGTATCCAGAGGGCGAGCCACTGCCGACGCCTGATAATTAAAAAATTGGTAAGAAGTACTCCATCATTAAATACCAAATAATACTTAATCCAAAACATAAACTTTCTGATGATCGCAAGTGCAATAGTAAGCGGGGGCAGGAATGTCAACACAACAGCCGGCTTCACCCTAGCCAATGTCCAGGCTATCCAAAAGAAAAATCCGAAAGGGGGGCGATACGTGAGATGGGCATGCGGATAGACCAATACGCGCACATTTTTGACTCCCTGTAATACCAAGCTGAATCCTTTCTTATCGTCAGAGCGCAACAATATCAACACACGATGATTCGCCTTGGATTTCGATATATCTAACGCTATGTCGCGAATACGCTTTTGAATTCCGCCGATTCCCAAATTCCAAAATATAATACAAAGGGTAGTGTTCTCATTCATACAAGTAGGGCGGTCGTATAGCGTTCGATGGCACTCCTTCCAAATAATTTGGTCACGTACGCATGCGCATTATTTCCAAGTTTATTTCTTACTGTGCGGTTTTTAAGTAATTTCAGTATATTTTGCTCCATGTCTACCATTGAATTGCAGATATATCCGGTTACTCCATGAATGATAATTTCGGGTGCTCCGGGAAAATTAGTTACCACGCTTGGTAGATAATACGCCCCCGCCTCTATCAATGATACAGGCATCCCTTCATTTACCGTCGTCATTATATATATTTTCGACTGCTGATAATATGGAGCTATCTCTGGATGGAATCCGTGAATAATGACGTGCTTTTCTAAATTATGTGCCCGTATAAATGACCGCATCATCTGCTCGTCTTTTCCTTTCCCTATGAGACATAGTGTGATGGAGGGATATACGTATTTTAGACGATCAACAAGGTATAATAACGCTATCAAGTTTTTTTCTTTGGCAAATCTTCCCGCAAATAACAAATCATATCGTTTACGCTGAATCCGAACTTCTTTAATAAGCGTCCAATTGGGGACAACACAAAGAAGGCGTTTCGGAATATGATAGTGTTTGATAAGGTCTTTTTTACAAGCAACACTCGGGACAAGTATTCGATATGCAAGCCTATAACACAGCGCGATGCTCACGTTCCATATCAACGGCGGCCTCTTGTTTAACTTTACATAATTTGATGTAAGAACGTTTTCACCCAGAACAAGCTTTGTTTTATATTGAAGCAATATAATTCGCATGACCGCTATTATGATAGATAACTGATCCAGGAATGTTAGGCAAACATCAGGACGGATTCTTATAAATTGTGTGCCGAGCCAATAAATGAAATGAAAGGATTTTATCAGACGGGTTTTACTTTGATACGGATGGTAGATGACGCGCGCCTGAGTATTTTGTTGAATCTCTTTTACCCATATACTTACATCCATATTTTTAACAACTAAATATACTTCCCAGGATGGGCGCGTCCTCTGTATGTGGATAAGCATATCTCGAAGTAATTTTTGAATCCCTCCGATGTCCATGTTCCAAATAACAATCATGAGTCGTTTTTTATTCATATAGTTATGTTGCGCCTTTGTAGCCATGCACCTAAAATAAGCATGTTCCAAATTTTATCCGCATGATCCGCCCGACGCGCAATATGATCGTCAACAATCGAGGCATAATACTTCGTATGTAATGCTGGCGCATATTCATTAATATATTCAACCGACATGCGAGCATACTCACTAAGTTCACCTGAGAGCCAGTCACGAAGCGGCACGGAAAATCCGTGTTTTGGTCTCCACACAAACCACCAGGGAAAATATTTGGAGGCAACCTGTTTCAATAGATACTTTCCCTGCAACCACTTTACTTTCTGACTGTCCGACAAATTCAATGCAAAATTAATAATATCCGTATCCACATAGGGAGCACGGGATTCTAAATTGTATGCCATCGTACTTTTATCCGCTTTCATAAATAGCTGCTCGCTCAGGTACCCGCGATAATCGGACAGTTGCATGCGAAGCAAAAAATCAGAAACACGGGGGAAATAGATTTGCCTATCATGAGCATCTTGACCCGTAAACAATTTTCTTCGTTCAGCCTGAGTCCATATGCGCTGGGTACAATACCGCTGTTCCAACGTTTGATACACTTGTTGAAACCGATGTGGAGCTGTTGCTCTCGCAAGCAAAAGTGCCGGGCCAAAAATGGTCATTCTGTTTCTTACATACTCTATGACCATTTGCCGCACATATCGGGTATAGCCCCCAAATAATTCATCGGCTCCTTCGCCGGTAAGCACCACCTTGACTGATTTTCGCGCCTCTTTAGAAAGAAGCAGCGTGGGAAGTATTGCAGGATCGGATACCGGTTCATCAATATAGGAACCTAAGTTATCAAGAAATGGGCGAATGGATTCTGCGGTACATAACACTTCCGTGTGGTGCGTGCCCAACATCTTTGCAGCATATCGGGCAAATAGAGATTCATCATTTCGTGCATACCCAGGAAACGATACGGAATAGGTACGCAAATTGGGAGAATATTGGGATGCAAAATATGCAATCAATGCAGAATCGATGCCCCCACTGATAAAACATCCAACGGGCACATCGGCCAACATTCTTGCGTGAACTGACCGTTCAAGTAAAACGCGCAGGTGCTGACGGTAGTTTGTTTTCTCTGATTTGGATACAACGAAGGGGGGATTCCAATATGTGTCACGCTTTGCCACACGATAACGCTTGTTATAGATAAGGTATTCTGACGCCAATACTTTTTTTATACGCTTTACAAGCGTTTCATGACCGTATATATACCCTTTTGACATATACTGGGCCAGAGAGTGCGGCCGGATTTTTGGGCGGTCTACAAAGGGAAGAAGCGCTTTCATTTCAGATGAAAACGCAAACACATCATCTGTTTGAATATAATAAAGCGGCTTTTCGCCGGACTTGTCCCTGGCCAATATTAATACCTGCCGTTTCGTGTCGTAAATACTTAATGCGAACATTCCCTCTAACATGGAAAATGCTGCCGCGCCATACAGATCATAAAGAGGGAGTATGACATACGCATCAAGCCCGTCTGGCAATGCAATGTTTCTGCGCTTTAACGCGTTCCGAAGATCTAAATGATTATAGATTTCCCCGTTATATAACAGAACATATTGTTTATACCTGACCGGATACAATCCGCGACGCATATCAACAATGGCCAACCTATTCATACCCATATGAGTCTGTTGATCTACGTATATCGCGCGCTCATCGCGCCCACGATGCTCTATGGCCTCGAGCATCTGCACGAGCAATTTTTTATTCTTTTTACCAAAAAATCCGACGATACCACACATATATTTAATAGGCAGGCGTAATTATAAATAACCTAGCTATAGTATACTAACGGGATATTGTTGTGTAGTTCATTATGAAAATGCGTATCGTTTTTTTGTTGATTTGTCTATGTGTCGTTAGTTGCGGTTTTATCGCGTTACGCGCTTTTTTAGTCTTTCAGGGGTCAGCAGGATGGATACAGTCATGGAAATCACCCATAGCAATCCACAAAAGTTTGCCGTTAGAATTCGGTGGTTTTACCCCCGCAGGAAACTCTTTATATCTAAGTCTCGAGAATGGAAATTTTTATCGAGTAAGCCAGAAAGGAGACGCGCAGTGGTCCTTTAGCATGCAAGACTACACCATTTACCCGCCGGCATTTGATGGAAACGTTGTGTATATTTCAAGCTTTGATGGGAGACTGTATGCCCTTGACAGGCGCACGGGCAAAGAGCTGTGGCGGTTTACGACACCGGATTATCTCAAAGCAGATACAGAGCCGCGCATTTCCGAAGGCCTTGTATATTTCGGTAGCAGGAACGGGACATTCTATGCGCTAAACAAGAATACGGGAAAGGTTGTCTGGCAATTTATCACAACCCCCATAGACCGTGCTCATTATACCCCCGGAGAAACGATCATTCACTTCGGCCGTTTTTCAGTTGATGATACTGCTGTGTATATAAACAGTGCGACAAATAATACTCTGTATGCACTCGATAAAACGACCGGAACTATTAAGTGGCGTTTGTCAGATTATGGGTTCGCATACCTACGGCCTCGTATATTCGCTAACAGCGTGTCTATCTGGAACGACAGGGGAGAATATATTCTTTTGGACAAACGGTCGGGGACACAACTTTTTAAAATACGGGCCTCACCAGATCATCTCGCAAGCGACACGCACTATACCTATATCATATTGGGCACTTTGATAAGTGCCATAAACAATAACAATGGTCAACGGATATGGACACGTCAGGATCCTTATACACCACAAAGCGTTCACGTCATACAAGATGGCAATGTCTCGTTCATAAGTGACCATAACGGAGCGACATATTTATCGATTCTAGACGGTTCGTCCGGTCGTGTACTCTGGCTTGTTCCCACCGGTGTGAGTGATATTAAAAACGTTATAAACAACAATGGTCTCATGTATGTGCTTGGAGGCGCCAAACAATGTGCTTGGTTTTCCAATACTGGAAAGGTGGCATGGTGTACCACCATCCCAAATAGTACCGGCGAGTCATATTTTCATCCGTCTGGTATATATGTCATTTCCAAAGACGGCCAGGTGCTCCGTATTACTGATGTCGATACAAAATCCGGCAATATTCTCTGGCAATACGCCTCTGACATCATCCATCCGGATTATATTAGAGAATTGGGTGGCGACATCTACTTTTTGACCAGAGACCGTTTGCGTGTTGTAAAAATTAATCACGCGGCCGCTGGTGGACAGATCAGCACTCAACAATTACAAAAGCGCTTCCAGTTCCAATCGTATATTTCATTTTTTGCCGGTCTATGGAAACGCGTGCAGACTCGGATTATCCCGATACCGACATTGGGGCGCCGCGCGTTTACAATAACAGAGCCTGAACAAATCATAAAACAGAATCATGTGGCCGAGTTAACGTTTTCTCGGGATGACATCGACTATAAAAATGCGCAACATGACGTAAATATCAGGGTGACGTTTACCGGACCAAATGAGACTGTCTATACTGTCTCCGGCTTCTATTTTGATAAAAACACCTGGAAAGTTCGCTTTATTCCCGGATCCACTGGCGATTGGCAATGGAAGGCGACAATAAAAGATTCGTCATATACACAGACTGATCGGGGTAACTTTCACTCAATCAGTTCGACTGCAGACGGATTTCTTTCTATATCCTCGGTCAATCCTCACCTGTTTACGATTGATTATAAAACCGAGTTTTATCCCATTGGGATGCAAGATTGCATCCGGGATGAAAATCAGGATGGCGACCCTCTCGAGCAATGGTTTCCTGGCATAAAAAAGGCACCACCCGTCAACCCTGTGTCATTACCCGCATATTCGATGAATGATTATTTATCTCTCTATCGAGAGAGCGGAGTTAATCTTTGGCGCTGGGGAGCAGGAAATTGTGCACAGACACTGTGGAAGGAGCTCTCACCAGACGGGAATAGATACGCACTCAATGAAGGATATTATACCGATATGTTATTCGAGAGTTTGAAACGCCATGGATATCATATTTGGATGAGTCTATTTAGCTTTACTATGCCGTTTAACCAACATAGTCAGCCGGGTCAGCGGGCGATACTTAAAGACTATCTTGATTATGTCGTGGCCCGCTATGGCGCCTATGTCGACGTTTGGGAATTAGCCAATGAAATAGACCTGACAGACGCAGAAATACGCTATATGTCCACATATATCCGCTCGATTGATCCATATCACCACCCCATTACCACAAGTTGGCAGCGCCCCAACAATACATATATAGACATCAACTCGCTTCATTGGTATGACACGGGGTGCAATATACATTGTGATATAAATATTGACTCACAGATTAATCCTTATAAAGAACTTGGTAAACCAACGGTATTTAGCGAAATAGGGAATCGTGATGCAAACTGGGATGCTACGTCTGCTGACAGATTACGAATACTCCTGTGGATTGGTTTCATGAAAAACATATCCATGATCTATTGGAACACTGCGACGAGCTATTATGTAAATCCGCAGGGCACGTCAAATATATATCTGGGCCCAACCGAAAGAGAGTATGTGTCTGTGTTTAGCCGTCTTATAAAGAGCGCCGGTATTCATGCTACACAACTAGACATATCTTCTTCAACAATGGGCGTAAATATATTCAGTCAATTAACTTCAAGTCATTTGCTTATCTATCTCTATCGAGGCACAACATCATCCTCTGCACAATCTGCCTCGTTTTATACAGTTCTCCCTTTCTCGGGAAACGGACAGTGGATCGATCCAAAAAGTGGGCGTGTAATCAAAAGCATTGATATCGTGTCTGGCAATCAAACGATTACCTCTCCGTCGTTTTCCTCAGATCTTGTATTTAAATTGTCCGCTACTCACTAGTCGAAATCGATATAAATCTATTCAACGCTAACGTGCCATTTACACGTCTTTTCGTATAACAATCCTTGAGGCGAACACACATTTGTGGCCCCCGTGCTTTGGCTATTTCCTGTTATGGTGACATATTTTTGTACTGCATTTTTATTCTCTCTTATACATTGAGTGCCTCGACCATCTAATGTTGAGGAGCAAGAAAATTGAAGGCTTGTATTTCCAGTGAATTGGTTGTCGTTTAGTAAATATACGAGTGCTTCCTGATATTCCGATCGCCCATCAAGGTAATATCCGACATACGACTGCGCATGTGACTGTAACCATGAAATTAGCGCGTCATCTCCAACATAATCCGCTTTCCAGTACTGCATTCGGCCCAATGTGGCACCAAACGAGAAGGGTGTTGTGCAGCAGACAAGAATTGCAAAAAATATCATACTTGTAAGTTTATTGCTTTCTGCAACATCGTTAAAAGACACAATAAGTAGACACATAGATACCAAAAAGGTGGGCAATAAATAGTATGCCTGTATATTTTGTATTGTGAATATCGGAATTAGTCCAAATAACAACAATAACGTAGGTACGAGGAACTCTCGGTGGTTTGCTAGCTTATTGCGAACGACATACACCACCAAAACAATCATACTCAACATGAATGGGACGAACTGACTTACGTATTGCCAAAAAATTTTTCCTATAACGAAACCATGCGCCGGACTGACTACAAGAGACGACGGATAGGAACCGTGAGTAGACAACGCTAAAAAGAGGCGCGGGAACAACATACACGCGTATGTTATAAACAGAACCGATACTGCCAACAAATATCCTCGCTTATGATCGACCCATAGAGCATAAATGAACACCGGGAGATAATAAATAAATGTTTCCTTCGTAAGACACCCAAGTAGCAACGTTACAAAAAGAAAAAAATAATAACGGCGTATATACAACACCAGTGACAGCACCAAACATATCCCCAATATGGTTTCAGAAACACCAAGTCTCCAAAAGGAATCCACGGTAATCGGACTGATAAAATAGCAGGCCACAATTGGAAAAACGAGAAGCTTTCGCTTGGATAATGTGAGTGTAGTTAGGATTGTAAATCCCACCATGACCCCATAAACTTCAAAATAACATCGCCCGATGTACCCACACGCTCGCGACAAAGGAATGCGGACCAGGTAGTGTAATGGCCAAAACCTATTGGGTTCAACGATATAACTTGATATATTTGCAAGTGAATTGCTCTTATAATTAACAGTTTCTGCAATATCCAACAAGCTTGGGTACGTGTGCGTTAATTGCGGGGAGATAAAAGCTATGCCAAAAACAATGCTTAATACAATAACCAATAAATTTTCCCTCAACCGCAATATGTTTCGATTTGCTTTCATTGGTGTCTTCTTAATAGTTGCTGCAACCATGCTCTATGCTCAAGCTTTCCGAGGCTCTTTTATACATCCTGACGAATTGGACACGCTGAGCAGAGCATCTACGTTCACGACGGTTCCGCTAAATTTCGCTGATTCAAAATGGCGATCGATCACTGCAATTGATCAGCCTCTTTTATCTTATTATGTCTATGGAATAGCAAAAATACTAGGGGAAACGATCCGTTTAGGTCGAAACCAAGAATGCACACCCAATCCAAATACACGGAATTATAAACCTTTATCCAAATATGTCATGCCATATCAATTCACAACTCCCAGTGAACTATCAAAGCCCATTCTTTGTATGATGACCCCGCTCTTCTCTATGAGACTAGTTGCCGTTCTCTTTAGCGTGATGACTCTCGGCATCGTAATTATAATCGGTATGTTTATCGACAATGTCGTTACTGGTCTCCTCGCGGCTACACTATACTTGACCAACCCTGCATTCTTAACTTGTATGGTCCGGGCGATGGGGGACCCAATCCTTATCTTTTTTATGACGATCCACGTCTTCTTATCCATACTTATCGCAATGCGCTTTTTCAAACACACGTCAGTCGCTGTCCCAATTCTGGCCATTTTAAGTGGTATTGTGTCGGGGCTGGCGATGTCGACAAAATTAAATGGAGCATTATTGCTTATATCATTTTGGCTTGTTATTGCGGTTTTATATGAAAAACGGATAATAGCCGACGCTCTACAGGTTATTGTTGCTCTTGCAATTTCCCTTGTAACAACCTTCTGTATATTTTTCTTTCTTAATCCCTATTTATGGACCTCGCCGCTACAGAACTTCAATATCATGGTCGATTATCGCCTTAAAACGATAGCGTACCAATCAAAACTTTCCAGCAACCCTGCGCTATCAACCATATCCGATCGTATTTCGCACGTCATTATAAATATCTTATTACCAAAGGGGGACTACACCACATTTCACAATAGCGCGCTTCCATTTGATATTGTATTTTTTTGCTTTGGTCTCTATATCCTTATCCGCATGGCAGTCAGATCCCGAGCGAGGGGGTCCATGGCGCTGCTGTTTCTTGTATGGGCATTCCCCATAATTACAATCACAACCACCATGCTAGCTATCGATTGGGATCGATACTATCTTCCCATTATCCTTATCATAAAAATAATTCAGGCGGTCGGAATAACGCACTTTTTTTCCTATATTTTTCGCTTACTAAAACCATGGAGACGCGTATGATATGATCCAAACACATTTATATGACTATTATCGTCACGGGGGCTGCGGGTTTTATCGGAAGCAATATCTGTAGCACCATGCTGCGTTCATCGGACAATTCGGTCATTATTGGCATAGATAATTATAATCCATATTATTCAAGTGCTATAAAAAAGCGCCGTATTACAGAGCTCTCCAAGCACAAACGATTTGTCTTTGTGCAATCGTCTTTTGACAATATAAGGACATTGGCGCGCATACGGTCAAAGTTTAAACCAACTATTCTTGTGCATACCGCCTCAGAGGTAGGGGTTCGTAACGGGGAGAATAACCCGCTGACCTATGTAAAAACGAACGTGATGGGGACGGCCACGCTTTTAGAGACGATTGGGAACTATGTACACCATATCGTGCTATTAAGCTCGTCATCCGTTTATGGAAATTCCTCTCTGCCGTTTTCTGAAAATAATTCGCTCCATCCGACTTCCGTTTACGGCACAACGAAAGCGTGTATGGAATCGTATGCAGTGAATTACTACGCCCGATACGGCACTCCGACCACCATCATCCGCCCGTTTAGTGTATATGGGCCGGACGGGAGACCGGACATGCTACCGATGAAATTATTAATGGCAAGCGCGCTAGGGCGACCCATCATCGTGTCTGGCCGCGAGACGAAAAGAGACTGGACGTATATTGATGACGTCGCGTCAGCAATAGCGCTGGTTACAAACCAGCCAAATCATCTGCAACGCGTCAATATTGGTTTTGGCGAGCCGCTTTCTAACGCTCATGTCCTTCGCAAGGCAAGTGCGATCATAAAAACTTTTGGGTATCATCTCGAGTATTCGTTCTCAAAACAAAATCCAATCGAGGCGATCACTACATGGGCCGATACCACGAGGTTACGTGAGAAGTATGATGTAAAAATCATCACTCCTTTCGAGCTCGGTTTTCAACAGACCGCCCGATTCTTTTTTTCACATCTGAATCTATATGCCAAAATCGATTAATCCAATAAAACTATGTCTTATCTCGTCCCGGGGTGGACATCTGTACCAAATGTATTTATTAAAAAAGTGGTGGGTAAAATATGAGCGATTCTGGATTTCTGGTCAGGGGGAGGACATAAATTACCTTCTGAAGAAGGAAATAATTTATCGCGGGTTTTTTCCTGAATCAAGAAATGCCATAAATGCAATTCGGAATTTTATGTACGGATTCATAATCTTGGCACGGGAAAAGCCGACACTGATTGCGAGTTTTGGTGCGGGCATCGCTCCACCAATTTTTTTGGCTGCCAAATTATTACGCATTCCTTTTGTGTTCGTCGACTCGATCAGCTTCGTGCAATACCCAAGTCTTTCCGCACGAATCGCTGCGTTTTTTAGGGGCGTCGTCCTCGTCCAACACGAACATATGACGCGTGTGGTTAGCGGGGCACATTATTGGGGGAGTGTTATATGATTTTCTGTACAATAGGCACGACGGACTTCATTTTTCCGAGACTTATCCAGGCGCTTGATGCATCTCTTATAGGACAGACGGAATTATTAATACTGCAGGGAAACGCGGGGACATATCAATTACGATATACTCACGTGCGATCATTTCACGAGCTTCCATTTCATAAAATGATTTATTATATGTCGCGGGCACGGGCTATTGTGTCTCACGCCGGCGCGGGAACCTTGTTAATGGCTCTTCAATACACAAAAACCAAACCCTTTGTCGTCCCGCGTCTTGCAAAATTCCATGAACACGTAGACAATCACCAATTATTCTTTTCGGAATACATGCATTCTCGGGGACTTGTTGTCGGAAATTTTACGGACAATCTTCTGGTTCATAACCTGCGTACATATCTTCGCAATCCTCCGCAACAGAGGGGATATCGGCGGGGCGTTCACATTGAACCACTTATACATGGTCTTGATTCATTAATCCATAATCCCAAGCACGACTAAAGCGCAAAAGGGATACCTCGTATTTTTTCGGCAAGAGATCCGGCGGGTTTTAACCCTTGACGAAGCGCGGCAGAACAATCACTTCGCAAAGACTCCGCGCTCAAGCATTCCGTAAGAATGCTTTTTGAAACCTCCTTATTTGAAAGATCATAAAAATATAAGCTTGCAAGCTCGATACGAAAATAGCTCCATTGCGGGGCCATCTTCCACGCAAGTAGCCATAGTTCACGAGTTTTTTCCGGATTTGTCTGTACCACCGCCAAACCCAATAAATAATATATCTTTGCGAAGTATTCTCCCGGTTTTTCGGACCCGTTTATATACTGAAAGACGTTTTTTGTGAGAAATGGTTTCACTGATGGATCCAAAAGGATGGTGCTTTTGTCTGTAATACCGGCTAATGTGCGCGCGGTGACCTCGGTGTCCCCGCTCATTAGCAACGGAGAAATGTAGTCTATGACTAGTTTTATGTTTTGCGGGTCGTCGCTAACTGCTCGTTCAAACATCACGCGAGACTGTTGCGGCGTGGTTTTTTGTGTCGCTTTTGCAAGCGCAAACAATATCTGCGGATTGTCTTTATGAAAATAGAGCGCCTCTAGTACCCGCCGCTTGGAAATGGGGCGTGTTGACGAATTTTCTATCATGGCAAGTGTGTATGTCGCGTCGAACGGAGCATAATCAAACGCCAAATTATTTTGTCGACCAATCGTTATATAAAATGAACTAATAATCCATAACATATAAAATGTTCCCACAATAACCAGTGGTACAATCACCGAAATGTCGTTGTCTTGGGTTTCCGGGTTTGCTTTAGCATTTACTCCGGACAGCAATCCCAACCCGGCCCAAAACAAATACGAGGTGATTAAGAAATCAAATACAAATTCTATAGTTCCATACAAAAATATCAGTGTCACACCCAACAACAAAGCTCGCTCAATGTGTTTATTCTTCCCGCCAACAACTCCCGATAAGTACATTGCTCGCGCCTGCGTCGACAGCAACCATATATATATCGCAAGGCCAACAAGCCCGCTTTCTGCGCCTATTTCCAGCACTTGGCTATGCGCGAACCATGAAGACTTTCCCCAGCCGCGCTGCAACCGAGTCGACACTAATGAAAATGTTCCCGGCCCGTGACCAAATAGCGGCTTTTCTTGTATTGCTACTGCCGCTTGCCTCCAATATTCAATTCTGCTTTTGATATCCAGCGGGCGTAAAATAATAGAATTAATAGCTGTTGGCAGTAGATTCAGTTTTACAAACCAAAGGCCAATAAGAAGAATCGCCAGCAAAGAACTTGCACCTAATGCTATGCTCCTGGATCTCGCCGTTCCTTTCAGCCGTGTATGCACTACTTCCCAAACCACGTACAAGATGACCAATATCCATGCGCCCCTAGCGCGCGTAAAGAAAAGAAGTAATAAAAACGGTATAAGAGTGCCCCATCGGAAAAATACGTTATTTTTGATTTTGACAATTGCGTAAAATACAATGGGCGTCACAAATACAAGAAGGTCTGCAAAATGACTGTGTCCATAGTTTAAGGCTACAAGATTCATGGAGGGGATCATGTCGCGCAGCCAGGGAGTAAGTGGTATTGCGACAAACACTACAGCTGCTAGTCCGACAAATATGCAGGTCATCGTGACAAATTGCCTCAATATATATTCCGTTGCGATTGCATAAAACAACCGATAAACCAGATATCCGCACAAAAATATAACCATCCATGATATAGAATATCCAACGCTGTCGGACATCATCGAAGACACTAGGGTTACTCCAAAATACGCCATCCATGGAAGCAATAACCAACGAGGTGGTTGTCTGTGTCTTTTTTGCTGAAACAGCTGTGTCAGCCACATAACTACCACTATAGAAACACCAAATATCGCAATAACGGCCTGCTTTCCGTCTCCCAAAAATAATCCAAGAAACAAAAGTGAAAAAAACAATACAACCAAACCGAATCCGCCTTGATTTTGCCGTTGCATGTGTATTCCGTTTTTCTCAGTTAATTCCATGGTGGTATACTGTCAAAACTAAAACATAGCCGCCCAAATATTCATGGCTTTTGTCAGGCGTCTAAAATATTTGGTTTCGGGAAATGCGCCGGCGCTTGCAAGTTCCCTATAGCAACGGGTGGTTGCGTGTGTTGAAAACGATAGACTGGTGATAGTCTGCCATAGTTGTTCGTTTACGCCCATTGCGCGTTTTTCTTTTATCAAGTTTTTTTTGGGGTCGGATGCTTTTTTGTGCTCGACAAACGGAGACCCGTTAACGACTGCAACACCCAAATGATCAAGGATTTTTTTGGCAAATATGCCGGCCCAAATGTCGTCATACCGGTCAAATCCCCACGCTCCCCCCTGGGGATCTTTGCCCATGAGGGGAAAATACATAAGCGGGGTAATTTCGCGGGTAAATGCCAGATTCATCGAGCTCATCGGGAAATAATATCCGAACGGAATGTATTGGCGAAGCGGGGGGTAAGCGGCGACGTTTACGTTGCCTATCGCAAGCTGTGTTTTGGCATCCATATCCATCTTGTTTGACCACAATCCGTGGCTTATGCCCACCCGGTGAACATTGCGTGTGTCATAAGGAAATCCGCGGGTGTACATATAGTCGGGGTGGGGGAACGTGGCAAACCAACTGCTCGGCGCTTTACTTGCTAAATTGTCGAGGTGTTTTTGAACAAACCTTTTTTCTGCGGGAAAACAGTCGTCGTCCAGGGTAATAATGACGTCCGCTCCTTTTTGATAGGCTTTCCAAAATCCATATGAGCGTATTCCTGCGTTCTGGCGGGGGAAAATCCACTCGTTGGCGCCAAAATCGTTGCGGATGTCTTTCCAGGTGTAATGGTCGATGGATAAAAACCCCCTTGTCGGGGCTTGTATTTCTTTTTCCTTATGATCTTCCACAATGATAAGGTGGCAATCTTCAAATTCTCCGCGCCAGGCTTCTAAAAAATCGAGCGTTCTGATGGTGGGAATAACCACATAAATGTTCATGTCCATCACTATATCATAGAATTTCCCGCGCATCATGCTTGACAAAATAGATGCCTATGATTACTATGTGGAAAAGTTATCCACACTTCTTCTGCCCCTAATTTATGGATCTAACGCGGCTTTGGAAATCGGTGCTATCGGAAATCGAGTTGTCTGTTTCAAAGGCAACGTATCAGACGCATTTTGCGCATTCGTTACTGCTTTCGTTGGACGCCGACGTCGCTTCTATCGGTTTTCCGAGCCCCCTCATGCGGACGCTTGCAGAAACGCGGTATTACAGCCTCATAAAGAACATCCTGGATCACAAAACAGCTACAAACACGAGTCTGGTGTTTTCCGTGCTGCCAAAAAAAGAGCCGAGTGAGCGGGACGCCGGCCCGCTTTTTGCGCAAACGATAGATGCCGGCCCCAACACAACGGTGCTTGCCAAAAAATTGCATATCAACGCGGAGCTTACGTTTGACAACTTTGCCGTGTCGACGACAAACCAACTTGCGTATGCGGCTGCCACTGCCATCGCTAAAGGTCCGGGTACATCCTATAATCCGCTTTTTTTGTACGGCGGTGTGGGCGTGGGAAAAACCCACCTTATGCACGCCGTTGCAAACGCGTTGCTTTCAAAAAAGACGTCGCTTCGGGTGGTCTACTGCATGGGAGAGGAGTTTTTAAATGAAATCATCGAGTCTATCCAGATGCGCACAACCCGTCAGTTTAAACAAAAGTACAGAAGCGCGGAGCTTCTGATGGTAGACGACGTACAGTTTATTGCAGGCAAACAAACGGCGCAGGAAGAATTTTTTCACACGTTCAACGCCGTGCTTCGTGAAGGGGGACAGGTATTATTAACGTCTGACCGCCCGCCGCATGAAATTTCAAGGCTGGAAGACCGCCTGCGCAGCCGCTTTGAGGGCGGGCTTATTGTCGACATATCCCCTCCGGGCTTTGAACTCCGCGCGGCTATCGTCAACATCAAATCAAAAGCGCTTGGACTTACTATTCCGTCGGACTGCGCACAGCTTATTGCTGCAAATGTTGTCGACGCCCGGGCCATCGAGGGGTTTCTCCGGCGGCTTACCAGCGAGCTGGCAACAAAAACGCAACCCGTGACCCTGGAACTTATTTCAGGGCTCTTAAACATGAAGGCGGTTGTGGCAAACCACGCAGAGACAAGTAGGCGGGTGTCTCCCCAGGAGCTATTAGAGGCGGTTTCTTCCTATTTTGATATCAAAACCACACAAATGAAGGGACCCAAGCGCGACCGGCCCATTGCGCGGCCGCGACAGCTATATATGTATCTGGCAAAAACAGAGCTCGGCCTGACGTATGATGACATTGGCGGCTCGCTCGGGGGAAGAGACCATACGACGATTATGCACGGCGTGGAGACAATAACCCAGGAACTGTCCACAAATGAGTCGTTGCGGCAGGCGGTGGCGGGGATAAAACAAAAGCTATGGGCCGCCGCGTTGTAAGCTTTTCCACTTATCCACAACTCGCGTACTTTTATCCACAAATATATCCACCCGCTTTGCGTTGCTTTGTCTGGGTTATCCACAGCCCAAAACGGCCATTTATCCCGTCATTGACACGCAGACACAAAAACCATACACTTTTCCACGCATAATTCTATCTACTACTGCTTTTGGTATATGAATATAAAATTACTTCAGGAGAATCTGTTACGGTCGTTAACAAAAGTGTCCAGAACCGTCCCTACACACCCACAACTTCCCATATTACAAAACGTTAAACTGGTCGCAAAAAAGGACGGGCTAGAAATAACCGCGACAAACATGGAAACGACGGAAACCGTATGGGTTGGCGGCAAAGTGGAGAAAGAAGGGGAAGCATGCGTTGCTGCACGAACCCTGTTTGAATTTGTCGCGTCTCTTCCAGCGGAAACCGCCCAAATTATTTTAAAAGAAGAATCACTTTTTCTGTCCTGCGGAGGGTTTCAGGCAACACTTCCTACCGTTTCTTCGTCTGAATTTCCTCCGACGCCGCTTTTAGACGAGAAGGCTGCCGGCTCTATAGATAAGGAGGTTCTAGAAAAAGCGCTTGCAAGCGTGCTTTTCTCTGCTGCGACAGACGAGGGTCGACCGCTTCTTACCGGCGTTAAAATCATTGCAGATGGAGAGCACACACAACTTGTCGCCACAGATGGGTATCGGCTCTCGGTAAAAAAGGTAGCCATTACTATACAAAACCTTTCAGGAGTTATCGTTCCCGCACGCGCGCTTTCTGAGGTGGTTAAACTTGGAACGGAAGAAAAAGAAGAAAAAACGATACATGTAGGAATAGCAGGAGAAAAACAAGCGGGATTTATCGTCGGAGAAACAACACTGCTTACCCGGCTCTTGGACGGGGAGTATCCCAACTTCGAGCGCATTATCCCTAAAACGTTTACGACCCGGGCGCTTATCGAAAAAGAACCGTTTCTACGCGCGGTACGCTCTGCCGCGATATTTGCCAGAGACAATGCAAACATTGTCCGATTGAACCTGGATAAGCAAAAAATTACCGTATCCGCAAATGCCCCACAGGTTGGAGAAAACAAAGTAGAACTCGAAGCAAAAATCGACGGGGATGGGGGAGAGATCGCCTTTAACAGCAGATTCTTGATTGATTTTCTTACCAACTTTCCCGAGGAGGAATTCTTGTTTGAAATGACTGGCGCACTAAACTCCGGCGTGTTTAAGCCGGTGAAAGACGATGCATATCTTCATATCATCATGCCCGTACGCGTGACCGGCTCATAGTCTACGGGATAGCAGAAACGATAGTCGTCGTGTCAATGGGGCCGGGAATCTCCTGAACAGATGATGTCCCCCTGAAAACGTACACAGGAACAAGGCTTGGAAGCGCGGGGGAGTAAAAAAATCCCAAAGCAGCGGACCGGACCTGAACCGATTGTAATATCGCAGGATTGAGATATGCCACCGAATATTCTGTCGGCGTCGCACTGGAAAGCACCCCCTCGTTGTTTTGTAAACGACCAACCGCCTCATCATAAGAGATAACCGCAATATCCTCATTGCTCTTTCGAATCGTGGGGAAAACATACCCGCCGAGCTCAACGAGGCGGTTGGCTCCGTCAAAACGCGCTGAATATGCCGGGGAATCTGCGTCGCCGACATACACGCGGTATCCATCGAGGGAAACTCCATAATCTATTTGGGCCACCGTTGCGCCATTTGCGTTGCTTGTGGCGTTTGGATCAGTTCCTTGAGGATTCATGAATTGATATGTAGGGGAAGATAATACAAGCGGTTTCGGTAACACATCAAGCGTTTGCAATTTTGCCAACGTTGCCTGTTGGTAGTATATGGTGTTTTGTGAGATGCGAGCGCCAGACAACGTCGCCTCTTCGTAAGAAAAGTAAAGCGGGTTATCTGAAACAATAAGGGATTTTGGGCCGTCCGTCGTGCTTAGGTATGCCCCCCTAGACCCATGAATTGTTTCGTTTTGACCAGACACACCCAGTACAAAAGAAAACCGATTAAATACACTCTGGGTCGTGTTCGCTTGATTGATCGCATAATACGGTAATCGAGCGGGAAAAGACTCGTTGGTAACATTAACGCTGTAGGAGATTGCCCCCGTGTTTACCGGGCGAGACAGTTGGTTGACACTAATTGTCGGAACAACACGCAAGGGGGGCATCACCGCGGCTTTTTGGGTCGATTGACTCGTATATCCAATCATTGCAAGCGCGAGGATAATTATGAAGATGAGTGCAGGCAGTATATATCGTTTATTCATACATTATGGACAGCCCGGGGGGAGTGACATTGGTACATTCTGATTTTCCCCCTGGTACCCAAAGTGTAAATGAGTTCCATATCCAAGACCACAGTTGTTTTTGATGCATCCATATGTATAGCCTGTCGTGTCAACCCATCCGATGACGTCGCCCGCTTTTATAACAATTGGTTGCCCCTTGGCAGCCACCACCTCGCTGGACACATCAAGCAAATGGGCATAGTTGGTACAAAACGTTTTTCCGCTCGTTGGGTTGGTGCCGATGAGTACAACATTGTTTCCATAACTTGCATATTTATATTGATTCGGCCCGTAGAAATTATCATATGAAACAACATACCCATCTTGAGCAGCCAAGACGGGGGTTTTTTGATCTGCCCCAAAGTCATACGCATTTAAGTTACGGTGCGACCCATTGGGATCGAACGGGCGCTGGGTTATAGGCGCATGCACCGGGCACACACTTATTGTAGCAGGGGGCGGGGGAGGACCGTTCCATTCGCAGCTAAACGTAGTGGCGGCTATGTTTTCATTGATGACGTTAAATTCATTTACTGCCTTATCGTAAAGAGAGGTAAGCAGCGTTCCTACTTTTGAAGCATACCCCATTTGGGGCATATTAAACGACGATGGAAAGATAAAAAGAATGGTAATCGTGGCGACAACGACGATCGCGATAAAAAGCGGCAAATCTTCAAATATTGACGTTGGTGCCAAAGACGAACGGCGCGACCGCTGCAGCTCGTTTGAAATGCGCGGACTCGTGAATATAAATGACGTTGCCCCATCAACCGCGCCTGAAAGCGCATCGCCCAAACGGTCACCGAAAAATCCGAGCGACGGGAAAGGGAGCCAAGGAATTCTAAAAGGCGCACCGCCCTTATTATATTGATCTATCCGCCGCCGGGCGAATATTTCCCATGGGGACATATTAGCAGGAAGAAAGCCGTACCCTTTTGGGGCATTGGCGCTCGCACGCGCCAGCTCGAAATAGTCAAGTAATCGGTCTTTTGACGCGTCGAACAACGAAGGATCCAACGGGCCGCGAAAAACGGTGGAAAAAACATCGCCAAAAACAGACCCCGCTCCCGCAGTCTGAGGTTTCTCGCTGAGAGACTTTGAAAGACCCTGAGATATTTGGGTGAACAATGCAGAATGAACGAACGTCTCTCCGAGCCGGTCCGTCAGCTGTTGCGTGTTTGTCAAAAGCGTCCGCAGTGTACCGTTTACCTTTTCTTTGTACACCATCTCCCGTAATGGTTCGCCGACCAGCGACAATATGCCATCTGCCGCCTGCTGTAATCCTTTTGTGACCCCCTTGGCGTTGCCGGGGGAGAGGAACCCATTTGTCGAGTGGCCCGCCGCCCGCGGCTGTTCCAGCGACTCGGCAACCTGTGCAAGTTTTACGCCGCGGACAAGCGCTTCAGAGCGCTGATTTTCAGGAGCGTTGAGCACAATGTCTGCCAACACGTCAGGCCGCCCAAGATCGAGATGCTCATAAATAGACTCTGCTATGTCACGCTCTGTTTTAGTTGCCGCTGCAGCCGCCGAAAAATACTCGTCATGCCCCGCGATGGATTCCCGAATGATGGTTTTTAGTCGTACCCGCTGATCAGGCAAAAGCGAATCTCCGCTTAGTTCTTCACTGGACGCCGCCATCATTTCTGCAAATCGTTCTTTGGTTTGTGCTGGTGTCCCTTCTTTCGCCGCTTGCATTAATGACTGGTCGACGACAGACGACACCTGTTTCTCGGAAACCGTCGGCGTGAACGCGCTGTATTTGGATACCAGATCGTGTATAAATGCGCGCCGCTTGTCTGTGTACGGCGCAAGCTTTGTCCGCGCATACTCCCGGGAACGTGAAAGCGCTGTGGTGCGCAGAAACGCGGTGTCTTTGATTTCTTTTTCTTTCAGCAGGGAGTCCGGCTCGCTCGCCTGAAAGCTCGGAAGATCACGCAATTTCATACGGGTTTCCGAAAATATATGCTTCAGCGCCCCGACAAGCTCTTCGTCGCCTTGTAGCGCCGCCTCAGATAATCGACCGCTTTGCGAAGAAAGCGACTCCCGAAGATATGCATACTGCTGACTTGCGGAAATTGCCTCCTGCGGCGTGATGGCGCCGCGCTCGATATCGGAAAGCAGATTGTCAGTAAATTCCAAAAGTGTCTGAGGAGAATTTGCCATACGCGTTATGTACTACTTTTTGTATTACCAACTGCTTCTACCGTAAACATCGGACGATTTGATCTTGGGAGGGTGGGTGGAGCCGTCAGCTCGGGAGCCGAAGACAGAGATGGCGGCTTTTTTGACGGCAGTTCCTGCATTGTCGGCACGGAAGACTGTTGTACGGCGGGGGTAGTCGGTTTCACCGTTTCCTGTGGACGCGTCGTGGCAAGCGCATGTTCTTCAGGGCTTGATACAACGCGCATTGCCGCGTGTGCGGGGCCTGCAAAAAACAACCCCTCTCCGATATCGGCCGCAAGCAGCAAATGTTTTTCCCCTTCAGATAAATAAAATACGTCGGCGATTTTATCTATAGCCGCCGAAGATTGCTTAAGGAGAATCTGCATACTGCTGTTTTGGATAATCGCCTTTCCCATCTCCGTAGCCATAAAATCTTCCACGTCCTGGGTAATGGTGGTAAGTCCGAGATAATATTTTCTGGCCCGCTTGGCAATGCTATAGAGAAATTGCGCGGAATCCGGATATTTCATGAGATACCACGCCTCATCGACAATGAGGAGTCTTTTGCGCTTGTCATTTCTGATTTTGTTCCAGATAAAGTCCAGGATAAGATACATGGCAATGGGTCGGAGTTCATCTTCCAGATCCCGGATGGAAAAAACGGTCAGTTGATTTCGGATAGCTACGTTGGTTTGTTGGTCAAATATGCCGACTAAACTGCCCCGGACAAACTTTTCTATGCGGTCCGCCAACCCCTTGGCGAGGGGTTCTTCCATGCCGACAAGCGTTTTATACAGATCTTCCATAAGGGGAGGTTCTTTTGCGTGTGTAGTAGGATCCGGGGTGATGCCTTTCTGTTTGTATGTGAGGATAAGCGCGCGATCCAGTAATGCGTCCTCCGTCGGGGTAAGTTTGCCCATGACGACGCGGAAAAACCCATGGAGCGATAATATTTTTTGGCTGAGCTCGCTTTCTTCTCCGGCGGCATTACCAAGAAGGGCTAAGTCAAAGGGGTTTAGTTTCGTAACGGATCCGAAGCGAAACCGGATATATTCGCCTCCCAGTGCATGAGTGACAGATTCATATTCATTCTCAGGGTCGATGATAATAACTTCCGTATCGAACATGAGAGAACGCATAACCTCGAGTTTTACCATGTAGCTTTTACCGCCACCGGATTTTCCGAACACAACGGAGTTGGCATTTTCCAGCGTAAAACGGTCAAAGATAATTAAGCTGTCATTGTGTTCATTCATGCCATATAAGATGCCCTCGTTTGCCGTAAGTTCGCTGGTGGTGAATGGGAAGGTGGTCGCAAGCGACGTGGTATCCATGTTTCTGGTGACGAGCAGCCGGTCTCTTCCCATGGGAAGCGTGGTTTTTAGCCCTTCCTCCATTTGTAAAATGGCTTTTTTGGTGACGATAAGCAGAGAGCCGAGTGTCGCCTCCACTTGCTTTGTCGCTTTGTCCAGGTCCTCTTTTGTTTTTGCGGGGATCGTAACATAGAGGCCAAACTGGAAAAATCGTTCCGACCCTTTTGCTAATTCCTGCTGCAGGGCAAGGGCGTCTTCTAGTGCCACCTGGATAGACGGCTCGATAACGCGGCCGCGTTTCAGGTCAGATTGTATGGTGGCCTCCATTTCCCCGACCTTGCGTTTCAGGTTTTCCAGTATTTCTTCGCTCCGCGTAGGGTAGATGTACATGGAAATATCCAACGTATGGTTAAACGACACAAGGGGTTCTAGCCAGTTGGCGGAGACGAATCTTGGATACCCCGCGACAAACAACGTCCGGTAATACCAGTCACCGACCTTTAGTAAATCAAAGTCCACTTCGATAGCAGGAGGCGCAATGATGTCCGTGACGACTAGCGGGCCGTCAATCGGCTTGGTCCGTGGGGACGGCCCCTCTGGCATGGGATTGATAAATTTTTTGAAAAGCGCCGCAATATCCGTATTATTTGCCATGAGATTCCTTTCCGAATTCCAGAGCGCTCATGTCCGGAGCGGTTGCCCCCGGGTTATATAAACTGAACAGAAATTTCACGAGCTGTTCTGTCGTAAGTTGCGTAGCATGGAGGCCCACGCGCGCCAGCAAACGGACGATATGATCCCGTTTTGGGAGCAGGCCCATCTGCGCGCGCTCGTAGATATATGATTTTTCATACGGAAGGCCCGTTTTTTTGGTCCCCAACAGCATGGAGGGGGAGGCGCCCAGTTCAAGGTTGGAGAAGGGAATGACGATGTAAAACTTTTTGTCTAACACGTCCTTTTCCTTCACCATGGATGCCACAAACGCTCGGTATCCGTGGATGCTTTTGGTAAGCTGCGGATTTTTTTGCCGCGCCTCCTGATCTTCGAGAAGTTTTAAATATGCGGAGATATCTTTATGCTTGGTCTGGATGATGATTTGTATGGGAAACGATAGAGAATTAAGCAGCCCTGCATACGAGTAAATGATGGCGTCCTGTTCTTTTTCGGAAAGCAGGCCGAAATTAACGGCCGTTGTAGCAATGACGAGGGAAACGGATCCGTCCGCAAACAATATCATGTCGTGGTCGATATCGGAAATTTCAGTAAACGATTGTGTAGACGCTCTGATGGGCACGATAGGTTGTGTCATAGGCTGTGTGTTACATGGTATTTTTCCCGAAAATTTCCTGCGCAAGCTTTTCCCGGGTGAGCTGTTTTTGACTCTTCGCGATAATTTCCAGGGCGGGGACGACCGCGCCGTTTAATGTGATTTGTACCCGGGAAAAGGTGAATCTGCCCCGCGGGTCCTCAATTTCGACAAAATATGTGCCTGACCCCAGCGGGGTGGATGCGGCAAATTGCCCCAACTTGTTTGTTTTAAGTGCACGCATGGGTATGCCCTCTGCATTGGTGACCGTGACCAGGATGCCGGGGAGCTGATTGCCTGCATCGTCTTTTGCAAGGCCGGTAATGACGTTGGCCACGTTCGTCAATCGCGGAAGCCCGACTTTGGTCGCCGCATCTTGGGTGTTTATCACTCGAACGGTAGATTTTTCCTGTTTCTCCTGCGGGGGAGCCGTTCCGGTTTTTGGTGCCGACCCATCTTCTGGCACGGCCGTTGCCGCACTACCCGGTTGCCCGCGGGAAAGCAGCTGCCGTTTAAGGTTGACCAACTCATCCTCCATGGCGGAACGCTGTTGCAATACGTCAGTCAGCTGCTGCTGCAGTTCAAGTACCCGGTCAGCAGTTACATTTTTTGTCGAAAGTTGTTCTTGCAGTGTCTTAAGCGATGATTCGAGGTCTGCCATCTTCTGTTGTGTGGCGGCAGCATCGGAAATTTGTTGTTGCTGCGGCTTTGGCATTGTGGGAACGGATGGCGTCGGTTTTATACCGGTAACACTTGGGATTGGTGCTTGAGGAATCATGCGCGCCGCTGTCTGTTGATGGACTGGTGCCGGGCGCTGTGATGGCCCCCAAAGCTCCGCAAGCCATGCCCACGGAGATGACGAAGAGCGCGTGGTAGACGTGAGTGCCTGCGCTTTTTGTGGTGAAGATGCTGGCGTCTGAAAAATTCCGGAAAGCACTGTTTTTGTAGCGTCAGACTTAGTCGCTGCCACCCCCGGAACAGCCGGTCTCGGAATGGGGGTAGGCTGGTGCTGGGGTGGAGCGGGAGTCGCCTGTGGGCGCGCTGCGACAGGCTCCGCTTTTGGCACTTCTTTTATCCAAATATATTGGGTCGGGTTATAGATGCTTTTGAAAAACGAAAATACCCATACGTCCATTGGACGCTCTTCGACGGGAATAAACGCAAACCCAACTCCCAGGAACGCAAATGCAAACGCAAGCGGCCACGTGAGGATAAACGGCAAAGGCAGGCGGTAGGCCAAAAAGGCCAGGATCGCTCCGGCGCACAAGTACCCGAATTGTTTAAGGGTCATGTCGCCGATTAAGCGGAATTGAAACGTGGTGACGTTTTGTGGCACGGGGTGCTGTTCCATACTATATATGATTGTAAAGGGAAAAAAATACATGTTCAATAGCACAAAGCGCATCAGGACCGTGAAAACTCTACTTTTATAGTTTTCACGAAACCCCGGAAGCTCTCAGGGTTGCCCACAGAAATTGTGATAAGATAGAAGCCATGAATGCATCTCCGCTGGAGTGCCTGGAGGTTGTCGGGAATAGATTAAGTGAGGAAACGCCGCTTGCGATGGAACAGGTGTTTGCCGCATTTGCCAATGTACGACGGGAGGCACTGTGGCGCAGGATTTTTTGGCCGGGGAGGGTACAATACGCAAGTTTCGAAATAGCGGTGATGAACGGGCAGATCCATTTTTTTATCGTTATCCCGGCTCATCTCCGGAATTTTATCGAAGGGCAGCTGACGGCGCAATATCCTCGAGTGGTTATTACGCCGATTGTTGATTATCTTCCGTCATTTTTTAGTCGGCCACATGCGATAGCAAGACTTCGGATGTGGAGCAGTTTTTATTACCCGCTTAAAACCTACGAGGACGTTAAAGACGTTGACTTATTGTCGGCGGTGTTGGGGCAGCTGGCAAAGTTGCCAGCTAATCAGGCCGTATCCATACAATTTCGGGTAACTCCGGCCGGGCGAGGGTGGCAGGCGCAGGCTGCGCACGTCATCGCACAGGGCGTTCCTGACCCGAATTCTCAGTACGGCCGTACGCGTCAGCACCCCGATAGCAGAATTATCGAAACAAAACTAAGCGCCAGCGGATTACGGACAGGTATTCGCATAGTGGCAGCCGCATCAAGTGAATCTGAGGCATTTGACGTGCTAACGCGCGTTTCAGGATCATTCGGTGTGTATACGTTGGGAGGGGGGAATAGTTTGTTTCAGCCGCGCACGTTTGTGTGGCAGAGAGATAGGCTTACCCGATCCATACTTAAACGTGGTATTTATCTTACGCCCCGAACGCACGTACTAAACACCAAAGAGCTTGCATCATTGTGGCATCCTCCCGGCATGTCTCTTGCAACCGTAAAAAACATCCAGTGGGGGCGGGGCCTTTTGGGAGAGCCGCCGCAAAACCTGCCGGTGGCTACCGACAATGAGGAGGAGCGGAAAACGATCAACTTTTTCGCAAAATGCGAATGGCGCAACCAACAGGTGACATTTGGGATCAAGCAGGCAGACAGGAGGAAGCACCTTTATATTATCGGAAAAACCGGCACCGGAAAATCCACGACGATTGCCAACATGGCTATAAATGATATGAAAAACGGCTCAGGCATGGCCATAATCGATCCGCACGGGGATTTGTCAGAAATACTGCTGCAGTACATTCCCTCCAACCGCATTAATGATGTGGCCTATCTGGATCCGTCGGACAGTGAACATCCGTTTCACTTAAATCCCCTGGAAGTGAAAAACCCGACCTATCGAGAATTAGTGGCAAGCGGCATCGTATCGATATTTTACAAGCTGTATCACATGAGTTGGGGACCCAGGTTGGAATATATATTGCGAAACACAATTCTCACGCTCACCCTGGTGCCGCAATCCACGTTCCTGGATATCCCGGAGCTGCTTACCAACGAACTGTTCCGACAGAAAATTGTGGATCGGTTGGAAGACCGGGTGCTCAAAAATTTTTGGGTGAACGAATTTAATAAATTTACCCCCCGGCTTCATAGTGAGTCAACATCCCCGATACTCAACAAAGTCGGACAATTTTTATCGTCACAGACCATCCGAAATATCGTGGGACATCCCACGTCAACGATCGATTTGGAAACCATGATGAACGAAGGTAAAATCGTTATCATGAACCTGTCCCAGGGAAAGCTGGGGGAGGATAATAGCGCATTGTTAGGCGCCATGATGATTACCAAGATGCAGTTGGCCGCGATGAACCGCGTATATCTTGCCGAAGATGAGCGGCGGGATTTTTATCTGTACGTCGACGAATTCCAAAACTTTGCGACGCAGTCATTTATCAAAATTCTGTCGGAAGCGCGAAAATACCGCCTCAACCTCATTTTAGCCAACCAGTATATCGGCCAGATTGACGAGGACGTACAAAAGGCAATTTTCGGCAACGCCGGCTCGCTTGTGTCGTTTGGTGTCGGTGCGGCAGACGCGCGGCTTTTGACGCATGAGTTCGGCAGCAAATATGAGGAGCAGGAATTAGTGGGACTTGGCAACTACCAGATCATATTGAAACTTGCGATCGATAATCAGACGTCTCTTCCGTTTTCCGCCATGACGCTTCCGTTGCCCAGGTCCCGTAACGAACACCGGGACACCGTTATCCGCGTTTCTCGCGAACGGTATACAAAAAAGGTACAATAATGCCCATGAACGTCGGCTTGCTTGGCGGAGCGTTTAACCCGCCACATAACGGGCACTTACTTATTGCGCAACAGGTTCTGGATTTTGCCGGCATGGATGAGGTGTGGTTTTTGCCCAATTATGGTCAAATTCCCCCCAAGCCGGTAGCGCCGGTAGCTGACCGTCTCGCCATGGTGAATCTCTTGCAATTGCCGCGGACACGGATTTCTACGATTGAAATAGACCAAAAGCTTGATGGTGATACGATCAATCTGCTTCCGTTCCTTCCGAAAGAACATCAATTTCATTTCATTATCGGTTCCGATCAGCTTCCCACGTTTCATCTGTGGGGAGAATGGAAAAAATTGCTGCAACAGATGCCCTTTTTGATTTTCCCCCGGTACGGGTTTCCTAACGAGCCCCTGTACGGAAATATGCGCGTTGTCACAAGCGATATATTGGTGGGAAGTAATCTGTCCTCAACAAAGATACGGAAAAGAGTCCAAAAAGGACTGCCGATAGATCACTTTGTTCCCCGGAAAATCGCTTCCTATATCAGCAGCCACGCTCTTTATCGGTAACTCCCTTGTTGTTGTCTTTCGGACACGATAGAATAATACCAGACGCGCAACAAAGCGCGTCCGTATGCTATGGCCAATGAAGAACTATTTAAACGGTTAAGCGAAGCTGCAAAAAAAGCTGCCGCACCAAACAGTGAGCAGGCTCATCCGCAGCAGTCCACGGAAGCTACCAAGGCGGACCTTCCGAAGGAAAGCGCAACAGCTCCAGACACCTCCGGGGTCATAGACGTGGCAAAAGAAAAATTGGCGGAATTTGCCCAAAAACTCCGAGGATCCGTTCCCGAGGCAGCAAAGAGAATTGTCGGAAGCGACGAATCGGATTTGCCAAAAGATGCCCGCGTGTTTAGCATCGTAGAATCGCTTCTGGCTGTTGATGAGTCCCAGCTATCTGATCCTGTTTTTATGCGCGGCGTGGGAGAAAAGCTGGTGGGACTTATCCAGGAAACGGGGTATACCAGCGCAACCGGTCGCGAAGCGGAAAAATACCTGCGGCGCATCGTTGCAGAAAATCCAAGTCTTGCGGATTTGCGTCTCCGGGCCATGCCGGAAATATCCGGTGGATCAGGTCTTTCTGAAGACAGAGAAGACGAACCCGCAAAACAGTCTCGAGATCCCGAGCTTAGCCAAGAGGTTGAGCATCTTTATAATGCGGAACAAGACGTGGATATCAAAGACACGCCTCTTGCACAGGATCTGCAGGACTTACAGTATCGGTTCCGAGTCGATCCGGGAGCCGCATACGACACCCGGCTTACCGATGAGGCGGTGCGCCGTATGGTGGAAAAAGGGCGCAAAGAAGGCATGGACCCTACTACGGTACAAAAGGCTGTAGAACGGGTGCGCTATTTTGAACGGTTTACGGATCTTCGGATGCAAAAACACCAAGAAAAACTTCGTGGAGGTCGAGTGGTAGCGTGGAGTGAAATTAAGGGATCGTCCCCTAATCCCGAACTGCATCATGATGATGACGTTTTTCCGGACTTCCGGTATATTCCGGCGGCTGAAGTGGAAACGATTATTAAAGGAGATGGTGGAGAGGCGGAGTGGTATTTTAATTTTATTGATCAAATTTACTCGCTTGGCCGTGAAGAAACACGTCCGACGCTTACGCAGGATCAGCGGTTTCAGGAGTTTAAAGATTTTCTTACATGGAAATATGGGAGCGAGTATCACCTTGCGGTGCAGCTGTATCAAAAACATTGGGACAGCCGCGGGCAATTTGAGTATGCGGTCAAAGGACTCATGTATAACCCGGGAGACGTCAAGGACCGACTGAAGGCGATGTCACTATTACAAGGGGCTGACCTTGACCACCTCTATAAAAATTTTGACCACTCGAACGAAGCATATAGTCTGTACGAGCATGTCATGTTTGAGCTCATGGCAGAAAAGCGCGGGAAATATGGAGAGGCGCTGAAATACCTTCGGGAAGACATCAACTGGAACGGAAAACAGATGAAGCGTGAAGACGTACTCAAAGAGCTGAAAGCAAAGCAGCGCGAAGAAGGGTATGATCCGGAAAAAGGAAAAACGGAGACGTCACTTTCGGTCGCGGATCAACGGCTCATGCATGAAATTCAGCAACAAATGGATCTGGCTTCCGAGGGTGTTATGTTGTGGGATGACGACGTCCAAAGCTTTACCGAACTTCATATTACACTTTCCAAACTCCGGAATGCCAGAGAGGATTTATTAAAGAAAAAAGGTGAGGGAGCGGTACTTTCCGAGAGTGAACAGGATCAACTGCATGAGGTGGATCGTTTATACCAAATATATTCGCACCGCGAAGAGATGCTCAACGAAAATTTTACACAGGAGCTTATTCAGACCCGCGGATTATCACCGGTGGACATTGAAGTACGTAAACGCCTGGTAGAGTATATGAAGTCACAAACCGGCAAAGAGCCGGCGGAGTATGAGGTGCGCATGGCACTGTGGGCTGCGCGCACCGCCATGATAGGAAGCGGCCGCATGGCCATGATTGGCTCGATGATGTCGATCCCGCCATCTCAGGAATATCACGCGGCAAGCGGCAAAGATGTCATGCGCGCCCCCGCCTTTGAAGACTTGCAACGCATATTTAATCCGGAGACATTCGCTTCCCGGTTTAATATTGGCGGAGAGATGGGGGTTACGGCCAGAGGAATACTGCGGCAAAACCTGTTACGGACCAAAGGCATTACGATGAAAGATCCCGGCTGGTTTAAGAAAACAAGCGGATGGATAGGCGAGAAATTTAAGTTAACCAAAACACCGGAATGGAAAAACGCCCATGCGCATTCTCACGACAAACAACAACAGGCGGCCATGGAAGCATGGGAGTTTGCAGAGGATGCGACCGGCATATCGTTTAGCGAATTGCTCGGACCCAGCTTTATGGCCTCTGGAGGATTTTACGATGGCACCGCGTGGCGGTTGGAGAAAGGGATTGCTGATGAACTACGAAATAAGATGCTAGATATGAGAAAATTGCCGGAAAACGCAGCGCTATTGGATAATCAGGCATTATCCATACAGCTTCTCACTGCGGGGAATGCAGCCGAGCGCCGGCCGATTCTCGATCGCATGCTCCGAAGAAACCCCTCGAAATTCCTTGAACTTCTTGAAGAGGACACAGAAAAGATCCTCATTAAACATAATGTAACGCATGAAGAGTGGAAGAAGTTTAAAGAAGCTCTTTCGTTGGCCGAGCTTAAGATGGCCCACGAGAAAGAATGGCAATTTGCCCGTGTCGATCTGGGGGAGAAAAAAGACTTTGATGCGTTGGTAGCCCCGTATCTTAAAATGCTCGATGTTGAACCCGGAAGAACCGAAAGTTTCCGCGCGGTGCTCACTGATTTGCAGGCAGAAGTGTATCGGAGCCGCAAGGTGGAGGCAGCAAGCGGCGTATTCCGGAACAAAATGGATGCCATAGCCCAGCTTAAGATGCCTCTTACCATGAGTCTTACCGACATGGACTGGAAGGAATCAAACTTTTATCAGTTAGGAACTGTTGCAATGCATCGCCGTATTCGTGATGTGGGGAGCCAGATGCGCGCACGCGATGCCATGCTTGAATTTATGTCCAACTCCGAAATGTTGCTTTCCCCCAATGATCCGACGGAGTCATTGAAGAAACTCATGGAAATCCGTACGGCGATTATCGACTACTCCGGACCGGAAGCTGCGGAAAATACCGTAAAAGAAATGGCACGCGTGCTTATCGAAATGAATAGACATCGGAATTTATGGACGATCGGCATGGTTCCCGGCTTAACCACCGCAGGAAAGATGTTCGCGGAGGTGGATTTCCGGCCGCTAAAGGATAGTTGGGCCACGGCCCCACTACGACTTATTATGGGGGGAGATCGTTGGCGCAAATTGATAGACGAAAAGATAGCGCACTTGCCGCACTCTGTAGCAGAGAAGATTTCGTATTCTCTGCGGTATACAGGAGCACACGGAAATGCATGGGACGAACGGAAAATCGAAGAAGTGTTAGTTACCATGCATGATATGGGCATGTTTATTCACCATCCTGAATACGTTCAAGACCTGAGGAGAGAATTTCATGCGAAATTGGGAGATCGGTGGCTGGCAATGGCGAGAACGTACTGGTGGGTTATTGTGCTGGCAACAGTAGCAATTGCCGCAGAACAGTCTATAGAAGAACAGAAATCTGGCGGTGGTGGCGGAGGCGCGCACCATTAAGCTAATGCCCGCCCTCTCCTCCTCCGGTGAGGCCACCAAACCCCTTTTGTGAGCCTTCGCGTATCGTTTGCATCGGAGATCGCGCATCCGGCTTGTGCCGAATTGAGCTTGCGATAAATGAACCCTGATACCATAGTTGTGTAAGTTGACCAACGCCAGACCCCAGAGGTCCGATAACCGCCCCGACCCCTCCAGGGATAAATGGTTCCGCCTTCAGCGCCTTTTTGATGCTGCCAACAATATTCGGGATGACGAGAAGCATCCCAAGTCCGATAAATCCGGCCATGCCCGTAACCCCTCCGCCGCTTGATAAAAGTGGCGGAGCCCATATTTTTTCCGCGTTGGTTTGCGAAGTAAGAAATCCCGCCACCAGAAGAAGTACTGCGGTGAGGGGAAACACGATAATATTTGCGGTCAGCCATCGAAACCAGCTACTGAATGAATTGGTGCCCGGGATGGCCTCCAGCATGAGCTGGAATGGTGAAAATAACAGAGAAATAATAATATTGATATATGCGTCCACAAGCATAAAAATCAGACGGATAATTCCAAAGATTAAAACGATAAGAACGATAAGAAGAAGCAGGACCGGACCGTTTGTAAGTCCGACGGCTATGGCGGAAGCCTTTCCACCGCCTCCGATTAAGTAGGTGAGGACCCCCTGTACGACCATTGCAGTTCCAACCTGACCTGGAGTGAGATTGCCTATCAAAAGTCTGCCAATATCATCAAGCGCCTGGAATCCGCTTGCGAAAAAGAATCGGAGCGTTCCCCATATGCCGCCATTCAATAATGTATTAACGACCTGCGGAGTAGAGGTAGACGTGGTTGTAAACGACGGAAGCCACGTGGCCGGGCTTAATAAATTTGGATTCCACAGCCAGCTTGCCCCGGCGTTCACGAGGGATCCAAGCGATCCATCGGGTGTGGCTCCGATGATGAGCCCGGCGGCGAGAACAATGATAAGGTACATAAGGTCAATCATAAGTCCCACGATTGCATATGAAAATGTGACGAGAAGAAGTGCGATGACCACCCTGGGGATAGCATTTTGCACGGTTACAACTGTTTTGGGATCGATTTTTTTTCTAAACATGACCATAAAACCGATAATGATGAGAATAACGGCAAGAAGTGCATAAGCGACGTTACGAAACGCTTTCCAAATGGGGAGCAGTACGCTAAGTCCGGAAAAACCGATGCCCTGCGCATACGTTTGTTTGGGCATAAATCCGAGTGTCTCTCCAAGATCGCGGATGGCGAACGCAGTTGTCGCAGGGGGAGTGGTATAAAGCGCAAGCGTAACACTTGAAAGCCCGGCAAGCGCACTGTGACTATATGCGGCTTTTGCAGGACATCCTCCGACGAAATAGGCTCCGGCTATGCTAATAGTGTCCTGAAACATGTAATTGTTATTGGACGAAGCCTGTGGCGTTGTTCCCTCGGCACACGCACCCATGATGCTGTAAATAATGCCCACCATGGAATTATTTTGTGTCGCAATATTTCCTCCCTCAAGACCAAGAGGAGTGGGATCTTCTGCGCGGACGGAGGTGGGAAATGCAAAAAAAACGGTTACGCCAATGAGAAGAGGAAGAATCAACAATAGGACAGCACGTTTCATATAGTCATTATCCAGAATTACATAGCGAGAGTCAATTCGGGGATAATTTGGAATTTAATTTACCGGTATGGAAAACGTTGTAACATTGACGCCCGTAAATTGTTGAATGGTAAGTATTATAAGGTACGCAATAGACATAATGGCGAGACCGATGATGGCTTGGGTAATCGTGCCTCGCGCCGTTTCCAGTTTCTTGGGGTCACCTCCGGAAAACAGAAAATTATATCCGCCCACCAAAAGCATGATAAACAATGCTACCGCCCCTAAGCCGATAACTGCCCGAACGATTCCTTCAAAAAGGGGGACAAGACATTGAATAGTTGCGGCCCCGTCAATTGCGCAATTGTTCATATGACATCATTATCTCGTATTTCTTCAGAAGGGACAAGCAATCGATAATGATTAGTATGGTTTCGGGAAGTTTATAGACCCGCCGATGATCTGTACGCCCAGGAAGTTCTGGACGAGCGTCATGATGGCCCATGCGGATCCTACGATGATGAGTCCGACAATAGCGTGGGTAATTTTGTTGCGGGCTTCTTCCATGCCGGCTTTATCTCCGCCGGAGGTGATCCATTTAATGCCGCCTAAGACAAGGTAGAGAAATGCCAAAAGAGCGGCAATAATCAGTGTTGTGCCGACCAATGCACTAATCAGTTGGCCAAGATCCGTGATCTTAATCGTGTCCGGCTGTTTCAGATTTAATGATGCCTGTGCGTAAACTGTTTCTATAAGTGCCATAGGTTTCCTCCGTCAAATCAATCTTTATTATATCCTATACCCCATTCTTGCGCAAATTTGTCGGCCTTGTCAACACCGAGCTTTATCAAGCAGCGACACGGGAAACAAATCGCTATTGGCCCATGGTCGGCAGATGCAAGTTCGGGAAATCGATACCCAAAAATCCGCCCACAAGCGTCATGATTGCCCATATGGCTCCCACGATAATAAGCCCGATAATGGCATTGGTAATCTCATCCCGTGCGGCCTGGAGCTTCGCCTTGTCTCCGCCCGAGGTAATCCAGTTAAATCCGCCGAGCAACAGATACATAAATGCGACGACGAACGAAAAAATGACAAACGCGCCGATAAAGTTCGAAATAAGGGATCCGATGGCAGATGAGCCGTCCGCGTTGCCGCCGCCACCCAATGAGCTCGGAAGTACCGGGTTGGTTATTTGTGCGAGCGCGTGCGTTATCATATCGGTTATTGATTCGGACTAAGCCGGTTAATCAGATCTCCAGGACTGGAAATAGTAAAGTCAACGCCAAAAAATGTCCCGGCAAGCGCTAATATAGCCCACGCGGCAACCACAACAATAAGCCCGATAAATGCGTTGGTCAGTTTATCGCGGGCGGTTTGCAGCTTTGCCTTATCGCCGCCGGCGGAAATCCAGCTGAATCCGCCAATCAAAAACTGGATAAGAAACCAAATCCCTGCGGCGATCGTCATGAGGCCAACGACTGAGGAGATTATTTTTGTTATCCCCATGAGCCCGGAGGTTCCGTCGCTGCTGTTGGCGAATGGCCCGAGGCCTGCGCCACCGATTTGACCGAGCGGTACTTGTGCTAAAGGTTTCATACTATTGCGGGCCGTAGATTACCGGATTTAGGATCGAGAATCCCGGTCCGAAAATGAGATAGCCAAACAGTGACGCGATGGCAAACGATGCCACCATGATGACCAGCCCCATAAGTGACTGCCATATGCGGGACCACGCCTTTTCCAGTTTTTTGCTGTCGCCTCCCGCATTGATGTATTCAAATCCGGCGATGAGAAAGTTAAATAATGCGTATATGCCAGCCACAACAAACAACAAACGGATAATGTTGGTGATAAACAGCCCAACTCCGCCCAGATTGCCATAGCTGGTGCCCATGAGCGGACTCTGAACCGTTCCGAAAATCGGTGCGACGTCTACAGCAAGTACTTTCATAAAACGTTAAAATCCCAGTAATTTTTGACCGGTGATGACACTGATAATTTGTACGATCCAAAATGACCCGAATACTACAAGCAATCCGATAACCGCGCCCGTTATCGCGGCTTTGCCCTGTTCCGCTTTTTTGGCGTCGCCTGCGGCTACTATAACTTGAAAACCGCCGAAAATCAATAAAAAGAAGCTTATAAGACTGGCAAAAACAAACGCATTCCGGACGATTGCGGTGACCAACGGGCCAAAGGACGTGAGTCCCGGGTTCGGGGCGAGATTTGCAATATCTATAGAGTCCGCAAGCACTTTTTCGATCATGTAGCCAGTGTAGGGAATTTGAGGCGGGCAGTCAATTATGCTATAGTCATACGTTGTCTCATGGATGATACAACGCTTATCAAACGATTGTTTGCCCACGACCGGAAATCCGTCTCCGCGTTTTATCACGAATACGCCCCGCAATTGCACCGATTTATCCTGGGACGCGTTGCATTTTCCCAGGATGCAGAAGAGATTTTACAGGATACCCTGTTTGCATTTTTGGAAGGCCTTCGGGATTTTCAGGGGAAAAGCAGTATCCGGACATATCTGTTTTCCATTTGTCAGCACAAAATAATCGACTACTATCGCCGGAAGAAAATAAAGCATCTGGTGTTTTCCCAGGTTCCGCAGCTTGAAATGCTGGTATCTCCGCTGATGGGGCCCGAGGCATCACTCGATGAAAAGCTGGTAAAAGAGAAAATCCAGAAAGTACTTTCCCGGATTGCCCCTGTATACCGCCAGGTGCTGGTACTCAAATATCTGGAGCAGGTGCCGGTTGAGGAAATTGCCCAAAAACTTTCCATATCGTTTAAAAGTGCGGAGTCACGGCTTTTCCGTGCCCGAAAAAATTTCGTGGAGCTGTTTTTGTCTATCTAACCTATGAGCAGCATTGCCTATCAGCGGTTTATGAAACGATGGGAAGAAGTGACGGATTTGCCTCCTCAGTCCCTGGGGCCGCTGACCGGCGTATACAAATGGTGCACGAAACGGTTTAAAGTCATGCCGTGGCCGTGGTTTATCGGCGTCAGCATCGTCATTGCGATAGGGATATATATCATATTGGGATCCGCCATTTCGTATCTTGTCACGTTGCTCCAGAGGGGGTTTTAGCACTCGCCACCCCGTTCGCGCAGGTTTTATCCACCAATTACGACTACCTAAGTATGGACGTTCTAACGGCGCTCGTCGTGGGGGGGATTGGTTTCGGCAGGACCGCTATCGGGCTGGTCACGCGGCCCTATGAAACCTATCGCCGGATAGTCAGCTATAGCAGGATTAGTGAGTTGGTGTTTGTCGGGCTTTTCGCGGGCATCTATTTTGCGTTTGCAAGCATGGTGAAGGGGGCCGCCTTCCGTCCGTTTCTTTTTACGCGCCAATTTATCGTTTTGTATGCGGCGGCTGCGGGGGGCTACGGTATCGCCATTGGCTCTCTGTGGTTGGCAGGTGTAGTGCTACGGGCCACGTTTCATCTGCGTGCGCTGTTTCTTGCGTGGGGATATACATTACTGCCGACGGTTGCATGGTTTTTGGCAACCTCGCTTCTGTATGTGATCCTTCCTCCTCCGCGGACCACCAGCACGCTGGGTATCGCTTTCAGCATATTGTTTTTGATATTTAGCGCGACGCTGTTTTGGTGGAAAATGATGCTGTCCTACCTTACGCTCCGTTTTGTGTTTAAATTTGATTTATCCCGCATCGGGATGGCAAGTATGATCGTACTTCCGATTATGGCTGCCTATAGCGTACTCATGTACTACTGGGGCATATTTAAAATTCCGTTTTTATGAACATACGCCAATATACAAGTATTGCCGATCGCAGAAACGCGTTAGAAAAAATGACGGGGACATCGTTTTCCCACATCGGATCATATTCGCTGGATGAAAAAACAGCCTCATCCAGGCATTGTGAAAATATGATTGGGGTGACCCAGGTGCCGATGGGAGTTGCGGGCCCGCTTTATATAACTCATGTATCGGGGAATACCGGTCATGAATATTATATCCCGCTGTCTACGACAGAAGGGGCGTTAGTTGCGTCCGTCAATCGCGGCTGTAAAGCAATTACCGAATGCGGTGGCGCGGTTACAGACAGTCACGCCGTGGGAGCGACACGGGGACCGGTGTTTAGAGTAAAAAACCTTCAAGAAAGCCGCCGTCTGTATGAATATGTAAAGACGCATAAACGTGCGCTTGAAGAGGTGGCATCAAAAACGTCGCATCATTTAACGCTCCATAATATATTGACGCGCGGAGTAGGTCGATATCGATATATCCGGTTTGTGTTTGATACGCAGGATGCCATGGGAATGAACATGGTCACGATAGCCTCTGAGGCAATCGCTGCATACATAGAGCGAGAAACCGGCATAGCGTGCCTTGCCGTCGCGGGCAATTTTGATATTGATAAAAAACCGGCGTGGTTAAACTTTATTGAAAATCGGGGAACAAAAGCATGGGCAGAAGTTACCATCCCGAAGCATATCCTGAAGAACGTGCTTAAAACGACGGCACGGGACATATATGACGTGTGGCTTGCCAAATGCATGATTGGAAGTGCTATGAGCGGATCCATGGGATTTAATGCGCAGTACGCCAACATCGTGGCCGCCATGTTTTTGGCAACCGGCCAGGACCTGGGGCATATTGGCGAGGGAAGCATGGGAATAACAACTGCGGAGGTGGTCGATAATCATGATCTGTATATCAGCGTGTATCTGCCGGATCTCATGGTGGGCACCGTGGGCGGGGGGACTGCGCTTGCAACACAAGAAGAGGCGCTACGCCTCTTGGGAATTGCCGGCGGCAAAGACGGGAGTCATGCGGCTGTATTTGCCGAAATTATCGGAGCCGCTGTGTTGGCCGGGGAAATCTCACTGCTCGCGTCCCTTTCTCAGGGGACATTGGCAAAAGCCCATGAAGTTTTGGCCCGAGGAGGGAAACGCCCATGATCGGTATCGTTTCCTACGGAACATATATCCCGTGGTATCGGCTAAAACTAGCTGACGTTGCGGCGGTGTGGAAAAAAGATCATCGCGAAATTATCCCGTCACTGGGGGTCGAAGAAAAAGCGGTTCCCGCGTCGGATGAAGACGCCGTAACAATTGCCCTAGAAGCGGCACGGCAGAGCCTTACTGATTTTCCCGGGGCGTCGACGGATATCGATGTGTTGTTTGTAGGAAGCGAAAGCCATCCGTATGCGGTAAACCCCACCTCAACGATTGTGGGCGAGCTGCTTGGCATGGGCCACCATTATTTGGCTGCCGACATGGAATTTGCGTGTAAAGCGGGAACCGCCGGCATGGTCGCCATAGCCGGTATGGTTGCTGCAGGACACGCACGGTATGGATTGGCAATTGGTGCCGATACGGCGCAAAGCAAGCCGCATGACGCGCTGGAATATACCTCGGCGGCAGCTGGCGCTGCATATCTTTTGGGAAGCGAACATATCGCCGTGCGGCTCCTTGGAGATACGTCGTATTCTTCTGACACTCCCGATTTTTGGCGTCGTGACGGAATACGGTATCCCTCACATGCAGGCAGATTTACCGGGGAACCTGCATATTTTACCCACGTGATGGGTGCGGCGACCCGCATGCTGGAAATGACCAATATGAAACCGTCTGACTTCGATTGGTGCGTATTCCACATGCCAAACGGTAAATTTCCCCGGGCCGCAGCAAAACGGTTAGGGTTCACCGCTTCCCAGCTTGCGCCGTCGCTTACGGTGGATTCCATAGGGAATCCGTACTCTGCCTCTGCAATGTTGGGGCTAGCTGCGGTGCTTGATGTAGCCAAGCCGGGCCAGAAGATTTTTATGGTGTCGTATGGGTCCGGTGCCGGAAGCGATGCGTTTGTGTGGGAGACGACGGAAGAGTTAGTCAAACGTCAAAAGGTAAAAGTAAAAAATAACGCATTGGTACGGCAACAAATCGAGAATAAAACATATATCAGTTATGTTCAATATTTAAAACAGACACACAAAATTTAAAGAATGCAGGGTGAGAGATGGGGGCTCGTACAGCGCTCTAAACTCTAAACTCTAAACTCTAAACTCTAAACTCTATGCATATTTATGTAACCGGTGCCGCGACAACAAAATTTGGAGAGCTATGGAGCGCATCTCCTCGGGGGCTTGCTCGGCAAGCGGTGTTCGGTGCGTTAAAGGATGCCGGGCTTGAAGCGAAACGCGTACAGGCACTTTTCGTCGGCAACATGCTTTCCGGGATGCTTGGCGGGCAGGAGCACCTGGGAGCATTTTTTGCCGAAGAGCTGGGACTTACGGTTCCTGCTTTTAAAATAGAAGGCGCGTGTGCGTCCGGCGGGTTGGCCGTACATAATGCGGTTAACAGCCTCTTAAGCGGTCAGTATGAGACGGTCGTCGTGCTCGGCATAGAAAAAATGACAGATCATAAACCTGAGGACGTCGCAACGGCGTTAATGGGTGCAGGAAGCGAAGATGAGCGGTTGGCCGGCGCTACGTTTCCCGGACTCTATGCCATGATAGCGAGGGCACATATGCAACAGTTTGGCACGACAGAAGAAGACATGGCAGCAGTTGCGGTTAAAAATCATTATCATGCGACGCTTAACCCCAACGCACAGTTCCATGCCGAAATAACCGTCGAAGCGGTTATGAAAAGCAGTAAAATTGCGGACCCCTTAAAATTATTGGACTGTTCGCCTATTTCGGACGGGGCCGCAGCTATTGTGCTGAGTACAAAACGATCTCCCCACAGCGTCGAGGTCGCAGCATCCGTGGTTGCAACTGATACATTGGGACTTGCACAGAGAAAAAGCCTTACGCAACTTGCCGCAACGAAGCAAGCTGCGCAAAAAGCCTATACATTGGCCGGGATACTCCCCGAAGACGTCGACGCCTCCGAAGTTCATGATTGTTTTACTATTGCAGAAATACTAGCCGCGGAAGACCTGGGTTTTTTTGCAAAAGGGAACGCGGCAGCGGCGATTAGGAAAGGGAAAACAACACTGGGTACATCAACGGGTGTTGTCTTAAATCCCTCCGGAGGACTCAAGGGGTGCGGACATCCCGTGGGGGCCACAGGAGTGAAGCAAATCGCCGAATTGGTAGAACAACTGCGCGGAAACGCCGGGAAACGACAAGTACACGATGCCCGGGTGGGATTGGCACACAATGTCGGCGGTAGCGGAGCGACAGCGGTTATACATATTTTAAAAACATAATATGCCAGGTAGTAGAGTTTCGACACGCTATTTTCATTGCGCATCGAATAGATTACCTGAACATATAGAATAGGTATGAAAAGAAAGGAGATCGAAATTTTCACCGCGTAAAAACGCAATGGTCGAAATTTCACTACCTGGTATGCAAAGTCCGGTCAAAATTTGGCGGAATCAGAAGAATATTGCGCAACTTCTCGGGAAAACCGGAACAATCGTTTCGTGGACGCTCATCCGCGTGCCGCCCGGCGACTTTATGGACCAGGCACCGTACCCTGTGGTATTAGCGGAGTTAGAAGACGGAAAACGCATAGAGGCGCAATTGGTGGATTGGAAAGACACACATCTTGCATTCGGTACAAAGGTAAAAACAGTTATCCGCTGCGTCATGCGTCCGGATGCTGATGGAGTGATACCCTATGGCATAAAAGTGAAACCCATTTAGGGTTTCATCCCGAGTTTATCGCAGGATCTTACTTTATGAAAAAAGTTACCGTTTCCGTTCCGGGAAAAATCCATCTCATGGGCGAACATGCCGTCGTGTATGGCAAGCCGGCATTGTTATCTGCTATAGATTTGCGGCTTTCTGTATCCATAGAGCCTTCCGAAACCTTTGAAATTATTTCCAGTGAGCCAACGGATCATGCGAAGTATGCCGTAGATTTTTTGTTAGACCACATGAAAGTAAAAAAGGATCCATTGGTGAAAATTACGATCGAATCGGAAATTCCCGCAGGGTTTCACCTCGGCTCCTCCGCGGCGGTCGCCGTAGGGTTATCCGGAGCGATGACATATTTTTTCAAAAACTTATGGAACCCCATACGGATCAATGAATTGGCGTATCAAATCGAAAAAAAGCAGCACGGCAACCCATCCGGCGGTGATAACACGACCATAACCATGGGCGGATTTATCTGGTTCCGGAAGGAATTGGAATTTTTGAAAAGCATCTGGCAGCTTCCATTTAAACCCCACCCGTCGCTTAACCATTTTTTCCTTATCAAAACCAAACGCCCATCCGAAACGACCGGAGAAATGGTGGCGCTCGTACGTGCGCGATACACAAAAGAACAAAAGAAAATGGAAGCGCTTTTCAATCGTAATGAAACTCAGGTGAAGCGGGTGGCTGTTGCCCTGAAAGAGGGAAATGAAAAGGAACTCCTCGACGCGATTCAGGTAGGCGAGTCAACCCTGGAGGGTATGGGGGTGGTAAGCCAAATAGTGCAGTCGCTTATTCGTGAAATTGAAAAGAGCGGGGGTGCGGCAAAAATATTAGGAGGCGGGGGAGTGAAAGACGGAGTAGGGTTTTTATTGTGCTACCATCATGAACCAAAGCGCATCGCTGCATTGTGTAAAGCGCATGAATACACAACGCAATCAATTATTCTTGGCGAAGAAGGGATTCGTCTGGAACAACGATGAACATTACCGTCTCAGCTCCGGGAAAACTTATGATATTTGGCGAGCACGCCGTCGTGTATGACCGGCCGTGTCTGGTGACCGCGGTTGATCAGCGCATGCGGGCCACGGTCGAACTTACAGATGATAACGCATTTCATCTCGATGCTCCCGAGGTCAATGTCTCGGGGTATAAGCGGCCGATGACAGAGTTAGGAACAGGGGATATACCCAAAGGCGCAAAATTTGTGGAAATCGCAGTCAAAAATTTTATTGAAAAATATCCTTTTTCCTCCGGAATACAGATCGTCACCGCTTCAGATTTTTCTTCCCTATTCGGATTCGGGTCGTCGTCTGCTTCAACAGTGTGTGTGCTGAAAGCACTCTCGGAGCTTACCGGAAAAATACTGGACAACAAGGCGTTATTTGACCTCGCCTACAAAACCGTGTTGGATGTGCAGGGAAAAGGATCCGGATTTGATGTGGCAGCGGCAATCTACGGCGGGACACTCTATTTTGTAACGGGAGGAAACATCATAGAGCCCTTGCAGGTTGACACGATGCCGCTCGTAATCGGATACACCGGGGTAAAAGCAGACACGGTAACGCTCATGACGGCTGTTGCAGAAAAAATGAAGGCGCAGCCGGAACGGGTGGGCAGGATTTATGACGCGATTGCCAAACTTACGGAAGAGGCAAAAACAAAACTATTGGAAGGAGACTGGGAACGGGTAGGAAGACTTATGGACTTTAACCAGGATTATCTTCGTGATGTGGGAGTCAGCTCGGAAATCTTAGAAGCACTTATATCGGCAGCAAAGTCGGCCGGAGCGTTTGGCGCGAAATTGTCAGGAGCAGGGGGAGGGGATTGTATGATTTCCGTAACGCCGGACCACAGCAGGCCGAACGTGGAAGCGGCGATTGAAGCGGCTGGTGGACAAGTTATCCACATAGCAGCAAATGCCCCCGGCGTGCGCGTTGAGACCGATGACCAAAACGAACTATTTGTCGTTGTCGACGAAAACGATCATGTCGTGGGACATAAAACGCGTCAGGAATGCAATCATAATCCGGCCCTGATTCACCGGGCGGTTGAATTACTGATTTTTGATTCACACGGACGGGTCTTGTTGCAGAAACGCAGCATGACCAAAGATACGCGGCCGGGCTTTTGGTCAACGTCTGTTGGTGGACACGTCGGAAAAGATGAATCATATGAAACGGCGATGCGGCGGGAACTTCAGGAAGAATTGGGAATACAGATTCCTATTGTCTACGTCAGTAAACAAATCGTGCATTTTACAGAGGAAACTGAGATGGAAGCATTATTTACGGCCACATACGACGGACCATTCCACACCAATCCGCAGGAAATGGATGAGGTAAAATTTTTTGATAAACGGGAAATTGTATTCGGACTCGCAACAAATAAACTCCAGCTGACAGAAGCGGCACTGCAAAATCTGAAAACGATGGGAGTATTGTCATGAAAGCAACGGCTGTGGCTCCCGCAAACATAGCATTTATTAAATATTGGGGCAGGACCGATGCGGCGCTACGTTTGCCGGCAAACGCGTCTATATCCATGAACCTGTCCGCATCTATTACTACGACGACGGTGGAATTTTCTGATGCATTGTCCCAAGACACTATCGAATTATTAGAGCCGGGAGGGTTTAGTGAGAAAGAAATACGGCGCGTTGTACGTCAGTTAGATGTTGTACGAAACAAAGCGCGTACTCGGGTATTTGCCCGTGTGGCGACCAAAAATACATTTCCGAAATCAACGGGTGCCGCATCTTCGGCATCCGGATTTGCAGCGCTTACGGTTGCTGCCGCGTCTGCCCTAGGATTATCCCTATCGGAAAAAGAGTTGACCATTCTTGCGCGCGTGGGGAGCGGGTCTGCCTGCAGGAGTATTCCGGATGGATTTGTAAAATGGGAGGGGGGAGATAGTGCGTCATCATTCGCCCACTCCCTGTATCCTGCTTCATACTGGGATATTCGTGATGTTTTGGCGATTGTCGGCAGTACCGGAAAAGATGTTTCTTCAACTGCCGGTCACGATTCTGTGCGTACCAGCCCATATTTTTTACGCAGATTAGACGCAGTAGCCGGAAGAATCACGCGTATAGAACAGGCACTGAAGGATAAAAATTTTCAGATGCTCGGAACGGTTATTGAAGAAGATTGTCTGGATATGCATCACGTGATGCAGACCCAGGTGCCGCCGCTTCTCTATTGGAGTGACGCCACACGCATGCTTATGGACGCGGTCCGGAATTGGCGCACAAACGGAATTCCCGTATACTTTACCATTGATGCCGGTCCGAATGTGCACCTTATTTGCGAAGGGAAGGATGAGGACAGGGTTCTTGACGCTATAAAAGCCGTAAGCGGGGTAGAAAATGTGATTTTAAACAAGCCAGCGGGGGGCGCAAGAATTAGTACCAAACACCTATTTTAGGTGATCTAGGATACCTAGGTTACCTAAGTGACCTATGAAAAAGATAAACATACCTCAGCATATAGCCATCATCATGGATGGAAACCGTCGCTGGGCCAAAGAACACGGTTTATCCGTGCTCGCGGGGCATCAGAAGGTCGCAGATGAGGTGTTGGAGCCATTAGTGGAGCATGCGGCCGTCCGCGGGGTTCACTATCTAACGTTTTGGGCATTTTCTACGGAAAACTGGAAGCGGAATGCCGCAGAAGTCGAAGGTATCATGCGGATTTTCCGCCACGTCATCCGTAAGCGGTGGGCAAGGTTGCATGAAAAAGGCGTGCGGGTGCGGGTCATCGGGGACGTATCAAAATTCGCTCCCGATATACAGGAATCTCTCCGAAAAGTAACAGAACAAACAAAAGATAACAAAAAAATTACAGCGGTATTCGCGTTAAATTACGGAGGGCGAAATGAAATTCTCCGTGCCATACAACAGATCGCACATCCGGAAGCACTTACGGAAGAAGATTTTTCCGGACTTCTCGATACGTCCGGCATACCGGATCCGGATTTGATTATCAGAACGAGCGGGGAACAGCGATTATCCGGATTTTTGCCCTGGCAGGGGGTGTATAGCGAATTATATTTTCCGCCGTTTCATATGCCGGATTTCACACCGGAACGGTTAGATGAAGCGATACTGGAATACCAACAGCGGCAGCGCCGGTTTGGAAAATAGTTATTGGCCGAAGATCGCGCCAATGCTGCTTTGCCAGCCGAAGATTATCCCTGCAATCTGCACGATCCAGAACGCGGCGAATATGATAAGGAATCCAATGATCGCATTGGTCAGAGTAGCCTTTCCCTTTTCCATTTTTTTTGGGTCCCCGGCTGAGGTCATAAGCGTAAATCCGCTTGCGATAATCATCAGAAGGAGTCCTATCCCGGCAAATCCGAAGATGTATGAAAGCGACTGGCCGATGATGGTTCCGATAGTGGCATTTGCAAACGCAAAATTTTGTGGTCCCTGGATAGTATAATCACCAATAGAAAAAGATTGCGCGAGTAATTTCATAGCCCAGATTTCCCCCCGCCAAATCCCGGCAGAGTTAATATGTCAACTCCGATGAGTTTGAGGAGAAATACCGAAAAAATGATAAGAAGCAATCCGGAAATTGCAGCAGTCATAAGTTCTTTGGCGGCGTGCAGCTTTTCCGGATTGCCGGTACTGGTAATTGTCTGAAATCCTGAAAATAAAATAAGCAAAAACGCAACACCGCCCCCTATGCTCGTACCAATTTGGATAAACGACTGAAGAAAGTCGTTGAGTGATGAACCCGTGCCGCCGCCTCTACCAAGACAGCCCACCGCGGTCCACGCGCCGCCCGAGTTAAAACAGCCAGTGCAATCGCTTTGAGCGGATCCAGAGAGAGATTTACACGTATTTTGGCCCACCGAGGTTGGAGCGTCCGCCAAAACATTTAAAGCAGTAAATGTCTCATGCATGGCAGGCAAGCCCAAAAAAAGGCCCAAGCTGAAAAAAAATAAATATAGCGACAGAACAGCCCGTTTCATGTGCTTTAAGTGTAGCAAATTTGACAGGATAAGAAAAGAAGCCCGAGGACCCTCAGGTGATTGTTTGGTCTGGTACAATGGAATGACTCATGAAGTATTTCCGCCTGTTTAGTATTGGTATATTCCTCCTGTTCGTTGCGTTTACCGGCGCATCATACGTTCACGCACAAGAATGCGATCCGTCATGTGGCGATCCTGGTGAATGTACTCAAAAAATGGCTGTTTGCCAAAAGTCATTGGACATGATGAGCAATGCAGTTGCACCACACATAGAAGCACTTAAGAAAATGGAAGCTGATTTAGCATCGTTTCAGCTAAAATTACAGAGTATCCAGGCCGATTTGGCCCGAGAAGCAATAGCCATCGCATTAGGAGAGAAGGAAATGAGTCAATTGTTAGAGTTAGCATATAGACGAGTTGGTGTTCTATATAGAAGAACAGTGACGTATAATCCACTACTTCCATTTTTGACATCAACAAACGTAGGTTCAGTTCTCCGGGCATTCACCTACCAACAAGCCGTTATTAATGATGATAAAAAAGCAATTGTTCAAACGGCTCTTTCTCTAAAAGATTTAGGTGATCGTAAAACTAAACTTGAGCAGCAGCAAACCACCTTTATCGCATTAAAAGCAGACACCGATGCGCGCGCCGCAAAGGTTCGAAAATTGGTTGCAGATGCAACCGCATATGAAAATAAGCTTTCAGGCATTATCGCAACTTTGTCTGCAAAGCAACAATCCTTCTTGGCTCAAAAACTTGCGGGATTAGGCATCCCGCTGTTTGCCATAAGCGGCGGGGGGTGTTCGAGTGATCTGACCAATGGGAAAAACCCCGGGTTCTCCGGCGGATTCGGATTTTTCAGCTACGGCGTGCCCAACCGCGTAGGACTTAACCAATACGGAGCCTGGGGTAGGGCAAAAGCAGGACAGGATTATGAAACGATTCTGCGCGCGTACTATAACTTTGATTCGATAGACGGCGTGGATACGGGCACCCAAATAAAAGTGGACGGCTATGGGAATTATTCGCTTGAGGATTATGTAAAGCGCGTGTACGAGGTGCCGGACTCCTGGGCGGATAATAATCTTGCCGCGCTCAAAGCACAAGCTATAGCCGTCAGAAGCTATGTTCTGGCATACACCAACAACGGACAGGGATCGATCTGCACGACCCAGCAATGCCAGGTGTTTCAGCCCAACCCAAAAGGAGGCAACTGGGATGCGGCCGTCAATGCCACGGCGGGGAAAGTCATGCGGCAGGGTGGGCAGCCCATCAAGGCATATTTTTCTTCAACACACGGCGGATATATTTATAGCACCGGAGATTTGCAGGGGTGGTCGTCAACGCCGTATACCAAGCGCGGAATTGATGCGAGCGGGCCAATAAACAGCTTTGCGGACTTGCAAAGCAAAGCATATGACCGGGATAGTCCATGGTTCTATTGTGATTGGGGAGGGAGAAGCCAGTATGGCGGTACCGCGTGGTTAAAACCCGACGAAGTCGCAGACATCGTCAATGTACTGCTTTTAGCCAAGCAGGATAGCTCCGCACAAAACCACCTTACCCAGACGGATAAACCCAATCCCGACGGAACGGACACATGGGATGCATCCACAGTGCGAGCTAAATTGGGAAGCCTTGCCTATACTTCCATATCAAGTATTTCCGTGAGTGCGGATTTCAGCACCGGAAGAACCACCTCTGTATCCGTGTCCGGGGACGGGAAAAGCAACACCTTTGACGGCAACGACTTTAAAACATATTTCAACCTGCGGGCGCCTGCCAATATTCAGATCGTCGGTCCACTCTATAACGTTGAAAGAAAATAGACGGTGGCGTACAATACGTTTTGATGCCTACGATTTTTCGGCAAATCGAAGAAACGCCCACCCCCACGCGGAGTCTGCCGACGTCCCCGATAAAACGAAAAACGATCATGACACCGCTGACGTGTTATGCGGTAAGCCCAGAAGGTGTACGCTTTGAAACGCAGGAACAGGAAGAAAATGTCATTCTGTTTTTGCGGCAACACATTATCGTACTTATTCCCGGGGTGTTGCTCGTGACGGCGCTTCTGGTGACGCCATTGTTTGTCGTGCCGTTTCTGTTGCGATTTCTGACGCTTCCCGTCGCAGTTCCCACCCGGTATTTTGTCGTGGGGACGGCATTTTGGTATGTGATGACGTTTGGCGTGGCGATCATGACCTTTTTGCGCTGGTATTACAACATATATATCGTGACAAACAAACGGATCGTGGATATCGATTTTCTGCACCTTTTATACAAGGAATTTTCTGAAGCACGGCTCGACAAAGTACAGGACCTGAGTTTTAAAAGCGGCGGGATTTTTGCTGCATTTTTCGATTACGGAGATGTCAATGTTGAGACTGCCGGAGAAACACCGAACATAGAATTTGATGCAGTACCCAAACCAGCGAAAGTGGTGGAAACCATCAGCGAATTATTGGAACACGCAAACGAGAAAGGGTAATATATGACCGGAGATATTACGAGTTTGTTATTTTTAGTAGTAAAAGGGCTTGTCATATTTGGATTGGGACTATACATCATCTTTGCCTTTGTGATCTTGCGACAGGAACAGCTCATGTCGCACGTTCTGGAGGAGTCGTTTGAGCCGGTGCTCCGGCTGGTGTCCGTTTTCCACTTTATCGCATCCATCGCCGTATTTCTTATGGCGATCATTCTCCTCTAACCTTCATTTTAGTGATACGATAATGAAAGCTCTATGATTGTGCACCCTATCGTCGCGTCTGTGGTGGGTCAGGTAACCGATACCCGGTGGGGTCAGGTATTGCAAACCCCGCACGCCTATGGGGTAGTGGAGATGTATACTCCAAACGGCTATGCCCGGGAGCGGGGAATTGCGGTGCTCACGGAATTAACAAACGCCTTTGCCTCCCCTCCGGTGTCTTTGGGCGGACTGACGGAAATTGCAGACCGGGTGATGCGGGACGACATCGTAAGCCTCGTGCTCTTGGTCCCCGTCGGCTCGACGCTCTACATGGTATCGCGGGGGAACGGTAAAGTGTACCTCAAACGGGGAGAACAGCTTGCAATACTGCTTACGCAGTCACAGTCGCTTTCCGGCGATGCACGCGTGGGAGACGTGCTGATTGTTGCGACCGCAGGATTTGTTCAGACGCTTTCTTCGGACGAGATTATTAGCGTATTTGACCATCTGACGCCTTCTGAGGTGGCGGAAAAATTAACAATGCGCCTGCACGAAAAAGAAGGCGGTGAAGGGGGAGCGGCGCTTATTTTCCAGGTGGGAGAGGTTGCCCCGGACGAAGAACTGGAAGAGGAAAAGAAACTCGACGAAGTCATGGTCCGTCCATCCCCGACTGCGCCGCCGATGTTGCTGCATCGGGCAAAGGCGGTTGGACGGCGCGTAACGACGCTGAAACAGCGGATACTACTCCGAAAAATAGCTGCAATGATCAGAAAACATCCCGCGTTTTCCGTACAGCGGGTGGTTACGATTATTGTGGTTTCGTTATTTCTTCTCAGCGTCGTACTGGGCATACGGCATCAACAGCTTGCGGGCACCCGCAGTGCCCTTACGGAAACACTGACAGAAGCACAACATGCGTTTGATGAGGGGATGGCGCTTCTGGACCTTAATCCGGTGAAAGGAAGGGATCGTTTGAATCAGGCCAAGGATTTGCTTGCCCCGGTCGTGTCCAAAAAACTCCAATCTGCTGACGGGCAAAAAGCAAATAAACTCTATGCGGAGGTGGTCGATAATCTTACCAGGTCGATGCACATCACCAAAGTGACACCGTCGGTGTTTTACGATGTGTCGCTTTTGAAACAGGGGGCGGCGGCCACCGAGCTATCCTTATTTGAAGACACGATGGGTGTGTTGGATATGAATGGCAAGACCGTGTTTGCGGTAGGCGCATCGTCAAAAAGCGGCAGCGTAGTAGGCGGCGGGGATACGCTTACCAAAGTATCACATATCGCCGTATATGGAGATAAAGTATACGTATGGACGCAGAACGGCATTTCTATGATCCGCCTGTCTGATCAGAAGACTGTCCCCAACGTCATCCCGGCATCTTCCGAGTGGGGAACGATTTCCCAAATGGTTGCATTTGGCGGGAACTTGTATCTTCTGGATACCCAAAAAAGCCGGATTTGGAAATATGTCGCCACCGACAAAGGCCTGCCTGCCGGCAGGCAGGGATTCAGCGAACTGTTTGAGTATCTAAACCCCGATACGCTGCCCGACCTTTCCAAAACCACCAATATGGCCATAGACGGTTCCGTATGGCTGGGGACGACCACCGGAACTATCATGCGGTTTACGTCCGGCAAGGAAAACCCGTATGTCATGCAGGGCGCCGATACGCCGCTCGGCGCCAATCTGGAAGTTTCGACGGATGACAGCACAAAAATGGTATATGTCTTGGATGCTGATCATCACCGGGTCGTCGTCTTTGACAAAGACGGGTTGTACATGTCCCAGTATGTGTGGGAAAATACGCTCCGCGTCACCGAGATTGCTGCGTCAGAAAGCCTTCATACGTTATTTTTGCTGGCGGACGGCAAGCTGTACAGTGTGACGCTGCAATAACTTATGAAGATTATCAACAGGAAAGCCACATTTGATTATGACATCACCGACCGTTTTGAAGCGGGTATCATCCTGACCGGTCCGGAGGTGAAATCCCTGCGAGGTGGACACGGGAAGCTCGAGGGAGCATTCGTCCGTCTGATCGGGGGCGAGGCGTATTTAGTTAACGCAGAGATATTTCCCTACGAGTTTGCCCGGTTGGAAAAATATGACGCCAGGCGAACCCGGAAGCTCCTGCTGCATAAAAAAGAGCTCATAAGTTTGAAGTCCAAAATGGACGGCGGGCATTTGACCCTGATCCCGCTTTCCTGGTATACTACAGGACGCCAATTGAAGCTGGAAGTAGGCTTGGCACGGGGAAAGAAACAATACGAAAAACGGGAGAAAAAGCGGAAAGAAGAGCAAAAAAAAGAGTTGGAACGGGAATTTCGGGGAAAGGTAAGATAAGAAGGCCCGCCACATCTTACTTTGCGACTATTCAGTATTGTTCGTACACGTCGCAAAGAGCGATGGTTGGCGGACGTAAGAAACAGTAGCGCGTTCCGGTAGGAATCGGAACGGACAACTGTTTCTAACGGGGATGCATGATTCGACGGGAGACGCACGTTAACAGACCGCAAGCCGGCGATGACAAAAGAGCCGTAAAAATTTTGTTAAAATTATAGATGCTAAACCATCTAAATTAGCACTCCGAAGGATGTTAGATAAAGCATACGCTGAACTAGCAGCTCTTCAGGGCGCTTTTGCTCGACCAGCAGAACTTGCATACGCAGGCTACGCAAACTAAGAGCCATTGTGTGAGAATTATTTCTCGCGAGTTTCACACAGTGTAAACATAGCGGGGACGTCAGAGACATGATGATCGGCGTGTCTTGGAGCAATTTTTCGATCAACCCTATAGAAAAGTATTTGTCCATTCTGTCTTTTCTATAGAACGAAATGGACTACGCTTGTAGACGTTTGTGACCTGTTCTTTCGGACCCGGGCTCATTACCCGGCATCTCCACACTCCGCCCCGATAAAAATATCGGGGCTTCGCGTGGCAAGCCACATTAGACATCTGGGTGACCTTGTTTTTTGTGCGGAGTGTGTCCCGCGTAGTCCCATATTGAAGGGACGTAGTGGGACAATGTATTACGTATATATTCTTCGAATATCTGATGCGTCTCTATATATTGGATATTCTTCAGACTTAAAAAAACGGATACTGGCACATACATATAAGCAAGTTTCTTCAACGAAATATGCAAGGTCAGTAAAGTTGATTTGGTATGCAGCGTTTTATCTTCAATCTAATGCTATCGCATTTGAAAAATACTTGAAATCAAGTTCCGGTTTTGCCTTTCGAAATAAATATCTCATATGAACCTTCTCGATATTCTTTTTCCAAAACGTTGTGTCGGCTGCGGCAGGATAGGGACGTATTTCTGTGAAAAGTGTCGCGGCAGGATCCGGTATATTGCCGCAAACGAGGCCATCTGCCCCATGTGTGGGCACTCCGCAATTGACGGAGCCACACACCCCGGATGCCGCACCAGGTATGGGCTAGACGGACTTACCAGTTTTTTCCGGTATGACGGCCCGATCAGAAAAGCCGTTCAATCGGTGAAATACCGGTTGATTACCGATCTCGTGACGGAATTTGTATCACTGGTCCCGCAATCATCGGTAGTAGACACTTCCGCAGCCGATTATTTCCTACCTATGCCGCTCCATGCCTCCCGCTTGAAATCCCGCGGGTTTAACCAGGCAGAGGTATTGGGGACGGCTTTTGCGGCACGATTGCATATTCCGGTAGCTCTTGATATCCTCCGGCGAGTGAGGGCAACAGCGCCTCAGGTAGCGATGAAAACGAGAGAAGACCGGCTGAACAACATGAAACATGTATTTCAGGCCGCCAGGACAATCCAAAATGATCATATACTGCTTTTTGATGACGTCTTTACGACCGGAGCGACCATGAGAGCTGCCGCAAACGCGTTGAAACGAGCAGGAGCAAAATACATTTGGGCCGTCACGATGGCCCGATAACCTATGAATAAAAAAGTACATACCATTGCGATCATTGCCGGCGGCACGCCGCCGGACCGGTTTCTCCGTGATATACGGCATGCCGATCTGATCATAGGCGCAGATCGGGGAGCGCTTTGGCTTACTAAGCATGATATTCACCCAGATATTGCGATAGGAGATTTTGATTCGGTGACAATGCGGGAAAAATCGCAGATTGCAACATACGCAAAACGCATGCTGGTATATCCGCCCGAAAAAGATGCAACGGATTTGGAACTGGCGATAGACGAGTCCGTAAAGCTGGCTCCGAAGACAGTGGTGATCTACGGAGCATTCGGGAGCAGGTTTGATCATTCATTGGCAGCGCTGCACATGCTTTTGAAGCTAGAGTCGCACAATATTTCAGGACAAATTGTGGATAACTTTAATAAAATATCCATTGTGCGACGTCAAATACGGATAAAACGAGACGCAAAGTTCCAATACGTTTCTATCCTACCGATACAGTCCTCAGCGACCGTCTCATTGCGTGGGTTTTATTACAACCTTACTTGTGTACGTATAGAATCGGCTTCAACACGTGGAATCAGTAATGAAATCATTGCCGCGGACGCGTCGATACTAGTTCATAATGGCAAGATCGTTGTCATTCAGTCTGCAGATACTCCCATGATTGGTTGATAAGAAGGGTTTTGAAGCATATAATGAAGCTATGGAGAGTGGGCCGGACGGTAAGGCACAGGTTTGCTAAACCTGCACCGCAGCAATGCGGTGAGTGGGTTCAACTCCCACACTCTCCGCATGAAACGATATCTTTCCACGGAAATTGCACATATCAAGGATCAGCGGGAAAAATATAAATATTCATTTTCCTACCTGTCCCGTCTCTATAATATTCCTTCCTCTACCATCAGAAACTGGTGTGGTGACGGGTCTCTCTCCAAAGCAGAGGTGCTGCGCGCGTTCCATGCCAGAAAACGGGAAGAGATAAAGTTGTCTGAAATTCCAATATCTACGGTGACGCGAATTTCATCAGATACCGCAAAACTTTATTCGGCACTTTTGTATTGGTGCGAGGGTTCAAAATATCCAGGATCAAATGCCATGAGCATGGCAAACAGCGATCCTGTGCTGCTTCGTACATTTGTGACGTTGCTCCGCAAAGGGTTTATTTTGGATGAACATAAATTTAGGATCCACTTGCAGATACATAGCAACCAAGATTATGAATACCTGAAGAAGTATTGGAGCGACCAACTCAAGGTGTCGGCAACCCAATTTATTCGGCCAACCATTACCGCTCCGGAAGGAAAAAAACATCACCCGGCGTATTATGGTACCTGCACGCTCAAATATCAGGATTACGCACTTCAACTCAAACTCATTGGCATCTATGAAGATTTTGCGCGAAAGAATGGGTTATTTCATGGCTAGAATGATATAATGTGCTCATCTGGAGGGTGGGCAGGACGGTAATGCGCGAGTCTTGAAAACTCGTGGGAGCAATCCCTAACAGGTTCGACCCCTGTATCCTCCGCCAATACAGGAAAACCTCTTGACAGATTAGCACTCTGTGTATTAGACTGCTAATTGTAACAGAAGGGAGGTGATAGAGATGACGTTAGAAATTACCCCAAGGCCATTTTGGATGCTGCCATCTATGCCGTTTTCCGATTTTTGGAAAGATGCCGATGAATGGATGAGTACCCCGTGGACACAGAATGGTTTATCCGTCTACGAAGACCCGAAGCAAAAACAGGTACGCTTCGAAGCGGCCGTACCGGGAGTCGACCCCAAAGACATCGAGGTGACGTATGCAGATGGGAGCCTGTTCATCCGCGGCGAATCCAAGGAGGAACAAAAAAATGACAAGACCACCATGTCACAGCACCGGTCATACTTCTATAAAGTGGCAGTGCCGGATACGGTCGACCAATCAGTCGAACCGGAGGCGACGTATAAACACGGTGTCATGACCGTCGCGTTTACGACATCTTCAAAGCCGCAACCAAAACAAATCCAGGTAAAGAGTATTGAGAAATAACGAAACAAGAGATGTATATGGCATCCCCACTCCATTTGAGAGCGGGGGTGCCATATCTGGTAGAATACGGGGGTCGTGTCTTTGGAGGCGTCGCATAGCGGCTATTGCAACGGTTTACTAAACCGTCGACCGAAAGGTCTCGTGGGTTCGAGTCCCTCCGCCTCCGCCTTCGCTTCGCCGTAGCTCGTAAGAGCGAAGGCGAGCAACTTCGAAGCTTCGGCGAGACGCTGTCCGCTAGTAGCCCAACGAAGTCTTGGCGAAGTCGACTAGGTTATGAATTATGTCTACATTATAAAATGTTCAGACGATCGAACCTACATTGGTTGCACCGACGATCTAAAGAATAGAATTGATCGTCATCAAAAAGGCAATGTTCCAGCAACAAAAGCAAGATTACCAATTAAACTTATTTCCTATTTCGCGTTTTCCAACAAATATATTGCATTTAACTTTGAAAGATATCTTAAATCTGGTTCCGGAAGAGCATTTTTAAAGAAGCATGATATTATTAAAAAGGAGGATTTATGAAAAATGAGAATCTGTCAGTTTTGTTATCAAAAAGCTGGCATTTAATCCTATTAGCAGGATTAGTCGGTTACGTTATTGGTACCAGAGTTTTTCATATAGGCGATGCGTCTTTAGTTGGGCTTGTAATTGGATTGTTTGCGATCGGAGTAATTTGGACCGGTTTAGTGGTCGGATTTCAAACCTCTCGAAACACAAAGAGATAAGTTGTCTATCAATTGGTCATAGATTTTAACACTGTTAATGATCCTTCGCATATGAAACCAGGTGTCGACTATATCGGGATATCGGTAGGCGCACTCATCGTTAATGAGAAGGGCGAGATATTTTTGACGAAACGGGGAGAACGCGCAACCAACGAGCGGGGCACATGGGAAATCCCGGGAGGAAAAGTGCAGTTTGGCGAAACACTGCAGGATGCGGCGCGGCGGGAAATGAAAGAGGAGTATGGCGTCGATCTGATCCTTACGTATCAGTTTCCTGCTCAGGATCATCTGATCCCTGCGGAACAGCAGCACTGGGTACCCACAAGTTTCATCGCCCGAATAACGCAAGGGCAGACGCCAACGATTTTGGAACCCGATAAATGCAGCGCGATCGGCTGGTTTCGCCTTGATGCCCTCCCCGACCCTCTTTCGATCATCACGAAGCTTGATATCGAGATGTACCGGAAATTTCTTTCCGGCGCTGATCTATTTTCCATCAAAGCAAATTAGTCTATACTGATGGCATGGAGACCGAAGGCAAAAAACGCAGTTCCGGAAATGAGGAAGTCTACGCGGAATGGTCCGCCCCATCACGGTTATTTAAAAAGCGGGATCGGGAATATTTTGTCAATATTGCAGCCATCGTATTTCTTCTCTGCGTCATATTGGTATTTGCCCGGGAATTCGTGCTTATTGCGACCGTGCTTTCCATCGTATTTTTGATTTACGTATTATCCACGGTGCCGCCGGAAGACGTAAAGCATCGGGTGACGAGTCTCGGGATAGAGAGCGCCGGGCATTTTTACCGCTGGGAAGAATTTGCGGACTTTTGGTTTGAAGAGCAGTGGGGGCAGGTCATGATGGTCGTGCGCCCGTATCTGTCTCCTCGGCTTATTATTCTTCTGGGCGGAGAATCCAAGGCGCGCATACGTGAATTCGTCGCAAAACATATCCCGTTTCGCGAAGAGCCGGATCGTACATGGGTCGATAATGCCGCCCGCTGGATGAGTGAAAAAATTCCGCTGGAGAAGCCTCAAACCTAGCCATACGCGGCAATCCATAGTACAATGACGTCTTGAAAGCTCCTGTAGTTCAATGGATAGAATAGGGGATTGCGGATCCTCTGATCGCAGTTCAACTCTGCGCGGGAGCGCCAATGATTATGACCATAGCCGTCTGTGGAAGCCTCACGTTTTATAAAGAAATCCGGGAAGCCCAGAAAAAGCTGGAGGCATTAGGACACCGCGCGTTGGTACCCAAAAGTATCCGTCTCATAGAGGAGGAGGGATATATAAAGCCGAAAACGGTATCCGAGCGGTTGGCCGCGGAAGCGAAATATCACTTTATCAGCGAGCATTTTGCGAAAGTAGAACAGTCCGATGCCATACTAGTGGTGAATCCGGAAAATCACGGGATCCCCGGCTATATCGGCGGTAACACATTTCTGGAAATCGGAGTCGCATTTTATCTAAAAAAGAAGATCTATTTTCTCTATGTCATACCGCATATGGCATATGAACTGGAATTGGCCTCTATGTATCCTACCGTTTTAGACGGTGACCTTTCCGCGATATAATGTTCGCCTTACGGACGTATTGCAGTATAATTGTTGGGCTTACCTGCCAGACGGCAGTCGGGGAAAGGTGCCGGAGCGGCTAAACGGCCAGGTCTCGAAAACCTTGGGGGCCAGGAATGGCCCACGGGAGTTCAAATCTCCCCCTTTCCGCCATGGATGACGAAAAAAGGAAACGTATGATCATAACAATTTGCGGCAGCATGCAGTTTCATAAGGAGATGGGAGACGTCCGTGACACGCTGAAAGCGCGCGGATTTACCGTGTTTGTGCCGGGAGAGCTTACTGACCTGGATCACAATGAATACTATCAGCACTCGGACGAAGAACGGATTACCGTAAAGATAGAATACGATTTTATAAGGGAACATTTCCGAAGGATTGAACAGGCGGAAGCGATTCTCATACTAAATTATGAGAAAAAGGGAGTCCCGGGCTATATCGGCGGAAATACCTTTTTGGAGATGGGCTACGCATTCGGGCTCGGCAAGAAAATTTATCTTCTGAATCCCATACCGGATATGGATTACAAAACAGAAATGCATGCGATCCAGCCCGTGATCCTCAATGGCGACCTTTCGAAAATTAATTCTTAAGGCTGTGTGTTCCGGCCGTCCTGTTTCTCTAGAAGGATAAGCGTTCGTTGCACCCTCCCCTTATCGTCGGTTATCACCAGTGACCCGCCGTTTATTCCTTTGAGGATAGTGTTTTTGGCCCGTTCCGCTCCTGACGTACCGTCATAGGTCGTCGTACTATACAGTCTTGAACAGCACTCAAAATAGTGAGTATTGGTGACCGCTCCCACGTCGACGACTCCGCTTCCGTAATTGACGCGGCCGTATGCGGGAGTCAACGTTACCCCGGAAAACGAGGTAAGCAGCTGTTTTTGCACTGTGTTCATCGGTGTTGGGGGAACGCCGATCGGTACCGGCTGATCGGTCAGCGCATTTCCATGGATGCGCTGATGGAGATGGACGACGTTTATAGTGTGTTGAAATAATCCGGAAATATATGTGAGCAATTCTGTTTCGCGGGACACGGTGATGCGCTGCGGCGTAATCCATATCATGTCGCCGGCGACATCTTCAGCGATCGGCTTTTTATCGCTGGCCAACAGTGATCCGCGCCGCGCAGGATCAATCGTTGTTTTTAATTGACGGCCGACTCCGAACCCTGTAAATAAGAAAGACCAGTCCCAGGGAATTCTCCATCGCCCATCCTCCTTTAGTATGGGAATGTTGTGTGTTTCGGAAAACTGCCCCAGATTCCGCGTGGAATACGTTACGACGACCCGCATCGTTTGCGGTGAGACGAACCGATGCCAGGTCATGGGTTGTAGGCGGATATCGATAGATTCGATCTCCGCGTCGTTAAACGCCATAAGCGCAAACCGGTTAAATGCTACGATGCTCCATCGGGATTTGCTGCCTGTCGTTATGTCCTGGTACATATCCTGAAAGAACATATGTTCCCAGTTGTACATAATTTGATGAGCTGTCGCCTCCGGCGTGGGAAACAGAATCGGAACAGACGCCGTGATATTGACACAAATCAGAACACCGATCATCACAAGCGCCCAGCGCCTGGGAATGTGTGAGAGCGAATAGACGGCAAGAAGATACAGGAGCGGAAGCAGCAAAACAAGATACCGCGTCCAAAACGGAATCACCTGGTATAAAAGCAGCGTATACCCTGCTATACATGCGATAATGATCCATTGGAAACTCCGTTGTTTGCCGCGTGCAATACGATATAATCCCATAAGGGCCGCGACGGATATGACTGTCCACGCCGGACTCCATTCCGGAGAATGTACCCAGGATCGGTCGTAAATATTCTGATAGAAACCCGTCAAGAGATTGATGAATGCACTCCCCCAAGTTGGCACGAGATTGCTGTGCGTATAAAATGAAATAATCCACTTTTGAGTTCGTATCCAATCGACCAATGTATGGCCGCCGATAAAATACGGTATATATGGGATAAGATACCCGACCGGAATACTTATACAATAGAGTATGGCAAGACGGATGTTTCGATATGTTTTCCAGATAGTAATGAAGCCGATGAGTATAAGTATCGGTGTTAGAATCGGAAATTTTATTCCAGAGAAACCACCGAGTACGAGTCCGGCAATTGCGGGAAGCCATCGTTTCCTTTTTCGTGCAGTAAGAAGGAGAAGAATAAACATTAAAAGAAAAAATGCCTGTAAGCTGTCGAGCATGGTACGAGGGAATTGACTGGTGATGAGCGGATCAGTGATAAAAAGCGTTGTTGCCGCGAGGGAGAGAAGTCTATTTTGTATCAGTAGCTGGCACAACAGAAAAAACATGACAACTACAAGGCTCGTCGTAATAAATCCGTAAATATACCCGTTTCCGGTGGTAAGAATGCTTGCTCCGATAAGATATTTCCCGAGAGGGGGGACTTCTGCATTGTATCGTGTGGGGTCGTCGCCATGAATAAGTCGATACCCTTCATACAAATACAAACCGTCATCGCCGATTGTGCGAACAGAAAGAGGAAGAGCCCACTGTGAGTGTTCAAACTTATCTTTCCAATATGATGCATCAAATGAAGAAAAAAATAATGCCCGATTGCAAAACACAACCAGTGCAAGATAGGAAAGACATACGGCAATAAATCCGCGGGTAATCCACCGCATACGTACGTTATTGTAGCAGGAAGCTCCTGTGGGCGGTATAATACGTGCTACGCATCGGTAGTTTCGGCTGAAGGCCGATCAGCCCTTGGCTGACGGTGGTAGTGCATGTCGGCAGAGCATAGACGACTATGCGTTTTAAGCACCAGTAGTTCAATGGATAGAATGCGGCCCTCCGAAGGCTGTGATGACAGTTCAACTCTGTCCTGGTGCACAGTGTGGTATTATTTTTTTTCTTTATGATGTGCCACTCCCTCCGGGGTGACAACTTGTGAGTCGATAACTTTTCCTTCAGTGTTGACCGACAGGATAAGCGCCTCGCCTTTTTCAATCGAAGATTCCACACCCGGAGTTCCCTGGTCGCCAGTTTTGAGGTAATGAAGGATCATGCCAATCACCTCATCGTGAGTTACGATGGCAATAGAGCCTGATTTATGTGATTCGAGAACGCGTTTGTATTCTGATATAACGCGTTCATATGCGTGGGCAAGGGTTTCTCCATGTATATCCGGCGTCATCGGATTATCTGCAAAAAAATTTCCTTTTACCAAACCGAGTTCGGTAGCCGGTCTGTGGTCCCATTGCGGGGTACGTGCGCCGTTAAATTGCGCATCCGGTATGACCGGCGGATGACCCGGAAATTTTTCATGGAGAAGATTGGCGGTCTGGTACGCGCGTTCATATTGGCTGGAAAAAATAAGATCCGGGTGTATGCCCTGGTTCGCAAGATTTTCTGCCAGGCGGATACTCTGGTGCATACCATGGGTGCTGAGGGGCTCATGCGGTCCGTAGATGCAGGGAACTCCGTGTCCTACGGCTAACGAATCCACACTTCCGTGGCGGATGAGAAGCACGGTCCTTCCCTCCATAATGGCTATATTATATCAAAACATATCAAGTTTTCTGGTATAATAGCCGTATGGATAAAAGACAGCGGACCAACCTCATCTATGAAGCGGCAAATGTAAAGCGGATGCTCCGGACCGGGTGGCAACGATTGGGAGACAACGAAGAAGGCGTCGGGGAACATTCGTTTATGACAGCAGTCATTGCGTATCTTATAGCCCGCGAAATCAACGGCGAACAAAATGCCACACGGCACGTTTCCATGGAAAAAATTATGCTCATGAGCGTGTTCCATGATTTTCATGAGGGCCGAACCGGAGAACTGGACAAAGTGGCCAAGCTGTATCTTACCAGATACGAGGAAAAGGCAAATCACGACATATTTAAAGGCGTGGATGATGAACTGCTGGCACTTCTTACGGAATACGAATCCCGCCAAACGTTAGAAGCACAGGTGGTGTATGAGGCAAATGTCATCGCCTTTGGTGTGGAGTGCAAAATCCTCATGGAAAAAGGGAATACCCATGCCAAAGAATGGATGGATGCCAACTCGAAGCGCGTGCGGCTTCCGGAATCCGTGGGACTTATGGATTCCCTGGCAATCACCGATTCGCAGGATTGGTGGAAAGATATCCGAGAAGCGATCCACGAAGAGTTTGCAAAATGATTACTCCCCCTGGCTAAAGAGAATAGCCGAGAGTTTTTTGGTAATCTGTCCGCTGGTTGCGATGATGACCCCGATGACGACCAAGGCGCTTCCCAATATATAGTTGACCGTAAACGCCTCTCCCAAGACCACACCATTGATGCCGACGCCCACGACAAGTTGAAGATATTCTTTGAGAGATGCCGTAGAGGCGGATACGTGCTGTATCGCCCATTGAAACAGAAAGAACGTAATGACGGTAATGCCGATTGCCGCATAGATCATGGTGCCCAAATAGGTGGGTGTACGGAAGGCCGGAACCAAAAATGATTGATGGGTAACCAGGGCCGCGATCGCGGATCCGACGGTGCACGTAAACAAATTGATAGACGTCGAAACAATCGGTGAAAACGTCCCTTTGGAAAGGATATGCCGCGAATAGATGATATACATGGTCCAGCTCAACAGACTTCCTACCTCCAGGAGGTTGCCGGCAAGCGTCCCCCCGATGGCTTGCCCATGTACAATGATAGGCAAAAGGACAATATATAAAACACCGATAAGTCCCAGGACAATGCCAATAAGTTTTTGTCTTGACGGCGACTCATGAATCAGAAGGTACGAACACGCCGTTACGGTGATCGGTACCGCGGTGCCCAAGATAACCATGGTGTTTGCGGTGGTGAGGGCAGCTCCCGTGTAATAAAACAAGACGTTTCCGGTGTTAAATAGCCCGAGAGGCAATAATTGCAGTAAATATCCTTTTGGTTTTTTGGCCATTACGAATAACGGGAGAAGGATAACTGACGCAATGCCAAACCGGTAAAAGGTAACCACAAATGGGTTGGTCTGCGCGACCAAAACTTTGGCAACCGAACTGGCACTTGCCCAGAGGCATGCCGCGATAATGATGGCAAGAAGCGCTTTTGTTTTTATCGTCATCGGGCTCATTATAGCATCCTGACCCGCCGAAAAGATGATATAATCACACATGTGTATGTGGTACGTGTATGTGATGCGGAGTCTACGGGATAAAAAGCTCTATATTGGGAAGACGTCAGATTTGAAAACACGTTTTAAGGTGCACAACGCAGGCGGTTCGTTAGCAACCAGATCGAGAAGACCGTTTGAGTTGGTTTATTACGAAGCGTTTGGTGATAAAACTGACTACGGGAGGGAAGAGATATTTTTAAAGTCCGGTATTGGCAGAGAATCGTTGCATCACAGACTAGGACATACGTTACATAACGGTTTCTAATAGTTGGTCGCCTCTGACGGCGACCCACCCTATCGGTGGGTCGAATCGAATATGGCGACCCGCCTTTAGAGGCGGGAGGAGTGGCCCAGCGGCTACGGCATACGCTTGGAAAGCGTACGGGAGTAATCCCTCGCAGGTTCGAGTCCTGTCTCCTCCGCACTTCGACAAGCTCAGTACCTCTCGTGGGTACTATATGAACTGGTATACCTATATACTTCTTTGCGAATTTCCATCTCCCGGGGAAATACTGTGATTCCTAATGGGTTGTTGCACTGGAGGTTGATGTAGACGTTGGCGTGGCGTTGAGTGTGGGAGTGGCCGCGGGTACCGATGTAGGGCCCAGGGTGGGTGTTGATGTCGCCTGAGGCGCAGGAGTTGGTGTGGGGCCCGATGATGCCGGAGTACTAAATGCGATACTCGGGGGATTATTTTTTGGATCCGTGACGGTAAAACCCGCGGTTGTATCCTGTACAAGGAGTGTCACCGTCCCGCTTACCTGCGATGACACGGTAAAATTCGCTTGGCCGTTGGTTACACTAAATGTCGCAGGCGGGGAGCCGCCGTTTATCTTTGCATTTGAATCTCCGGAACTTATCGACACTTTAATCGTGTCGGATGAAACGGCATTTCTGTTACAGTCACGAATAACCACGAGCATTTGCTGAGAGCCGTTGGTCGTTGATACGGGGGGATTGGGATAGACGTCGGAATACCAGCCGTTCGGCGTGCCGCCTGGCGTTGTACAATTCGAATTTCCCGATGTATTGTTGGCGAAAGTTATGCTCGGATTGTGGTAGCCGGGCATGGTGACGGGAAAGTGCTGGTTGGTATCGGTAATAAGGAACGTATCTGTCCCGGCATTCTGGCTCGTCACGGTAAACGACGCTTTTCCGTTCACCGCCTGGATGTGTACCGATCCGGACTGGCCGTTTATTTTCGCCGTCGAGTCGTTGGTCTGCTGGGAAATGGACAGATTGTCATTGGATGCGAGTGCATTGTTGCAGTCGCGGAGTTCGATGGAGACCGTGACCGATGAACCGACGACTGCCGTAGCCGAAGACAGATATACCTGCGAATTATTTTCATTTGCCGTACCGGCACAGTTTGTGGGGGCAGCAACTGCCGGCAGAGGGATTGGCGTAGGAAATGGCGTCATGGCAGGAAAATCCGTCGGCATGGGCAGCGGCGTGGGGTAATACGCCGTGACATCGGGCGTATCAAAGGGCACTGCAATTGCGGATGAGGCTCCTAACACATCGCTCGAAGGCGTGGCGACGGGGAAATCTGCCAGCGGATGTGCGGAACGGGTCGCATAATAGAGTTCCGTCGATGGCGAGGTTTGCATCGCCGTCATCCGGGAAAGCAGCCTGCTCCGGAGATTCATAGCGTAGGTACCGAAACTGATAACCGAAACAGTGACGAGGATGGAAATCAATATCCGTAGTTTGTGCCGGGCCAGAAACGACAGCGAACGATGGTTCAGAGCGATAATGGAATGGAGAGTCGGGGTGTGTATCATGGTGCCAAAAGTATAACACTTGCGCGTGAGTCTGATACAATCACAACGAGTATATGACGGATATTCCCCAACCAATATATGACGTTATAGTAATCGGCGGAGGTGCAGCCGGTATGATGGCTGCACTGTCGGTCAAAGAACACCACCCCAAATATACCGTCATCATCCTTGATCGCACGTTTGAATTAGGACGGAAATTTCTAACCTCCGGCGCCGGACGCGGGAACCTGACGAATGTCCACTTGGAAGGCGGACCGGACGGATTTTTTCATGGCGACCAATCGCTTATCCGGTCCGTATTCTCCCAGTACGGGTACCGCGATATCGTACAATTTTTCGATGATCTGGGTGTTCCCATCTATGAAGAAAAGAAAACGAGCCGGGGAAAAATTTTCCCTGTTATTGATAACGCAAAAACGGTTCGGGACATGCTCGTAGATCGTTTGACGGAACAGGGCGTGCAGG
>JAKAFY010000023.1 GCA_021817785.1 bacterium
TCCGATCTCCGGTATGCGTTAAACAACGCTAACTCCATAATTTTTGCTCAATCAGGAAGCGGTAAAAGCTACACCGCGAAAGTCGAGATCCTTCGCCACCTCATGCAGGGCACAAAAGTCATCATTATTGACCCCGAACGGGAGTACAAACAACTTGCGGCTTCAGTCAACGGCACCTATATCAAGCTTTCCAGCTCCTCGAAAGAAAAGATTAACCCGTTCCAATACTCGAAACGCTCCGTTACGGATGAAAACAATCTCTCCGAGCACATTCAAGACTTGACCGAACTTATATCCCTTATGGTTGGTTCCTTAACCTCGGAAGAACGGGCAGTTGTCGACAAGGCCTTGCTTCTTACTTACAAAGACGTAGGCCTCGGGACTAGGAAGAATAGCAAGAAGCAGAAACGCACCCATTATCCGCTTCTCAAGGACTTCTACCACAATCTAAAAACTATGAAGCAGCGGGATTTATGCGACCGGCTGGAACGGTTTGTCAAAGGCTCGCTTTCTGCAATGTTTGATTCCCAAACGAATATCAAACTTGATAACCGTCTTATCGTCTTTGATATTAAAAACCTCAACGAAACCATCCGGCCGATCATGATGATGGTGCTTGCCAACTTCGTCAACAATGAAGTTAAACAAAATCCCCAAAAACGGATGCTTGTGATTGACGAAGGCTGGATACTCCTGCAGGAGCCGGAAAGCGCGAGATTTATTTCCGGCCTTGTCCGTCGTGCCAGAAAATATTATCTCGGGGTCACTATTATTACCCAACAGGCAAGCGATTTCCTAAGCCAAGAGTATGGGAAAGCCATTGCTAGCCAGTCATCCCTTCGTATTCTCATGCGTCAAGACACAACCACAATCAAGAAGGTCGCTGATGAATTCCATCTTTCCGCCTATGAACAGCATTATCTTTTAACCTGTGACCGTGGCGAGGCCCTTCTTATAGCCGATCAAAACCACGTCGCCGTCAAAGTCGTAGCATCTGAACAGGAACACCCCTTACTTACAACAGACCCGCGGGAAGTGTATATCTAGCCATGGACCCGAAACTCATCATTGCCCTCTGGTCATACCGGAAAGAACTCAAAGTTATCCTCACTGCATTTGTTGTCATTCTTCTCTTACCGGTTATTGCCGTGATCTTACTCACGCAGGTTGGTATCAATGCTGTGTCTGACAAGTTGGTTACGCAAAATACCCAAACACAAGCTATCGAAATCAAAGACCCATTAACCGGCCAAGTGACGAAAGCAATCTACCCTAACGTTGTCTGGCCGACAAGCGGAGTAATTACGCTTGAATTCGGAGAATCCGATCTGCCGTACCAACCGCTTCATACCGGTATTGATATCGCTGGATACCTTGATGATCCTGTAAACCCCGCTATGGACGGTACGGTAATCTATGCCGGTGAAATATTTTGGGGATTTGGGAAACACATCATTATCGACAATGGCAATAATATCCAAACAATTTACGCCCATCTAGACAAAATATACGTTTATCCGGGAGAGAAGGTAACAACAAAGGATATTATTGGTGCACAAGGCGAAACCGGCTGGGCTACGGGAGTACATCTTCATTTTCAGGTGAACGTCGACGGAATACCTGTTAATCCGAGGGTATTTTTAGGAGATGGAAATCCACCACAGATTTGAGGAGATTAATACAGAAAAACTATATAATACGATTATTCTATGAGTAATCAGAAAAAATTCGACGAAATTATCGAATCAAATAGTCAGATAATCTGTGTTATCGCCGGTCCAGGGAGTGGAAAAACAAAAGGGATTCTTATCCCAAAAATAGAAAAATTGTTGTCTGATTCATCTATTAACACAGACCATGTTATCTTGCTTACTTTTTCTCGCGCATCGGCCCAAGATTTAAAACAAAGGTTTGAGTCAAAGGCTAAATCCCCTCGAATTGCTACCTTACATTCGCTTTGCTTGTCGTACTTGATGAGCGAAAACAATCACGATATAAGAAAGCGTATTAACTCGATTATCCTTGATTTTGAGCGCGATGTACTTGTTGCTGATATTAAATTGCAAGCCCCCGAATTATATAAAAGAAAGATTAAAAAAATGCTTTCAGAGTTTAGTGCAGGTTGGGCGACAATGCCTCACGATGATGTATTCACTGAAGACGAAGAGAAAAGGAAATTTAAAAGAATCATAGTCAATTGGCTGGATGAATATGAGGCTGCCATGATGGAGGAGATCGTGTATAACGCAGTAAATTTAGCAAAAAAGATCCAATCATCATTCATAGATGATCCTGAATATATACTGGTTGATGAATATCAAGACTTGAACGCACTAGAACAGGAATTTGTTGACTTACTAGCAAACAAATCAAAACTCTTATTGGTGGTTGGAGATCCGGATCAATCAATTTACAGCTTCAAATATGCACACCCTTCAGGTATCAACGAATTCTCAAAACGAAAAATGGTTGAAGTACATTCTTTAGAATTTGTTGGTCGTTCTGCTAAAAAAATTGTAAATTTAGCAAACGAAATTTTGAAACAAATAGAACCAGGTCGACCACTATTATTAAAACCTCTGCCTGATCAAATTGACGGAACTGTCGACATATTAAGATTTACAACCCAAGATCAAGAATTTGAATTTGTTGTCAGAAAAATTGGTGAAATGATAAAAGATGGAATTAAACCCAGTGATATTCTTGTATTATTGCCGAAAAAGAAATTAGGGTATGAATTTTCCAAATATGCAAATAATGTCAAATCGAACGAGACATATAAATACAAAGTTACTTCTAAAATAGATTTAAGCCCGCTAGAGCAAGAAAGAATATTGTTATTTGGATTGTCGTCTAACCCTAGATCTCTCCTCCATTTACGCACATATATCGGTTTAGGTGACGATAATTACAATTCAATGGGTGTTACAAAAATAAAAGAAAGATATGGAAGCTTAGAGGATGCGTTGCAAAAAGCCAATCCCGACGACTTTGAACAAAGAGAACATAAAGCCAGGGAGGGTTGTGTAAAATTAATCACAATAAGAGAGTTTATTTCTACTCATTCGCCAGACACAAGCGCACAAGACCTAATTAACGAGCTATTTCCTGAAGAGGTTGAAGGGCTTTCAGATCTCAGAAATTTATTATTTACTCTTCTAGATAATGAGGATACTGTCGGTAAACTCTACTCAAAATTTATTGATTACATGAGAACATTGAGGAATAGTGAAAATGAAATTCGAACAATGACATTAATATCTTCTAAAGGTTTGGAGGCCGAGCACGTATTTATCATTGGGTGTAACGATGGTAATATTCCCGGAGAAAATAGGTCGGTAAGTCTGAATGATTTTGATTTTAAGCAAGAGCAACGTCGTTTACTTTATGTTGGTATCACACGTGCTAAAAAGTCGTTAACTATAAGTTGGAGTCAAAATATACCATTTGAGCAAGCCATGGGAAATTACACATCCGGTGTCGGCGTGCGAACAATCAATGGCAAGAAATATGCTAGAGTAAGTATGTCTGAATTTTTACAAGATCTATCGTCATAATGATAAAATATAAACATATGGATTCAAAGAAATCTCAAATAGCTTTCGGAAAGAAAATTCGATCAGCACGCGTAGAAAAAGGCCTAACTCAAACGGAAGTAGCCGAAAAAGCAGGTATTAACACCAATTATTATGCCTGTATTGAGCGTGGTGAGGTCAATCCGTCTCTTGAGAAAATTCAGGCTATTGCTAAAGCTCTGGGGTTAAAGTCGTTCGATGTAATGTCTTAAGCTTCTTCAAGAATATTTTTCGCAATACGCCGCATTACTTCTACAACCCGGGCAGCATACTCGATGTTTGCTTTTTCAGGTTCAGTCTCTTTGAGGCTTTTTAGCACTGAATCAACCAGGGCAGCGTTGTTTTGCTCAACGGAGGCATATTCCAGCGTTTCCCGGGACATTTCCTTCAAGCCTTCACGAAGTCTGCCAGAATCAAAAAGGCTTGCAAGTTTCTTGCCAGAAAGTAAGTCTGCTGGTATTTGGCCACTTGTCTGTGATAAATCCATCAGGCGTAGTATACAAGATTACGTCCGGTTAATCGAGGAAGCTGCCAAAATTGAGGAATTTGATCGTATCCTCCACAACCTGTCGTCCTTCCAGCCGCCGCATGATCTCGCGGCTATGTGTGTGCGACAAGATGTTTAAACTACCTTCCCAGAGGATTGTACGGTCTATTACGGCCAATTTTCGATGATGATTGCCGGTGCAGAGTAGTGTTTGGATGCCGTTTTCCTCAAACCAGCGGATTTCTGCCTCAGATTGTCTATCCATACCCGCCTGGTGCTCTCTAGGATCTCTGGTTATTACATACAGCGCAATATGCTTATCAAGTAGCCGGGTAAATATGTTTCGGAATGTTTTCAGCCGCCCAGAGGTAATATACGGACTTTCAATGATAACTTCATGCTTAGCGCTGTCCAGATCTCCCAAAAAGGCAGGGTAGAAGCTTTTTTCGTCGGTAAGCATAGTCCGGCAAATAAGGCGAGAGTTAGTCATGTTCCTGCCCTCCTGCCGCTTTATACGCCTCCATTAATTTGGTAAAATATACGAGGTATTCAGAGGAATACTGATCGGAGAGCGGTTCAAAATAAAAATCGTCCTCCGCACCAATGTTAGAGTCAGTGTAGGGAGTTCCTCACTATTTGTAACACAAAATCATCCAGCGTCATGCCGTGCGCCTGGATAGACGCGGTCATGGCATCCCGGGGGTCGGGATCAAATCCCGCGTTCGCATTGCCTTCCAAAAAATACCATTTGCTTTCTTTCGTGTTATAGCGCAGGTCAAATCGGGCATAGTCACGCATCCCGAGCGCGTAGAAGGCGCGGATGCTGTCCTTGCGTATGCCGCTGTCGACGTCTTTCCGCAACAATTTTGGCGGGGAGATAAAGTGACAGCTGCTGTAAACGGCCAGATTTTTTGTCCACTTCTCATCAAATCCGTAGATATTCCATTTGTTTTTTGTTTTTCCGCGGAATGCGATTTCCGCAATGGGCAAGGCGTACGTTTTGGTAGGCGTTTCCAATACCGTGACCTGCAATTCCTTGCCGGAAATAAATTCTTCGGTGAGCAACGCCTGGTGGTGCTGTCTGCGCATACGAGTAACCAGTTTTTTGAATTGTTCGTAAGTCGTCGCTATGGATTTATTGGTAATACCGATGCTGCAATGCTCGAACGCGGGTTTAACGATAACCGGAAATTTTCCCGGAAGCAGTTTACGGCTGATGCGGTCGTGAAGTCCAATAATTCGGTATTTTGGTGTGGGCAATGCGTTTTTTTCAAATAGACGCTTGGTCCGAAGTTTGTTGTTGGATGTCTGTATGGCTTTAAAGGAGGAGCCGGAATACGGAATATGGAGTCTTCCTAATATGCGCGCTATTTCTACCTCCATTTTTTTGCTGTCGACCAGGTTAAACACAAAATCCGCTTTCAGATCCTTGAGTTCCGACAAATCATCGGGCTTTACCTTAATAACCTGTACATTGTATCGTTTATGCTGAAACAGACGTTTCATATACTGCACGATTTCATCCGTCTGATTGTCTACCAATGCATGTTCTTTCGAAAAATATTCATCGGTAATATTTTTCGGGACGTAATGATACAGAAGTGCGATTGTTTTTCGTTTCGCGGTTCCTTTTTTTATATGTCTCATAGATGAAAATAAAATGATATCACTTACTACGAAAACAGAGTTGGAATGATTTGTCAAATAGATGGTGGTTATTGCGGCTACTATTTGCTGCCGAGCTAGGATTCGAACCTAGAGTCGCGCTGATCCAAAGTCAGGCGTGTTACCATTACACCACTCGGCACACATCCCTAATCGACGTATTCACTTACTATTATATCCGAAAACAAACGCAATTTCCGCGTTAGATATGGTATGCCGATAATTCTCAACTGTATTTGACCTACATAGTCGGGGTTATTTCTCCGATGACTCACAATGTTTCGTTTCCAATAAATAGTAAACTCGTTTATCCCAATGGATAACTTCTGAGACCAAAAATCAACTATTCTGCATAGATCACCTTTTCTGGTTTCATGAATGAAGAGCGACAATTTCATATTATTGTTTCTTTGTACATGAAAATACCTTTCCATAAATACCATGAACACCCGTATGAGTCTATAATCCGAATTAGAAAAACGGCAGTCTCCCATCTTTGTGCCTTCGGACTCATACAGCATGATTCCCATAAGAAAGAGCGGATCGCTGAAATATTGTCTATACTCTTTGGATGCTGCGAGCAATAACTTATCTCGATTGGCCATTCGTGTGAATTTAGCAGCTTCTGTTGCAGCTCGCTTGCTGGCAATTCGCTTTCGTAGTTGTATTTCCAAGTGCTCTTTTGTTAACGTAAGTCCACCCAACGTTAACCAATTTTGAAGTGTAGATTTGGCAACTGGCACCAGGACTTGAATTTCGCTGTAGCTTAATCCCTGTTGTCTCAACTTCAAGCACTGTTCGAATTTACCTTCGTTACGCTTTCTTATCGTACGTTTATTCTGCACAACATATAGCATATCAATGTCGTACGATACCATCAACTTTTGAGCGGCGTACGGGAATTGAACCCGTTGCCTTCTCCTTGGCAAGGAGACATTCTACCGGTGAACTAACGCCGCTTCTACTTTTTTTTATTCACTTGTTAAGGTGCCGAGTCTAGGAGTTGCACCCAGATAACGTGTTTTTCAGACACGCGCCTTGACTACCTCGGCCAACTCGGCAATTATATGCACGGTCACTATGTTAATCGAGACCTTCTCGCGCAAGCATTCGCTTAGCGCCTTGTACCCTCAAGGGGTATCTATGGAACTACCTCCACAAACTCAGTACCATAGCACTATGTATCGGGTGGACGATGAGGGATTCGAACCCCCAACCCCTTCGATGTAAACGAAGTGCTCTAGCCGTTGAGCTAATCGTCCGAGCTATCACATCGTTGCCCCGACATGACGTATTGTAACAAATTCGGCAGTGATCACTCAACGAGCATACGAATAAATGTCCTAATCAGTGACGGATGACAGTGTAAGTCGTGGGATAGTAGAGAAATACCGCAGGCGCGTCGTCTACCAACCGGCGCTGAAAATCCGCGTAAATTGCCTTCCGCTTTTGCTGATCCAGTTCCTGCCGTCCGTCTTCCAGGAGTTTATCAATTTTAACGTTCATATAACCGGTCACGTTCGTCTGCGTTTGCGTAGAGTGCCAGAAAAGATATTGATCCGGATCCGGTGGCACATCCTGCGCGCTGAGCAACACCTGGTAGGTAGCCGGCACATCGTTTTCGACACGAACGTCCGTTTTGATCCCCAACGCGGTCCAGGATGCGGCAATGGACTGTGCGACGTCCAGATATTGGGAAAACGTCGATAAGGTAAGCTGCGCGGATTCGGTAGCGATTTCGGTGTGGCCGATGAGTTTTTTGGCTTGTACGGGATCGTAATCATAATACTTTACGTTGGAGGAGTACGCCCAGGAGGTCTTGGAAATCGGTGAGCGCGCATGTTCGAACGGCAGGTCCGGCACGCCGTAGGCTAAACCCTGACGGATATTTTTGTCCCCGAGTTTCGGGTCATGCATGTTGAAAAACAACGTGACGATGCGGTTATATTTCGTATGCTTTTCGACACTCACGTTCCCCCAGTGTTGCAGCCCGTTTGTGGAACTTAGGTCACTTATCGTATTTATCTCCCCCAGTTTGAACGACAAAATGGCCTGTGCTTCCGTTTGGTAAAATACATACTCTTTCTGCTGATGTTTGCTCATGTCTACTGGTGTCAGCTGCAGCGTCTTTACCGACCCCCCTTGCAGGGAAATGCCGCTGACCATATACGGACCAAACCCTTTGAGACCAGGCAGAAACAATGGCTTGGAAACGAGTGTCGGGAACGGACTGTACGGGTATTGCAGGTATGCCATAAGCGTATCGTTGCCGGTCGGGATCAGGGTAACGCCGCGGATATTGTAATTGATATCATGTGCCGTGACGGTCTTGCCGTCATGCCATGTCATATCTTTTCTGATGGTAAAAACAAACGTCTTTCCGCTGTTTGTGGCCTCCCACCCGGAGGCCAGAGCCGGCACGGGCGATCCGTCCGGGGCGAGTGTGGTCAACCCGCTGCTTATCAGTTCCTGTATGGATTGCGGAAGATCTGATGGAGAAAAGTCCCCGACGACGCCGATACGCTCGGAATGGTGGAAAAATGGCGCGATGACCCCGGGATAAATTTTCCAAAACAGAAAGGAAAGAAACAGTCCCGCAAAAAATCCGAGGATCAGTGAGCGCGTATATTTACGCGCCAACTCCAGCGCGATCAGGTACACCAGACGTACGGATCGGGGCCACCTCATACGTTAACGGATCATGACGTTTAAAATGGACGTCACCAAAAATATGACAGCCAAAACGATCGTCGAATTAAAGACTATTTTTTCTGCGCCCCGTTTCGTGCGGAATGATCCGCCGCCTCCGAATGCGCTGCCCAGCCCCCCCTTGCTGCTTTGCAGAAGAATAAGGCCGATCAGTCCCACCGACACCAACACATGCAGAATAAGTAATGCCATTTTCATACGGTACTCCTTTCCACTAATGATACCAGAACGCGGGCTAATGCGTCGCTGTCATGCCGGATGAGACTCCGGATCAGTGCGTCGGAACTGGATTTCGCATAGAGAGTTTTGCCCACTAACTCCGCTTCCTCCACCCGATAATAGGACGTGTCTACGAGATCATTTACCACAGGAACCTCATGGTATTTGGCATAGATGGCAAGGGCTTTCGGCGATAATTTCGCGGAGTTGACGATGACGTAATCGATGGATTTACCGATTTGTTTTTCAAGAACCCGCAGGTGATCTGCGGCGGTGAAATTATACGTTTGTCCGAATTTGGTCATAAGATTCATAACATACACGAGTTTTCCTTTTGCGGCTTTCAGCGATTCCGGAATACCCGGAACCAGAAGATTCGGCAGGACGCTCGTGTATAAATCCCCGGGGCCGACGACGATCAAGTCCGCGGCGCGTACAGCGGCAAGCGCTTCCGGATTGGGTTTGGCAGTGGGTTTAAGGTATGCATCGACAATCGGCATGCGTCCGTCGTGCGTCGGCTCATCGATAAGATGCTCTTCGGTTTCGGTGTGCCCGTCCTCATAGGTGGCGTACAAGTTGGTATCCGTTAGTGTGACGGGTATGACGGATCCTTTGACACGAAGCACTTTCCCGGTCTGGCGTATGGCTTCTTCCTGGCTGCCGACGATATCGGAAAGTGCCGCCATAAACAGATTTCCGAATGTCATACCGGCAATCCCCGTGCCTTTCTCAAACCGGTACATAAACAGTTTGCGCAAAAGACCTGCTCCTCCGTTTTCGTCCGAGAGCGCAACCAGACACTGGCGTATATCTGAAGTAGGAAGCAAGCCGAATTCGTCCCGGATGCGCCGGTTACTGCCGCCGGAATCGCTCATGGTCACGATAGCCGATAACGTATACGGATACTGTTTCAGACCTCGGAGTACCACGAACGTCCCGGTGCCGCCCCCGATACACACAATGCGTTTTTGGTCTTTTTTGTTTGTCATACTGCGTTTGCGTGTCACTCGGAAATATCGTGCAGGAGATTTACGAAAAACGTGACACTCAATGATACCAGAATAAGCGACATAACGTACGACAAGGCCACCGGAGGCACCACAAACCCTGCCCATTGCAGGCCGGGAAACTGCCAGGCATGGATAGATACGTCGGAAACAAATATGGTCAGAAGATACAATACGACGACATTGATACACCACGACAGCAGACCGAACGTAATGATATTGATGGGTATAAAAAGGATTTTGAGAATCGGAGCAACCAACAGCATGAGCAGGCTGAGCACAAATCCCGCAAACAACAGCACCTGCCAGCCGCCATGTATCTCCAGCGCTGGAAGCACCTGGGAGACAAACCACAAAGAGAAACTGTTGAACAGAAAGACCCGCAATAGGTACTTCATGACCACAACATGGTACCAACTTTGGTGGCCGTGGTCAAACGGAAAACGTCCGCTTTTCACGGAGCTTCCTGTGGTAGGTTATGGCAAACCGATGAGCTTCGTCCCGAACCCGCTGCAGCACCTTGATCGCTTTACCGGTAAGCGGCAGGCGTACGGTTTTATACCCGTCCCCTATCGGGACGATGAGTTCCTCCTGGCGTTTGGCCAGTCCCGCGTAGGATAGCGTTTTATGCTCGTGCTGCAATACTTCCTTCATCATCCGAAGCTGCGGTTTACCGCCGTCTATGAGGACAAACTGTGCGGGCGGCCACTCGGGGTGACGCAAACGCCTTGCCAGTACCTCACGCATCATGCCGGTATCGGATATGGGGCCTTTCATGCGTATCCGAAATCTCCGGTACTGTCCGGTGTCCGGTTTGCCGTCCGTCAGTACCACCATGGACCCTACCGCAGATACTCCGAACAGCTGGGACATATCGAAACACTCGATACGGGAAAGCACCGGCGGCATGCCGGGGTAGTATGTTTGGAGTATGCCGTGAAGTTCTGCCAGCTCGTCCGCATAGACGTCTTCGGCTCCCTGCTCCAAAAATACCGCCGGATCATAGCGGTATTCGGATATGCGATACAGCGCATCGATCCGCTTTTTGAGCAGTGCTGCCTGTTCAAACTCGAGCGACCGCGCAAACCCACGCATCTCCCGTTCGTAGTGGCGCCGCACCATGGCTGTGTGTCCGTCAAATATCGCCTTTAGCCGGTGTATATTGTTCCGGTATTGCTTGATAAGCAGCGCCTGTAGCTTGGCATCTGCCGTTTTTGCGATCACCGACGGGCAGGGGTCGCATAGACCAAGATGCGTATAAAAACACGCCCTGCCGTTCCGTTCTTTTTGGGTGCAATAGGGTACAGCACTCCGCAGCTGCCGCAGCAGGGCCCGCAAGGCGTGAGCAGACTGGAACGGTCCATAGACAACGTTTTTTTTGTGCGCCAGGATAGCGGCAAGCTGACCTTTACGTAAGTAGACCAGTCGGGGCAACGGTTCGTGAAGGGTGAAGCCTATATATAACGGGCTTTTGTCATCTTTGGAGATGACGTTGTATTTGGGCATGTATTGACGAATCAGCTTGGCCTCAAGAAGCAGCGCGTCAAATTCACTGGTCACCGGTATAATTTCTATGCGACGGATTTCGGAAACGAGTCTCCGGGTTTTGTCTCCCACGGCGTCTTCCCGCTGAAAATACTGCTTGACCCGGCGGGAAAGATCTACCGCTTTACCCACATAGATGACGGCATCCGTTTCGTCATGATAGATATAGACGCCGGGTTCGTGAGGCAGATGGTCTAGTGTTTCCTGAATCGTTTCCATAGCAATACATATACCAACCGCCAGAGTATCACGAGACTCAGCAGTGCAAACAGGACAATCAGACCGATAAGCCAGACAATCGGCTGGACGGTAAACGACTGGGTAAACGTCGCATCGTTGACTTGCGCGTGGATCGTACCATGCAGCGACCGGAGGGTCTGGGGCATGGCTGAGTGAAGCGGCAAACGCACCGTGGCATACGGCAGAAGTTCCGGGATGACCTGCGTGAGTTTGATGCCGCCGACATCCGATGCTGCACTGACGGCTATGGTATAGGCGGATTCGCCTCCTTTATTGGTGACCACGATTGATCCCGTAGGGTCCGTGCCTGCCCCGACCTGACTCGGAAATTCTATCGATGAGGTGATACTTGCCGGTATGGTTTTTATGGTGGACTGGGCAAACGTCACGTCAACGTCGCGTGCGGTAACGGACGGATCATGATAAAAGCCTGCGGGATACGGCAGCGTACTGTCCAGTCCGTTTACGGCAAATACGATATGGTTAAAGTCCAGCTTGGAAAAGTAATCCGCTCCCCCGGTCGTATTGGCCCATGTGGGATCTACCGGAATCCAGGTGTGTGCGTTTGCATCATAGTATTCCGGCCAGGCATGCAATACATCCGAAACCAACGACAGCGGACGAAGCTTCGGGTTATTGGTGTACGCAAATCCGACATCCCGCCGTGCCGGTATGCCGGCAGCCCTGGCTATGGCGATAAACAGATCGGTAAATTCCATGCAGACCGCCTGTGTCGGGTGTTCCAATGCCCCGATGGCCCCCAAACGGGTCGTGCCGGCAGTGACCCGCGAATAATCATAGGTCAGCGCCGTAGACACATACGCATATATCTGCTGCGGCGTCTTATATATGTTCGCCAATGCCTGTATTTTGGGGTCCGTCACCTGCCAATAGTCCTGGGGTTTTAGGTATGCTGCAGTGTCTATCGGCGGGGCCCGAAATTCTTTTCTCGGATAAAGATAGGTGGATATCCCCAAGCGGGCAGCGATTGACACCGTCTGTTTGGGAGCGACTAGATAGCGTGCCAGCCAATTACCATCCGCATCCCGGTCGACCGTCTGCGGGGCCGGGGTAAGTGAGGAAAGGGTGACTTTCTGAAATGCGGTGTCGGGAGGCAGTGCGATCGTCTGGATGGTCGGGACAAAGCCTGTATTTTGCAGCGAATACTTTAGTGCGACGTCAAAATTCTGCGCGGATCCGTATGCTGCGGAGATACCTCCCCGGATCATCTGCGCTTTGTCCCAGGTATTACTCGGCCCCGGAAGCGGCGAAACGTATGCGGCGGGCCCAAAGGTCGGGGGCACGGCAAGGCTCACCGTGTAGCTTCCGATATCCGGGTCATTGGTAATACCGGGGATATAGATTTCCCATATCTGACCGTTTTGGGACGCGACGCCGTTATGCTCATACCGCAGAGAAAATGATGATGACTTCCCAAGACCAATGGCTTTTACATTAAACACGAGCGTAATTTCCGTTTTACCCCCTTTGACCGATATGGTGGGGGTGATAATGCCGCCGTCGTCATAGGCGATGACATTGGTGATTTTGTCGCTGTCCAAAAGCAGCGTGTACTGCTTGGGATAATAGTCTGACCGCTTGTTGGTGAGCGTGACATGCTGGGTCACGATCGTTTTTCCGGTCGGCGCTATGGCATACTGCACGTCATAATCCGCCTGAAATTCACCGGTAGCCAACACTTTTGATGGGAGAAGACACAGCGACAGTACTGCAATAACGCTTGCCGCAAACCGAAAGATACCACGCAGGTTCATTACTTTTTATTCTACCGTTTTTTTCAGAAACTGTCCGGTATAGGATTGCTTCATCCGGGCAATGGTATTGGGCGTGCCCTCGCCGACGATTCTTCCGCCCTTTTCCCCGCCTTCCGGCCCCAAGTCGATAATCCAATCGGAAGACGCAATGACATCCAGATTATGTTCGATGACGACGACCGTATTGCCGCTAGCGACCAAGCGGTGCAGTACCGCGAGCAGTTTTTCCAGGTCGGCAAAGTGCAGTCCGGTGGTCGGCTCGTCCAATATATAGACGGTTTTGCCGGTCGAACGGCGGGACAATTCGGTCGCAAGTTTCACCCGCTGTGCTTCGCCGCCTGATAACGTGGTCGCCGACTGCCCCAGCTGCATATACGACAGTCCCACATCCACCAGGGTCTGCAGTTTTTGCTGGACATGGGGATGCGCATGAAAAAATTCCAGCGCTTCGTCGATACTCATCGCCAAGACATCGGCAATCGACTTGCCGCGGTAGGTCACTTCCAGCGTATCGGTGTTGTAGCGCTTGCCTCCGCAGACTTCGCACGTGACATAGACGTCCGCCAGAAACTGCATTTCGATTTTCCGCTGGCCTTCTCCTTCACACGCCTCACAGCGGCCTCCTTTGACGTTAAATGAAAACCTGCCGCTTTTGTATCCCCTGAGTTTTG
>JAKAFY010000038.1 GCA_021817785.1 bacterium
GCTGATATTTCTCCTGAGTTTTTTCGCAGTCATACGAGACGGCGTACGTAAAAAAACAGACGGCAGAACATTTTTTTGGGGCGCCATCCTTATGGTATCGCTCGTGATGATGCAGGAAGCGTCGCAGCCCGTGTGGGAAGCGTTTCCGTTTCTTTCATTTATCCAGTATCCGTGGAGATTTTTGTCATTTGTTATCGTCACGAGTGCGTTCTTCGGCGCATATGTCAGCACCAGACTTCCCAGAGTGATCACCATATTGTTGCTGCTTGGCGCGGTAGCCGCAACGACTGCCTACGTGCGTCCGGTAACGTATGCGGCGCGAAACGATGCATATTATCTGTCCAGAAAAAACTTCACGGACGGTACGTCATCGCTTGGCAATGCCCTGTCTACCATTTGGACCGGGTGGAAACAAACCAGGCCGCCCGCGCCCGTTACGCTCATAGGAGGAGAGGCGACCATATCCGAAGTAGCGGCAGCTCCGCTCATGGTAGCAGCGAGTGTCCAGGCAGGTCGCACGAGTACGGTGCAGATAAACCGGCTGTATTATCCCGGGTGGACAGCCAAAGTGGACGGGCGTGCTGTTTCAGTGCAAAACAGTGCCGGAGTGCTTCGTATATCCGTACCGGCAGGTGAGCATCGCATAGTGGCTTCGTTCCACGAGACACCGTGGAGGCTGTTGGCGGACATCGTCTCGCTTGCGAGTTTGGCGTATCTCGGGTATACTATGCTACAAGTTTATGCGCATCGCCATAAGCACACTTCCCCTCACGACCGGCCATAAAGACAGAGGCATCGGGACATATACGCGTGAACTGGTAGAAACGCTCAAACGTCATACGTCCCGCCATCAGTTTGTATTTTTTTCCAAAGAATCCGAAATACCCAAAAATGCGGATGTCGTCCATTACCCGTTTTTTGATCCGTTTTTTCTGACGCTGCCGGTGTTTCGGGGAAAACCCACCGTCGTTACCGTTCACGACCTCATCCCGTTGGTATTTCCGAAGCACTTTCCCAGGGGCATCAGGGGCGAAGTAAAGTGGCAAGTGCAGCGGAAAAATCTTGCCGGAGTGACCCACGTGATCACGGACTCCGAATGTTCGAAGCGGGATATCGTCCGTTTGGTGGGTCTTGAAGAAGCAAAAATTACCGTGGTGCCGTTGGCTCCTCCGGCGAGCATGACGCCCATGCGCGACCCGGCAACACTGGCTGCTACCATGGAGAAATATGCATTGCCCAATCACTTTGCGATGTATGTGGGAGACATCAACTGGAATAAAAATATCAGCGGATTGCTGCACGCATGGCAGCGCGTGACCGCGCGAAGATTTCTGCCGAAAGACGCAAAACTTATCCTGGTCGGCAAAGCGTTTATAGAGCCGGGACTTTCAGAGGCACTTGCCATCGAAGAAACGATTCACAGACTCCGCATAGAAGATTCCGTTGAGCGGATAGGATATATCCCGCGCGAGGATCTGCGGGCGCTCTATATGCTGTCCCACGTATGTGTGTTTCCTTCGTATTACGAGGGATTCGGATTGCCTATTCTGGAGGCCATGGCGTGCGGGGGAGTCGTTGTTTCATCGACCGCGGCCAGCCTGGCAGAAGTGGCGGGTCCGGCAATCACCGTAAATCCCGAGTCGGCAACCGATATTGCCGACGGCATACTGAAAGCCTGTCGTCTGCCGACACAACAACGGGAAGACATGGTAGACAAAGGGATTACGTGGGCCAAACGGTTTACCTGGGCTCAGGTCGCCAAACGCACGATTTCTGTATACGAGAGTTTAGCAAAGCCGGTATAATAACTCTGCTATGCCGACCGTATCGATTATTATCCCGGTATATAACGAAGAAAAAACCATACACTCCGCCCTCGAGCGCGTATCGCAGGCGGCAACCCCCGGATGGAAAAAGCAGATTATCGTCGTAAATGACGGTTCGACCGACGGCACCCGGCACGCATTATCTCCTTGGGAAACGCGCTGTGTCGTGCTGCACGCTTCTAAAAACGGCGGAAAGGGAGCGGCCCTTACTTTGGGGTTTGCCAGGGCAACCGGAGATCTGGTTCTTATACAGGATGCGGATCTGGAATATAGTCCGGATGACTACCCGACGCTGTTGAAACCGTTTGAAAATTCCCGCGTCGACGTCGTGTATGGGTCACGGTTTTTAGGGGCGCACCTTTCCACGATGTTTGTCTATGCCCTCGGCAATAAATTTGTGACACTCATGACCAATATCCTCTACAACACAAACATCACCGACATGGAAACAGGCTACAAGGTATTCCGCAAAAACGTACTTACCGATGTGGCGCCCATTACCGCGAAACGATTTGATTTCGAGCCGGAATTTACGGCCAAGGCACTGCGCGCGGGATACCAGATTTACGAGGTGCCGATATCGTATTTCGGGCGCCAGTTTTCCGAAGGGAAAAAACTTACCTGGCGCGACGGAGTGGCTGCAGCCGTGACCCTTCTTACATTGCGGTGGTGGTCCCCGCGAACATCTACAAGACCGCTAAAGGAGCGCGCGTGAATCGTATTTTATCGCGTATAAAATATGTTGCGTCGCATCCGCTGGCCCGCGGCAGCGCCATAGTATTTATCGGTACGATGGCGGCAAATGTCGGTGCGTATCTTTACCATCTGGTAGTGGGGAGAATATTGGGTCCGGTCCAATATGGAGAGTTGGCGGCGCTTCTGTCATTGTCATACATTCTCAATGTATTTTCCGTCATGTTACAGACGGTGGTAACGCGCTTCGTAGCACATCATGCTGCCAAAGGAGAATACGGGGATATCCGCACGCTTGTTTTGCATCTGGGAGCATTTCTTTTGGGGGCCGGAGCGATCGTCATATTTTCTCTTCTGATAGCGGCTCCGATGATCGCATCATTTCTTCATGTTCGTGACACTATCGTCGTATATTTTATTTTTATCGGGGTTATCGTCTCCATGCTTAGCATCGTGCTTTCGAGCGTTCTGCAGGGGCTCCAGCGGTTTACTGCCGGCATGGTGATAGCCAACATTAACTCAGTATTACGTCTCGTTTCCGGTGTGCTTGCCGCAGGATTTGGTGTGACTGCAACGATCGGCGCAGGTCTTGGAACGGGTATTATCGCTTTTATCCTTACCCTCTTGCCGCTTCGGACAATTCTGCTAACGAAACAAAAATCATCTTCCTTTTCATTGCAGTCTCTTTTTTCTACCAGTACCGCGACATTTCTGACTATATTGGGGATCAGCGTTATGAATAGTCAGGATGTCGTGATGGTGAAACACTTC
>JAKAFY010000008.1 GCA_021817785.1 bacterium
CGGGGAAAAAGCCGCCGGAACCGCGCCATGACGCGCGAACGCATGTCTACCCGGCGTATGGGCACAGCAGTCTGCCCGAAAAATAATCGCCATACCACGAGCGCTCTTCCTAGATCTTCAGGAACCACGATATCCGCATGTGTTGTATCTGCTGGCGGTGTATATTCCACGGAAGCTTTGGAGGCTGAAACGGGTCCGCGGGGCCGATCAGTATTCGTATGCATCAGCGGTCTAATCAATTCCGCTAGACGGTCCCGGACGACATGCACGAATCGTTGTAGTGCTTCTTTAGCGCGCATGGGATTTAAGCGCTTTTTGTCAGACGCCATAACCGCGGCGCTTTCCGGCATCCCGTCAGGAGAGGCGGGTTGTTTTGCAATGGTTGGTTTCCCCAAAAATACCTGCAAGAGCCGCTTTCCCACAAACGTGCGCATATGTTCAAACCGCGCATGTAATACCTCCGTAAATACGTGGCGGGATACTGATTCCTGCGGCGGAGCGGGAGCTGCGGATAGTTCCGTGTCCGTTTGACGCTCCAGCAGAGCGAACCAATACAGCGCCGCATGCGCCCCTGACGGAATCGCATCGTGGTACCGCACGATGGTTTGGGAAATAAACCATTCTGCCATCGCGTTCCGGATCGTGCTCTCGGGCGAGTCGGTCGTATACCTGTCTGTGGCAGGCGGTATCGTGTCCCGTTTTGTTATGACCGCATGAATCTTTCCGTCTTTCGGTAAATGGATATGAGGATTATCCGCGTGCTGTTGGCGGCTCACGTGTTTCTCTTTTATATTGTTCGTTTCGTGGTCGGTAAATACACGCAGTTTTTCTACAATAGTCTCGTGAAGGAATTTCCCGGCTTCTGTCATGGAAATCAATGGATCGTGTATCAGAAAATTCTGGTGTCCGGACTCGGGGTGCGTATTGAACGGTGCAGACTCCCGCACATATTCCTGTTGCATGACAAATCCCGTCGCTACCACGCGGATACTTTGTTCGTTTACGCGGCCGTATTCCACCAAAAATGAAGCATACGACTGTTCTTCCCGTTGATCATGCTGCACGGATATTTCATGTAACTCGGCGATGTGCCGTATCAGCTGCTCACTTTCCTGATAGGTAAAATCCCGTCCGGTGGCAGCAAACAGATCAACCTGTTTTGAGGTAACATCACCATCGGCATTTTTTTCCCAAACCTGGACATACCGGACAGCATCGGGATGGGAAAGCACGCTCACAAATCCCGTCGCTTCTCCACGCACGAACGCATCCTGCATGTTCATCTGCGCCCGTTCTTCCTGCGGATTGTACGCATCAGGATTCCCGACATAGGCCGCGTATTCCCGTGTGTGTTCCCACAATTCCCGGAGCGTAATCAGCCGGTCTCCGTATTGGGTCGCCAGCTCCGTCGTGCCATCCGCGGTTTCTACGGGTATCCAGTGCACAACCGTTTCCTCATGATGAGATTCTCTTTTTTCATACGAAAGATCCTGGGCAAGCCGTTTCGTAAATCGTTCCCGGGCTTCAGTCTGTATTTTTTCCGCACCCCAATCCGGATGTTCTTTGACAATCTCCGGCTCTATAAAATGTGTAAGTGAATACGAAGCGGCATCGGAGCTGAATGAGTGATCGCCGCGCCACACGGGCGTATCTGATTCATCCACTGCGTCACGTATGACCGGAATCCCCCGGGCGATCATCCGCTCCTGGTAACGAGTTGCTGTGGCATCCCGGGATACCGTGGGTCTGTATCGCTCAAAACGGTCGGTGATGGGTGCTGGCTTTTCCATAAAAAAACCTCTTCGTTCCCGAAGAGGTCATTCGTTCTATCGTATATACACACAATCCGGCTCTACGCCTGTGACGTGTGAACGATGTTCCTACGAACTAACGCACCTGCTCGGGATTTACCCGAACAAATTTTTGTAAAAAAATTTGCACGGGTGAGTAGAGAAGAGTTCCGGACTGTACCCGAACAAATTTTTGTAAAAAAATTTGCACGGGTTTACCGTTGCGGCACAGTTCCCGATTCACACGGGATTCCTCCTGTCTCTTTGCTGGTACACTTTTACTGCTTTTTTCCGTTGCGGTCAATACCGCTCCAAAGGATCTCTGTTATTCCTTCTTCTTTATTGACAAATCGCGCAAGCATAAACAGCAGGTCGGATAACCGATTGAGGTATGTCAGGATTTCTTTGTCGACATTGTTTTTCTGATTATACGCTACGGTTTGCCGTTCGACCCTGCGGCAGACAGCCCGAGCCAAATGAATTTCTGAAGCAAGGCGCACGCCGCCGGGGAGGATGAAATTCCGGAGTGCCGGAAGGTCTTCCTCCAGCAAATCAATGCGCGCCTCCATTTCCTTCACCCGGGCCGGTAAGGCGGATACATCCGTCGACCAACCCGCCAGGTGACTTCCTATGGTAAACAGGTCAGATTGTATGGAAGCCAAAAATCCCCGAACGTCTGCCGATTCCATCTCCGAAGCAATGAGTCCGATCCAGGAATTCAGCTCATCGATGGATCCGTAGACATCCACGAGTTCTTCGCATTTCAACACGCGTTTTCCGCCAAAGAGTGATGTGGAGCCGGTATCACCGGTGCGGGTATAAATCGGCATATACTATATATATTCTAACACTCGGAGTATCCGCAGCTATAACATTTCTTGCACGACTCTTCGAACACCAGACTCCCCTCCCCGCAACTCGGGCAGAGATCCACTGTTACCATCCGGCGCGCCGTAGCAAATACCGGCTGAGGCTGGATAGAGACGGGCGCCTCGGCAGCCACCGGCGCCGTATGACCGTTGGTGACGGACATCGTTGCATGTCCGTTTCCATTGGTGGCCAGGCCGACCGTGGTCATGCCGTCCCCCGCTCCGGCTACTACAGCGTGGTTGCGTTGTTTAAAAAATCCGAAATGCCGGTCTATGGCTTTGGCGATTGCATCCGGCAAACTCCGTACACGGTTCTCACCGAAGCCCAAACTTCTGGCTCCTCCGATCCCGATCAGTTCCGCCGCCACTTTATGGATGCGTTCCGTCGGAGTCACCGGTGAGGAAATCCGCAATACCAGAGAAATCAGTCTTCCGAGCGCTTCCGCCATTGCGGTGACATCGCTTCCCGCTTTGCCGACGTTCACGAACAACTCATGCGGGTGTCCGCCGCCATTGGTGTTGATCGTGATATATGCCTGCCCCATCGGCGTTTCCATCTGATACGTCGACCCATGTACGACCGCCGGACGCGGCTTCACTTCGGGAGCGGCTATCTGTGTGACTACCGGCTTTGGAGCTTCCTCTTTCCTCACCAATACACCCTCCCTGCTTCCCTCGCGCATGTATGCTATCCCTTTGCACCCCAAATCGTAGGCGAGCGTATACAGGCGTTTCACATCCTCTACGGTATGGGTGCGGGGAGCGTTCACCGTTTTGCTTATCGATGCATCCACATACTGCTGGATGGTTGCCTGTACCCGCACGTGATCTTCCGGGGAAAGGTCGTTGGCGGACACAAAATATGCCGGACGTTCTTCCTTCGTGGGTTCCCGCCCGTGTTGTTCTTTGAATGCGAGGAACCATGCATCGTATAACGGGTGGCGGATAGTATGTTCTCCCAGGCGGTCCCGGCGTAAAAATTCAAATTCATATACCGGCTCTATGCCGCTGGACACTCCTGCCATAAGCGATGTTGATCCGGTGGGAGCCTGTTGCAATACCATAGAGTTTCGTATGCCATACCGTTTCATCAGTTTTTTGAGCCGGTCCGGCAACTTGCGGATAAAGTATCCTTCGACGTGCTTTGCTTTATCTATTTTCGGAAACGGGCCTTTTTCCTTTGCGAGATATATGGAAGACTCGTATGCCGCGTCCCGGATCGTCCGGTATATTTTGTCGATCACCTTGAGACTTTCTTCCGATCCGTACCGCAGTTTCATTTTGATTAGGGCATCCCCCAATCCCATCGTTCCCAATCCTATACGGCGTTCCCCGTGGAGCTGCACCTCTTTGATCTGGTCAAAAATATACGTATCCGCGTTGATGATGTCATCCTGAAACCGGACGCCGATTTTGGCAATCCGGGCAAGCCGGTCATAATCCATCTCCCCGTTTTCTCCCACAAGGACGGACAGGTTGATAGACGTTAAGTTACACACCCCCCAATTGGGCAATCCTTCCTCGCCGCAGGGATTCACGCAGTTGACGTATTCGAAATAATTATTATTGAACTGCTTGTTATACCGTTCCATGAACACGACTCCCGGTTCCGCGCTTTTCCATGCGGCCTGGGCAATCAGGTCCCAAAGTGCCCTGGCCTTTACCGTTTTTTTGACAATCGGCGTTTTCCCCAGTGCGATCCAGTTCGGCAGGTATCCGTCCCATTTTGCATCGTAATCCGGATCCTTGGGATCCGGGAATTTCAGATCCCAGTCCGCATCGTTTTTGACGGCCGTCATAAAATCATCGGATACGCATACGGAAAGGTTAGCACCGTTAATTCGTGCCAGATCCTGCTTGACGGTGATAAATTCTTCGACATCCGGATGCCAGTCCCACAGCATAAGCATGAGTGCCCCCCTACGGCTTCCTCCCTGTTGGATGATGTCACGGGTAGCTACGGAAAAAAGTTCTGCCCAGTTACAGGGACCCGAAGAAAATCCGTTTACTTTCTGCACCCTGCTGCCGCGCGGCCGCAAACTGGACAAATTGATGCCGACGCCGCCGCCCCGGGACATAATCTCTACCATGTTAGACAGGGTCGACAATATCCCCTGACGGGAATCATGGGGACTGGGGATCACAAAACAGTTATAGAACGTTACCTTGTATCCGGTACCCGCTCCCGAAAGGATCCTGCCTCCCGGCACCAACACAAAGTCTTTCATCGCCTGGTAGTATTCTTCTTCCCAATGCGCCTGGTCCGCTTTCTTTTCCACCTTTGCGATTGCCCGGGCGACCCGTCTCCACATCTCTTCCGGCGTCTGCTCTACGGCAGCGCCGCTTTCGCTTTTCAATGCGTATCGATCTAAAAATACTGTGTTGCGGATGCCGGTAAAGTTATCCATATTATTTATTTCTTTTTTAATAATTTTTTTAATTCGCCTTCAAAATCTTCAAGTTCGACGAAATGCCGGAATACACTGGCAAATCGTATATACGCTATCTTGTCTATCTTTTTTAACCGCTTGGCCACCAATTCTCCTATTTTATTGCTTTTCACCTCTGTCGTATTCCCTCCGATCAGTTCCCGCTCTACCTCATCAACAATCCGTCGCACATCCTCCGCCTTTAACATGGTTTTTCCGCTTGCCCTCCAGATCCCTCTCGCCAGTTTATCCCGATCGAACGGCTCCCGCCGGACGTCTTTTTTGATGACGGTAATCGGGACGGTTTCTATGCGTTCGTATGTCGTAAACCGTTTGCCGCATTTTTCACACGTCCTCCGCCTTCGGGTCACGGCCAGATCCTCGCTGTCCCTCGTTTCTATGACTTCTGTATCGGTATTCGTGCAGTATGGACACTTCATTTCTTCTGTATAAACGTTTCTCCCGTGAAAACAAAAGGCACTATATATGGTGCCAATCAAAATCCTAAGACACTAGCACTAGGGAGTCAACTAGCAACTTCTATATCAAAATATCCAAATTTTCACGACCAGCCTCAGGACATATTGTTTGAGGGAAAAGTACGGTGAAAATACAGCGCGATATCAGGTTCGTTGCCAAACAACCGTATCGCTGAACATCACCGGTATTCAATCCTGCCGTTGGGATATGCTCGGATATTCCCGGTCAGACAATCCGCTTCGGAACATACGGATACAGAAATTATTTTATCCGCCGGAGCAGTTCCTGTACGTTGGTAAACAATCCGTTTAACGCATCGGTCGGCAATCCAAGACCGGACAATACCTCTTTGTGCTTTTCGAGCGACAGCATCATTTTTTCGATGACAAATGCCGGCGGTGTTTTCCCGACTTTTCCGGCTGTCTCCAGCATCGTTACTGCCTTAGTGCGCGCGGCAAGAGCCTCGGACAGGATTTCATGGGCCTCTTCCTTTTTCCCCATTTCCGCGAGACTTATTCCCATGCTGAGTTTTTTGTCCGCCTGCAATATATAAAACTCCGCTTTATTGACGGGGTTAGATATCAAAAATTCGATGATCCTGTCACGGAAATTCTTCAGAACATAGAGCGGATTATCCGGCAACATCCCGGGGTACGGCAGCACGTACTCTACAGGCTTTGGCATCGGTGTGGGTGTCGGCGTGGCAAGAGCTACTGCGACATGCGCGGTCTTTACCGCATAGACTGTCGTGGCAAATGACGAAACTTCCGGGGCGGAAAGAAATAATATGAGGAATACCCCTATCCATAATATATATCGTTTCATATGCCGTTCCTCCTTATAATACTGTGTCCATTGTACTCAATTCCCCGTGTCTTGCAAGACGCGGACTATTGTGTCGGGAGTCATATCAAGCCTGGTACAGATTTCCCGTTCCAGGGATTTTACCAAAGGGTACGCAGCATCCAATTCGGCGACGGCGCGAGGCGGCAGATGTTCCGCCCGCCATAATGCAAACCGCTCGTCAACCGTCATGACGGTATGTTTTACCATTTTGTCGGAAAGATACAGCAATTTTTCTTCCCATGTGTTGGGCGCCGTCCCCCTATCGAGTATGGTATGCAATGGATGCGTTCTGACCAGGTTTGCCACTTCATCATATCCCGCCGCCAAAAGCACCCGGACGGCTGTATCGGGATGCCGTTCTCCGGGTAACTTCGGTATGGATTTGTCTATGTCGTGCACCAGCGCTGCTGCGGCAAGAAGCGGAATCGCTATCCGTACCGACGTATCTTTACGCATGAGCTCGCGGGCAAACCACACGGCGAGGCGTGACACCCAAAGACTATGCACGCGCTTTGCTTCGGGCAAATCATAGGTCTCCCACAATTGTTTTGCTTCATGCGCTGTTGGTATCATGTTCTGCGTTTTCCTTCCCCTTTTTTATAGCACATCGCCAGGCTCTCTGCTAATCCGATATATTCACCATACCCGATAGTGAATACGCCGCTGCGGATAAACAACGGGAAAATAATCAGGAGTATGCCCAGTGCGGGAGATATCGGTTATTCTGTCTAGGCCGATAACGCTGACCGTCCGCCGGAGTGAATACAAACCGCACGGTCTGGCCTCATACAACGGATTTATATTCAATAATCGGATAGAAAATATACTCGATGAAATGGAGCCACCCTATCCTGATGTACGGAATATATACCACTATCACACCCTATAATTTATGACCGTATTGCCCGCTTTAGGAGATAACTATAGGGCGCAGCAGGAGAGACAGTGTTCTGAAACCGGATGAGCATATCCTATATAAAATTCCCTACCCGTACGGCCGCGGAATTCATGCGCTCCGAAAATACGCTATACAAGGGTGAACCATTCAGGGGACGCCAATCCAAAACCAGGGTCATTCCATGCTCTTTGGCTGACCGTTTACCTTGTAATACCCCAGCGCCTGAAGGACTATTTCCAGCGTTTGGCCCGGGCCGTGGGAATAGGTATTGATGATGAGGTCATAATGCTTGGGATCCCAAAAATCATCCGTATCGTACATGCGTTTCCATTTGGACAAATTCGCTTCCTCCCGGACCCGCAGGTGCTGCTTTGCCTCATCGACCGATACATTATCGCGGTTGACGATGCGGTCGATACGCAGCGAGTCATCACACATCAGAAGCACTTTCAGGACATGGGGAATTTTCCGCGCGTTCCATCCGGCTATCCAACTTTCTATCGCCATATGCACCGCGGGGTCGGAAATTTTTTTGCGCATCGCATCGTCTATTTCATGATCGACATTATCTCCGTAATCCGTAGCCAGATGGTGGGTACGGTCGCCGGGGTCATGCATCCCGTTTTCTATCGCGTATTTCCGGCTCCACTCTCCCCCGGAAAAAAAATCCCACCCGAGTGGTTCTAAATACGGCCGGAGATTTTTAAGCAATGTGGAACGGCCCGCCCCGGGAGGACCCGAAATTGCCAGACTTGCGTACTTTAACGGGGAAGACCGCTTACCGACGTTGGAATCCGCCATGCACCTATTATAAAGCCGCGCATGTATTCGTCAAGCAAGGTAATTATTGACAATAGGTCATAAATTTCGGCATACTATCGTATGCAAATCCGCTACCTTCCGGTCTCCTGGAGCGAATATCACTCACTTTCCCAAAAGGTATCCGCCACGATTTTAGCCCACGATAAACCGTTTGATATTATCGTCGCTATCGGCCGCGGAGGGCTGACATTCGGCCATCTGTTATCGGATTTTCTCCGTATTCCCATAGCATCCATTACGATCCAAAGCTATACGGACATACAAAAACAGGGAGAGGTGGAGATTACCGACGGACTGTCGCGCCGCATAGAAGGCAAACGGGTATTGCTCGTCGATGACATCGCAGACACCGGAAAAACATTGGTCCGCGCCGTATCCTATCTCAAAGAATTCTCACCCAAGACGGTTACCACCGCCACGTTGTTTTATAAACCGCATTCGACAGTGCGACCGGATTACTTTGCCAGACAAACGACCAGATGGATCCTGCAACCGTTTGAGGTTACCGAGTGGGTCTATACGTTTACGAAAAAAATGACCGCGGAGGGCAAATCCAAAAAAGAAATTCAGACGTTTCTGGAACAATTGGGGTACAACGAACAGCAAATCAAATTCGTCCGCCGCCATCATCTCAAATAATTTATTGCGGTTTGTTGAGGACAATCGGGCGGATTCTGCTCATGGCTTCCAGACTGTACCGCACGCCCTGCACGCCGGTTCCGGAGTGTTTCACCCCGAGGAACGGAAAATGATCCGGCCCCCGCTGCGGACTGCCGTTTATCTGAACCGTCCCCACGTGTAGTTTGCCGGCAAACACAATCCCCGTCCCTTCGTCTTTGGTAAACACACTCGCCTGCAGTCCGTAGGAAGAATTATTGATGATCGTCACCGCCTCATCAAATGAGTTCACATCCACAAACGACACGACCGGTCCGAACGTTTCTTTGGCAATGACCGGCATCGTGGGTAATACGCCGGTGAGTATTGTAGGCTCAATCATGGCTCCCGTGCGTTTCCCGCCCATGACAATCGTCGCGCCGTTTTTGACCGACGCTTCTATCACCTCTTCTATGTGCCGGGCTGCCGATTCCGATATGACGGGTCCCACCAGTTTCGTATCCGGACTCCGCGGATCTCCCGCTTTCACCATCTCCGGCATGAGCTTGAGCATCATTTCCACAAGCTGTTCCCGTATCGCTTTGGTGGTCAGTACGTATTTTATCCCCGTGCACCGCTGCCCGCTGTAGGCAAATCCGCCTTTGATTATTTCATGCGCGGTTACCCCCATATCCGCATCCGGCATGACCACTACCGGATTATTGCCGCCGCATTCAAACAGCAACGGTTTCATCGGGGCCTTCCCGGCTATCGCAAGCCCAGTATCGCTGCTTCCGGTAAATGCCACCATGGACACGGCATCGTGCCGCACCACATAGTCCCCGATCACATCTCCCGTTCCGGTTACCGCGGTGATCACACCTTTGGGTACACCTGCTTTTTCGAATATGCGTACCAAATGCAAACCGCTTATCCCTCCCATGGTGGGGGGTTTTACGACGACGCTGTTGCCCATGAGAAGTGCCGGCGCAATTTTGCTGGCAGATAAATTTACCGGATAGTTAAACGGCGCGATAGCCAGTACTACTCCGTGGGCGACGCGTTCGACGATCGCGATTTTCCCTTTTTCATATCCGGGGAAATTATCGCTGTCGATCGTTTCTCCTCGGAGTGCTTCTGCCTCATCGGCAAAATAATCGATAAGATCCGCGGTGCGCACGATTTCACTTTTCGCCTCTCCGGCGCTTTTGCCGATCTCCCGGATCATCACATTGGTCAGATATTCTTCAAACTGACGGATCCAGTCGGCGGCAAGATGCATAACCGACACCCGTTTATACAGCGGGGTGGCTTCCCATGCCGGCTGGGACGATGTTGCCGCGGCCATAACCGCATCGATTTCTTTTGGCGTCACGACGGGTAAATTTCCGACGACCGACCCGTCTATGGGCGATGCTACGGGGACCGTTTTTCCGCTTTCACCGGGTTTCCATGATGTTCCGTCAAAATACAAATAGGTCGGCGGGGTTTTGTGGTCGCTTATGGGTTCAAAAAAATCAGCAGGCATACCGGGTAGTGAAATTGTTACCATCGCGTCGTACGCGGTGGAAATTTCGATATCCTTTCGTATTACGAAACGCTTGTACGATTCCAGGATACGGATTCATGTATGCGCGGCTCAAAAAAAACGCATATCGGAATGCTATTCCCTGGTCATAGAACCAGTATAGTCGCATCGAACAAAAAAGTGCAACCCTATGTAACCACCCGCTTGACGATAACGGCGGTCATATTTTCCTCGGACCCGTTGGTATGCGCCGCCGTCAAAAGCGATACGACCGCATCGGTTACCCCGTCCGTCGTAGACCCCGTCCGGGATACGGATGCCTGTATATCCGATCCGGTGATATAATCCCCGGCTCCGTCGGTTGCAAGCAGCAAGACATCGCCATGGCTGAATGTTCCGGTGACAAATTCCGGCACGAGCCCCAAGCGGCGGATGCCGAGCGCCTGCCCGGGTATCGCCTGAAACGCCGGTTTATCCCTGGTGAGCTTTCGTATGTCCCCGCCGCGAGAAAGCCATGCGCTCGAGTCCCCTGCGCTCCCCAACCAATAATGTTTGGGGCCGACCATCAGAACCAGAAGCGTCGTCGCCAACCCGTCCGTGAATCCCTCCTCCCGGTGCTTTTGCCAGATGGCGAGGTTGGTAGAACGGAAAATGCGTTTCATGAATAATTTTTTATCAAGCCAATAGTACCGGTGCTGGCGGATATGCTTATATGCCCACACGGCCGTTTCGCAGGCGAATTTCGCGGCGGTTTCTCCGTGAGGAAGACTGCTGACGCCGTCGGCCAGTACAAAACATTCATCGTTAAAGTTCAAAAAATAATCTTCCTGCAATTCCTGTTGCCCCGTCAGCTGACTGGCAGCAAACAATACGGTCTCTTTCGGAGATTCGTTTCGAAGCGCGTATGGATCCGGAAAACGCATAAACGGAAATTATGTAGCAGCAGCGTATCGCTTTTCCACCTCTGCCCAGTTGACGACGTGCCACCAGTTCTTTATATAGTCTGCGCGCACATTCTGATATTTCAGATAATATGCGTGCTCCCAGACGTCAAGCGTCAGGATCGGCGTTTTTCCTTCTGACACCGGACTGTCCTGGTTTGCCGTATCCAGTATGGTCAATGCCCCCCGGTCGACGACAAGCCACGCCCATCCGCTGCCGAAACGACCCATTCCCGCTGCGGTAAATTTTTCCTGAAATGCCGCGAATGAACCGAATGTCGTGTCCATGGCCTTTGCCAACGCGCCTCCCGGACCATGCACTTCCCCGCTTGGAACACCCATGATCTGCCAGAACAGACTATGGTTTGCGTGTCCGCCGGCGTTGTTTCGTACTTTCGTCCGTATGGCTTCCGGCACCCTCGTGAGATCCGAAATTAGCGTCTCTACCGGAAGGGAAAGCAGCGCATCATTTCCCGCCAGGGCGTCATTTAAGTTCTTCACGTACCCGGCGTGGTGCTTATCATGGTGTATCTGCATGGTGCGCGCGTCGATAAACGGTTCCAATGCGTCGTATGCGTATGGCAAATCAGGAACGGTAAACATATATGAAAGACCTCCTACTACTATATATTATATAATGTTCCTATGGTCATTCCTAGGATGCCGTTTCTCAAAACACTGGCAGCATCGGTACCGCGGTCGTGGAAGCCGTATATATTCTGGTGTATTCCTATACTGCTGCTTGTGGGATTTTACTGGTTTATTCTGCGCGACCTTCCTTCCCCTGCCAAACTCAGCAGGTATGATGTGCCGTTGGCCACCAAAATTTATGACCGCAACGGAAAATTGCTTTTTGATATTTTCGTCGGCCAGAATCGGTCGCCGGTCACGCTAAACGACATACCCAAATATTTACAGGAAGGTACGATCTCCATAGAAGACAAAAATTTTTATAAACACGGCGGTATCAACCCCATCGGCGGAATCCTCCGGGCCATAGCAGCCTCCGTATTCAGCCATCAGCTGCAGGGAGGGTCCACCATCACACAACAATTGGTAAAATCCGCGCTGCTTACGCCGGACCGGACGGTTATCAGGAAAATAAAAGAACTCCTGCTGGCTCCCATCGTCGAGTTGTTGTATTCCAAAGATAAAATTCTGGAAATGTATTTAAATACTGTTCCATACGGCGGAACCGCATGGGGCGTCGAAACCGCGGCGGAAAAATACTTTGGGAAATCCGTCAAACAACTAACACTCGGGGAATCCGCGCTTCTGGCCGGCCTGCCGCAGGCACCCACACTCTATTCCCCGTTCGGCGCACACCCGGAATACGCCAAAGAGCGCCAAAAGGAAGTGCTTACCCGTATGGTGGAGGATCACTATATCACGCAAAAACAGGCGGACGACGCCTATGCGGAACCTTTGAACTACAAACAGGAAACCGGGATACAGGCTCCGCATTTTGTCATGTATGTCAAAGAACAACTGGTCAATACGTACGGAGAAGCGTTAGTAGAACGCGGGGGCTTAAAAGTGACCACCACGCTTGATCTCGATCTGCAAAAATATGCGCAGGCTACGGTAGCGGCGGAAGTCGCAAAAATCAAGTATATGGATGTCGGTAACGGGGCGGCGCTTATTACGCATCCGGCGACCGGGGAAATACTCGCCATGGTTGGCAGCACGGATTATTTTGCATCTCCTTCCGGATCATTTAATGTGACGACCGCGCTCAGACAGCCCGGTTCATCCATTAAGCCCATCAATTACGGCATCGGTATCGATAAGCACATCGTGACTCCGGCAACCATGTTTTTGGACATTCCCTCGTGTTTCGCCAATCAGGCCGGCCAGCCGCCGTATTGCCCTAGAAATTATGACGGGAAATTCCGCGGCCCGGTACAGTTGCGGTTTGCCCTCGGTAACTCGCTCAATATCCCAGCGGTTAAAATGCTCTATCTTAACACCGTGCGGGACATGGTCGCGTCCGCATCGGCATTTGGTTTAAACACGCTAAAAAATCCGGAACAATACGGATTGTCACTTACCTTGGGCGGCGGAGAGGTTCACATGACGGATATGGCCACGGCATTTTCCGTGTTTGCCAACGGCGGCGTCCGGCACGATCTTGTTTCCATCTTAAAAGTTGTCGACAAAAACGGCAAAGTTCTCGAAGAATACAAAGATCCGAATCTCGGAAAAGACATCCCGTCACAGCTGCTGCAGACCGGCACCCGGGTCGTGTCTCCGGAAACCGCGTTTCTTATTTCTCATATCCTGCTGGACAACAATGCCAGACAGGATGATTTTGGTCCGAATTCAGCCCTCGTCGTCCCCGGACACGCAGTATCGGTAAAGACCGGCACAACCAACGATCTCCGCGACAACTGGACCATAGGGTATACCCCGCAATATCTGGTCGCAACCTGGGTGGGAAACAATGACAACAGTCCGATGAACAGTGCGCTGGTTTCGGGCATCACCGGGGCAGCTCCCATATGGAACAAACTTATGCAACATGTATTACAGGGACAACCGGACATCTGGCCCAAAAAACCGGACACTGTCGTGGGGGCACAAATCTGTACAACGACCGGTCTGTTACCTCCCAACCCTGATCCGAATGCCGGAGACAAAGGCTGCCCGACGCGATTTGAATATTTCATCAAAGGCACCGTTCCCACCCAACGGGAAAATCTCACGCAGACCGTCGCCATCGACAAAACCACAAACGACCTGGCGAGTCCGGGACAAACGGATAATATAGAAATGCAATCCCATCAGGTCGTCTCCGACGGCATCTCCAACTATTGTCTGGATTGCCAGCATACCCAGGACAAACCGGTGATTATCAAATAACTCCTTCTTGTTTCGAGCCTATAGACTGTGGTATAAAAATGGCGTGAGAACGCCCCGCAGACAATCACCATCACCAAAACCATCATTACCCCTCATCGCGCAGCTCGTCCTTTTGTGTATCCTTTTCTTTGTTGCTATCGGCGACGGCGTACGGATCATCGCCTCCTTTCTCATACATGTCGTTCCGGCGATCATACAATTCACCCGTCCGATATTGTCCGAAACGGTGGCTGCCGTACAAACGTGGACCCGCGAAAAATTTTCATCGATGTCCCGACGCCCGGCCCGGTCACGGGAAAAACGGTACGGTAAAAAAAGCAAACATACTTCCGTTTCCTGGCAACATTCGGGTATTGTCCGCGCATATTTGTCGGTGCGAAAAACGATCACATCATGGCGACCTCCCCGCATATCTATACCGGAGGTATCCCTGCCGCATATCCGTGTTCCGGACATGTCGTTTCCCCGTCTTACATTGCCGCACATTGCTATTCCCCGATTGTCCTTTCCCCGTCTGACACTCCCCGTTCCTCATTTTGCAATCCCCGCCTGGCATCTGGTCCGCCCCCGCGCGACAAAAAAACCATCTGCGCCTCCCGTCATACCCGTACGCCAGACCCCCCGAATTCATATCAAATCATTTGCCATCGGCATCGGCCTTACCCTGGTCGTTATTTTTATCCCGTACAACGCATTTCTTTTCCTGCGCTCGCTTCCCAATCCGCAGCTGTTGACCCAGCGGGATCTGGAAGTCAGCACCAAAATCCTGGACCGGAACGGACAACTACTCTATGAGATATATACAGACCAGAACCGGACGCCGGTTGCATTGTCCAATATCCCCTCCTACGTTAAAGACGCGACGATTGCCATAGAAGACCGGGACTTTTATCACCATCTGGGATTTTCCCTGCGGGGCATTGTACGGGCAGCGAAAGAAATTACGGTAAACAAACAGGTGCAGGGCGGTTCGACCATCACCCAACAGCTCATCAAATCCGCGCTGCTTACGCCCGACGTTAACGTTGTCCGTAAAATCAAAGAAATCATCCTGGCGTTCTGGGCGGAACGCATTTACACCAAAGACCAGATATTGGAAATGTATCTGAACCAGGTGCCGTACGGCGGAACCGCCTGGGGTATCGAAAGCGCAGCACAAACATATTTTCATAAAAACGTATCGGAATTGACCCTTGCCCAGGCTGCACTTCTGGCAGGTCTTCCCGCCGCGCCCACGGAATATTCCCCGTTTGGATCGCACCCGGAAAAAGCAATCGAACGCCAGCGGGAAGTGCTGCAAAGTATGGTCGAAGACGGCGCGATCACACAAAGCATGATGCAGAACGCACTGCAGGAAAAATTACAGTTTGCCACTCCGCAGGTTCCTATCCGGGCGCCCCATTTTGTCATGTACATCAAAGAACTCCTGGAACAAAAGTACGGACCGCGCATGGTCGAACGGGGCGGACTCCGGGTTACCACGTCTCTGGATATAAACATCCAGGACAAAGTTCAGCAAATCGTAAAGTCCAATATCGACGCGCTCACCGCCTATCACGTCGGCAACGGCGCGGCACTGGTCACCGATCCCAGGTCGGGACAGATTCTGGCCATGGTCGGAAGCCGCGATTATTTTGACCGCGCCCATGACGGCAACGTCAACCTGACGCTGAGTTTGAGGCAGCCGGGATCTTCGATCAAGGTCGTAACCTACGCGGAAGCGCTTGAACGGGGGATGACCGCCGCGACATTGATTGACGATGCACCCATCGTCTACCGCCAGGCGGGAAGTCCGCCCTATGCGCCGGTGAACTATGACGGCAAGTTCCATGGTCTTGTTCCGCTGCGGGCCGCTCTGGCCAACTCATACAACATTCCCGCGGTCAAAACGCTTGCGGCAATCGGCGTTCCGGCTATGATGCAAAAAGCAAAACTTATGGGCATCGACACATGGAGCCCGGATCCCAGCCAATACGGACTTTCTCTGACGCTCGGCAGCGCGGAGGTCACCATGCTGGATATGGCGGAAGTGTACGGCACGTTGGCCAACATGGGCAAACGCGTAGACTTAAATCCCATTCTGGAAGTCAAAGACTATGCCGGAAATATTCTGGAACACACGCCTCCCCCGGTGGGCGTGCCGGCTGTCAGTCCTGACGTGTCCTGGATACTCTCGGATATTCTTTCGGATAACGCGGCGCGTACCCCTGCGTTTGGTCCGAACTCCGGACTCGTCATCCCGGGAAAAACCGTCGCGGTCAAAACGGGCACCACCAATGACAAACGGGATAACTGGGCGGACGGATATACGCCGTCGTATGTAGCAATCGTTTGGGTAGGAAATAATGATAATTCTCCCATGAATCAGGCGATTGCGTCCGGAATTACCGGAGCCACTCCCATTTGGCATGACATCATGGCCGAATTACTGAAAGACCGTCCGGATGAAACAGAACCCAGGCCGGACACCATCGTATCGCTGCCGTGTTATTACAACCGGGTAGAATATTTTGTCAGCGGGACCGAACCCCCCGGGGGCCGCTGCGTTCCGATTCCGACGATCACCCCGACACCGACTCCTGCCCCCTAGTATCGAAAGTTATTCCACAACAACAATGTAGGCGACATCCGTGGGTTTTATATGATTATGATATTGCCACGTCCCGACTTTGACGAACGTATAGGCATACGTGCCGCCCTTTGCGACGCTTTGTAGCTCATCAAATCCCGGAAGTAATTTATGGGTAGGATGGACGCCCGACGCAACCCACATATTGGTAGCGCTGTCATTTCGAAACGTCACTGCCGTTCCTTTTTTGACGGTCACCCGTTCCGGACGAAATCCCGTGTCCGTATAGGAAACGACCACCGTTCCTTCCGCAACCATATTGCCGCTTGCGGTAGTTCCCGCCTGATCAGGCGTACCCTGTGCTGTCGGCATCGTTTGAGCGGAGGGGACAGACGGCTTCCGTGCCGTATTGGTTCCCTTAACATAATACCATCCTGCTCCCACTCCGACTGCGATGACGACGACTGCTACTAATGCTTTATTCATAGTCTATTGCCCTTTCTACCCCGGATTATACCAAAAACCCCGACAAACGTCGGGGTTTTATGGTTTTTTGTACGAAGTAACGAAGTAACTTTCGTTGCTACGCTACGTACTATAGCTTACTGACGCGGTCGTTCTTCACGAGGACGTGCCTCATTGACGACGAGCGGTCGGCCGTTAACGTCTTTGCCGTTAAACATTTCGATCGCTTTTTTGCTCTCTTCATCAGAGCTCATTTCGACGAATCCAAAACCGCGTGAGCGGCCTGAATATTTATCAGAAATGACTTTTGCTGACACGACGGTTCCGGCTTGTGCAAAAGTTTGCGCCAAGTCATCACTGGTCATGTTGTAAGGAAGATTTCCCACAAACAAATTGATTGCCATATTGGAATTCCTTTCCCCTTAGGTCTTGAAGGATACCTACCCGCCTAAGGAAGGCTACGATGAGAAGACTCCTTAATGCACTCGGTCACACTTTGTTCCCAGGACAACTACGGAGTATACCATACAACGCCGTTTTTTGCCATGTTACCAGCCGCGTTCCTGGTAGAGAATTCCCCGTTGCCACGCGACAATCGCCGCGCGGATATAGGGCACCGTATTGTCCGGCAAGGCGTCCGCGGCATACCATCCCACATCGTCGCATTTGTCAGGCTCGCAGATAATGGGCGTTCCTCGCCACTCGGTCACGAGAAAAAACAAATCCATCCGCACGTCTTCTTCCCGCCGATGCATCACATGCACGAGTGTTGGGTGTTTGGGGTCGATCACAATCCCCACTTCTTCCTGCACTTCCCTGGTAAGACAGGTCATCATCTTTTCGTTTTCTTCCTCGTGTCCTGCCGGCAGGCTGTACATACCCGGCATGTAATCGGTTCCTTTCCGCCGGGCAAGCAATATCTTCCCGTCCCGGACGATCAGTGGATATGGACATACGATCATGGTAAACCGGTCAGTGGAAAAACGATGGTTCATATGCTCACAAAGGCCAACACAACGATTCCGATAAGCGTACATACTACACCCAGCCGTTGCCGCATGCTCAATGGTTCGCGGAATAATACGACCGAAAGCAGGGCAGAAAACGTAGCGTAGGAACCGGCAATCGGAGCTATTACCGCAACAGCACCGATACCAATACCTATGTTATAGCTTATTTCCGCGATGATGGTGGATGCAATCGCAATGGCTATGGGTATCAACACCGCGTTGGAGCGTACGGGATTTTTCACGATGACCCGGGGCCGCAGGATAAATATTATGACAGCTACCGGGAGTGACAAAAAGTATGTGGGCCAAAACCACCCCATGATGACAATCGGTATTTTGATAAACGACCCGCAGATACTCCACGCTATCATCGCCAGCACGGCATATAGATACCCGATAACCTGCGTGCGTCCGGAACCTGGCACGATGTTCTGACGCAATGTCAAAAGCAGCAGTCCGCAAAATATGACAAGAATCGCGCCGGTCTGAATCGGGGTTATCTGTTCATGGAGAAATATGATAGACAAGACAACAGCCAGTGCGCTCCATGCCCCTGCGATTGCGACGACGAGCGTGGGATTTATGCGCACTGCAGCCTGTATAAAAAAATAATACCCGATGCCGGAAGCGATACCGGTACACAATGCAATCGCGATCGCATATAAAGGAGCGTGAAGCATCGGAGCGATAAAAAACGGGGCTGCGGCTGTGTACAACAATGCGCGCACGCATAACGACCAGAATGTCACGGCAGTCGGGTCATGCTTTCGCGCAGCGACGACTCCGAACATGTCGCCCACTCCCCACCCGATATATGCGATGAATGCGAATATAATTGCGGTCACATCCGCCATTGTATCACTCATCCGGTATGATAGACTCTGATGGGAAAACAGCGCATGAAAAAACATACACTTGCTTCGGTCGTATCCGCATGTTTAGGTATCGCACTTGTCTTCCTCGTCATCCGTCCGCTATTTGTCCCGTACCTGTTGGGCACGGCCGACGGATTTGCGCACATGTATCGCCTCGTCAATTTCGATGCCGCATTGTCCCAGGGTATTGTTCGTCCGCGGTGGATCGCCGGAGCGGCATTAGGGTATGGCGCGCCGCTGTTTATCTTTAATTATGCCGTCCCGTATTATATCGTTGATGCGATCTATCGCATTGGATTTTCCATACAGACGTCATCACAAATCTACGCCGCCATTACTCTTATGGCCTCCTTTGGCGCAATGTATCTTTTGGTTCGACGCTTGTGGGGCACGTGGGCGGGGGTGGTTTCCGCAGCAGTCTACACGTTTGCTCCCTATCACCTGATCACGACGTATTCCTACGCGGCATGGGGCGAAATGCTGGCGTTTGTATTTCCGCCGCTCATCCTCCTCTGTTTGTATACCGCCGACCATGTTCCGGCAAGTGAGCGCCGGCAAAAAAATATTTGGTATACCGGGACAGTTGCCTTGTGGGTGCTTTTTATCCTTACCCATAATATTTCCTCATTTATGATGTCTCCCGTCATTCTGTTTTTGGCCTTCATACTGGGCAAGTGTACATGGGCTTCCTTCGTGTATCTTATGCGGATAGCGGTGCTGGTTGTGCTCCTTTCCTGTTTTTTCCTTCTTCCGGCGGTCATGCTTACCGGTACCATAAACATCCCTGCACTGCTTGCCAAAGAAATCGCGCTGCGCACCGATTATATGATCCCCCTCACGCAGCAGATGCGTACGTCTTATGCCGTTCTGTTCGGGCAGCATATTGTGTATAAAGAATTCACAATCGGAGTACCCATCATTATGGTGCTCTGTTTTGGGGCGCTGATGCTCGTATGGAACGGCGTCAAAAAACGCGTGTCCCCCGCGGACTGGTCGCTCGTAGTACTTCTTATCCTTTCCCTTATGTTGGTCGATCCGTTCTTCCGGGCACTTTACGTGTTCCGTCCGCTGCAATACGTCCTGTATCCTTACCGGTTTCTTTTTCTGGCAACGTTTTCGGGAAGCGTCCTTTCGGGATATCTCTTCCGGAAATCTGTTGTTGCGGGAGTACTCCTCATCGTGCTTGCCGTGCTGTTTGGCTATCCGTTCACACATCCGTATATCGAACTCTTTCCGTTTCCGCCGTCCTATTTTTCCCGGCCGCAGATGGTAGGCTACGCTGTCCCGACGCTGAAAACCATGGGCACCGCGGAATTCCTTCCTGCTACCGCGGACATGGATTTCCTAAAACAGGAAGAACACCAGTACCTTGCCCACGGCACGCTGCCGGAAAAATTCATACTTCCCGTCGGAGCAGGGAGTGTCTCTAACCCCGTCATCCGGCAGGAAACGCTCTCGCTTGCCGTCCATGCCGTAAAAGACACATCACTTACGGTGAGTACGCTCTATTATCCGGACTGGAAAGCAACGGTAGATGGAGCGTCAGTCCGGGTCGGCCATGATCGGCAGGGCCGGATCGTACTTGCCGTGCCTCGGGGCGCGCACACGGTCAAACTCTATTTCGGCTATAGTACGGTTGAATATATCGGAGGTGTCATGAGTATCATCGGTATCGTCCTTTTTATCGCATCGCTTTTCCTATGATCATGCCCGTGCTCATCACCCTCCTTGGCGCATTGTTCCGGTTTACCAATTTGAATTGGGACATGGGAGGCAGACTGCATCCCGATGAAGCCCTCATCGTAAACGGCGCACTCGCGATCAAATATTTTTCACAATTATTCCCGGGGTTCCATGACTATAACGGATATTCCGTATACCTTCTGAAAACGTCCTCGCTGATTACCTCATTCATACTCAGGTCACCATACTGGTCTGCGTCCCCGGAGGGAGTCACCCTCGTCGGCCGGTTTCTTTCGGCCCTCCTCGCCACGCTTTCCATTCCGCTCGTCTACGCACTGGCGAAACGGATATGGAACAAGCCGGTCGGCATACTCGCGGGAGTATTGTTTGCCTGTACCCCGCTTCTTATACAGCTTTCCCATTTTTATACCACGGAAAGCATACTTATATTTCTGCTGCTGCTCCTTCTTCACGGTGCCGTTTCCTATACCAAAAAACCGCATATCGGATCCTGCATATCTATGGCTATCCCGATGGGTCTGCTTCTTGCCACAAAAAATACGGCGTATCTCTTTCTCCCGATCCCCATAGGCATCATTCTTATCACCGGATCTCGGCATAGATATGTATTCTTTGTGTCACTTGCGTTACTTGTACTCATAAGCTTCTTTATGGGTTCTCCGTATTCGTTTCTAGATAGCGCCGGCTACCTCACCCGCTCGCGGTATGTAGCCGATGTCGTCGGCGGCAGGCTTCTTATGGACTGGACCATGCAGTTTCAGGATTCGGCGCCGTTTTTCTGGATTCCCAATCTTCTTTTCGCGTTCGGGCCTGCGGCGGCGGGCATCATCGGCGCCATCAGCATGCTTCTGCTCCGGAAAACATGGAGGAAATGTTCTGTTATCCCGGTGTTTTCCCTCTGGACTGTTTCCTATCTCGTATTTCTTTCCGTCACCTATCTGAAATTTATCCGCTATAGCGCCCCACTCGCGCCGTTTCTTGCGTTGTTTACGGCGAAATTGGTGTGGGATATCCGCAATACGCCGATAGGAAAAAGTATTGGAACGGTATGTGTCGGCACACAAATCCTGTGGGCTATCATGTTCTTTCACATTTACCTTATCCCCAACCCAAGCCTTACCGCAGCTATATGGATAGCCAGGCATGTACCACCGCACTCGGTTATCCTTACGGAAACATGGAACAGCATCATCCGGTTTGACCGGCCGCCGCTCACCACCCAGCAATATGGCTTCCGTTCGTTTAACGGATATGCTGCCGACACCCATGACAAGCAACTCTTCCTGGCTTCGCAACTCGAACATTCCGATTATGTCGTGATTGAAAGTCCGAAAGTAAAAAATACCATTTCCCGACTGCGCGGCAGGTATCCGGCAACGCATGCGTTTTATACGGATCTGGATAGCGGCAAACTGGGATTTACAAAAGTTGCCGAATTCTCTTCCTATCCCCAACTCGGGCCTTTCGCGGTAAACGACACGTTCGCCGAAGAAACATGGTATGACTTCGATCACCCTACCGTCACGGTATATAAAAAATCAGTACCGTTATCCGCGGGACAATATCCATAATCCGGCAGCCGCTACCGCGGTCCACGCCGTGAGTGGCGTTATTGCAACGATGCTTAATTGTTTATCCAGAGAAAAGAGTCGGGGCATGTTATTGAGGAGAGACGCATAAAATAAAACCGGCAATATGAGGAGATAATCAAATCGCACCGTCTTCACAGGACTGAGCCATAAAAACATAAGTGTCGTCACCAAACCTACCAGGTACCACCCCAAAAAATTCTGCCATGGGATTCCAAAATATGCGCTCCCCCGTTCCCAGTGCCACAGCCGTACGGTGTGCACTGCTACCGGATCTATGATGAAATCTACGGATACGAGAATCAGCGGGATAAAAACGACCTCCCACCAGTACGGCATTGCAAATGCCGAGACGATAATGACGGCAAGGTTAAATGATACATATTTAAATATGACCCAGGCAAACGATATTTCTATGGGGTATACCCCAAGCAACCGGATGTTTGAAGCGAAAAAGGCATGATTCGTATCATATCTGTACGTGACCCCAAATACGTTATATGGAGTTTTCAGACTCATGAGTTCCGCAGCAGTGCTCAGGATGTACGTTACACCCAACAGGTACAAAATATGGGGTCCGTACAAATACAATCCATGGGCGACAATCGCAATCAGGGCAAATACGGCAAAGTAAATAAACTTCCTTGTAAACCGCTGTACCAGAAACGGCGCCAGAGAAAGAACACCGATGACAATTGCAGTGCTATCCATCAGCGCATCACCTTTGCAAATACCATAGAGGCGACCAACACCGTTACCCAATTTGCCCCCAACCACCACCCCAGGAGTGAGAGCGGCACGTTAAACAGCAGATACATGGGAAACGATGCGAATACGATGGAAAGCCCTACCATGATGTCGGTAAACCCGACTACCTGTGCCCAGTACTTTTTTCCGAAAAGCGGCTGCATAAATTCAAATACGGCAGACAGCGTGCACCCGGTCACATAGGTGAAAAGCAATGATATCACGAAAAATGAAAGCGGCGGCGGACCGGATGACGTCATCATAAGCTTGCTCCATAAACCGGAAAGTGCCGGATCCTGGTAATATTTCATCGTAAAGAAAATCTCGATCTGCATGACGATTTCTGCAATCACGACATACCAAAATCCCGAGATAAGGATCTTTTTCCACTGCAATGTTTTCATCCATGCACTCATAACATCCTCCTTTTTCAATCCATAAACGTATGGCTATGGATTATAGTTTGTAACGCGGTATGCAGCGCTTTCGGCGCTGCACACACCGTATAAAGTGTAGACACTTTTGTCATAGGATTGCTGTAATCCATCGTACGTCCGATAAAGTCCGTAAACTGCCCGCCCGCTTCTTTTATGATAATCTCCGGCGCGACGTTATCCCATATTTTCGTCGTGCGGTTCAACCACGCGCCGTATTTGCCGGTGGCCACCGCCATCTGGTCAAAGCAGCTGTTGCTGCTCCGCATATTGCGTGCGCGCATGGAAATGTCGACAAAAAGCGCTGCTTCCTTTTCCGTATCGTGCGGCTTATCGGGATACGCATCAAGCGCATAGGCAATAAGCGCGTGGCGTAGTACCGGGTCATCGCTCACGCGGATAGGCGTGTCGTTGCAAAACGCCCCCTCCCCTTGTTCCGCGTAATACAATTCGTCAAATGCGGGCAAAAGCACTCCTCCGGCAATCGGTTCCGCCCCGCGCAACAGCCCCACCATGACGCCATACATCGGGAGTGCTTTGGCGAAATCGCTCGTGCCGTCTATGGGATCGATGACCCAGGTCATTTCAGACCCGTTGTCCACACCGCGCGTTTCTTCATCGATGATATTGTCTGTAGGATACGACTCACGAATCCGGGAAACCAAAAGTGTGCTTATGGCGATATCCGTTTCCGTCACCACCTGATTCTGGTCCCCGCCCTTTATGGACGCTATCGCTTTTCCGTATCCCTCTTGGGCGATCTTGCCGGCATCCTCTAGCAAAGAAGTGATAAAGGATCGGTACTTCATACTATCGGCCGAATCCCATAAACAAAAGTGCCAGCGCTACCGCGGTGACGGCCCCGAACGCGAGGACGGTTTGGAGAAACAACTGTACCGCGGCTTTCTTCTTTCCGTCGAAATACAACACTGTGGGAGTATAACAAAACACGTATCCCATCACGGCGGCAGATAGAGTAAAAAGACAGATGACGGCAAGCGGAGCCATGAAGCTCGGCCCGTGCGGGGCATAACGGGTTCCGTAATACATGACGAAACTGATAAACGTTATATACAGACCGGCGACAAGCGCATTCAGAACGGGATTTTTTGTCATTACCTACATTATATACCCTGATTCAAATACAAACTCGAGTCGATTTAATCGAGGGTAAAACATGGTATAATACCAAAGTTCTTTTACATTCCCCTGCTTGTCCGCCGAAGTACTCACGCCAGTCGGGACGAAGGAGGATAGCTCAATGGGAATGTAATTGAATAATGACTTTAACAAGTTAATAATTCCCCTGTAGCTCAACGGTAGAGCGGCTTCCTGTCGGTTAGGCAGCTTTTCGTAGTAATACGGATTGAAAAATCGGGCTAATTCGGGAAACCCCGTCATATTTGACGGATAATCCCGAGCTAAATTGATGTACTAAATGGTACGTCATAAATGTGTAGAGACTATATACCCGAGTCTCGTCCTCGACGAAAGTTAGGACGGATATGAGATAGTCCAGACCTTTTGGTAACAGAAGGATTACTGTAAGAAGAAGGTTGCTGGTCCGAATCCAGCCGGGGGAGCAATTTTAATTTAGAGCGTCAGAACAATACAAAATTCGTTTTACTCATTCTCCGACGTAACGTTTGAATCTGCCACTCTTGTTGGTTTAGAAATTACGGTGATATTGGGTCTACCTTTAAAAGCGCGTTTATATATCCTTGCTCTCTGTGGATCCGGCGCTATAAATTCAATCGCACACTTTGGGTCAATTGATGTAATAAAGTCATACATATCTCTCATAAATTTCCTGCTTGTCTCTAAAGAACGTCCATCCATTGTGGAAGAAAGCTTCGCTTCAAAAGCTCGGTCAGCGGCTTTCTCAAGAACTTTATTAGCAAGAGCCCCGAGTGCTTTACGTTGATTAACTGCTCTGCCAACTATTCTTAATACATTTGTTGCTTTGATTACGCGTTTCAACTTAGCCGCATCTTTTTCAAACGCAAACGATATCGTCATAATCTTTTCAGGCAAATTTGTTGTTTCCTCTCTTGGTTCCAAGATGGAGCCGCCCGAATGATAAGCCATGTTGTAGCAAGAAAAGGCAACTGCTCTTCCCAAGTGTTGAAAACCAAACGTCATTCTTGTTGGTTCAACGTATCCTGCTGTTAATATTTGTTTAGGCATTTTTTCCTCAAATCTTCTTTTGGGTATCAAGAATGGAGTGTCAAGCCTTCTGACTCTATCGAACGCACTGACGCCGATGAAGCCTCTGATTTTATCCAACTCGTGATCATGAGGAGATCGTTCTGCATCTAAGACACGACTTAGCCCCTCTACTTTATGTGTTTGTAAAAATTGATGAGATTCTTGCATAAAAGCAATATGTTGATCTATTTGTTCTAATTATACATATTAAGCAAAAGATTGATAAAAGTTTCGAATATCGTCCATTGTCCGGAGCAAAATAGATACGATCTAATCCATTCTATTGTTCGGGCGCTGGTTTGTCGTAGAGCAAATTGACTCTAGAGAAGGTCTTTTTATAACTATATTAGTTTGATATTATTTGAGTATGGATTCAAATAAGGAAATTGCTCTCTCATTTCTCCGTATGTCAACTTCGGGAAGTATTGACGAAGCATATGGGAAATATGTTAGTTCTAACTTTCATCACCATAATCCATATTTTCATGATGATGCCGCGTCTCTTAAAGAAGGCATGAAGGATAATAAAAAAAGATTTCCAAATAAAATCTACAAGGTAATACAAGCGCTTGAGGATGGAGATTTAGTTGCAGTTCATGGATTGGTGAAACTCTCAGAGAAGATGCAAATAGCAGTTGTTCATATTCTTCGTTTTGAAAACGGTAAGATAGTTGAGATGTGGGACATTGGACAACAAATACCTAAAGATGCTGTAAACAGTATGTTTTAGAAATTGCTGCAACTCACCTACTGAATAGATTCGACTTTGATAGTATCAAATAGGTACACATAAAATGAAAAGACCAATATTCTTAACAATATGGCTCGTTATCATGCTTCTATTCTCTGTCGCGCTTTCTGTTGACTCGCTCACATATCTTCCCATGATACGTCTTACGAAAAACTACATCAGTCTTATTGGGATAGTTGCTGGTTTTGCGCAGATTGTAGCGTTAATCTGGCTTCTGCGATGGAAAAGGTCAGGCGTTACGCTTTTACTATCTTCTATGATTGTCGTGTTTCTCATCACGGCAATAAACGAATTTTACGTTACGTCCAATATGAACCAAATACTGATCAGTCTGTCGCTTGTCCTACTCGTAAACATCATCATGCTTGGCATTTTATACTTGGCTATAAAGCCGGTTTGGAAAAAATTCACATAGAGATTGGGAGACAATAAACGACAGTCTTTTCCGCAGCACACAGAGAAGCTGACAGCAACAGATCTGATGTATCGGTATTACGGAAGTCTGAACTAGAAAAAACGACCTGTGGCAGCTGCTCTGGTCTGAAGATGCAGAGTTTTCCGACTCCTCTCATACGCTTGTTGCCAACGGCAAACCCAAAATTATTCAGTCATCCAACACGTTCCTTAGTAATATTAAGCTTCGTGAGTAGATGATGCGGATGTTATAGACTTTTACAAAACGCTGCGGCTTCTTGCTTTTTGAGAATTACTAATAACCGCCCAGGCAGCCATAATAATACTTGGGTAGTCTCCCTTAATAAAATTCTTCGGATTAGGTGTGAGCATTAATATTGCAATTCTGTTTGCTTCCTGTAACTTAATCATGGCGCCATTTTGATCCCTATCGAATTTACGAGCAGCTTGAAATGCAATCCGTCGATATTGTGGATTGTTAACACATTGTAATACTAATCTAAGATTTTTTCCCGTCGAGCAGAACCTTTTCTTTTGTCTGAAAGGGAAACGCCTGTAGCTAAAACATCTGCCTCATTAAATTTTCTCACGTTGTATATTATATGCCGGTATACACATTTTTGCCATAGAATTGGAAATCTGATCCCAATTACTTCTACTCAAACAAAGATTTCATATTCCCCATTCCATCTTCTTGATATACTATTTCGGTGAAAACAAAACGTTTCGTACGTGTGGCAGGGTGCGTACTTATATCCGCTCTGTTATGCAGCTATATTTTGTTTCAGATCAGCAAATCCAGGACTTTTCAGTTTTTCGGAGGACTCACCTACCGGGTTGCTACCGATCACAAGGTAGTAGCGCTCACCTTTGACGACGCCCCCACGCTGAAGACGGCGGACGTCTTGGCTATCCTAAAACAAAAACACGTTGTGGCGACGTTTTACGAAATCGGCAAGGAAATAGAACGGTATCCGGAAATCGCAAAAGCGGTAGTCGCTGCGGGCATGGAGGTTGGTAATCACTCCTATTCTCATCAGCGGTTTCTTCTTACATCGCCCTCGTTTGTTCAGTCCGAAGTGCAAAAAACAAACGACCTCATACGCAGTACCGGTTACAAAGGAGACATTACCTTTCGCCCGCCAAACGGTAAGAAGCTTTTTTCGCTTCCGTGGTACCTGCACCAGCACGGCATACAAACCATTATGTGGGATGTGGAACCGGACACCTATCTGCCGACAAACCAAACAGAAGATGAACAAACTACATTCTTGGTCGGCTATACGGTTGCCAACGTTCGGCCGGGATCGATTATCCTCCTACATCCGTTTTGTGATACGTGCGGGGGCGATCGGCGCGCAATCGGACAAATTATAGATGACTTACAATCCAAGGGGTACAAATTTGTGACCATATCCCAGTTACTTGCATCTAGTACTCAACACTAACGATTGCATATGCAATATTAAATTTTCTTAAACCCGATTATGTGGTCATATCTCTGATATACTACACGCATGCTACGCTGTACTCCTTTTCTTCTGTTTGACGGCAACTGTGCCGAGGCCATGACTTTTTACCACGCATGCCTCGGCGGCAAATTAACGCTTACCAAACTTGCCGACACTCCGATGAAAGATATGTTTCCGAAAGAAAAATGGGAACGACTCATTCATGCGAATCTCATAAGCGGCGATATTGAAATTTCCGCCACGGATTGGATGGCATCTCCCACATTTGATCCGGTGCAGGGAAACACCACTGCAATATTCGTGATTGGTGAAGGGCTTGAAGAACTAAAGGTGGTTTTCGACAGACTTAAAGACGGGAAAAATAATGCGAGGCTTCAAGAACTTCACGAAATGCCATTTGGAACATATGGACAGTTTTACGACAAATTTGGCGTTCAGTGGATTTTCAAAGGAGGGGCAAAAAGATAGATTCTCTCCACTTCCATGATTTGAAGCAAAAATAAAAAATGTACCCTCTGAAAATTTGCATAAAAGCGACAGCAGAGTACAATATTATCGCATGAAATCAAGGCAGCAGAAATTGACAGTTGTCAGCGCTGTGACGGGAATAGTTTTCGGAATTTCCGGCGGTCCTGCCTATATTCTCATTATATGGGGGACGGTAGCTTTCGTTTTTGGGTATTATTCTATGTCTCAAAAAGACGCATTAGTAAATGGATTCCTTTTCGGATTTCTAGCATCATTTTTCTTCATGTGGCATGGGTACGCAGGAAACGCTCCCGCCATAACAAGAACTCCTTTCTTCGGTGGGCTTGGTGCTTTTGGAGGAACTTGTGGACTTCTGTTATCTCTTATCGGAAATCTCGCTTCCAAACATTTCAAAAAGTAAGTCCACAAACATTCGGTTGAGTATATTCTTAACGACTTAGTCGGGAAGGTTGACTAACCTCATCACGTGAATTTATAGGTTCTAGCTCCGCCTATCAGGGAAAGCAATATGCCATTAACAATGTATTAAAGTTCGATCAAGGCTATAAAGCGAGGGACAAATATGTTAACTTCGAAAAAATTGCACCTTCAGACAAGGAGAGTAATTACATTGTTTAGTGGTTCCTTATGCGGACTTTTATGGCGTAGGCGACACATATGGACCTGTTGGGGGTTCTGCGGTCACCGATACATCATCAAACCACACCTCACCATCCTCAAGAAAAAACACGTGGGCTTTCATACATAAGAAATCCTGTGACGCAATAAATGTTGTGATTGCAGGTTCATACCCGTGTACACCAAATGGGAAATTTGCATATCCTTCCCCATTCGGTTCAAGATAACTTTCACCATTTGTATCAAACATTTCGACTCCAATACCAAATCCCGTATTCAACCGCGGATATACATTTACAAATTTCTTTGCCTTCGCCCATCCGGAAACCGTTATTTTGGTGCCAGCCTTCCCGCTCAAAGGAATAACCTGAGTTAGTGACCTCACGTATTCATCTGGGGGTACTACATATCTTCCCATATGAAACGAACACGATCCGGCATGACTTTCCCCTTTTGCGCAGTCTGACATATCAGTCGGCTGCAAATTACTACTCCGTTGCCATCCCGTCGGAGTAAGCGGATCACCTGCATTCGTTTCAAATGACGGATTTATTACATAATTCCGCCCAACCTGTATCTGCGTTTCTGATGGGCTCGTGCACGTGTTACGGAACTTCGCTATATATGCAGGAGAATTTGTTGGCAATGTCGTAACAAGCGCCATCACCATCGCGATAAGCGCCTGAATGAGTGAGGTAATATAGGCAAGCATAAAACATCTATCCGTAGTAAGTATGTCAGCGTGCGCATTCGCGTGCAAGATTTGCGTTACGTAAATAGGAAAAATTATCAATGAATTTATGTATCCCGTTACATATTACACTAAGAACTAACGCTGTGTTTAGAAAAATTCCAGACTGGTTAAAGCCATGAGTGAACTGACAGACAATCATACCTAAATCGGCTTCCCGTAATAAATACGATCATTACTTACCTCCAAGCCGCTTTCCTTTGATTCGCACGTGCCCGCATTTGTAATAAGTTGCAGTATAATCATATGTAGTCATGGATATTTCTACCTTCTTAGCCAGATTTTGGGGTAGTCTGTTTCTAATCCTTGGTTTATCTTCAATGGGTGCTAAATTCCTTGGACGAGTGATTCAATATACCGAAGATAAAACCATTACGGTGTCGACCGGATATATTACGTTCCTATTAGGTCTTGCTACAGTTGTTGCACATAATCTATGGGTTGCTGACTGGAGAGTTGCGGTCACTATTTTAGGGTGGATTACGTTACTAAAGGGAATAGAAAAAATCACATTTCCTGATCGAGTGAACAAAAAAGCCCAAATGTTTAAAGGAAAACAGACTGTGTGGGGATTTGTTATCTTTGTAATCGGCGCTGGGTATTTTTGGATGAGCTTGAAGTAGCACTGCTAAAGAGCAGACAAAGCAGGCGCTAACACCCCCTAGTGAGAAGGCGTATATCTGTATTTAGCTCGTCTATACGTAATTTCCGCAATTATTACAATCTTTGCACACAACACGCCTGTGGGATACAACCACGTTATCAAAGAGTATCGTTGTAGCGATGCGATAGATAGACTATGCTTTAGAGCATCAAAATACATAGAACCCAAGGACTCGCTTTTGGGTGCGTTCCATGTTTTGCGCATTGTCGGAAGGAATCCTAGGATATCCGTGAACGTTGCCAATATCACCGAAAGAAGCACATTTTGGGCGAGTATCCAAGGCACGATTGAAAGTACTGCCAACGCCAAACAGACCGTATCAAACTTCGTGATATCGGACGTTCCGTAAAAAAAGGAAAGAACGAGCACAAAGAGCGTATAAATCGAGGTCACGCCGGTCGCCCATGCGCCTGGACCTCCCCCGCCGTGTAACTGACCAAGAAATCCGATGATGGTGAGGATCGTCCAAATAAGCCAGGTATAAATATGGGGTTTAGTGTTACCCCGAAATATATCGCGGATATAGAGAAACGCGCTCCCGGCAGCAAACAGCGCCGCAAGCAATCCGAGAAATATTTTTATATTCATAGCATCTATAAAATCAACGAGGGCGGTAATTCATCGGGTCCAATCTGATATGTGCGTCGTTCAATTTATTCCAACTTCGTATGTATACTATCACGATTCATCTACTCAATTCCGCATTCTAACGTTATATTCGTATACGATGAAATCCCTGAGATGGGATGGTACCAGACTTTACATGTATATTAAACGTAAACAATTATTAACGAATTCAATCACGACAAACAAAACCAAACTTAGATTATTCATTCATGTCATTCGCTTCATTTATAAATAGATGAATTTATTTGATACAATACTTCCATGACAACTCATACCATTTCCGGAGGCGTCGTACACACTGTTCCCGAGGATTTGCGAAATGCACTATCCCATGATACTAAGGCTCTTACACTTTGGGAAAGCCTCACGCCGCTTTCCCGTAACGAGTGGATTTGCTGGGTGGAGTACCCCAAAAAAGAAGAGACCAGAAAAGATCACGTTAGACGGGTTGTAAGTGAGTTGAAAGACGGCATGCGACGGCCCTGTTGTTGGATCGGCTGCATCCACCGGACGGACAAAGCAATCAGCCCATCGGTCCGGGGAATACTGAACAAACGGAAACATATTGTCTAACACGCTCTTCATATGACTATAAAAACCTGCACAAACGGACATACCTTCGAAAAAACCAGCTCATGTCCTGTTTGCCCTATCTGTTCCCGCGAGGAAATGCAGAAAAAGTACGGGGACGAATTTCCCAAACTCGCAGCACCCGCGCTTCGAGCGCTCGATCGCATCGGCATCACCAAACTGTCTCAGCTTACCAAATATTCAGAAAAAGAATTATTGGCACTTCATGGATTCGGTCCAAGTTCCCTAACGCCGTTACGGCATGCACTCCGTCAAAAAGGGCTAACGTTCAAAACATAACGACCAAACGACACATGTTATAAGGAACGAACGAAGCAGCGGCGTACCGTGGATGACTATAGATTTTCATCCGAGAACGTCTGCGACCCGCCTCAACCGCATATCGTCGTTATCTCCCCACGTATCTCTCAATACCTCTATGGGTAGCCCGGAAGTACTCTATGAGACATCCGTTCCTGTCGGAAAAGAACACTATTTTGCGGATATGCTCGCAAAAGAACATATCATCAAAGCTTCGTTTGTAAATTCTACGGGACGTATCCGATAATGGGAGACGCACAGGGCAACATGTATGGCACGAATACGGGACATCATCATATAATAGAGACACCATGGATAAAGGCACTCACAAACTCTCCCCCGCACAACAAACCGATCTGCTCAACACGCTGAAAACCCGTTTTGAAAAACATATGAAGCGCCATATGGGTCTTGACTGGTCGGCAATTCAAACGAAGTTGGAGACCCTCCCCAAAAAACTACAGTCTCTCTATGATATGGAACTAACCGGCGGCGAGCCGGATGTCGTGGGGTTTGATAAAAAAACCGGTGAATACGCGTTTTATGATTGTTCGGCGGAAAGCCCTGCGGGCCGCAGAAATCTCTGCTATGACCGCGAGGCATTGGAAAAACGGAAATCATTTAAACCCAAAAATACGGCCATGGATATCGCGGCCGCCATGGGCATAGAACTGTTGACGGAAGAGCAGTACAGCATACTGCAGCATCTTGGTGCGTTTGACACCAAAACCTCGAGCTGGTTATACACGCCTGCGGAGGTGCGGAAACTCGGTGGAGCCATATTCGCCGACCGCCGCTACGACCGCGTTTTCATCTTCCACAACGGTGCGGATTCGTATTACGGCTCCCGGGGCTTCCGCGGAGTGCTCAAAGTCTGAATCGTATCCGGACATACCGCAACCTTTTCTCCGCTTTTGATATAATCGCTCCATGCCGACCGACCCGAAAGACAGCTACCAACTTGCGGTGAAAGTATTTCTCGAAAAAGACGGAAAATTCCTGATGCTCAAAGACGGCTTTGGCCAATGGGATATCCCCGGCGGGAGACTGAAAGCAAGCGAGTTTGAGACGCCGTTCGAACAGATTATTGCCCGGAAATTATCCGAGGAGTTGGGAAACGATTGTACCTATACGCTCGGAAAACCGATTGTCTTTATGCGCCACGAACGCAGAGAGGCTGCCCCGGGCAACCCGACGGTCCGTATTTTCGCCATAGGATATCAGGCGTCTTTGACACGAGGCACTATCAGACTGACTAGCCATCATACGGAACTGATGTGGGCGGATCCTTCGGATGTTACCCCCGAGCAGTACTTTACCGGCGGATGGCTAAAAGGCGTTCAGGACTATATAGCACTTCGGAACGGAAAGAAAATATAGGCTCACGTGATATGCGTGTATCCCGTCATTTGCGCGCGCCCGTCATCGTCATTTTTTGGCTTTCGTATCTTTGATGATCATCCCGTCCAATAATTCTATCGTGCGGTGTGCGAGTTTTGCGTATTCCGGCTCATGCGTTACCATGATGATGGTAAGTTTTTCTTCCCGGTTTAACCGCATAAATATATCCAATACGATTTTTGACGATGCGGTATCCAGATTTGCGGTCGGTTCATCCGCAAAAAGTATTTTCGGGCGGTTGATGAGCGCCCGGGCTATGGCCACACGCTGCTGCTGGCCGCCGGAAAGCTCATTCGGATAATACTCCATCCGGTCTTCAAGTCCGACTATCGACAATAATTCCTGCGCACGCGTGCGGCTTTTGTCATCCAGATCCCCCAATGCCATGGCCGGCAGCAACACATTTTCAAGCGCGGTAAATTCGGCCATCAGGGCATACTCCTGAAATACGTACCCCAGAAACGACAGACGGAAATATGTTTTCTGCGTATCGGACAGGGCCAGTATGTCCGTTTTATGTATCGAAATCGCTCCAGAAGTTGGCGTGTCGAGAAGCCCCAGCTGATGCAGAAGTGTCGACTTGCCCGATCCGCTTCTGCCGGTAAGCGCCACAAACTCGCTGTCCGCGACGGTAAACGACACTCCCTGCAATGCGGGAGTCGGCACTTTTCCCTGATATATTTTTTTTACATTTTTTACGTCAATCATATGTCCATTACCCCCAGATCGCTTTCAAAATTTCCTGCCTTGCCACCAATCGGGCCGGGACATAGCCGGCCAACACGCCAGCCACGATGAGGCTTACCACGCCGAAAAATATCGTACTTCCTCTGTGCACAAGCGACAGGTACCCGAAATCTACGTCTATGGGGTGCGCGGCAAGCGTGGGTGTTAATACGCAAAACACGATAACCGATCCGATGACGACCCCGCACACCGCGTAAAATAACGCCTGGAAAATATACGACAGGACGATGATTTCCTGTTTTATGCCGATCGCCTTTAATATGCCGATCTGGCGTCTCCTGCTTATGGCATTGACGTATATCAATACGAAAATGGTGATCGAAGCCACCAGCACGCTTATCGCACTTACGATGACGGAGATAAGATTCAGCGCGCTTAAAAACGACTTGAACGATCCCAACAAGTCCAAATAATTCTGGATTTTCAGCGTCGGCTGCAGATGTGCGATTTTTTTCTGGTATGCTTCAATGGGAGCCCTGTTGAGATCTGTCTTTACCAATATCTGCGACGCGCTGTTATACACATCGAGTACCGATTCTGCCTCCCGGGCCGTAATAAACGTCTCAAAAATGCCGATCGCGTCGTTATAAATTCCCTTGATCGTATAGGTGCGCATGACGCCGTTTGCATAGGTGATGCGCACTTTATCTCCCACGTTTGCACCCCCTAAATCGCTCGGTGCTGGCACATTATATCCGCCCGCCAGTGCAGAGCTAAGCACTATTTTGTCCGTGTCGGTATCAGACAGGTATTGTCCGCGCAGCATCATCGTCGATATCGTTAACACGCTTTTCTCACGCGTCGGATCTATGCCGATCACTGCCCCGGACACGGTTTTTAACTGGCCGTTTTTATCTTTATCAAACGAAAGCGCTCCGCCCAGTGTGTACCGCCGGGTCGTTGCGGCAACTCCCGGGATCTGCTGGATTTCCGACTGCACCTCATTCTGATTGAGGATGTATTGTTTTATTTGCGGCTTCTCCTGCGGGCTTACCGTTATATACGACGCGTATGAGTCAATAATCGCCTTAAAAAATAATCCCTGCAGCCCGAACAGGATGCCGGAAATAAACATCATGTTCAGAAACGAAAGCGACAGGATAAAAATAAGCAGCACAGAGGTCGATTTGCTGCCTTTCCGGATGGATTTGTATGCGATAAACGCCGCGGTATGTATATCACGCATAATTACTGTGAGACTGCGATATGATCCCCCGCGGCAAGCCCGCTGACGATCTCTGTTTTCGTCAATCCTTTGAGCCCCACCGATACGCGGGTCAGATCCTGTGCCCGTTTTCCGGCCAGACGGACAAACGTTGCATTATTTTTCTCTATAATGGCCTCGTTGGGAACGGCCAGGACAGATTCCTTCCGCCCGGTTTCTATGGTGATCGACGCGGTCATATTGGGTTTTATGTCGGAAGGCACGGACGGAACGGAAATATAGACGGAAAAATCTACCGTCCCCTGCGTTTTGGTGCCAGCCGCATCTATATACTCCACGCTTCCCGGGAATGCTTGGTTCGGCAGCGCATCAAAAACGATTGCGGCTTTCTGCCCGACCGCTAAGCGCGGAATATTTACCTGGTCCACCGTCGAAACCAACACGGGATTACGGAAATCGGCTATCATGAGAACCGATGCTGAGGCAGACACCTGATCATGTATTTTTGCCGCAAGGTTGATGATTGTCCCCTGGATTGGCGCAGTCACGGTGACGCTTTGCGTCTCATTGTATGCCTGTAACGAGCTTGCGAGTGCCGCCTGATCCTTTGCGATCACCTGCTGTTGGTTTTTATATTGTGCCTCAGCTGCCAGCCAATCATCCTGTGCCGTCGTAAATTCCGTCAGAACCCGGTTCGTTGTGTTCGGCGTGCCATCCCCGTGCTGGTACGTGCCGTTTGTAGCAAGGTCGGTATATTTTTTCCAGGCCGCGTACATCGTCGACTGCAGACTATACAGTGTTGCTGAGTCCACAGCCACCGTGCTCTGATCCGCTAGATATGCCGCATAGGCCGCTTTTTGTTTGTCCGGCGTGGCACTGCTTTCGACATGAAACAACGGGTCTCCCTTTTTTACTACTGCTCCGTTGGTAACAAAAAGCGAAGTGATGACCCCGTTTGTCGGCGAGATAATAGGTGTTTGCGACGCGATCGTATAGGTGCCATTTACTAAAACCGTGTTGACGATGTTTTCCCGTTTGACGGTATAGACGGCGCCCGAATTTGTCTGGGATAGAAATAACGGAAGGAAAACAACGGAAAGTACCGCCAGAGCAATACCTATGCTCGCCAGCTTGTGTTGTTTAACCACTATAAAAAAATTATTTATACGCATCTTATGTAAGCATATCATGTCATTTGCACCGTGGTAAGGACAATTGTTTTTGATGCATCGTATATTCGCACCGCGCTAAGGTCGTTTCAATAATAATTTTTTTATAATGACTAGATCAGCAGAGAAACACCTTTAGTCACAGGCGTGATTTTCCTCTATAGAGAATTTGGACCTGATATACTATATGCATACGAGAAACCGTACGGTATTTTATCCGGTGCGCAGCATAATCGGAAACAGATTGCTGCCATCGCATACCATAAATCAGCATGCCCATAAGGAATAATTGTGTATCAAAATACGCACCGTATGACTGATAACAAGACAAAAACATATATCGACAAACTTGCATTTATCGACATCAAAGATAAAAAGGTTCTCTCGACGATAAGCCGCGGGAAAGACACGTGGTATATTCCGGGCGGGAAACGCGAGGAAAACGAAACGGATCATCAGGCGCTTATCCGGGAAATTAAAGAGGAGCTTTCCGTAGATCTTCTCCCCGATTCTCTCCTGCATTACGGCACGTTCGAAGCCCAGGCGCATGGCAAGCCGGAAGGAACCATCGTCAGGATGACGTGTTATACGGGAAAATTTTCCGGACAATTATGCGCCTCGGCAGAGGTTATCGAATACAAGTACGTCGATTACTCCTGGAAATCCAACAGCTCACCTGTAGATCGGATCATTTTCGATGATCTCTATACAAAAAAGCTCATCGGATAACCATGCCCCGATACTTCGGATATTATTTCCCGATGTGAGAATCTTTCTGTCGGCAGGCACACGCGGGATCTACGGAGTAGACCTTTACCCAACCGTATTTTTTTATAATCGTTGTCGCGAGGGTCGTGCAGAGCGGGGCGAATGATTGTTGTGATGCAAAGGATTGGAATCTCCCGGCTCCGACTAAATTTGTATCGAAATAATCACGTGTCGTCGCGCTATATGAATCGATGAGCACGAGATGCTGCTGGGAAAGTGACTTGTTTGCACACACTGCATCGTAAACAGATGTATAGCGGAATACGAACGGAAAACGAAGTGCGTTATTTCCTGTGTAATACGAAAGTATCCAGGGATGGAGATGATATACCGACGTTCTCACAAATATCTGTTTGAGATAATCAGCTTCATATCGGACTTCTGCGCGATAATATTTATTGAACGCGTTCGTCGATACTTGCGGGATGACGGGAATGCGCAGGAGCATGAACATTCCCAACACGGCAGCACTAAAGAACAGGGGTATGACTCGGTGTTTCTTCTGCAATACACGGATAAACCAAAAAGACAGTAGGTACACCAACCACAATATGGGATAACTGTACCGGTCTTCCGTCTCCGGAAACAGGACGTGCGAGACTGTATACAACGTAAGATATAGCGTCATGATGACATATTCTGTGTATCCGCGTTTTATAAAATAAAATGCACCCACACACATCCAGAGCAACACACCGGGCCAAAGGAGAAAATGCGGCGGCATCGGCGCTCCTAACGGCAATACTTCAAATGTTCGGCGAAAAAAATGCATATCGGGAATTTGTGTGGCTTTAAAACTGATTTCCGCCGTAAAGATATTATGTATCCCCACAACCAACACCCAATACAGTACGTTGGTGCCGATGGTAAGAAGCTCATAGCGGATGTATTTCCACCGCTTGTATACAATGTCCGCCACCAAAAACGACACGGAAAGGAGCATTCCTTCTACCCGCACGAAAAAACTGATTCCCGCGAGAAGTCGCGCAGCCACTGGTCGCTTATTGATTTCCAGCCAGAAAATAACAAGCGTCAGAAGCGTAAATGCGGGATTATTTACCACGCGCAGATGTGTGAGGTATACATAGATATTGGTTATAAATAGCGCAAATAGGACAATGGCGTGGTCTCCGTAATACTTCTTGGCTATGCGCCAAAACAGATACGCCGAACATGCAAACTGCAGGATGTTCAGCAGTGCGGCGCCCGTAATTCCAGGATAAGGCAGGGGCAATAGTTTTTCGCACACGGCGACAACCAGTGGCCAGAAAGGCGGAATTTGAAAATTTCGCGGATGCAGCGCAAGAATATCCATCCCTTCGGGCAGATATCCGAAAAAATCCGCGTCCACAACCACAAAATAATTTCTGTGGATTATCAGAAACGTGGTGATAAGCACCAGTACACAGATAATATATGCGTTGATATGTTTTACTATTCTACCCATACAACTGGTATTTCATGTGTGCTCCGGCATACGGGTGTTATCCGGAGTTTTTATATATATTTCAGAATTTGATTATAAGCATTCCCGGCGCATAAAAGTGATACTGTACGATGACGGCGGTATTTATACAATACAGACAGAAAACGATTGCAAACGGCACGTACTTCCACTTCCCAGCAAGCCACTCAAATGCCGCGGCATACAAAAATAGCAGCCCTATGCCAACAATCTGTAAATTTCTGACATGTAATACGGGCACCAGCATATTGACCACATACGTGCTATACAGCGACAGCGCGGCCAGCACCACGGGCGGCACGCTCCACCATCCGCGTTTTTTGTGATAAAGCAGCACACTCCCGCCGATACATAACAGCGAAAGGAACAGCACAAAGAATTCCTGTTTATGCGCCGCTCCCAAAAAATACGGAATAAAAAATGAAGGAACGGTATATGGCTGTATCCACGCAATACCCCGTATACCCGCCCCGATTTCCCAGTACGGAAGCCACGCTGCCGCATATACAACGATGCTTATTAGGAGAGGTGGCAGGAACCCTTTGTGCATTCCGACGCGCTGCTGGAGCCGGGGTAACATCCATATCAACAACAGTAGGCAACACAGTGACCCGGCATACCATACGAATCCATAGTCCAAAAATAATCCGACGACATGGACGATCGCAAAAGAAATCAGTACCGGTAAACTGGCGTCCAGCGTCAGAAGATACAGTGATGCAAGCATCAGTGTCACCAGCGCGGTATACGGGCGGATCTGCCAGTCAAAAATGACACTGTATCCGGATACACTATACGCCAAAAGCAGCATGGTGCCGTATCGCTCCGACAGGTACCGCCTCCCCAGCGCGTACAATAACAGGGCATTGACGACATACAGGACCAGGGTACTTGTCCGTAGTCCGATTGCAGATGTCGAACGGATGACTGCGGACCATGTTTTAAGAAACAGTGAATATCCGGGGGGGTGCGTTACATTGATCGCCCCGGAAACGATAGTCGATACTGGGAGTTCCATATAGCTTACGGAGTCCCGTTCATCTGCCCATAACGGCAGCGCTACGACAAGATACATCCGCACCATGAGTCCAATCAAAATAATAAGCGCTATGCCAACATACCGCATCATCTCACCATTGTACTATTCCGCGTGTGTCCCATAACACCTCGGCATTGTAAACCGCGCCTGCCGTGTTGCTATACTATATTTATGAAATATCAGGAAAAGAAATACCTCGTCGACACGCTCACGGAAATCCAATCAGCACTCGTCAGCAGACACGCGCAAAAGGAACCGGAGATCGTCTCCACTCATTATTATGCCCAACATGACGGGAACGATGTCGTCAAACTCGTATCGTTCAGGGATAAAAACGAGATTCATGTGCTCTCAGAATCACAGGGAAAATATACGCTCAACGCACGCATCCCCGTTTCGGATATCGACGCCGGACTATCGTGGCTTAAACACAAAGGATATGCCACGGTCAATATCGTTACCATGTCCCAAACGGATTATCAGTACAAAAACGGTATTGTCGGGTTGTACGTGATAGACGGCAATCTATGTTCCGTCATTCTGGACTTTCCTGCGGGGAAGCACGAAGAGATTGCAGCGGAATTTGGGCTGGATCCCGCCCGAACGATCGCTATCCCCTATAACAAACTACTCGAGTCGATGGGAAAATTGAGATCCAAAACGCTGTAACACCCTGGGACACGGGGACGGCAACACCCCGCTTCGCATCCACTGAAAGAATATTCCCCCCGCCGTTGTATTACTCACAGAAAGGGGGTGAATACGATGAAACTATCTACGATAACAGTAGCCATTACCGCGCTCGCACTGGGCGGCGCTTTACTCTATCCTGGCGTGGCTCTCGCCTATCGGGGAGACCCGAATATCAAAGGTCCGAACTACACGGAGGAACGCCATACGGCCATGGAGCAAGCCTTTGCGTCCAACGATTACAGCGCATGGAAAGCCCTTATGGGCAATCGCGGTCGGGTGACACAGGTGATCACCGAAGACACATTTGCACAATTTGCAAAGGCGCATGAACTTGCTGAAGATGGACATCCGGAGGAAGCGGCTGCCATCCGGCAGGAACTTGGTTTGGATATGCATACCGGCACGGGAGGAATGAGAAATAGATAACGCACAAACCGCATACGCCGCATCCTTCATGACTTCGGGGATGCGGCGTATCGGAACAGGGATGAAAGAAATCCCGGAACCCGGGTGTATTACAATAACACAGTATGCCGACCAAACAATCCATTTCCGATGAGGCACTGGTAATCGAGACGCGGGCACGAAACAAGGAACGGTATGCCGTCCTGGTAAAACGATATGAGGAAAAACTTATGCGCTACGCGACCTACATCGTCCGCGACCCGCAAAATGCGCGGGACGTCGTGCAGGAATCGTTTATCAAAGCCTATATCAACCTCAATGCATTTGACGCGACCAAACAATTTTCGAGCTGGCTGTATCGCATCGTACACAACGAAGCATTAAATAGCGTGAAAAAACATCACAAAGAAATCCATGCGGCTTGGGACAAAGATTGGGAAAGCGAAGAAAATATAGAACATGAGTTTACAAAAAAAGAACTCATTGCCCGCATTCACACCTGCCTGTATGCCATGCCCGTGCTATACAGAGAACCGTTATCCCTGTACTATTTGGAGGATAAGTCGTATGAAGATATCAGCGACATCCTGCGGCTTCCCATGGGGACCGTTGCCACACGTATAAACCGCGCGAAAGCGCGTATGAAAATCATATGTCAAAACAATCCATAACGATTACCGATTCCGTCATGCATACGATCCGCGCTCGGAGGGTCTCTATGCGTCCGCGTATATACTTTATCGCCGGGTCAGTCCTTATGATTTTTGGCGTTGCCGCCTCTATCGCAAGTTCCGTATTCCTCATAAGCCTCATGCGCTTCCTGCTGAAAACCCATGGACCCATGGGGGCCTACCGCCTGTCGCAACTCCTATCCGCATTCCCCTGGTGGGCCCCTGTGCTTGCTGCATGTACCATCATTTCCGGGATTCTGATGCTCAAACGATATGACTTTTCGTACAAACGGAATTTTTTGTTTATCAGCATCGGGTTTGTGCTCGCGGTTATCGCTGCGGGGTGGGTTATCGATGCAGCAAACGTGGATGCCATTTGGTTCCGCCAGGGTCCCATGCGGGGCATTATGCGCCAATATATGCAGCAAACCAGTGCCCCCTTTCCCACCGGCCCAGGCATGCACAGACCAGTCTCCCCTTGACAATATATTAGTATTTGCTAATATATATGCATGACCTACGATATCTATGCCGCCTTCGGGAATGAAGTCCGCGCCAAACTCATTTTGTGTCTTGCCAAAAAAGCAAAAAATGTCACGGAGCTTATCAAAACATGTAGTCTGTCCCAATCCGCGGTATCGCAGCATCTCCACAAACTGAAACAATCCGGCATCGTGAAGACAAAAAAAGAAGGGAAAACCGTCTGGTATTCGTTATCAAATAAAAAAGCTGTTGATATCAGCACATTATTAGTACAACTTTCAAAGGAGGTACGATGAACATCGCCTATTTCAGGAAAAGCACATTTGACCGCAAACAAACAGTAGACAACGTCCGCACGCAGGCCCAAAAGTTCGGACTTACCGTCTTGGGGACTACGGAACTGCCGGGTGGAAACGGTACGATTCTTCATGTCTGCAATCCGACTTGGATGGGCAATCTCGTAGCCTCAGATGCAAATCTTCTGGGATTGTTACCATGTGCTATTGCAGTCCTCACCAAAAATGATGAAGTGAGGATCGGCGTCGGCAGCCCGACGGTACTCGGAAGTATTTCCCAACACCCTGCCATTGCACAACTGGCCAGTGAAGCCGATAAAACACTCAAAGAGCTCATCCATGCGTCTGCCGGCGTCCAACCGTTAAAACCAAGCGGCGTAAAATTATACTCCACCACGACCTGTCCCTACTGCAAAGCAGAGGCAGCCTGGCTGGATGAAAAAAAGGTGGCCTACAAAGAAGTCCACGTCGACCTGGACCAAAAAGAGGCGGAAGATATGGTGAAAAAAACCGGACAAATGGGAGTACCGGTCACCGCCATACAATACGAAGGAGGCGAGGAAGAATATATTATCGGATTTGACCGCGCACACCTTACACAAACATTGGGGATTACCCCTTGAAAGGAATATATATGACATTACGAAATGAAGGATCTTTGGATCGGATCATACGGATTAGCATCGGAATCCTGGCGCTTATCGGAGGATTTGTTTTCCTGTCCGGAGTTGCACAGACGGTCGCCTATGTCGTGGGCGTCATTGCGCTTGTTACGGGAATCATCGGCTTCTGCGGACTATATGCCATCCTTGGCATCTCCACCTGCCGAACAAAAAGATAACCTATGCTCCGGATTCGCAACGACGCGAGCATATGCGGGTTCTTTATTTAAGTATTGACTTAATTAAGTAAATACTTTATTATACCGCGTATGGATATATTTTCTGCTCTCGCGGAACCCACACGCCGAAACATTGTCGAGTTACTGGCTACAAGCGGCCAGATGTCCGTCTCAGATATCTGTGACAAATTCCCCATCAGTCACCCCGCGATTTCTCAACATCTCAAAGTATTACGCGATACCGACGTGGTTTCGGTAGAAAAACGTGCGCAACAGCGCCTGTATGCCATCAACCCGCTCGCGGTTGATGAACTTGAAGTGTGGATTACAAACATACGAAAACAATGGTCCGACCGATTGGACCGCCTGGATACGCTATTACAAAAAGAAAAACATAAACAACATTTACATAAATAAGGAGGGTCTATGATGGATCCCAAAAAAGAATTATTGTTAACGCGTGAATTTGACGCGCCTCGGGAACTCGTCTGGAAAGCATGGACGGACCCCAAGCTCGTTGCCCAGTGGTGGGGCCCCAACGGCGTCACTATTCCCGTCTGCGAATTCGACGCGAAAGTCGGAGGTGATCTTCATATCGTTATGTTAGCCGGAGAAGCACTGGGCCCCATGAAGGGCCAGCGCTGGCCGATGCACGGCACGATTACCGAAATGGTTGCGCCGGAAAAACTTGTATTCACTTCAACCGCCCTTGAAGACCCAGATGGCACGCCGAATATGGAAAACATCGTTACCGTACTATTCGAAGAACGCAACGGAAAAACGATCGTAACCGTGCATGTCCTGGTCACTCACGCCACAGAAAAAGCCGGGCCAGCACTCGCCGGCATGTCGATGGGTTGGAACCAACAGCTGGACAAGCTCGTTTCTTTGTATCATACATTTACCTAAAGACGGATTCGATTCCACGATCATCCGGAGGTTGTTGCACGGAACGCGTAAGCTGCATGGAATACGCTTCCCGCATACTGTGCTTTGTTGACATGCTATAAAACATATAGTACTCTATATTTTATAGTAGTCATATATCTGGTAGAATACCCATATGCCATACGATACACTCGCATCTCAGCATTCACTCGATACGACGGTTGCCGCCCTCCAAAAAAAGGGTGTGCAGGTTTATGTAGCAGATACGAAAGCCGCTGCACTCGACCTGATTAAACAGCTTATCCCCAAAGGGGCATCGGTGATGAACGGCTCCTCCAAAACACTGGAACAGGTAGGCTATGCGGAATACCTCAAAGAAGGAACGCACGGATGGGTAGATCTTCATAAATCCGTGACCGACGAACCGGATGCCGCCAAAAGGGCGGAGCTTCGCAAAAATGCGATCACGTCAGAGTACTATCTTGGCAGTGTCCACGCGCTCACCGAACAGGGAGAGTATATCGTCGCGTCCAACACAGGCAGCCAGCTGCCCCACATCGCATTTACGTCACCAAATCTTATATTGGTCGTCGGAACGCAAAAAATCGTTCCATCCATGGCGGACGCGATGAAACGCCTGGAAGAATACATTGTGCCGCTCGAAGACAAACATATGCAGGAGCTCTACGGCACGGGCACACAGCTTAATAAAATCCTCATCGTAAAAAATGAAAACCCCATGCTTAAACGTCAGATCTATTGTATCCTCGTCAAGGAACCCGTCGGGTTCTGATATCCGGGCGTTCTCGGGTTTTTTCGCCGGCGGCACCCTTCTTCGGCCCACTTCGTATTATTTCTAACAGACAGACACGGCAATCCGGAGTATGATCTGAGCCGACGTATGAAACAGGCTTGCTGTTATTTCGCGGTGGCGCTGTGTGTCATCATCCTGGGTTCCCAGATATATATCATCAATCGTCTCAATACACAGACGAGATTCGCCCCTGAGGTATCTACCCTTCCCTCTCCTGTTTCCGCGGTCACACCTTTCGTCTCACTGACTCAGCCTACGGCTGCATCCCCATCAGGAGGACAGGAAGAACAACTCATCCTGAAACGGGAAAATCCTGCCGCCTGTTCGTTTACCGATGCTGCAGAATTTACCCTCGATACTTCCTATATGATTACCCGCATCCGCACCTGGTATTCCTGGGGACAAAATGAAGAAAACACTCCGTACACCATTGTCCGGGACGACCGCACGGTCGCTTCCGGCACGCTGACGCGCAAAGATTGTGATCCCTATCAGCATCAGTGGTGTGTCGCTGCTGATTATGGATTCAATAAGCCGCTTACTGCCGGCACCTATGTCCTCAAAGTGCCCAAAGCCCAAATCTGCCAAAACAGCATGAGCGGAGGGAAAGGGATGATTTACGTGTGGGGAAAATAGTCTAAATGTGCGACGATCTATCCCCGCTTCTTGTGTACACAAACTCCTTACTCCGGAAAAAGACAGGCTTCAATTCCTGTGTATGTTACTAACGAGTGGGTGCTATGCCGGAAATTATGCGTACTTTTGATATAATTCATCGTAATGAATAGCCCCAAGAAAAATATCAGTGACATCCCCTCGGAACTCAATCACAAAGATACCACCCACAGGAAACGCCTTATCCGCGTAGATGAACATCACAAAGGGGATATCGCGACCATGAATTACGCGTGGCTTGAACCCGGCAAACAACTGGATACACACCTCCATTCCGACGGGGAGGAATTTTATTATTTTCTGGAAGGCTTCGGCACCATTCTGGTGGGCGACGCATGGATCCCGGTTACACCAGGTGATTTTGTTACCATTCCCGTTGGCGCGCACCATAGTATTAAAAATACAGCCCAAAAAAATCTCGTATTCCTCACGATACGCACCGTGGCATCTCCGTCGTAACTTTACAGCGCATGAATATCATGGTATTGTAATTTATCTTACAAATACTATGAATAAAAATCTGCTCATCGGCATACTTGTCAGTGTCGTCGTACTGGAATCCGGATATCTTCTCTATCGGCATTTCGCTAAATCACCTATCGCCATGGTAAACCAGGGCCGCCCGAATGCGGACGCATCAGGAGTGAGAAAAGACGGCCCCCAGGGCGCTCGCCCGGCTATGCTCAGAAAAGGTGACAGCCTCTCCGCATCCCCCATCAAACAATTTGCCTACCAAATTGCACCCGGAACCATATCCGATGCGGCCAAGCAAAAGCTTACGGGCTTTGCCATAACATCTATAACCAATCCGGATGGGTCTATAAGCGTCTCTCTGACCCCCAAAGACTCCGAAGATCAGCATCAGCAATACACGGTAAAAACAGGACAAGTGCTGTATTTCATCGAACAAACTCCGATGGACGACAAAGCGGATTCCGACAGAGATCTAAACTACAGGGATGATTATGGCATCATCACCGATGCCAACGGCATCGTACAATAAATAGACATTCCAAATCCCCATTGCTATACTTTGAATATATGGCAAAAAGCGCAGTATGGCTGACCCTCGTTCTTCTCGTCACGTTCGGCTGTGGCTTGGTGTATATCTCCGGCCAGCAGATACTCCGGCAAAATGCTAACGACCCGCAATTGCAATTAGCAGAGGATATCGCGGCCACCCTCGCAAAGGGTAAGCCGGTATCTTTACCGACGACGTTTACGCCGGCGGTTGATATCGCCACCAGCCTTGCCCCATATGCCATCATATATGACGATCACGGGGCTCCCCTTGCATCCACGGGATTGCTGCACGGGAAAACTCCCTCTCTCCCACCCGGGGTGCTTGCGTATACGAAAGAACAAAAACAGGACCGCATCACGTGGCAACCGGAAACTGGTGTGCGAAGTGCCATTGTAGTCACCCGCGTCTATGGAGGCCAGGGAGGATATGTATTAGTCGGACGGTCGTTGCGGGAAATAGAACTTCGCGAACAACGGCTCTTTTTCTTTGCCGCGTGTGCCTGGGCAGCTTCCATACTTACCATTGGGCTGGGATATGCCCTGTCCAAAGAAAAGCGTACGAAGCGTTAATCTGCGATTATCGTCCTATAGTCTTCATTGACCGCCACGGGATTTTTTGATATACTACGGTATTCGAAAATGGCCGTGTTTCAGGTAGACCCCTTCGGTATTTGCCCAATCACTCCGTTGACGAAATTCAGCCGACACTATGCAGAACGATATCAGAAACATCGCGATTATTGCCCACGTGGACCACGGGAAAACCACGCTTGTGGACGGCATGCTCAAACAAACACATACCTTCCGTGAAAACCAGTCGGAGATGACTGCGACCACTATATTGGATAGCAATGATCTCGAACGGGAAAAGGGCATCACGATTCTGGCCAAAAACACCTCGGTCATGTACCACAATACCAAAATGAATATTATCGACACGCCCGGACATTCGGATTTTTCCGGAGAAGTGGAACGCGTCATCAATATGGCAGACGGAGCGCTCCTTATCGTAGACGCAGCGGAAGGTCCGCTTCCCCAGACACACTTTGTATTGCAGAAAGCCATGGAACACAACCTCACCGTCGTCGTCGTGATCAATAAAATAGACAGAAAAGACGCGCGGCCGAAAGAGGTCCTCAACGAAATAGAGGAGTTGTTCCTCCGTCTCGCATCCCACGAAGGACATTTAAATTTTCCGGTACTCTACGCCATAGGCCGCCAGGAAAAAGCATGGGATCACCTTCCGGAAAACTTTGAAGAACCGGGAAATTTACAACCGCTGTTTGAAGCAATTATCAAATATATCCCCGCGCCGCAGGGAGACCCGGATAAACCGTTTAAAATGCTTGTGACGACACTGGACTTCGACAGTCACAAGGGCAAATTTGCAATCGGAAAAGTCTCACAGGGCAGTGTCAAAAAAGGCGATCCGCTCGTCATTCTCGACGAGAATACGCCGAAAGGAACGTTCCGGATAGAAGAAGTATTCACGAGTGTCGGCCTAAACCGGGTTCCGGCAACCGTCGGAGAAACCGGCGACATCATCGCCATTACCGGAAGCAATGATATATCGATCGGACAAACCGTGTCTGATCCGAAAGATCCTACGGGATTTCCTAAAATACACTTGGAAGAGCCTACCCTGAAAGTTCTTGTCGGGCCCAATACGTCCCCGTTTGCAGGCAGAGAATCTAAATTCGGTACCCCGACGCAGCTTGCGGACCGGTTGACCCGGGAACTGCAAACCAATATCGGGTTAAAGATCGAACCGAGCCAGACCGGCAACGGGTTTTTGGTGTCAGGGCGCGGTGAACTTCATATCGCAGTATTACTCGAAACCATGCGGCGCGAAGGATTTGAATGCCAGGTCGGCAAGCCGGAAGTTATTTTGAAGGAAATCGACGGCGTCACCCACGAACCATATGAGGAACTTACGATAGAACTCGATTCCAGCCTCATCGGGATTATCACCGAAGAGATGGGTAAACGGCATGGGGAAATGATCGATACCCACACGAATGATAAAAATATCACCAAAATGGTCTACAAAATATCGACCCGCAATTTATTGGGATTCCGCGGAGACATCATGACGAAAACCCGCGGGTCGGGCATTATTGCTACACGGCTCATCGGTTATTTCCCGCTGACCCCCAAAAAGGCAAAAGTGAGAAACGGCGTGTTGATTTCGCTTGAAACCGGCAAATCCACGGGATATGCACTGACGACCGTTCAGGAACGCGGAAAATCCATGATCGGACCAGGAGTGCCCGTGTATGAAGGAATGATCATCGGCGTCAACAATCGCGCTGAAGATATAGACATCAACGTCTGCAAAATCAAGAAACTCACTAACATCCATTCTGCCAACGCAGACGTAGCCATCCAGCTGGATCCGCCGTTGGAAATGAGTTTGGAACAGGCACTGGATTTCATCGAGGATGATGAATTATTGGAAATTACTCCCCTTTCGTTGCGACTGCGGAAAATCCATCTTTCAAAGACAAACCGCGTTCGATCCGCACGCACGGCGTAACAACCGCTTCTTCAGTTGTCTTTCCGGTACAACGACCATAACTCCATGAAGGTATGTTTATTCTCTATTGCTTTCGGGGATAACAGGATATCTTTACTCTAGATAATCCTTTAATTTCTTGGAGCGGCTGGGGTGACGCAGCTTCCGCAGTGCTTTCGCCTCGATCTGACGGATACGCTCGCGGGTGACACCAAATTGCGCACCGACTTCTTCCAATGTCCGTGGTCTGCCGTCTTCCAGGCCAAACCGCAATATCAGCACTTTTTTCTCTCGGTCGGAAAGTGTTGCCAGTACTTCTTCCATGTGCTCCTTCAGAAGCTGCCGGGACGTCTGATCGTATGGTGTTGGACCCGGGTCGGAAATAAAATCACCGAGGTGGGAATCTTCTTCGTCCCCGACAGGTGTTTCCAAGCTCGTCGGTTCCTGGGAAACTTTCATAATTTCGCGCACCTTGATCACGTCCACTTCCATCGCTTTTGCAATTTCTTCCGGCGTCGGCTCGCGTCCCAAATCCTGCATCAGCCGGCGGCTGATCCGGGCAAAGCGGTTGATCGTTTCTACCATGTGAACGGGGATTCGGATGGTGCGTGCCTGATCGGCGATCGCCCGGGTAATTGCCTGGCGAATCCACCAGGTGGCATACGTCGAAAATTTGTATCCCTTACGCCAGTCATATTTTTCGACAGCCCGGATAAGCCCCTGATTTCCTTCCTGGATAAGGTCCAATAAACTCATGCCGCGGCCGATATATTTTTTCGCTATGGATACGACCAGCCGCAGGTTGGATTCGATAAGCTTTTTTTTGGCTTTCCGGTCGCCCTTTTCGTATCGTTTGGCCAGACTGATTTCATCGGCAAAGGTAAGGAGCGGGATCCGCCCGATTTCTTTCAGGTACATGCGGACAGGGTCGGAAATTCCTTCATCACTGGCGCGTACTAACGCCTCTATTTCTTTTTCCAGATCGGCAATGCTTTTCCGCGCTTCCTGTTCCACGTCGGCAGACGTCGTTTCAAACACATCCACGCCGCTTCTGATCAGCTGATCATACAGATGATCCAGATCTTTGATGTGGTCTTCCGGTTTGGGGAACAACGTCAGAATATCTTCCTGTGTGACAAATCCGTTGGACTTGCCTTGTTTGATGAGGTTGACGGAATTATCCGCCACGGTTTTGGCTTTTTGCATAGTATTCCTCCGAGAGCCTGGGTCTGCTACAGACTCATGGCTTCGCTTCTCGCCTCTCGGGCGACCCGCCAACTGAGGCGGAATAGCCTATTTTACCTTATTTATCCGCCTTTTTCCAGACTCGAAAGGTCGGCGGCTACGTTCCGCAGTTCTTCCTGAAGCGCATCCTGCCGGTCAGTTGATACTGTTTTATCACGCAATAACGCCGTTATGTCCTCCATGTGTTTCCGGAATCCCAGTCGTTTAGCCTCCAATACTGCTTTTTTCCACTCGCGGGGGAACCGTTCGTCGTCGTCCAGAAATCCGGAAATGTCGGATAAAAACGCCTCATCAAACGTCGGCGTAAGCTCAGGAGGCAGCGCATCGGCAAACGCTTTTGTCGCAAATGCGGCATGGGTGTTGAGATACGAATGCAGTTCTTTTAGGATGGACCGCACCGCCGGATAATGAAACGAATCCGGCGGCATTTCGTTTTGGAGTTCGATAAAAAGCTGCGGAGTCTTCCCCTGCACCAAAAGACTCAACAGATATAATTCCGCCTTTTCCACCCTCGTCAACGTTGCTTCAGCGTGGTCTGTATCTTTTTTGACCTCTCCCAGCGGCCGTCCTTTGGCTGCACGGACGCGAGTCAGCCCCTCCTGCACCGTTTCGTCGGATACGGCAAGCGCCTGGGCAAGCGCGCGGACATAGTGGCCCTGGACGATGGGGTTATCTATTTTGGTGAGTATGGGCAGCAACTCCTCGGATATTTTTTTCTTTCCGTATGACGTTGCTCCGTCATATCGTTTGAGTGCGGACGACAAAAAATAATCATAAATGGGGACGGCTTCCTTTACCGCCTTTTTTAACAAGCCGGGATTTTCCCGGGCGGCTTCATCCGGATCCTTGCCGGACGGGATGGAAAGGACGCGCATATCAAATCCGTTTTTTTCCGCGATATCTATTCCGCGACGGGCGGCCGCGTCACCGGCCATGTCGCTATCCAGCGCAAATACCAGCCGGTCGGTAAATCTCCGGAGCAAACGCGCATGGTCTTCCGTTACTGCTGACCCTTTGATCGCCACGACATTTGATATTCCCGCCTGAAACGAAGAAATCACATCCAGTTCCCCCTCCATGATGATTGCTTCATTGGCTTTTTGAATCGCATCTTTGGTTACATCCAGTGCGTACAGGACTTTCCCCTTGGTATAGACGGGCGTTTCTGACGTATTGATATACTTGGCTTCTTTTGCGTCCGGATCAAAGACCCTGCCGGAAAACCCAAGCACGTTGCCCCGATGGTCCTTGAGGGCAAACATCACCCGTCCGCGGAACCGGTCATAGTATCCGCGGCCGCCCCGGATAGCCAATCCTGCGCGTTCCAGCAGGGAGTCGTCGTACCCCTTTTTCCGGAGAAAACTTGCCAGTCCGTCCCAGTCGTTGGGGCTATATCCCAATGAAAACGTTTCTATGGATTTATCCGATATCCCCCGGTGCTTAAGATAGCTCCTCGCATGGTCGCCGATCGCATGATTGGTAAGTAGGTAATGATAGTATTCGCCGGCTAAATGATTTACCTCGAGAATTTTCTGCCGGAGTTTTGCTTCGGGAGTATCGGCAAACCGCCGTTCTAATTTGACACCAGCCCGTTCCGCAAGCGTTTCCAATGCTTCGGCGAAATCCACATGGTCAAACAGCATGACAAAATCAAATACGCTCCCGCCTTTCCCGCATCCGAAACAGTGGAACGTCTGCCGGTCGGGAGACACCATAAACGAGGGGGATTTTTCCGTGTGGAACGGACACAACCCCTTAAAGTTTCTCCCCGCGTTTTTGAGCGTCACGCGTTCGCCGATGACGTCTACAATATTTAACCGCGCTTTGATTTCATCTATGTCACTCATGGCGGATGCAGAATAGCACAAATGCGAAGTTTAGCGAAGTATCGGAAGCGTGTGAGGCGCCACTCGATACGTAAGATAAAGTGACACTGCCTCACCATGATCAAATGCGAGATCATCAGGCGGGGGCAACTTGCGTATCGGTACCCAAGATATCTCTGTAGATTCCCAATCATTTTCACCGGTTTTCCGAATAGGATTCACAATAAAATAGAATGCAACATTTTGTCGATCTTCATGTGGTCGATGAGGGTCAGTTTTAATAAAAAATAATGACAGCACTTCTCCTTCCCAGCCGGTTTCTTCTTTAAGTTCCCGTAATGTGCAGTCAGCTGCGGTTTCATCGCGGCTAAGAAACCCCGAAGGTAGTGACCATTTTCCACCTTCGGAAATTTTTGGTGATCGTTTCACTAAGAGAAGCGATTCATCTTTTTCCACAATCGCATGAACCACGACATGCCGCAAATTCGCCTGCTTTCCATTTTCAAACGTACAGGTAATCATATGAATCCGTTGTATGCCAACCCGCCGAAGAGCCCCGGCTCGGATAATTCTGCCCGCATGACCTTTGGGATGTCAAATATGGGAAGCAGGTACGTTAATTCTTTTTGCAACGGAGCGATAAATTTATCAAAGCTCTGTGCCACTCCGCCGCCGATAACCATGATCTCTGGAGACCACAGCACAATCATGTTTGCCAGGCCAACCGCAATAAGTTTTGCGTATCTCCCCCAAACATCGGGGTCCGTACATACTTCGGCTGGCATGCCGAATAATTTTTTAAATGCAGTGCCCGAAGCATACGATTCGTAGCAGCCGCGTTGTCCGCAGCTCCAGACATCCGTTTCACAAACATTGACGATCTGGTGCGCGGGTTCCAATCCGTATATATGAGGAACTATTGTTTTATTATGGATGAGTCCCCCGCCGATCCCGGAACTGATGGTGAGGTATCCTACCTGATCATACAGTTTCCCTGCGCCATATACTGCTTCCCCAAGTGCTGCAATATTGGCATCGTTTTCCAACAACAAAGTGGCCTTGGGAAATGCTTCGGACAGGGGCGCGAATATGCTTTTGCCCCACCAGGTATGTTTTTGACCCCACACCAGAAGAGTGCCCTGTTTTCGGTCAACGGAACCCGCTGCGGCAACCACAATTTTATCCGCGTGCTGCGTATGTTTTCGTACAGCACCAACTATCGATACCATCTCCTTGTCAAACGCATCGGATGTTGCAAAGCGCTCAATTGCCGAAAAAGTTTGACCATCTGAAGATACCCCCACCCGGGTGGTTTCACCGCCGATATCTACGCATACCGTCATCGCCATACTGCATGATTGTACGGTTTCCTGTATACTACTTCAATGAATACCGTGCACACGATTGTCGGCTTGCTCGCGTCTACCACTGCGTCGCTCATCTTTTTTCCGCAGGTACTTACCTCCTACAAAAGCAAAAAAACAAAAGACCTTTCGTGGTCGGGAATATATATCGGACTCGTAAACGGCGTGCTCTGGATTATCTACGGCGCGATGAAGGGCGATCCGTTTATTTATGTCACCAATACTATTTTATTTATCGGGGCCTTTTTGCTGTTGCTCCTGAAAAAGCGGTACGGCTAGTGGTCACACGCAATTAGGCAGATCCGCCCAATGTTCCAGCAATCCATCCGGTTGACCATGCCCAGGATAAATTAAATCCTCCAACCTGGCCGTCTACATTGAGAATTTCCCCCGCGACAAACAACCCCTTTGCTTTTTTGGATTCTAACGTGGCGATGTCAATTTCCGACGTTTCG
>JAKAFY010000009.1 GCA_021817785.1 bacterium
AGAAATGTTTCTCATTTTCACCCTCGGCCGTGAAGATGTGTTCTCATATGGCGATTTAGGGCTCCGGCAGGGTATTCAAAAGCTCTATGGGTTGCGAAAAGAGCCCACGATACGGCAAATGGACAAACTGACAAAAGCCTGGAGCCCATACCGTTCATATGCTGCACGTTTGCTGTGGCGATATAAAGACGGAGAGTAACTGTCTGGACATTTCATCGTGTATCATAAATACTAACGGGAGGAGAGCTATGAAACTTGTTCTCGCCTTGATTACCGCATCATTGTTAGGAACACTTCTTTGGTGGAGTATCGCCATGGGGTCCGCCGCTCATTCCTGCGGCGTATCGTATCAAGCACAGCTCACAGAAAGTCGTATCAAGTCGGAGGCGTATGGGGGAGATCATCACCAATTTTGCAGCACGACGTATGACGCACTGTCTTCCTGGGAAGATTGTATCAATGCTATCCATACGAAAGTGCCGGTACAGGCAGTTGCGGCAAGGCTCCAGCCATTTGTGCTCAATGTTCTCGGTATGGCGGGTGATCAAAGTTATAGTATCCACTCATTGAAATTGGAGCATGACGATCAGTGTAAAGATGAGATCAACACCATGTTTTATCCGCCTGTGCCGGAGAAATAGATTATCCGAATGTAAATGCGTATAGTTCTGTGTTGTCGTCCAAAAATTCTAATTTCACTGTGTGGTCCCCGGGTTGTGTCAAATTCACTAGCGTATAGAGCCGGTCCGCAGATATAGTTACTACACCGTCTTGTACGTCGGTCCCCGCAAGCGTGCCGACCTCTTTTCCATCGAGGAATACTCTGATGTGTCCGCTTGTGGCTTCCATATGCGGTCGCATGACCAGATAGACATTCTTTGCGTTGAAATGGTACGTGAGCGTGGCTCCTTTCTTTGGCATGGCAAATTCATCTGACTTCGTCCAGTTTCCCGTCGTAGTGATGCGTGAATAATCTCCCCGGGCATTCCCGAGGTATGTTTCCGGACTTTGTGCGTAGATTTGGTATTCCGGATTGGTAATTTTTGGCTGGTCCGTGACCCCGGTTTCTGCAAGCAGCGTCTGGATATGTCCTTCGGATTCATCGTAGTTACCCTCGCCGAAATGAGTGAATCGGATGTTGCCGTTTTTGTCGATGAAATATTCCGCCGGCCAATACTGGTTTGCAAAGGCATTCCAGGTGGCATAGTTGTTGTCCTGCATGACCGGATATTCGATTCCGAAATCTTTGAGCGCTTTCGCTACATTATCCGGATTTTTTTCAAATTCAAATTCAGGCGTATGGACGCCGATGATGACTAACCCCTTATCTTTATACTTTTTCCACCAGGACGTAGTATACGGAAGCGTCCGGATGCAGTTGATGCAGGTGTAGGTCCAGAAGTCGACGAGCACGACTTTCCCGCGGAGCTCTTTCATGGTAAGGGGTGTCGTATTAAACCATTTGCCCCCCGCCACAAGTTCCGGCGCATTGCCATAATTCGCTTCTAATACATCGTGTACCATATCGCCTCCTTTAGAATTTTTAAATTGTTGTAATTGTTTTTGTACTGCCTGGTTATTTTCTATATTTGTTAGCCCTGTGCCGTAGTTTGGAAATGTATTGAGAATAAATGATTGAAATGCTCGATCCCACGAGAAGAAAATAGCAAGCGCTGTAAGGAGCATAAATACACCAAATAATTTTTGGATAATAGCCGTATTTTGGGTAAGCCAAGGATGATTGGCCAGCAAACTCCGTCCGCCAAAGGTGATGGCAAGCAGCGGAAGTGACGTGCCGAACGCATATACGAGCGTGAGTATCACCGCATGTAGCCCGACACTTTGGGTTGCCGCAAGGGCAATAATAGAAGCTAATATGGGACCCACACAGGGAGTCCAGACGAGTCCGAGGCTCAATCCAACGATGATACCCGACAAAAATCCGTCTCCCGTATTGGTTTTCGGTCCGGTATTGGCTACGCGCGAAAACATGCGTTCAAGTACTGCCTGAAATGACGGGATAATCAATCCCAGTCCGAATGTCACGATGATGACGACTGCGATCATCCGTAATACATCAGGAGATACGCCAGCTGCTTTGACCAAAGTAGTAAGAAACAGGGTAAAAAACGTAAAACTCGCTATGAAGCCTACGACGACGCCTAACGGTCGCCGTTTCCCGCCGGTAATAGAGCCTGACAGGACAATTGGCAGGATCGGGAGAATACACGGAGACAGGATGGTGACTATACCGCCGAGAAAAGAAAAGAGCAGCAATATCAGCATACGTGTGTATTATATATCACAAATCAGAATGACGTATTGTATATGAAAACCCGGTACCTAAACAAAAATACTGTTCGATTATGCTGTACTATATTTCTATGTCACGTATATGACTACGAAGCCCTTATGATAATATTTTCATTTCATCGTTGGGTATGGATACGAAAAATAGCATTCACACTCATATGTTGTGTTGCCATATGCGTACTGGCACGTTGGTGCGCAAATACGATACGGCAGAAAGCGCTGCAACGGATGTCATGCATACAATGTAACGTTGTTATACTGGATCTGGACATATTACGATCAGATGCCCTGCGTTGCGATGAAAAAAATATCCGCGTTATCCCCAATCTTTGTATGCTTATTCGGCGCGGTACAAACTTTTCTCACGCATTCAGTCAGACGTCATGGTCGTTGCCGAGTGAATTATCTATGGTTACTGGCCTATATCCGAATGTCCATCATGTATGGAATGTGCAACGGGGTTCGCTTCCTCCTTCGTCTGGTACCCTGGCAGAATTTTTGAAAGGTAAAGGGTATCAGACATATTTCTTAGGAATCGATAGTGACGCAATCATGACTGAACGTAATGGTGGTTTGCGTGGATATATGCATACCAATTTACATGCTCCGGGACCTCCGGAGTGGCTGGATGCATACAGGTCCGCCATATCCGCATCGTCTCACCCTATCTTATTCCATGCATATTCTGAATGGCTACATATACCATATCTTTTGCATCCGGGAGACACACCAATATCAAATATGCCGAAACCGAAGGGGTTTCCCGTATATCAGGAACAATTTGATCCATTGTGGTATGCGTATTTGGTCGCGCACGCAAAAGACATATTCACGCCCAAGACCATAGCGGACCACCCGGAAATATTTCAGGCGGATCCCGCCCTGCGTGGTCGATTGATGGGGGATTTTTTTAAAAAATTAGACCGTGAACATGATTATACGCAGCGATTCCATGCATGGGATACCTACTATGAAACGTATATGCAGTTTATCAATCCAAATCAGCCGAGTGATGTATCATATCTTCGTATGATGTATAAATCCAGATTACACACTCTCGATGAGAGCCTCTCCGATTTTATTCACTACCTCAATGCCCCGGACGTTGCATCGCATACGATTGTCGTCATTACGTCTTCTCACGGCGAAGCATTCGGTGAACACGGGACATTTTCCCATAATGACATTCCGTACAATGAACTTTATCATGTCCCTCTGATTATCATTTATCCATCCGGCGCGGGTCAGACGGTTGATTCGGTGGCGGAGAATATAGATATATATCCTACCGTTGCAGAACTTGTTACAGGATTCTCTCCCAAAAACATTCAGGGTGTATCACTTGCGCCGGTTATGTCGGGGATATCTGTGAAGGTGAAACCCTACGCATTCTCTATGAATTATGAAGATGTCTTTGTCGTCCAGACAAGAACATATGCATTAATAGTATATAACAATTCGCAGCACCCCCCGGAATTATATGATGTGTTTCAGGATCCCGGGGAGACGCATAATATTGTTCATGCATATCCGGCTATATATTCACAATTCCAGCATGTACTTTCCCATACGCTGGCACCGGAACTGTATATGCATATGGCATTACCCGCTCCTATACCACAAGAAATCCGCACACAGAAGGTGATAAAGAACGGATATTTTTAGCATTGTTAGAATATGTGTGGGGAGGCAGGACGACGCATATCCGGCAGAAAATGCGTGTATTAATACGCGACATAAAACATGTTGGTATGATGTAGCAACACAACCTGTCCTTTGCGCGTATCCTCTACAGGATATTTATATGAACGAACGACATATACCATTCGGCATGAATCGAATACATCACGGTCAACCGTGGATACGCAAAATTGTATTCGTTATCATAATATGCACAGGTCTGTGTGTTGCAGCATTATTGTTCCGAACCGCGGTCTCTCAAATCGCCCGTCGCACCGTATCATGTCCAGACTGTAATGTTGTCATACTAGATATAGATACGCTGCGGGAAGATGCGTTGCATTGTTTTGATACCAACGCGGTTGTTGCGCCAAATTTATGCAAACTTATTCGTCAAAGCGCGTATTTTCCATATGACTTTAGCCAATCAAATTGGACACTTCCGAGTTCGCTGTCAACGTACACATCACAATATCCGAACATACACGGGGTATGGAAAGAGCGTGGTGAGGTGTTATCTTCCACAACGCAAACACTCGCATCATTTTTTCAGCATCATGGATACCAAACGTATTATTCCGGTCAAAATAACGACAGCGTATTGACACAATATAATGGCGGATTGCGCGGATATATGCATCTCAATTTGGATCCGGAAAGTGACCGGGACTGGCTGTCTTCGTTTCAATCTGCATTATTTAATGGACAGCCTGTATTATTTCACGCCTATACGTCATGGCTGCACATGCCCTATGTGTTAAATCCTGGTGAATTGCCAGTTGAACATTTGGTGCGACCCAAAGGATTTCCGGTCTCCCAATCTGAATTCGAACAAGTCTTCGGAACGTATCTTACGTTACACATGAACGAGGTGTTCACACGGGACACGATAAAGGAAAACCCGGATATTTTTATGGCTCCAGAGTCCGTTCGCGCAGAGCGAATGGTTGATTATTTTTTCGCATTAGGTAATGAAAATGACATCGTGAAGCGAAAAAAAGCATGGCCGGCTATATATAGCGCATATATGCAATATATTGATGTCAAAAATCCTCACGATATTGCATTTTTACATATGATGTATGAATCCAAGGTTCGTGCGCTGGATACGCATCTAGCGGGATTTATTAATTTTTTATTGCAGCCGGAAATTAGCGCGCACACGATTGTAATTCTTACCTCCTCTCATGGTGAAGCGTTTGGAGAACATGGAACATTTACACATGATAGTGTTCCGTATAACGAGCTGTATCGTGTTCCGTTAGCAATAAAATATCCGCATAGCACCGGAACAACAATACACTCAGTAGTGGAAAATATAGACTTATTTCCTACGATTGCGGAACTGGTGACAGGCGAGATGATAAAAAACGTGCAGGGCGTGTCGTTGCTCCCACGCATCATCGGCCTGTCTGCGACGGTCAAACCGTATGTTATTTCCATAAACGATAACGATGAATTTGTCATCCAAAATAACCGGTATGCTGCAGTGTTTTACAGAAATCCGCGTTTGAATCCGGAGCTTTATGATGTACGTACAGACCCAACAGAACAACATGATATCGTCGCATTATATCCGCACATCATGCAGCAATTCTATTGGCAGTTGAAAAAAAATTCGATATCGGAGCCTTTAATTCCGCCAATACACGATACGCAAATTCCTTCCGGCGTCAATAAGCAGGATCTTATACGGAGTGGATATTTTTGATCCGAATGCATATCATAGATACGCAGTAGGCCGGCATATCGGCGTGTCATTATGTCATTATCTCCGGGGCGGCTGTGGGTGCCAAAAATTTTGTTCGCAATAGTACTCTCGATTGCCATACTATCTCTTGTTCGATTTGGCCATACGGCAATAACCCGTTATCTTTCCCAAAAGATATTGTGTCTCCGCTGTACCGTCGTTATTTTGGATTTGGACACGTTGCGCGCGGATGAGATAGATTGTTTTGGCATAGGCGCCACAGTTACTCCCAATTTGTGCCGGCTCATCCGTCAAAGCACGGTTTTTTCGCAGGCATATAGCCAATCGTATTGGACGCTGCCAAGTTCGCTATCGACATATTCATCGCTGTACCCCAATGTGAACCAAGTGTGGCGTATGGGACAGGGGTCGCTTGCCCCGTCCACCGTTACCCTGGCCGCCTATGTACAATCCGCCGGATATAAAACGACATATGCAGGTCAAGATGCTGATAATTTGCTGACTCAGCGTAATGGCGGACTTCGTGGATATGGACACATAGACAATGTTGATATATTTTGGGGACAGTTACTTTCCAAATTTACGTCAACCATATCCGCGCCTCCGCCGGTATTGTTCCACGTCTATACAGGATGGCTGCATATGCCGTATCTTTTGGATTCGGATCAGTCGCCGATCGAAAATTTACCGAAACCAAAAGGATTCCCTTTGTTTTTTACAGAATTTGATGCGATACAGGAAAATTACTTAGCCGCACATGCCACAGACGTTTTTACGCCAGAGACTATCGCGCAAAATCCTGACGTTTTCCGAGTGGGCCCAGCCGATCGGGGAAAACGCATATTAGCCTATTTTCGGATGCTTGATGCAATGAACGATTATACAAAACGGAAAAATGCCTGGTTATCCACGTACATTCCGTATATGCAGTTTATCGATCTGCACAATCCGCAGGACGTGGCATATCTTCACATGATGTACAAATCGACAATACACACACTGGATAGCAGGCTAGCTCCGTACATCAATTACCTGTTACAGCCGGATATTTCCCGGCATACGATCGTGGTCATTACATCCGCCCATGGGGAGGCATTTGAAGAACATGGGACACTCGAACATGATGCTATCCCGTATAACGAGTTATATCACGTTCCGCTTATTATAAAATACCCCCACGGATCGGGGAGACACATTGATGCAGTCGTTGAAAATATCGATATCTACCCAACGATCGTCGAGATGGTGACCGGAAAAGTGCCCGACAATGTACAGGGGGTTTCATTGGTTCCTCTCTTGTCAGGATCATCGATACGGGCGAAATCCTATGCGATATCCATAAATGAAAATAATGTCTTCGTTCTTCAAAATAGGCGGTACGCGCTTATCGTATACAAAGACCGCGCGGTAAAGCCGGAGCTTTACGATCTGATCCGGGATCCCGGCGAACAGCATGATATAGCTTCCAAGCATCCCGATATCGTCAACCAATATATGCGATTTTTTGTACAAACACATGTCGTACCAGAACTTTCCATTCCTACTCCTGACGTTCTGCCGATTCCCGCGGATATATATAAAAAGGATCTTATACGGAGCGGATATTTTTAATGTTGTGGTAAACGTGAACGAGGGTATATATGATTTCACAAGAGGATTTAGAAAAGCGTATTGTAACCATAGAGCTACGGAATAAACGGGTGGAGATGGATAAATCATGGGAAGTAAGTTGGGTGAGGCGCGGACTCCTTATACTCTTTACCTATCTTTCCGTAGGACTGTATCTTAACGTGATCGCAGTTCCGAATCCGTGGTTAAACGCCATCGTGCCATCGCTGGGATTTTTGCTGTCGACATTAACGCCTCCGTTTTTTAAACGACTATGGATCGATTCCCACAAATCTCTAGACAGGAGTTAGAATTTCCCGTATAATCAGGAAGTTGAATTGTTGAAGCAGTATTGCTTCCCAAGTCGGGGAGTCTTTTTTTATCGTTTTTCGCTGATCCTGCCGGAGTTTGATATAATCTCCAAAGAGATTGATCACGTAGGGAATACAAAGTAGAGGAAGGTACCCCTCCGAAGCTTCAGCGAAGGAGGGTATTTCATTTATATATGGCCAATCCGCAGACAACACTCACAGAAAACCGCGATGTACCGCTCGATAAAGTGCGAAACATCGGCATCATCGCGCACATCGATGCCGGAAAAACCACAACCACGGAACGGATTCTTTACTATACCGGCCGAAGCTACAAAATCGGAGATATCGATGAAGGCACGACCCAGATGGACTGGATGGAGCAAGAAAGGGAACGCGGTATTACGATCGTATCCGCCGCTACCACCACATTTTGGAAAACGTACCGCTTCAATATTATTGATACCCCGGGACATGTGGACTTTACCGCAGAGGTCGAACGATCCCTGCGGGTTTTGGATGGGGGTATTACCGTCCTTGACGCGGAAGAAGGCGTGCAGTCCCAATCCGAGACCGTATGGCACCAGGCAGACAAATATAAAGTGCCGCGTATCTGTTTTATCAACAAAATGGACAAAATCGGTGCGGATTTCCGGCATACCATCGGGCAAATTGAAGAACGGTTGGGAGCCAGAACCGCCGTCATGGTCGTCCCGATCGGACGTGAGCAGACATACAAAGGTATTGTCGATCTGCTGACGCTTAAAGCATACGTGTGGAACACCGACGATTTGGGTGCTCATCCCGAAGAGCTTCCTGAAATCCCGGCAGATCTCAAGGACGAGGTAGAAAAATCCCGTCACGAACTTATCGAACGTATTTCCGAAACAGACGACGTGTTGATCGAAAAATATTTAGCAGGCGAAGAGCCAAACGTTGAAGAACTCAAAGCCGCACTTCGCCGGGCGGTTATTGCCTACAAATTGGTGCCGATTTACTGCGGTACCAGTTTGAGAAACAAAGGCGTGCAGCCGCTTTTGGATGCGGTAGTAGATTATTTGCCGTCTCCGTTAGATTTGCCTCCTGTTGACGGTATTGAGCCCCAGACCGGGGAGAAAATTACCCGTAAACGCGAACAAAGCGATCCGTTTTCCGGACTCGCATTCAAAATTCAGATAGATCCGCATGTCGGAAAGCTTACCTACGTCCGCATTTATTCCGGCAAACTCGAATCCGGCTCCTACACCTGGAATTCCAGCAAAGGCACCCAGGAACGCGTCGGTCGGCTGCTTCTCATGCACGCCAACCAGCGCGAGGAAATCAAAGAGGCATACGCGGGAGAAATCGTTGCCGTGGTAGGACTTAAAGATACGATCACCGGAGACACACTCTGTGACGGAGATCATCCGATTGTTTTGGAAAAGATTACCTTCCCGGAGCCGGTTATTTCGCTGGCTATCGAACCCAAGACCAAAAATGACCAGGAAAAGATGGGATATGCCCTGCAGCGTTTGGCCGAAGAAGACCCGACGTTTAAAATAAAATCCAATCCGGAAACCAATCAAACCATCATTTGGGGGATGGGAGAGCTTCATTTGGAAATTTTGGTAGACCGCATGAAACGCGAGTTTAAAGTAGAAGCCAATGTCGGAGCGCCGCAGGTGGCGTATAAAGAAACGATCCGGAAAGCCGCCGAAGGCGAAGGAAAGTATATCCGCCAGACCGGAGGCCGTGGGCAATATGGACACGCCATGATCAAAATCGAGCCGAAAGGCCGGGGGGAAGGATTTGAGTTTATTGACGCGATTAAAGGCGGAGCGGTGCCAAACGAATTTATTCCGCCGATTGAAAAAGGTATCAAGGAAGCTATGGAAAATGGCGTGTTGGCAGGGTATCAACTGGTCGATATGTCCGCAACCCTCTACGACGGAAGCTATCATGATGTCGACTCTTCAGAAATCGCGTTTAAGATCGCTGGCTCCATGGCGCTTCAGGATGCCGTAAAGCACGCGGATCCCACGCTTTTGGAACCGATCATGAAGGTGGAAGTCACCACCCCGGACGAATACATGGGAGACGCAATCGGAGATTTGTCGGCAAGGCGCGCTGAAATTCAGGGTACGGAAAAACGGGGGACCGTCACGATTATTCTGGCTATGGTGCCGTTGGCAGAATTGTCCGGATATGCCACGGTGTTGCGCAGTCTGTCCAAAGGACGCGCAACTTATTACATGGAGCCGAGTCACTATCAGGAGGTCCCGAAAAACATCCAGGAAAAGATCATTGCAAAAACGACTGTCTGATGTTAAAATGAACCTCGCGATCGAATTGTCGTCGGGTTCGCATTTATTGTTTTTATAAAGGAGGAGTCTTATGGCAGATGCAGCAAAATATGTTCGAAACAAGCCCCATTTGAATATCGGGACCATCGGTCACGTTGATCATGGAAAAACCACTCTTACGTCTGCTATTACGCATGTGCTCGCCAAATCAGGTATGGCGAAAGCATTGAAATACGAAGAAATCGACAACGCACCGGAAGAAAAGGCCCGTGGCGTTACCATAAACATTCACCACTCAGAATACGAAACCGCCAAACGGCACTATGCACACATAGACGCACCGGGACATGCTGACTATGTCAAAAACATGATCACCGGAGCCGCCCAAATGGACGGAGCTATTCTCGTCGTGTCCGCGCCGGACGGTCCTATGCCGCAGACCCGCGAACACATCTTACTGGCTAAACAAGTAAACGTTCCTGCCATCGTCGTGTTTATGAACAAATGCGATATGGTACAGGATAAAGAACTTCTGGATCTTGTGGAGATGGAAGTCCGTGAATTGCTTACCAAATACGGGTATCCCGGAGATAAAATTCCGGTTATCCGCGGAAGCGCCTTGAAAGCACTTCAGGGGGATGCAGATGCGGAAAACTCGATTCTCGAGCTTATGAAGACGGTAGACGAATACGTGCCGGAACCGGTACGGGAACTCGATAAACCGTTCCTCATGCCGATCGAGGACGTCTTTTCCATCAAAGGCCGCGGGACGGTGGTTACCGGCCGTGTGCAGCGAGGAAAAGTGAAAGTCGGAGAAACGGTCGAAATCGTCGGTATCAAACCGACACAGACGACGGTCGTTACCGGCGTCGAAATGTTCCGGAAATCTCTGGATGAAGGACTTGCCGGCGACAACGTCGGTATTCTTCTCCGCGGAGTGGAAAAAGAACAGGTGGAGCGCGGACAAGTGCTGGCAGCTCCCGGTTCCGTCAAGCCACACACAGAATTTGAATCTGAAGTGTATGTGCTGACGAAAGAAGAAGGCGGACGTCATACGCCATTCTTTACCGGATACCGACCGCAGTTCTATATCCAGACGACGGACGTCACCGGAGCAGTAACGTTGCCACAGGGAGTGGAAATGGTTATGCCTGGAGATAGTACGAAAATGGTGGTCAAACTTATTGTACCGGTAGCGCTCGAAGAAGGATTGCGGTTTGCTATCCGTGAGGGTGGACACACCGTAGCCAGTGGAGTTGTTACAAAAATTGTTGCTTAAAAGACAAATAAGCACCTTAAAACACTATGCCGAAAGGTCGCATACGAGTCAGGCTCAAAGCCTATGACAGCAGGATCATTGATGATTGCTGTCAGAAAATATTAGATACCGCGGTGAGAACCGGCGCACGGGTCGTGGGACCTGTGCCGCTGCCTACCGATAAACAGCATTTCAATGTAGCCCGGGCTACGTTTATCGATAGAAACAGCCGTGAAGATTTTCAGATTCGCGTGCACAAACGACTGATCGACATTGTGGAACCGACAGACAAAACTATAGATCAGCTCATGCACCTCGACCTGCCGGCCGGAGTGGATATAGAGCTTAAGATGTAAATTTGAGTTATCGGGGATACTTTGGTATACTCAGTACAGATTGATATGACGCGAAAAGCGACGTATCGGAACGATTGGTACGCCAAAAGTCTCGGATGAGCGTTTTTCCGGTTTACCGGAGATGAAACGACCTCAGCCGGGGTCGTTTTTTGTTGGGAAACCTATATGATTACTGCATTGCTCGCAACGAAACAGGCACAAACTCAGGCGTTCACCCCGGAGGGGAAACGCATTCCCGTCACGGTCGTTTTGGCCGGACCGAATTGGGTGACGGAAATGAGCGATGCGAAGAACGCCAAACACGTACAGCTTGGATTCGGTAGCATTAAAAATCTCAGCAAACCGGAAATCGGACATATAAAAAAAGCGGGGCTCGACAAAAAGCTCCGTTTTTTGCGCAGTTTCACGGTTTCCGATGTTGCTGATCTCACATTAGGCGGCGAAGTAAAGGTAGAGCAGGTATTCCAAGCCGGTGACCGTATTCGCGTACAGGGAACGAGTAAAGGAAAAGGGTTTGCAAGCGCTATTAAACGGCATCACTTTAAAGGCGGGCCACGAAGTCATGGTCAGTCAGACCGTGAACGCGCACCGGGTTCTATCGGTCAGACGACCACTCCGGGCCGCGTCTACAAAGGCAAGCGTATGGCGGGACGCATGGGAAATGATACCGTCACCGTCAGAAATCTTACCGTCTTTGCAGTCGATCCCACTACGCAAACATTGATGATAAAAGGTGTCGTACCAGGAGCCAAAAACGGGCTCCTTGTCGTTTCGAAAGAACCGGCGCATCCGGTGAAAAAAGGATAACTATGGCACATACAGCAAAAAAACCAAATGCAGTCAAAAAACCAGTGAAAACTGCCGGCAAACCGCAGGTATCAAAACGTCCGGCAAAAGCTGCGGAACCCAAAAAAGTCGCAGCGGAAAAACCCACGGGTTTGGTCGCTTCCGTATTGGGGGTGGATGGCAAAGTCACAGGGAAAGTGACGTTGCCCGCGGAGCTATTCGCCGTCAAAGTAAACAAAGCGTTATTGGCTCAGGCGGTCCGCGTATATCTGGCGAATCAGCGTGAAGGCGGGGCCAAGACAAAAACCCGCGGTGAAGTCGAAGGGTCTACCAGGAAAATATACAAACAAAAAGGAACCGGACGGGCGCGGCACGGTGGTATACGGGCGCCTATCTTTGTCGGTGGCGGCCGGGCATTCGGTCCGAGAATCCATAGTTTTGCTCTGAACATGAACAAAGGTATGAAACGCGCATCACTTTCAAGTGCATTGACTCAGAAATATAACGACGGCGAACTTATCGTCATGGACGGTTTGGAAACACTTGGGGCAAAAACGAAGCCGGTTGCAAGAGCGCTTTCTACCGTTCGGAGTGTCGGAACATTATTACTGGTTGTTCCGCATGTTGCCCCGGAACTCGGGAAAGCGGCACGGAATATAGAAAAAGTAACGATCCTTCCGGCCATTGATTTGCACCCGTATGCCGTGCTTACTCATTCGAAAATATTGATAACCAAAAACGCGTTAGAAGAAGCAAAAAAGCATTTTATATAATCGTATGAACTCAGTCCGTCCCATGATCACCGAAAAATCTATGACACTCGCCCAAAAAGGGTGGTATACATTTGCGGTGACCAAATTTGCACGTAAAGAAATGATTGCGAAAGAAATCAGCCGCCTGTATGCGGTCCAGGTCCGTCAAATCCGGACGATAAAAAAGGTCGGAAAAGTGCATCGGGTGGGAAAGAAAAATGCATTAGTGCAGAAAACCGACTGGAAAAAAGCAATAGTAAAACTTGCCAAAGGACAGCGTATCTCCGTGTTTGAAGTCACCGGAGAAGAAACGAAAGCGTAACTCTATGCAAAAAACAGCGATTCGATCATTGATGACGATTTTGCCGAAAAAATCCGGTCGGGATATGTTTGGTCATATCTCGATGCATCACCAGGGCGGCAGACAGAAGCGTTTTTTCCGCACGATGGACTGGAAGCGGGACAAAGACGGGGTTTCTGCTACCGTGACGAGTATCGAATACGACCCGAACCGTTCGGCGGATATCGCACTTTTGGTCTACAAAGATGGAGACAAACGGTATATACTAGCACCTCTGGGTTTGAAAGTCGGTATGACGGTGCGTTCGGGAGCGGGCATAGATGCCAATGTAGGAAACGCACTGAATCTCAAAGATATGCCGGTAGGCACGCTGGTCCATTGCCTGGAAATTAAACCGGGCAGAGGAGCACAGATGGTCCGGTCCGCAGGAAACGTCGCGGTGGTCCTTGCCAAAGACGGTAATGCCGTACAGGTGAAGTTGCCCTCCGGAGAAGTCCGGGTATTTGACGGCAATGTCAGGGCAACCGTCGGACAAGTCGGAAAAGAAGAATGGAAAAATCGGGTTATAGGAAAAGCAGGTAGCAGCCGACACAGGGGGATCCGACCCACCGTGCGGGGTGTGGCCCAAAATCCGCGGAGTCATCCGCATGGAGGAGGAGAAGGGCGAAGTGGCATCGGCATGAAATCTCCGAAGAGTCCATGGGGCAAACGGACACTCGGGAAACGAACGCGGACATTGCGGAAATACAGTAACCGGTCTATTTTACAGCGGAGGAAATAACTTATGGCACGAAGTACAAAAAAAGGTCCATATATCGACAAACGGCTCATCGCAAAAATAAACAAACAAAAGGCGGGAGGGACACGGGGTGCGATCAAAACATGGTCGAGAAGTAGTCAGATATCACCGGAATTTGTGGGAAGCACCTTTGGCGTACATAACGGCAGGGTATTCACCGAAGTATTCGTGACCGAAGCCATGGTGGGACACCGATTGGGAGAGTTTTCTCCGACACGGACCTTCCGGGGTCATGGTCAGGTGACCAAGCGCGTATTAGACAAAACATAAATATATGCAATACCAGGCAATAGCAAAATATGTTCGTATGGGGCCGCGCAAAGTGCGGTTGGTTGCAGACAGCGTTCGTGGTAAAAAAGCCGCTGATGCCGTGGCCTTGCTTGCCGCGACGCCGCAGCACGCAGCCAAACCGATGATTGCGGCGATTCTGTCGGCAGTGTCTAATGCGAAACAAAAGCAGGCGGTCGTTGAAGATTTGCGTATAGCGTCAATCGATGTCATGGGCGGGCCGGTTTTGAAGCGCTGGCACGCGGCCAGTAAAGGAATGGCACATCCGTACAAAAAACGCATGAGTCATCTGAAAGTCGTCGTATCGGACGGCGTGGAATCTAAGGGGGGGAAATAATCTATGGGACAAAAAATTCATCCATATGGATTTCGGCTTGGGCCATTGTATACCTGGGTTTCCCGGTGGTTTGCAGATGACGCACACTATGGGGACCTGGTGGTCCAGGACGTGCTTCTTCGAGAAGAACTGATGAAGCGCTTAAAGACTGCAGGCATCGCGCAGGCGGAAATCGAACGGTCGATAAATAAAATTCGTGTCATCTTACACGTCTCCCGGCCGGGTATGGTGATTGGCCGGGGCGGGACGGGCCTGGAAGATATCAAAAAATTCGTCGAAAAAACGCTTTTTTCCATTATCAAAGATAAGCACGTGGGCAACATAGCATTTGATCCGACCAAAACAAAAGTAGACGTCGTCGTGGAGCCGGTAAAAGAGCCGAATCTGAATCCGCAGATTGTCGCAAGCAATATCGCCGATCAGCTGATCAAGCGCATGCCGCATAAACGCGTGTGCGTACAGACACTGGATCGGGTGATGACTGCAGGAGCATCCGGCGTCAAGATCAAACTTGCCGGACGTATCGCAGGTGCGGAAATTTCGCGGCGGGAGACGTACAAAACCGGAAGCATTCCGCTTTCGACGATTCGGGAACCGGTTGAATATGCGGAAGTACCGGCATTGACGAAATCAGGATATGTAGGCGTGAAAGTATGGATTTATAAAAAGAAAAGCGAGTAAAGTATGTTAGCACCAAAACGGGCAAAACATCGGAAACAGTTTCGGGGAAAGATGCGGGGGAAATCCATCCGCGGCTCCGTATTGTCATTCGGTGAATTCGGACTGAAAGCGATGGAAGCCGGTTGGGTAAGCAGTCGTCAGATTGAGGCAGCCCGACGCGCGCTGACGCACAGTATCCGCAGAGGAGGACGCGTATGGATCCGGATATTTCCGGATAAACCGATTACGAAGAAACCTCCCGAAACCCGTATGGGAAGCGGAAAAGGGGATGTCGCCGAATACGTGTGTGTCGTGCGTCCCGGACGGATGTTGTTCGAAATGTCAGGGGTCTCACGGGATGCAGCGCATGAAGCAATGCGCCTTGCAGGAGTGAAACTTCCGGTTCAGGCCAAATTCGTAGCCAGGAGTGAAGCAGTATGAAAAAAACAGATAAAGATCAGCTGAAAAGCGCGTCGCCAAAGGAATTGGCCAAAAAGATGTCTGAACTCAAAAAACAGATATCCGATGAGCTTTTGAAGCGTCAGAGTACGAATGTCAAAAACGTGCATGTCGTGAAAAATTTACGTCATACGCTGGCGGTTGTGCAGTCTATCAGGCACGCAAAAGCATTAGCTGAAGAAAGGTAAAGGTATCTATGGCAACAAAAACTACAGTCACACAGGATAAAAAAAATACGAAGAGTCCGCAGGAACGGGCGCTCGTAGGTACCGTCATCTCGTTGGCGAGTGCACAGACGGTGATCGTTGAAGTCGTACGGTCATCCCGGCACCCGTTATATCAAAAAATGGTCAAACGCACGAAAAACTTTGCTGTACATTCGGACATAGAAGGCATCATGGTCGGGGATAATGTGAAAATCGTCGAGACCAGGCCGATGAGCAAAACCAAACATTTTCGTATGGTAGGAAAGGTCGCTAAATAATCCTATGATTCAACGGAGAACCAATTTAACAGTGGCAGACAACTCAGGCGCGCTTGAGATGGTGGTTATCCATATCTATGGAGCCTCCAAAAAAATGAAGGCAACGCTTGGGGATATCGTGCAGTGTGTCGTCAAACGGGCAGATCCGTTGGGGATCGTCAAAGACGACGAGCTGGTAACGGTTGCAATCGTCCGTATCAGGAAAGAATATCACCGTGCAGACGGCTCGTATATCCGGTTTGATGAAAACGCCGGGGTGGTAATCGACAATGCGACAGACAAAAATCCTCGTGGCACCCGGGTGTTCGGTCCGATTGCTCGCGAGCTAAAAGAAAAAGGATTTGATAAAATAGCAAGTCTTGCGGAGGAAGTGTATTAAACGCTTACGCATATGAAACTAAAAAAAGGTGACACGATTATCGTAACAGTCGGAAAAGACAAAGGGAAAAAAGGTAAAGTCGAACGGGTTGTCCCTTCGGACCATACGGTCGTGGTCGCCGGTATCAATGTCTTTAAACGGCATATGAAACGGAAAGACGACAAAAATCCTGGTGGGATTATCGATCTGGTGAAGCCGATCGGATTCGGAAAAATCGCATTAGTATGTCCGTCGTGCGGCAAGCCGACACGGGTAGGATATGTGGTTGCCAAAAACGAGAAAGTACGTGTATGCCGCAAATGCGGAAAGAAACTATAACTATGAAATCAATGCATGACACCTATAAGACGGAATTATTACCCAAACTCATGACGGAATTGGGGATCAAAAACCGTATGGCAGCGCCGAAACTCACCAAAATTGTGATAAACTGCAGTATTGGTGCGGAAGCGCAAAAAGATAAAAAAATTATCGACAAAGTGCGCGAACAGCTGGGAGTCATTACGGGACAGCGACCTCAGGTCACCCGCGCCAAGCAGGCCATCTCAACGTTTAAATTGCGCGAGGGGGATCCGGTCGGTGTCCGGGTGACGCTTCGGGGGACCCGTATGTACGACTTTTTGACCCGATTGGTGTCCATAGCATTGCCCCGCGTGCGTGATTTCCGGGGTATCCCGCGCAAAGGATTCGACGGCAAAGGGAACTATACATTGGGGATCGTCGAGCAAACGATATTTGCCGAAGTGGAATACGGCATGGTAGACCGCATACGCGGGTTTGAAGTAACGTTGGTTACGACTGCGACGGATGACCGGCAGGGATTGGCGTTGCTTACTGCACTGGGTCTGCCGTTTGAGAAGGAGAAATAACATATGGCCAAAACATCAGATGTCGTAAAATTTTTACATAAACAGAAATATGCCGTGCGGCACAGGAACCGTTGTACCTTGTGCGGGCGGAGCCGCGCGTATATGAGAAAATTTAAGTTGTGCCGCATCTGTTTCCGGAAGCTTGCTCACAAAGGGGAGTTGCCGGGAGTAGTGAAGGCATCTTGGTAAAGGAGTGTATTTATGGTTATAAACGATCCTATCGGAGACATGTTGACACGAATTCGGAATGCCGCTATGGCACACAAAAAAACCGTGGAATTGCCCGGAAGCAGTGTGAAGCACGCGGTAGCGCTTCTTCTTTCTAAGGAGGGGTATCTCACCCGTGTGGAACAGGTGAAAACAGAGCATGGCACCATGCTTCAGCTTGAACTCGCATATGAAGGAAAAGAACCGATCCTGACCGGAGTCAAACGCATAAGCAAACCGGGTCTCCGGTGGTATGTTGGAAAAAAGAAAATCCCCATGGTTATGGGGGGAACGGGAGTTTCCATTGTGAGTACTCCTCAGGGCGTTATGAGTGGGAAAGATGCACGGACAAAAGGAATTGGCGGAGAATTATTGTGTGAGGTTTGGTAAAACATATATGTCACGAATAGGCAATACACCAGTTGAAATACCGAAAGACGTCTCAGTCGTCGTGTCTTCCGCAAACGTTATGGTAAAAGGCCCGAAGGGGGAGCTGACGGTTGTTATTCCCGCAGGGATTACCGTAAGCCAGGAAGGATCTGCACTTGTTGCAGCGCGAAAGCGCAACGATACGCGTGTCAAAGCACTGCACGGCACGATAGTAGCACTGCTTACGAATGCGGTAAACGGCGTGACCAAAGGATGGACAAAACAATTGGAATTACAGGGAGTGGGATACCGCGCGACGTTAAATGGCACCGATATCGTATTAAACGTGGGATTTTCCCATGCCGTGACGGTCAAGCCGCCGGCAGGAGTGACGTTCGTCGTTACCGAAGGAAAAATCACGATTTCAGGTATCGATAAGCATCTTGTGGGACAGGTAGCCGCGTCCATGCGGGCGATAAAGCCGCCGGAGCCCTACAAAGGAAAAGGGATACGCTATGTCGGTGAGCACGTAAGGAAGAAAGCGGGTAAATCCGCCAAGGCAGTCGGCGGAGCGCCGGGAGCGAAATAACATTTATATTTATACGTATGAAAACACGAAAAGAAATGCGGGCCAAACGTAAATTAGCAAGCCGGATCATTGTCCGCGGGAGTGCCGCGCGGCCGAGACTTGCTGTCTACCGCTCGAACACCAGGCTATCCGCGCAGCTTATCGATGACGATACACAAGTAACCGTTCTTTTTGCGTCGGTGTCCGGGAAAAATACGGCAGCGGCAAAAGCACTTGGTGCCGATATTGCCACAAAAGCAAAAGCCGCACATATTACGACGGTCGTATTCGACCGCGGCGGATTCCGATATCACGGAGTAGTCAAAGTACTGGCAGACAGCGCACGGGAAAACGGGTTAGTGTTTTAAAGGAAAAAGGAGATCATTATGGATAATCGCAGAAATCGTTCGTATACACCGGTAGTATCAGAATTTGAAGAAAAAGTCGTACAAGTCAACCGTGTTTCCAAAAAGACGAAAGGCGGCAATAAAATCGGGTTTTCCGTGTTGGTCGTCGTCGGGGATAAAAAAGGCCGTGTTGGGGTCGGTTTGGGCGGCGCGCCGGATGTTTCATCCGCGGTAAAAAAAGCCGTACTGTATGCACGCAAACATCTGTTTACGGTGCCGATGAAAAAAACGACTATTCCGCACGTTGTCTTTGTCAAACTCGGTGCTGCGAAAATCATGCTAAAACCTGCTCCTCCGGGAGCTGGAGTCATCGCAGGCGGTCCGGTCCGGTCCGTCGTCGAAGCGGCCGGCATTCGGGATATCGTGTCAAAAATCTTGGGAACCAAAAATAAAGCGTCCAATGTCTATGCGACCATGGAAGCGTTAAAAAAATTAAAGCCGGCCCGCGTCGCGAAGGCCTAATCATATGAGAACATCACACTTGCCATCCATTGTTGCCAAAACACATAAGCGTCTCGGGCGCGGACACGGCTCAGGCCGCGGGAAAACATCCGGTCGCGGTACCAAAGGTCAGAAAGCACGCGGGACGATTCCGCCGCATTTTGAAGGCGGCCAGCTTTCCGTACTGGAACGCATGCCGTATCTTCGGGGCAAGATGCGCAACAAATCCCGCTCTGTCAAACCGTCTATTCTGACCGTGGGGTCGCTGGCTACATTTCCCGCTCACGCCACCGTGACGGTAGATGCACTGAAAAAAGCGCAATTGGTCAAAGACACGGTTACCGACGTAAAAATTCTTTCGGGAGGCACGCTTTCCGTAGCACTTACCGTATCCGTGCCGTGTTCAAAAGGCGCGAAAAAGCTCATAGAAAAAGCCGGCGGGACTGTTTCCTGATGATGTTTGGTAGTAGAATATAATCCCGGTTTCAGGAGGGGATCACGATACCATGAATTCATTCATCACTGCCCTCGTAAACAGCTGGAAAACGCCCGAACTTCGGCGGAAGATTATCCTTACCTTAAGTCTGTTTGTCATATTCCGTGTTTTTGCCCACGTTCCTATTCCCGGTGTAGATCGGGCGAAGCTCGCACTGCTGTTTTCCCAGAATCAGTTCTTGGGACTTCTGGATATATTCTCCGGAGGCACGCTCGTCAATTTTTCGGTTCTTGCCTTAGGGCTGAACCCGTATATCAACGCATCCATTATCCTGCAGCTCCTGACGATCGTGTTTCCCAAGCTTGAAGAATTGCAAAAAGAAGGGGATTACGGCCAGGAGAAAATCAATCAATATATCCGGTTTCTTACCATTCCTTTGGCGGTGGTGCAATCCATCGGCATGTATATGCTGCTCCGAAATCAGGGGATCGTGGGGGCATTAAACCCTGTTACGTTATTGTCTATCGTCCTCACGATGACCGCAGGCACGATGTTTGTCGTGTGGCTCGGAGAACTCATCACCGACTACGGAGTGGGTAACGGGATATCACTGCTTATTTTCGCCGGTATCGTCGGTCGTATGCCCGTGGCACTCTTTCAGACGGCGAGCGTATTCCGTCCGGAAGCTATTACCAATACCATTATTTTTGCCGTCATGTCTTTGATCGTCATCGCCGGCACGGTGTTTATGAACGAAGCGGTGCGGCGTATTCCGGTGCACTACGCCCGTCGCATACGGGGTAACAAAATTTACGGAGGGAACACCTCATACTTGCCGCTTCGGGTAAATCAGGCCGGAGTGATTCCGATTATCTTTGCGGTCTCTCTGGTATTGTTGCCGTCGTTGTTGGGCGGATTTTTACAGCAGCTGCATAATCCGGCCATGGCAGGGGTCGGCAGGTTCTTTACGACGGTCTTTGACCCCAACAGCGTTTCCTATAACGTGATTTATTTCCTGTTGGTTATAGGATTTACCTATTTTTATACGGCTATTACCTTTAACCCGACCAAAATCGCCGGAGAGATCCAAAAATACGGAGGATTTATACCCGGGATCCGTCCGGGAACTCCGACGGCCAATTATTTGAATTATATTCTGACGCGGATTACCCTTGCCGGCGCATTGTTTTTGGGCATACTCGCTATATTTCCGGCTATCGCGCGCGGCATATCGGGACTGACGACATTGCTGGTCGGAGGCACCGGTGTCTTGATCGTCGTATCGGTGGTTCTGGAAACGGTGCAGGCGTTAGAAGCACAACTCGTCATGCGTAATTACGAAGGATTCCTAAAAGAATAAAAAAACGGAGAACGTAAAACACAGAGTGCGTCGTAGTCATATACCCCGCACTATGTATTCTTTACTGTTTAACTGCGTATGCATATTGTTTTTTTCGGGCCGGAGGGATCAGGAAAAGGGACACAAGCCAAATTATTAAGTGAAGCACTACATTTAAACATCCTCACGTCCGGCGATCTCGTCCGTGACGCGGCAACCCACGATCAGGGGATCATCGGCGAAGTATGCCGCCAGGCACTATCCGAAGGCAAATACGTCGCAGACAGCGAAATGTTCGTGTTGTGGAAGCATCGCTTAAAGCAGGACGACGCGATGAACGGATGGATCATGGATGGCTTCCCGAGAAATGTGGAACAGGCCAAATTTTTGGATGACAAAATTGATAAATACGGGTACAAAGTAGAAAAGGTTATTTACCTCGAGCTTTCGGAAGAAGAATCCATGAAACGCCTTATTAAGCGCGCGAGGCCGCTCCATGAAGGAAGTTCCGAACTTCACGATTCACCGGAACGCATCAAACAACGTCTGGCGATTTACAAAGAGGGCGAGAAAGACGTGTTGGATTATTATCGCCAAAAAGGATTACTGGTTGAAGTAAACGCGGACAAATCCATAGAGGAAGTGCATCAGGATATCATGCAAGCCATTCAAAATACGACAACGTAAGGGTTGATATATGCAGAAGTGCGTACAGATTGCCATAGACGGTCCGGTCGGATCTGGAAAGAGTGATATTTCGGCACGTTTGGCTCATAGACTTGGTTTCGTTTTTCTTTATACCGGGGCAATGTATCGTGCGCTTGCGTTGTTATGTATCCAACAGGGGGTGGATAGAAAAGATACACCCCGTGTGCTGTCTTTGTTATCGATTCATACCATCGAATTAGTTCAAGCCGCCAGCGGAAGCAAGCGGCCATACCGCGTATTACTAGATGCTGTCGATGTTACAGAGAAATTATTTGTGCCAGACATAGATAAAGGTGCGTCCGATGTTGCAGTTTTGCCGGAAGTCAGGCAGTATATGGTGAAACGGCAACAAGAATTAGCGGTTGGAAAGAACGTAGTTATGGAAGGCAGAGATATAGGGCTACGTGTACTCCCGAATGCTGATATAAAAATTTATTTGACGGCGAAACCTGAAGAACGGGCAAAACGAAGACTGCTACAATATCAGCGTCAGGGAAAAATAATTTCATTGGATGAAATGATTGCTGATACGAAAGCTCGAGACAAACAGGATTCCACACGCGTTACTGATCCGCTTCAAAAGCTCCCCGATGCATGGGAGCTTGATACTACTGGTTTGACACAGGAAGGTGTAGTGGAAGTCATTATTGATGAATTAAAGAAAAGGATGTTACTATGAACAAACCAAACGAGCGGAAAATCGCCGCAATGACCGAAGGAGGAGCCAAAATGGGAGTCATCCTACAGGAACTCCTTGCGTTTTCCCAGCCCGGGGTTACTCTGCAGCAGGTCGAAGACCTTGCGATGAAGCGAATCCTGGAGGCAGGGGGAAAAGCGTCATTTACGACCGTAGAGGATTATAAATGGGCAACGTGTTTGTGCGTGAACGACGTAATCGTACACGGCATTCCGAATTCCCGGGTCCTTACAGAAGGGGACGTTTTTACGATTGATGTCGGTATGATCTATAAAGGGTTCCATACAGACACCGCATGGTCAAAAATAATATGCAAAAAGGGATTTGTTGCAGATCCTAAAACAGAGCGATTCTTGGCAGTGGGGAAAGAAGCATTGCGCGACGCGATTGCGCAGGCACGTGTAGGAAATCGCATCGGCCATATTTCCCAGACGATCCAGCGCATCGTCGAAGGCGCCGGATACGGCATCGTCAAATCGCTCGTGGGACACGGTGTCGGCGAAGAACTTCATATGCCGCCGCAAATTCCGGGATATCTGAAGGGTAAAGTAACGTCCACATTACCGCTTGCCGCCGGCATGACGATTGCCATAGAGATTATCTATACGATGGGCAAACCAGCTGTCTATTATGCCAATGACGACGGATGGTCGATCGCGACCCGCGACCATTCCCTTTCTGCGGTATTCGAACAAACTGTCCTGGTGACCGACGGGGACCCTGTTGCAATCACTCCGGCCCCGGAAAAATATTCCCCTTGACGCGATAATTATTCTCACCTATTCTTGAACAGATGAAGAAATTTTTCCTCTTAGTGGGGATAGTGGTTGTATTAGGTGCCGCAGGAGTATATTACCAGCGCACACATCCTCCGAAACACCATATTAAGCTCTATTGGTTTATCCCTGACGGCGTCAGGGCAGAGCCGTCTTTGTTTACCGTATTTGAATGGGCGAAAGAAGGAAAGCTCCCGAATATCAAAAAACTTATGGATAGGGGGACGTACGGATATTCCTACCCCAATTTTCCGAGTCACACTCCGACCAATTTTGCCGCGCTTCTGACCGGATCATACCCCGAAATAAACGGCGTTGACGATGGTCCCATGCGGGAGGTAGGGAAGCCGTTAAATGCTGTGGCCGTGCCGGGATTCCGGTCGACCGCCAAAAAAGTTCCCCCGATTTGGAAAACGCTGGAAGAAGCAGGCATGAAAGTAGCTATTGTGTCCGTTCCCGGATCCACGCCTCCGGAAGTGCAAAAAGGAGTCGTCATCCGCGGCCGGTGGGGAGGATGGGGTGCGGATTTCAATGCGATCAATTTCGAAACCAAGGGAGATCTGACGCAACGTGTGAAACAAGGACGAGCCGTCAAGCTCTTTTATTTCGGCGCGACACTTTCCAATTACGTTGACGGGGTAGCGCCCACCGGATGGGAACACGCGCCGAAAAGCTATAGCCCGGCTATAGAAATTCCGCTGCTTGGGTGGGGGAAGACAATCTATGCCTATATGTATGACTCCAAAGACGATAACCACGTGGCGTACGATCGGGTTGCGTTTTCGCTTGATAAAAAAACAATCATCGGAGATATAGGGACCGGGGAATGGACGTCATGGAAGCCGATTACGCTGGTTTGGAAAACTGCCGATGCGTCCGTACAGGTGCCGTCGCATTTCCGGGCTACGGTCATAAAGCTCGGAGACAACGGATTTTTCCGCATTCGGATTCTTTACGACACGCTGAACCGTTACATTACCTTCCCGGAGTCTGCATCCGATATGCTGGAAGCATCGGTTGGTCCCATGGTGGATTTTGCGGATAATTTCCCGGCGCAACTCATCTATTATCCCGAAGACAAAAAAACCTTTATGGACGAATCTGACTTCTCGTTTGACTGGCATACGAGGGCGGTGCCCGCTATAGCAAAGGATTTTTCGCCGGACGTAGTCATTCAGGATATCTATACACCCAATCAAATGCTGACCAGTAAATGGTGGATGGGATACGTAGATCCTTCAGGCAGCGGATACAATACGATGCCGCCTGCGGAGCGTGAAAAATTGTGGCAGGAAGTGCAGGGGATGTATAAAAAGCTGGACAATATGATCGGGGAAATGCTGAAAGTGTCGGATTCACAGACCTATATCGTATTGAGTTCCGATCACGGCGCAATTCCTTTAAATCAAAGCGTAAACTTGAATAACCTATTCGCACAAAAAGGCTGGCTTAAATTTACCATAGACCCAAAGACCGGGGAACCGAATATCGATTGGGCACACTCCCAGGTCATCTATCTTAAGATGGCACACGTGTATATCAATCCGAACGGCCTCGCTGGTCCGTATATTCGCGGAACCGGGCCTGCATACGAAGCATTGCGCAATGACGTCATCCAGACGCTCAAAGATCTCCGCGATGCCAATGGCAATGCTCCTGTGTCAGACATCGTCAAATGGGAGGATGCTAAATCATATATGCAGTTGGATCCGGACAGAATCGGTGATCTGGTGATCGCAAATGCTCCGGGATTCGGTTGGAATGAGGAAATGACCAATGATCTTGCGGTGTTTTCTAAACCATTGGTTACCGGGTACAAACAGGCAATTAAAGCGATCGATGTCCCGGGCATGTGGACGCCGTTTATCATCGCAGGCCCCGGAATCAAACAGAATAACTTTCTGGGAAATACGCCGTTTAGTCTGGTGGATCAGTATCCCACGATTATGAAGGCGTTGGGAGTGAAGTCACCGGGGTTTGTCCAGGGGAAAGCGCTTGATATTTTTACCAGGTAACCGTATTCCAAAAAAATTACCCTCTTTGTCATTACATCGCTGGATACACCTTATCTTCCTTTTCCGCAGCGGGTAGCCAGAAATTGTTGTGTTAACGCGGTTTCATGATCCTCAAAATCTTTCGTCGGTGCGATGAATTCCAGACGCAGAGTCATCGATGAGGCAGGGCAATAAAAGAATGCCATGATTCCTTTGTATACTGCCTGGTTTTGCGAACATGATCCGAATGTCATGCGATTATTGAGGTAGCCGATAAAATACCGGACCGTTGTGCCGTCTGCGAGTTCGGCGGTCTTATACGAGGGCACGAATGCAGCATCGCATACAATTGCATCAGAAATATCCCCGGGGTACGGAGCAGGCGCTTTTTCAAAGAGTGCTTTCATACGAAGAACGGACGCGTCAAGATTATCAGTCGCGGTAGCTTTGTCCACCCGTTGGGCCTCTATGCGTATATATCGATTGGTAAACGTATACAGGGCCCGATAGACAGCTGCGGTATCCGAATAGTTTTCTTTAAGCCGGTATGAAGAACTTCCCGGGATAGATACGCACGACAACCGATTGCAGAGCGAATGCGGTGCCAACGAGTTCCATGAAAAAAATCCGATGCCGATGATGCAAATTACACACAGGATTCCTATGATGATATGGTTGGCTTTCAGCATGTGTATACGGTAGTATAGAATACTATACACGATATGATTCCGCGGTCTGTCACAAAATATGGCGCTATCCTTATAGCGTCCCTCTGTCTTGGATATATATTATACCTCGCAGCGGCGTATATTGTGCCGTTGAGAAAGCATGTAGCGGCCAAGGTGCCCATATGTAAAGGCTGCAATGTTCTTCTTATTGCGATAGATCCGCTACGGGTCGATGCGCTGCATGTTCTTGGTAATCCGAGATCGATTACTCCGACACTGGATAGTTTGTCCAAACAAGGCTTTTTGTTTACTAACGCTGTTGCTGCTTCCTCGTGGACGCTTCCGTCAGCGATGAGTCTTATGACCGGGACCTATCCGTCCGTTCATAAAATCACGAATAAAGAGCTGATAAGTCATGGTCCAAAGGTTCCACTTATTCCGGCTAATTTATATACGGAGAATCCGCAGATGATGACATTGGCGAGCGTTTTGCGGCAGAGAGGATACGTCACCGCAGGGTTTGGGGGTGGAGCAGCACTGGATCCGTCATACGGATTCGGTGAAGGATTCGATACCTACAGCAGCCCCGGGGAATTTGAAGGGGTCTCCCAGGGATTTCCCAAAGCGTTGGAATTTGCCAAAAAACATGTCAAAGATCAGATGTTTATATTTCTGCATGGGTTTGATGTACACGGACAATATATGCCTCCAACCGGCCTGACCAAAAAATTTGTAGATCCCTCGTATCACGGGACGTTGACCGGATCGAAAGAAGAGCAAAAAGCATTGCGCGAACAGGGTGTCATGCAGCAGGAAGTCTATCTTACTCCGGAGGATACGGCGTTTCTTCGGGCAATATATGATGAAAAAATCGAACGTCTGGACCAGCAAATAGCCGTATTTCTCGCGGCATACCGCTCACTGCACGTTGCCCAAAACACTATTATTATATTTACATCGGACCACGGTGATGAATTTTATGAACACGGGAGAATCGATCATGGCATGACGCTCTATGACGAAGTCATACATGTTCCGCTCGTGATCGTTTTACCGGGTTCGTCGGGCGGCATTCGTATTACAGACCAGGTACGGAATATCGATATTATGCCGACGATTCTATCCCTGGTCGGCGTGGCGCCGCCTCCCGGCGTGGCGGAACAAATGGAAGGCGCAAGTCTGATACCGACGATGAAAGGACTCAATCAGCATCTGGACGCATATGCGGAAACAGCTTACCGGTACGCCACCTTCAAAAGCGCGATACGTACCTGGGACGGGTGGAAGCTCATATACGATCAGGATTCATTTGTGTATCATGTGTTCCACGTGCGCACGGATCCGAAAGAACTGACTGATTATGCCCGGCAGGGCAACCCGATGGAACGGCAGCTGATCGATAAACTGACAGCCATTGTCGGTGACTTAAAAAGGCGTGGAGCCGCGTATTGACCAATTCATCGGTTTCAAGTATAATAACCCCTGTATAGATTCCCTCTCTAACTAAGAGGGATATCTTGTTTGTCCGTTTATTTTATGACACATCAGGGAAATATTGAAATAGATGGGGAAGTGGTTGAGTGTCTGCCAAATACGTTGTTTCGGGTGAAGTTAGCAAATGGTCATATCGTCTTGTGTCACCTGTCAGGCAAGATGAGGCTGCATTTCATCCGTATTATGCCCGGAGACCGGGTGAAGTTAGAGATGACGCCGTATGATCCGACAAAAGGGCGAATAACATACAGAACGAAATAAATATGAAAGTCCGAGCAAGCGTCAAACCAATGTGCCGAAAATGCAAAGTTGTCCGCCGGCGTGGCCGGGTATACATCATTTGCGACACACCCAAGCATAAACAGCGACAGGGTTAACACGAGTATACATAGTATAAAGTTCGTAAAGTTTTAAAGTTCATAACGTACTTTAAGCTTTATAAACTTTTGACTTGATAAACGAGTATGGTACGTATTTCTGGAGTCGATTTACCAAACGAAAAGCGGCTGGATATCGCCCTTACCTATCTGTACGGTATCGGACGGACAAACGTTGTCCGCGTGTTGCAGATTGCGGGGCTCGATTCGAGCCGCAGGCTGAAGACATTAACGGATGACGAAGTAAGCAAGCTTTCCAAGATTATCGAAAAAGAGTTTATGGTCGAGGGAGACTTGCGCAGAAATGTCGGTGAAAATGTAAAACGGCTTATTGAAATCAAATCCTACCGCGGCATGCGGCATGCGCGGCGATTGCCCGGGCGCGGACAGCGCACGAGGACCAACGCCCGTACGAAACGAGGCAAACGGATGACCGTCGGCGCTTTGAAGAAAGAAGATCGTGCAAAACAGGATGCACCGGCATCTGATACCAAATAATACCTATGGCAACAAAAACAGCTTCACCAGTAACGGCAAAAGGACGCGTATATATTACTGCGACGTTTAATAACACCTTAGTCACTATCACAGATGAACACGGAAACGCATTCTATTGGGGTTCTTCAGGGTTGGTGGGGTTTAAGGGTGCCCGTCGGGCTACTCCATATGCCGCAACTACCGCTGTGGAAGCAGTTGCCCGCAAAGCACAGGATGCAGGCATGCGGGAAGTGGAAGTCTACATCAAAGGACCGGGCGCCGGCCGTGATGCAGCACTTCGGGCGCTTAAGGCGGTCGGACTTACTATTTCGTTAATTGCTGATGTCACGCCGATTCCGCATAACGGAGTACGGCCCAAAAAGAAACGTAGAGTATAAATAGTATAAAGTTCGTAAAGTTGTAAAGTTCATAAAGTACGTTATGAACTTGAAAAACTTTTCACTTTATAAACGTAATATATGGCACGATATACAGGACCAAAAAATAGACTGTCACGTAAAGAAGGCATTGACCTCGGATTTAAAACCGTGGGAAGCCATGCGCATGCGTCGCTGCTCCGCAGGCTCAAGGTCCCGCCCGGTCAGCACGGCCCGAAAGGAACACGGCGAAAAGTATCAGCCTACGGAACCCAGCTTCGGGAGAAGCAAAAAGTCAAACGGATGTATGGATTGCTCGAACGGCAATTCCGCCGCTACTACACCATGGCCCGGAAATGGCGCGGGAATACCGGAGACATGTTGGTACAGTTTTTGGAGCGCCGGCTGGATAACACGATGTACCGATTGGGACTTGCTCCGACGCGCACATCAGCACGTCAGTTTGTGTCTCACGGTCATGTATTAGTCAACGGGGAACGGGTGAATATCCCGTCCTATCTTGTGGCGGTTGACCAGGTTATCACCCTAAAGCCAAAAGGTGCCAACATTCCGGCAGTCAAAAAATTATTGGATGAGAAGTCATTTACGCCTCCCGAATGGTTGGAGCGAAAAGGACCGGCAGGGAAAGTCGTGCGGTTGCCGGAGCGCGACGATGTGAAAGAAGATATCAATACACAGTATATTGTGGAATATTATTCTCGTTAAAGGAGGACGTTTCGGAGTGTAGACGTTTAGCAGTCTGGTTATGTTCGACTAAACTACTAAATGACTAAATCCCTAAACTTCTAAAAAGTATGATGGAGCCAAATTTTGTGATTAAAACCGAAGTAGAAAAACCGAATTACGGAATGTTTGTCATCGAGCCGTTAGAACAGGGCTACGGACACACCCTGGGCAATAGTTTGCGCCGGGTCTTGATTTCTTCTTTGTCAGGAGCGGCACTTACGTCGGTAAAAATTGCCGGCGTCAGTCACCAGTTTTCCGCACTCGAAGGACTCAAAGAGGACGTCGTAGAACTTATTCTGAATTTGAAAAAAGTCCGCCTTGCTATGGCAAGTGGGGAAAATACGGTTATCAAATTGTCCAAAAAAGGTCCGGGTACGGTCACTGCGGGGGATTTTGAAGTTCCGGCCGGGGTGGAAATCGTCAACCCCGATCTCGTGATCGCGTCACTCGCGGACAAAAAAGCATCGCTGGAAATTGAAGCGACAGTCGCAAAAGGATACGGGTATGTACAGGCCGACGAACAAAAAGTCGATGAAGTCGGACGGATTTCGATAGACTCATTGTTCAGTCCGGTCGTCCGGGTAAACTACCGGGTGGATGCTACCCGCGTCGGGCGCATGACCAATTTGGATAAACTGGTTATGGAAATCTGGACAGACGAAACAGTCAGTCCGCTGGCAGCGTTAAAGCAGGCTGCGAAGATATTGGTGTCCTATTTTGTGCAGGTATACGAACCGAAAGCAAAAGTGATGGAAGAAAACGTCGCGGTTACCCCGGCGGTTTCGGACGAAGTGTTAAAGATGCGCATAGAAGAGCTGGACATTCCGACACGGATTGTAAACGCATTGGCCAGAGGCAGCATCGAAACGATCGGCCAGCTATTGGCAGCGCCGAGAGCAGAACTCATGAAGATCAAAAATCTGGGTGCCAAATCCCTTTCGATCGTAGAGGAAAAACTTCATGAAAAGGGAGTCGTATTGACAGTATAAATACCGCCTATGAAGCATGGATATTACGGTAGAAAATTGGGGAGAAATGTCGGGGAGCGGCGTCTTCTGTTTATGGCGCTGGTTCGCGCGCTGATCACACACGGGCGTCTCAAAACGACACTCGCGAAAGCGAAAGCTATCCAGCCGACGGTAGACAAGCTTATCACAAAGGCAAAAAACGGTTCAAACGCGTCGGTTACGGAGCTTCGGAAAACATTAGCTCTGGAAACGGCGGTAGCCGAGCTTCGCGAAATGGCCAAAACGCGGTTTGCAGCACGAACCAGCGGCTATACCCGTATTCTTAAACTTGGGAAGCGGTATGGAGATGCCGCGGAGATGGTTATCATGGAATTTGTCGACCCGGCGGTTGCGAAAGCGGAAGTGGTCAAAAAAGTTCATACAAAAGAAACGCCGAGCGTACAGGAAGCGGAACTCGTCAAAGAACACAAACCCGTCAAACCAGCAAAAAAATCTGCTGCAAAGACGGCAAAAAAATAACCTATGCAAGCGCAAACAAAATCTATAAAAGTCACGGATATCAAACGCAGTTGGCATCTGGTCGATGCGAAAGATAAAATACTGGGCAGAGTGGCTGTCGAAATTGCCGCGAAACTTATCGGCAAAGCCAAACCGTATTTTGTCCGGAATCAGGACTGCGGTGATTACGTGGTAGTCATCAATGCAAAATACGTAAAAGTCACCGGTCACAAGGAGAAAGAAAAGGTGTATACTCGGTACTCTGGATATCCCGGCGGACTGCACAAGAAAATGTTATGGGAATTACGCGCGGACAAACCGGATGAAATTATCCGAAGAGCGGTCATGGGGATGTTACCCAAAAACAGATTGCGTGCGAGTATGATTACAAGACTCCATGTGCGGCCGGAATCCGTACATGAATTTGCAGATAAATTTATTTAACGCCTATGGCAGATGACACCAAAGCACAGGTAGAAAAAATAGAAAAATCGGAAAAAACGACTGTAGAAACCGTGCCCTACTATGAAGCAACCGGGCGACGGAAAAATGCAACGGCCCGCGCACGTTTGCATGTCGTAAAAGAGGAACCCATCACGATTAGCGGCACCAGTATCGCAAAGGGAGTGATCGTGGTAAACGGCCGCTTGATAGAACAGTATTTCCCGGGAGAAGTCGCCAAAAAAATGTATCTGGAACCCTTTCGCACGACCAATACCATCGGCAGGTTTGCCGTCAGTATCACCGTAGTCGGCGGGGGACCAGCCGGCCAGTTAGGTGCTGCCATTCACAGTCTGGCGCGGGCATTGGAAAAAGTAGATAAGGAAAAATTCCGGCCAATTCTGAAGAAACGCGGACTCATGACACGTGACCCCCGAAAGAAGCAGCGCATCAAAGCAGGATTTGCCCACAAATCGCGCGCACGGAAGCAAAGTCCGAAACGATAACGGTTTATTTCCCCGATCGTATTATAAATGTCTCAAGAAGCTCCTGTCGTTCTTTTTGGGGTAGATGAAATGCGTCTCCACGTTGTCTTGTTATTTCCCATAAAATTATCGCCGTTGCGACGGAAACGTTAAAGCTTTGCACAAAGCCTGCCATCGGAATGCTAATTATTCGGTCAGCGCGTATCAGCGACAGTTTGGATAATCCCGTTTTTTCGTTTCCGACAAGAAGTGCAATTTTCTCTTCAGGAAATTGTGCTGTGCGTAATGATTCCGCTTTGTCACTAAGTGCCGTCGCTACTGTCGTATACCCCTTTTGTTTCAATGTTTCGAAACATGATAACGAAGAATCGAATATTTCAAAATCCAGCCATTTGTTTGCTGAGGAGCTGGATGCCTTGCCGATGCGGCGCGGGTTATAGGGCGTTTCTTTTTCAAAAACAAAATACACCGTTTGGATACCTAATCCGTCGCAGGTGCGTAGTATCGCCGCGGCATTATGGGGATCGTGAATATCTTCCAGGACGACGATAATGCCGGACTGACGGTTATGTGCCACTGACACAATTTTTTGTCTCCGTGCTTCGTTCATGAATATGTTAGTCGGGGTGTCCGGACTTGAACCGGAGACATCACGCACCCCATGCGTGCATTCTACCAACTGAATTACACCCCGAAATATGTATGTACTATGTTAAACCTGCGTGCATTCCCGCCTCGTCGGCGGGTCGCCGGTGAGGCGACTACCAATTGAATTACACCCCGAAATATGTATGCCGCTCTGTTAATGTTGCGACATGAACCCAAAACCCATCAATCTCGGGTTGGGCTTCATACCCCGAGTCCTTGTATTCTATCATTTTTTGTGTAAGAATGGGTCACGAAGCACGTATGGCTACAGAATTACTTCTCACTGTTATCGGTATTCCTGTTTTTATCTTTCTTGTGTTTTCTCTCCGTATACTGCAGGAATACGAACGCGGGGTCATATTTTTCCTGGGACGGCTTACCGGTGTGCGGGGCCCCGGCATGATTTTATTATTCCCGTTTTTGGAAACGATGACGAAAGTCTCGTTCCGCACAATCACCATGGATATCCCGTCACAAAAAATTATTACCAAAGACAATGTCTCTATCGATATCGCAGCAGTTGCATATTATCACGTCGTTGATCCCTCCAAATCCGTAGTTGCGGTCGAAAATGTAGAGTATGCGGTAAACCAAATCAGTCAAACGACGGTGAGAAACGTCGTCGGCCAGTTTTTACTCGATCAGATATTATCAAAAACAAAAGATATCAATGCACAAATCGGGACGATTATCGATCAGCACACCGAACCGTGGGGCGTGCAGGTGACCGCCGTAGAGATCAAAGACATCACCCTCCCGGACAATATGCAGCGGGCGATGGCCAAAGAAGCGGAAGCCGAACGGGAACGGCGGGCCAAAATCGTGGCGGCAGAAGGAGAGTTTCAGGCGGCGCAAAAATTAGGTGAGGCTGCCGATCTTATCTCCCGGCACCCGGTCGCATTGCAGCTTCGCACCCTGCAGACGATGGCGGAGATCAGTACGGAAAAAAATTCGACGATTATTTTCCCGGCGCAGTTTATGACGACGGTGAACGAAGCGATACAGGCGATAAAAAGCGACTCGGTAAATAAATAAACACAACCACCTGCCCAAACGAAAGGAGTTCCCTATGCCAGTAGATGCAAAACTTCAAGCCATACGGCTCGCCATGGATACGATCGAGAAACAATACGGCAAAGGATCCATCATGAAACTCGGAGAAAAAGCAAATATTCATGATGCCGTTGACGTCATTTCCACCGGCATTCTTCCGTTGGATATGGCGCTCGGGGTCGGAGGAATTCCCAGGGGCAGGATTATAGAAATATATGGCCCGGAGGCTTCCGGCAAAACGACGGTGTGTCTGTCTATCATCGCGGAAGCGCAAAAAAACAATGGGGTAGCAGCATTCATTGACGCCGAGCATGCACTGGATCCGCAATGGGCGGAAATATTAGGAGTAAAACTCGATGACCTTCTTATTTCCCAGCCGGACACCGGAGAACAGGCACTGGAAATTGCAGAGACGCTTATTCGGAGCGGAGGCATCGACGTCATCGTCATCGATTCCGTGGCGGCGCTCGTTCCCAGGGCGGAAATAGAAGGGGAGATGGGCGACAGTATGATGGGCGTACACGCCCGGCTTATGTCCCAGGCGCTGCGGAAGCTGACTGCCGTCATATCCAAATCCAAGACAATCGTGATCTTTACCAACCAACTCCGACAAAAAATCGGCGTCATGTTCGGAAATCCCGAAACAACGACGGGAGGCATGGCACTCAAATTTTATGCGAGTATCCGCATGGATTCCCGGAAAATCGAAACGCTGAAAGATGGGGATAAGGTCATTGGCAGCAGACACAGGGTGCGCATCGTCAAAAACAAAGTGTCGCCGCCGTTCCGGCTTGCGGAATTCGACGTCATGCATGACGGGGTGTCCAAAGAAGGGGCATTGCTGGATGTCGGGGTCGAACTGAGTGTTATTTCCAAGTCCGGAGCGTTTCTGAAATACGGGACACAAATGCTGGGACAGGGAAAGGAGGCAGCCAAGATGTATTTGAAGGAAAATACAAAAGTGACGCGGGAAATTTCCGATGCGATCTGGAAAATCGTGAAATCCGGTCATGCACAGCCTAAAGTAGCTCCTGCCGAACCATCGAAGGAGTAATGGCACACATGGGAATCCATCATGGACGAAACGGAATATGAACGGTTGTTAGGGGCAGCGATTCGGTTCGTCTCCTTTCGCCCGAGAAGCGAGAAAGAACTTCGGGATTTTTGTGCAAAAACGCTGAAACGTCATCATACGACCGCTCCCCTCGTTATTGATCAGGTTATGTCCCGGCTCACGGAGCTGGAATACGTCAACGACCGTACGTTTGTCGAGTGGTGGGTCGGGCAGCGCACCGCATTTCGGCCCAAAGGGAAGCGGATCATCATGTCAGAACTGGGAGCGAAGGGTGTCGCCAAACCGGTGGTCGATGAATACTTTGCTGCGATGGGAGATAACCGCGATGAAAAAGCGCTTGCGCAACAAGCCGCGGAGAAAAAACTTGCCCTCTGGCATGCACTTCCGCCCCTTACCCGGAAGCAAAAACTCTATGATTTTCTGTCCCGGAGGGGGTTTGACAGCGATACGGTTGGCAGCGTCGTTGACGATGTTATGGGAAAAGAGTAAAATAGTCTCTGTAGTCAGAATAGTATTGATCTGACACAGGCGAAGTATCAAAAGCATAGCAAAAAGTATCTGTAGGATTATGACCATTCATTCTCATCCTGTATCTCCTACATATTCGGCCGTTTAATCACACGGTCTCTTTTTGCCGTCTTATTTGCATCTCGCCTCTTAAGAAAGGATTTAATCTATGTTAGATGTACTAAAAACGTTATCAGGTTTAGTGAAGCCGCGGCATCAGTCACCTGTTTCTTCGCGTCCGGCTGCCCCGGTAGAGGTTGTAGCCCCCAAAACGGAAACGAAGCCGGCCAAAAAAGGGAAAAAACAAGCAGCCCCCGTGGTGGTTCAGCCTACCGTGGACTTTGAAGCCCAGCGAAAACTCGCCGAAGCGCAGGCACGGGAAATCATACTTGAGGCCAAAGATGAAGCACTGCGCATCCGCCGTGAGGCCGAATTGGAAACGCGCAGATTGGAGGAAGACGTCCGGGGCAGGGAAATCGCTGCAGACCGGAAAGATGCCGCGCTCATCGACCGGGAGAAGCGCCTGCTGGAAACAGAAGCATCCCATCTCAAGAAACGGGAAGAAATCGATGCACTCCGGAAAGAAACATTAGTAAAGCTCGAAAAAGTTGCGCATTTAACCCGCGATGAAGCCAAGAGCCTTATCCTTTCCGAACTGCGCAATGAACTTGCGGAAGATGTCGCCAAAGAAATCAAAGAAGCAGAGGAAAAAGCCAAAGAAGAAGCGGAACTCAAATCCCGCGAGATATTGGTCGATGCGATGCGTCACGGAGCGACGGACTATGTCTCCGAATACACCGTATCCGTGATCAAAGTGACGGATGAAGAAGTCAAAGGCCGCATTATCGGGAAAGAAGGCCGGAATATCCGTGCATTCGAGACGGCTACCGGCGTAGACGTAGATCTGGACGAAGAAGGGGTTATCCGCCTTTCCAGTTTTGATCCGGTGCGCCGCGAAGTGGCACGGGTCACGCTAGAGCGCTTACTCCGGGACGGCAGGGTACAGCCCGGCCGCATTGAGGAGCTTATCGAACAGGTGAAAAAAGAACTTGACCGCATCATGTTCGAAGAGGGGCAAAAGTTATGCCACGCGGTCGGCGTGTATAATCTGCCGCCTCCTTTGGTCGCTATGCTCGGGCGGTTTAAATACCGGTATTCATACGGGCAAAATATGATCGCGCACACGATGGAAGAAACCAAAATCGGTATTGCGATAGCCCAGGAAATCGGCGCCGACGTCAATGTCGTGCGGTTGGGGTGTCTTCTTCACGATATAGGAAAGATCGTGACCGAAAAGGAAGGGAACCATATACAGCTCGGTATTGAACTGTGTAAAAAATACGGGTTACCGTCAAACGTAACCGATTGTGTCGCTCAGCACCATGAGGACACGCCGTTTACGAGTTCGGAGTCCATGATCGTCTATATTGCCGATGCGATTTCAGGAAGCCGTCCCGGTGCCCGGTACGAAAACTATGATGAGTATGTCAAACGTCTGAAGGATCTGGAAGATATTGCCAAATCCAAAAAAGGCGTGACGGAAAGCTTCGCATTCCAGGCGGGCCGCGAAATCCGCGTACTCGTGGATCCCGGACAAGTGGATGATGCCACGGCAGTCATCATGGCCAAAGAAATCCGTGATGAGATTGCCAAAAAGGTCATCGTCCCGGGTTCCGTCAAAGTGACGGTTATTCGCGAGCTTAGAGCAACGGAAATAGTGAAATAATACGCGTGTGTTGTGTCGCCGTTTTTCCGTACCTTACGGATGTATCGGTACCGGTCATGCACATTAGGCGCACAAATTTTTATATAAGGTCGCCGATACCGTCTAAATGTTCTATCCATATAGATTTAGATTGTTATAGTGCGATGTATAAAAATCTATATTGACACGACGCGCTATATCTTCTACAGTGCCTCATAGAGATCGTTGCAACAATCTCTAAAAATATTTTTCTCGTTCTAACCTTCTGCCCAACGTTGGAGGCTTGCCTCCCGAAGTCCATCCTCAGAAGGCTTCGCAAAATTTTTTCCTGAGGTGCGGATTCCCTTTCGCATGACACAAGGGACGGATAGGAGGTGAAATACACACATGACAAAAGCAGATCTTGTTGAAGTCGTCGCAAAGAAAGCCAACTTAACCGCAAAAGCCGCGCGTGAAGCGGTGGCTGCAGTTTTTGGCGCCGTCACTGACGCTTTGAAAAAAGGCGATAAAGTGGTGGTAACCGGATTTGGTACCTTTATGGTACGAAGCCGGAAAGCACGCACCGGGCGAAATCCCCAGACGGGGACCGCGATCAATATCCCGGCGCGCAAGACTCCTGGCTTCACCGCTGGGAAAGCACTCAAAAAAGTTGTCCGGTAAACCGGTCTCTTTTTCCAATGAGGGGCTCACTTTTTTCTGAAGTGAGTCTCTTTTGGTATCTATCACTTCCGTTGCTGCGAGGACAGACTTGCACTGGAAACACGGAGTGCATATACTTATATGTACCTATGCCACCCAAAGGAAAAAAGAAACGCGCATCTCTCAAATTAGATGTTTCATCCGGTCAGATTACCGAAGGAACAGACGTTCAAGCAGCGGATAAAGCACCGCAGGAGCCACCGGTACGGCAGGTCGTGGAGGTAGTAGATGATGCACAGGTTCCGGAAGCCATAGAAACGATAAAAAAAGATGCGGCGGAGATAGAAGACGTCGTAGAAACCATCGAAGAAAAAATAGAAGAAGATAAAACACCGGAAACAGTCAGTCAGGCTTCAGACGAAACACATCCGCCGGTACACGAAGAAGTTACGGAAGATGCCAAAGGCAGTGTGGAATCATTATTTACCCGCGCAACATCTCCGGTAACTCCGGAAATTACGGTAGTCAGCAAACGTGATAAATCTCTGGGCGTTTGGGTCGGTGCCATGCTGGGGATTGTTCTGGCTGTCGGAGTGTCCCTTATTTTCTTTGTTCGCGGTTCTTCCCATCTGTCACTTTTTGCCCCTAAACCCACGCCGACGCCGACGGCCATGCCCACGCCGACGCCAGCGCCGGTGAGCGCCGTCAACCGAAAAGATGTCAAGGTTTCCGTCTTAAACGGCGGGGGAGTTGCGGGAGCCGGAAGCAAGATGAAGGCATTTTTGGAGAGCAAAGGATATACGGTGACAAATGTCGGCAACGCAGACGCCTACACGTACGACCAGACGGAAGTGCACGTAAAAAGCGGTGATGACGCCATCGCCGCATTACTGAAAGACGATCTGAAATCGGATTATACTGTCGCCTCGGCAACCGGCACGGTAGACAGCGCCGCAGACTTCGACGCCCAAGTCATCGTCGGGAAATAAGCAATGAAGTACAAAGCGCTATTTCTTGACGTGGACGGAACTCTCGTCCTTCACGGGATAGACAGTATTCCAAGTTCCCGAGTCACCCAAGCGATTGCGGCATGTGAACATGCGGGTATTTCTGTCTGCCTGGCCACCTCACGTCCTCCGGATTCCGTACAGAAAATTATCGCGCACCTTTCGCTTACCGGTCTTTGCGTGTTGTCCAGCGGTTCACAGATTTACGATCCGAAAACAAAGAAGATCATTTTAGAAAAAGTATGTCCGAAATCGGCAATCGATCCGATTTTACGTGTAGCAAGGGCACACAATGTCACCGTACTCATATACGACGGCGAGAAAGAATTTGCATATGACGAATCCTCACCGCCCCGGAAAATTATCAGTGTCTATTTTCCGGAGCTCCTGCCGGAGATGCTCCAGAAAATTATGAAAGAACTACGCGGCGTTTCCGGGATTTCACTGCACCGTATGGAGGCATGGAACCCGGAATTTGAAGTCCTGGATATTGTAAACGAGGAAGCATCCAAGCTTCATGGTATTGCCGAAGTTGTGAAACGCATGGGGATAGCCCCCCATGAAATTATCGGCGTCGGAGACGGGTATAATGATTTTCCGCTTCTTATGGCGTGCGGGCTAAAAATTGCGATGGGCAACGCGGTCCCGGAGCTCAAAGCCATAGCCGATTTTGTAGTGCCGTCCGTAGAAGAGGACGGGGTCGCTGTCGTTATAGAAAAGTTTATACTCGGGACATAATACGTATGAAATACAAAGCGCTTATCTTGGACGTTGACGGGACGCTCGTTCTCAACAGTCCCGAAGCGGTTCCTTCTGCCGGCGTCATCGCGGCGATTCGGCAGGCGGCATCGGTATTGCCGGTCTGTCTGGCAACCGGACGCGGGCTCCATGAAGTAGCTCCCGTGCTGTCTGTTCTCGATATCAACGGACCGTGTATCCTGGATCACGGGGCACAGGTGTATGATGCAAAAACGAATCGGATACTCAGGGAAGTCACGCTCTCAAAAGAACAGGTGGCTCTGGCATATGCTGTATTTCATGATGCAGGCCTGCCGGTATATCTGTTCGATGATCCGTCGCATACGGAATATGTTGGTGCGGACTCGCCGAATCCGATATTGGGGTTGTGGTCGCGGGGTGCGAACGCCGAAGAGTCCGCGCAGCTCGAGAAGGGATTTGCGAGTATCGATGGCATTACGGTCAATAAAACGAAATCCTGGGACGGAATCGGCTTGAGTTTTGAGATCACACACGCGGATGCCACCAAACAGCACGGCGTATTAGAAGTTGCGAAATTATTATCTATTGAGCCATCGGAAATTATCGGCGTCGGAGACGGGTATAACGACTATCCTCTTCTTATGGCGTGCGGGTTAAAAATTGCGATGGGCAACGCGATCCCCGAACTCAAAGCTATTGCGGATTTTGTCGCCCCGCCGGTCGAAGAAGACGGCGTAGTCACGATTATTGAGAAATTTGTTCTTTCATAGTTCCCTTACTTCCCTTATCCCCCCTATTTCCCTATAATCGCCTCACATGAAATACTTTATAAAAACCTTCGGCTGCGCCGCCAATGAGGCCGACAGTGAACGCATTGCAGCCCTCTACGAGTCCCGCGGGTATACACGCGCCCGCATGATGGGTCAGGCAGATGATGTGGTCATAAATACCTGTATGATCCGCGCATCGGCAGAACACCGCGTCTATGGCATTGTCCATAACCTGACGGAAGAAAAAAAGAAAGGCCGGAAGGTAAAAATTGTTGTGACCGGCTGTATGGTGGGGATGGCAGCCAGGGAACGCACCGGAAAAATGTTAGCGCTTCTTGCCAAAAAAATGCCCGGTGTTGATGAATTTTTGCCTATAGAGGAAGTTGGATTCGATTTTGCCGCTATCCGTACCGATCCGCACCATGCATGGGTACCTATTTCAAACGGCTGCAATAATTTCTGTACGTTTTGCGTCGTGCCTTTTACCCGGGGGAGGGAAATCAGCCGTCCGTTTGATGATATTCTGGCAGAATGCAAAGAGTTGGCGGCCAAAGGGATTGCGCACATCACGCTGGTCGGACAGAACGTCAATTCCTACGGGGCGGATTTGTTGGTCGGCGAAAAAAATATCCAGGTAATGCGCGATCTTCCTGATGCGACCTATTTCCGGGTGGAGCATGCGGAAAAAAAGGAGAAACGGGAATTTGTGCTCAACGGGAAAAAAATGAAACCAACCTATGTCAAACATCTCGGCAGACTGCGGATTCCCACCGTGTTTCCGCAGCTACTTTCCGATATCTGTGCCATAGACGGCGTGCATGTAGTCGATTTTATTTCCAGTAACCCCTGGGATTTTTCAGATGAACTCATTGCGGTCATGGCAAAAAATAACAAGATATCGCACGACATCCACCTTGCCCTGCAATCCGGCAGTAACGATGTGCTGAAACGGATGAACCGGTGGTACACGCGGGAAGAATTTCTGGTTCTTGCGCAAAAAATCAAAAAAGCCATGCCCGATGCCCGGATTTCTACGGATATCATAGTCGGCTTTTGCGGGGAGACCGACGAACAGTTTGAACAGACCGTGGATTTGGCGAGAAAGGTCGGATTTTCCAAAGCGTACGTTGCCATGTATTCCGACCGGCCGATGACGGCGGCTCACAAATCGTATCACGACGATGTGCCGTATGCCGAAAAGAAACGCCGCTGGCGGGTACTTGAAGAACTGATCAATAAAACGAATCTGCGAAACGGCACGTATGCCAAAAGTATCCGGTATGCATAAGCTTCTTATTATTTCCGGTCCGACCGCCACCGGAAAAACAAAACTCGCGGTGGCGTTGGCCAAAACATATCACGGCGAACTGATAAGCGCTGATTCCCGTCAGGTGTACCGCGGAATAGACGTTATTTCAGGCAAAGACAAAAACGAACTCGAAGGAATTCCTCTTTGGTTGACCGACGTTGCATCCGTCCATGAACAATTCAGTGTATCGCTATTTCATAAATTAGCGATGCCTGTCATTGATGCTATCTATGCCCGGGGGAAACTGCCCATTATCGTCGGCGGTACCGGACTATATATTCAGTCCATCATTGCTCCTCCGGAAACGATTGATATTCCGCCGGATAGCATTGCCAGGGAACGGTGGGACGCCCTGCCGGTCCCGGATTTACAGAGAGAATTGCGGCAAAAAGACGCGGAACGGTTCGCACGCATGAACATATCGGATCGAAATAATGCCCGACGTCTCATCCGGGCGCTGGAAGTTGCCAAGTGGCAGGAGGCGCATCCTGCCACCGTTGCGCCGATGCGCGCTTTTGACGTGTACTGGATAGGTTTGCAGCGGGATATGTCTGTGCTTTGTGATCTGATTGCCAAACGCGTTGATCTCCGGTGGGACACCGGAGCACTGGATGAGCAGAAGAAATTGCCGCCAACGTTTACTGCAACCGGTGTAACTCCCATCCGCGCGTATTTACAGGGGGAGCGTTCTGAAACAGAGGCAAAAGCAGCGTGGGTGCGAGAAGAGGTTTCCTATGCCAAACGGCAGATGACCTGGTTTCGGAAGCAGCCGGATATCCACTGGTTCGATGCGGGAGCCCCGGACGTGGTGCGCAGTATAGAGCGGAACGTCGGGTCGTGGTATACTTAAACGGTATGCCGACCAAAGTCGAGATTTCCCACAAGACGATTATTTTTACCCTCGTGTTGCTTGCGGGACTCTGGCTGCTATTGCAGATCCGCGATATTCTGTTTCTTCTTTTTATCTCGTTTATCCTCATGTCGGCGCTGCGTCCCATTATTGAGTGGTTGGAAGACCGGAAGATTCCCAGGCTTGTTGCTATATTTTTTATCTACGCCATTGTATTCGGCGTGTTCGGAGTTATGATTGCCGGCATGATTCCGACGCTTATCGCACAGTCGGGGAAACTGTTTACGGAAATCCCGAACTTTTTAAGCCGGATGTTCCCGTATGTGTCGCTTGACGTGCAGTCCTTATATCAGCAAATCGCTCCGGTCGGGGCGAATATCGTAAACGTCACGGTCGGCGTATTTTCGAATTTCATCATGATGCTTACGGTTCTCACCTTTACATTTTATTTTTTGCTGGAGCGGGGAAATCTCAAGGCCATCCTTTCCGGATTACTGGGAGACGGGGTCGGCAACCGCGTATTTACGATCCTGCTCCGCGTGGAGAAACGGTTGGGTGCATGGGTGTTGGGAGAGCTTGTGCTCATGGGATTTATCGGGACGTTGGTGTATATCGGATTGTTTTTTCTCCGGGTGGATTTTGCATTACCGCTTGCCATTATAGCCGGCATGCTGGAGATTGTTCCGACGATCGGGCCCATTCTTTCGGCCGTCCCTGCCATACTGGTCGCATTTTCGCATTCGCCGATACTCGCGCTAACGGTGATTGCCCTCTACGTCATAGTGCAGCAGATAGAAAACAATATCGTCGTTCCGTTTGTCATGAAAAAAAGCGTGGGTTTGCCGCCGATACTTACTATCCTGGCATTGTTGATCGGGGGAAGATTTGCCGGGGTGACGGGTGCAATTCTGGCAGTGCCCGTATTATTAACGATCCAGGAACTTATCGCATCCCTGGGAAATACGTCTTCCAAGCGGTAATATGTAGATTGAATCTATCCAAATGCACATTTGGGAACCTCGTAAGCCAGATTCTGTTTCACCATGCCGGCGCTTTTGCGCAGGCGGGTTCTGATTCTCATTTCTCTGATGCCCGTAAACTTCGGTCCTTCCGAATGCGTGGTTTACCCGAACAAAGTTCTTGCGAAATTTGCGCGGGTTAATAACGGACCATTCGCCGGTTGCAGCAGGTGGGATTGCCTTTTACCCGCCGTAGCTTTACGCGTAGGCGGGAACGTTTCACACTCTTTACATGCCGTCATAAACATTCTCACGTGGGGAATATTTATTCCGGTTTAGTAAAGAGATCGTCTCTGTGGCTCTCTCGTCCTGTCAATTCAGGATTCGTTTCCTTTGGCTTTCGCCTCAGGACCACCCGACTTTTCAGCGGGGAGCTTGCGCTCCCTCCCTTGCATTCTGCTGTCTGGACTTTCCTCCCGCCTCAAACGGCGGGTGAGAATCCGGGTTCCCAAAGTGCAGCTTATAGTATATCGTCTTTTTGTGAGATAGTCCACTGAGTTTTTCTGACATTTCCTGTATGGTAAGGGGTATGCTTGCCCAAATACGCTCAGGTGCGGTCGTCGGTCTGGATGCAGTACCGGTGACGGTGGAAGTGGATATCGCATCGCAGGGATTGCCCTCGTTTACCATCGTCGGGTTACCGGATAAGGCGGTAGAGGAGAGCCGTGAGCGTGTGCGTGCCGCAATCAAAAACAGCGGTGCCGAATTTCCGGCCAAACGCATCACCGTCAATTTAGCCCCCGCGGATTTGCCGAAAGCAGGCCCTGCGTACGATTTACCGATCGCGATCGGTATATTGTCCGCTTCAGGCCAGCTCGGGACGATACCAAAAGAGTCGCTGTTTATCGGAGAATTATCCCTGGACGGAAGTCTCCGGCACACCAACGGCATCCTGCCGCTTGCCATGATGCTGTCTGTATCTACCGGCAGTAAGGATATCTTCGTTCCGTTAGAAGACGCCAAAGAGGCAGCCATAATCCGTGCTGTTCGGGTATTCGGCGTGCCGTCGCTGCTGTCACTGTTTCATCACATATCCGGCTCCTCGCCCGTCACACCCGAGCCGTATATTCCGTTTCGCAGCCTTGCTGTGTCACAGGCATTTGAGTCCGACATGAAAGACATACAGGGGCAGGAGCAGGCCAAACGCGCGCTCGAAATCGCGGCGGCAGGCGCTCACAATATGTTTATGCAGGGGCCGCCGGGAGCCGGAAAAACCATGCTTGCACGTACGTTGCCCTCCATTCTGCCCGGGCTTACGGAAGAAGAAGCACTCGAAGTGACAAAAATTTATTCCGTCACCGGAAACTTGCCGCCCGGGGAATCGGTGGTAAAATTCCGCCCGTTCCGCTCTCCGCATCATACGACGTCGCGCATAGGCCTGATAGGCGGAGGCACCCATCCCATGCCGGGAGAAATATCACTGGCACACCGGGGAGTATTATTTCTGGATGAATTCCCGGAATTTCCGCGGCACGTTCTTGAAGCACTCCGGCAGCCTATGGAAGATGGGATAGTAAGTATTTCCCGTGCCGTTGGGTCCGTACGGTATCCGGCGAAATTTATGTTGGTTGCCGCGGCCAACCCCTGTCCGTGCGGCAACAGCGGGTCGGAAACAAAACGCTGCAGCTGCCTGCCGGGCATGGTGACACGGTATCAAAAACGAGTGTCCGGACCGATCATCGACCGCATAGATCTCCACGTCCACGTGCCGACCGTCGCCGTAGAAAAATTGGCGGATCAGCTGCATACCGGAGAATCGTCGCATCTCGTACAGGCACGGGTCCAAAAGGCCCGTGACGCGCAATCCAAACGGCTCAAACGGTATATGCTGCACGCAAACGCCGAAATGTCGTCGCGCATCGTGCGGGAATGCTGCCCGTTGTCGGTCGAGTGCGAACGATTTCTCCGTCAGGCGGTGGGCCGTTTCCGGCTTACGGCACGCGGATATTACCGGGTGATCAAGGTAGCGCGTACGATAGCGGATCTGGAAGCCGAAAAAGACATAGGCGTCACGCATATTGCTGAAGCACTCCAGTACCGTTCTTCTGATACATAAAAACCCCCCACCATATGGTGGGGGGTATGTTGATAAAACGTCTTACCAAAAAAAGGATTAGCCACCGATCTTATACATACCGGTTCCGCAAACTGGGCATTTCCCTTTCATTGCCGGTTTGCCGTTTTTCATCGTCACTTTGACGGCTTTTGGATCGTCGCGCTTCGCGCGGCATTTTACACAATACATTTCTGCCATAGTGTCATTCACCTCCCTTCACCCTCCGAAGTTTTATGCGAAGGAGGGTTTCGCACCTCAGTATGTATTGCTTCGAAGCGTTACTGAGAATCGGCTTCGGGAGGCACAGGCCTCAAACATAAGTATGTTAATGCGGCAAATAATGAGAGAGCAGGAATTCACTGGCGATTATACAGACGGTTATGATCAGTGTTTTGGATAAATCCCGCTTTATAGCGCTGAATTCATTGACAGACGCAGTGACGGCACGTGATGGCATTGGTGCTTCATGGGCGGGAAGCGTCAGATGAAATGATTCGGTTGTAGCGGAAGCGGACGGTGATACGGACGAAGACGATGGGACGACGGGAGCCAAACGCATCCTGTGCTGTTGGGCAAGCAGTTTTTCTTTTTTCGTTTTCTTTGGCATACAAATTTGCCCTTGCCTGCAGGCAGGCAGGTCGTGCGCATGAGCGTAGCACAGGCGATTCAGCCTTGTCAACTTTTGTCAGCCTCGGATTACGATAGGTTGCCGCGTAAAAGTCTTATAGTATGTATATCTGCAGATCGCCGGATTGACAAAGTGAAAAGCGGAATCGTACTATGTGAATACGAATGGTGTTCAATAGCACGGTCTTTATCATCGGAAGTATTGTGGTTATGGTGGTGTGGCTTTCTGTTTTGACCGTGCTGGTCATGAGAGCGATTTCTCATTATAATAGGTTAAGTACCGGGGTAACGAAAGCCGGATTATCCGAGGCGTTGGACACCATATTGCGGACGCTCCACATGGTACGTACCAAGTCGGACGCGACGGAACGGATGGCAAAAACGCTGGGTGCGGAAGCTAACCTTCACATTCAGCGCATAGGCATCGTCCGGTTTAATCCGTTCGCCGATACGGGAGGAGCGCAGAGTTTTGCGATAGCGCTTTTGAATAAACAAAACAGCGGTATCGTCATGACGTCTTTGTACGGCAGAAGCGGAAACCGATGGTATATCAAAGAGATAGTGGCCGCCAAGGGGAAAGACCTGGCGTTGTCCAAAGAAGAAGAAGGTGCGATAGCAAACGCAATGCGAATGGAGGGCACACATCATGAGTAAACAGCAATTTATTACGACATTGGTTATCGGATTGGCGCTCTACCTGGTTGCCACAGGGCTTTCGTTTGCCGGATTTTCCATGCTTGCGAAATCAAAAACCTCTCCGGTTGCCGTGACAATGACGGGAAAAGGTGATCAGCAGCATTTTACGATAGACCCTTCTGTCCCGCGTACGGAACCATGTCCTCTGAACGGGAAGCTCTATACGACACAGGAAAAAGATCTTTGGGCAAAAAACAGGCCGCTCGCCGTTATGATCGAAAACCATGTAGAGGCACGGCCGCAATCCGGATTATCGAGCGCCGATGTTGTGTATGAAGCAGTAGCAGAAGGGGGTATTACCCGGTTTATGGGCGTATTCTATTGCGGCATCGCGTTAAACCCTACCAATTTTGCACCGGTCCGGAGTTCCAGAGTCTATTTCCTTCCGTGGGTTATGGAATACGATGCGTTATATAACCACGTTGGCGGGGCCGGATGTGATGAAACGGTCGATCCCCGTGCGCGGGCGCTTTGCGAAATTACCGACCTGGGGATAAAAAACATGGATGAGTTTAATCTCGGCATCAAAACGACCGATAAGAAATTCCCGCTCTGTTACCGGAACCCGGACCGCTTGGGACACGAAGTAGCGACCGAACACACGATGATCTGTAACAGCGCAGGAATCTATGACGAAGCGGCGCTTCGCGGCTGGACCAATGTAGACGCAAAAGGGGTTTCCTGGGATAAAAACTTCCAGCCGTGGAAATTTGCGGATGATGCCAAAGCGTCTGATCGCGGCACGGCCACATCCATCTCATTCGTCGCGTGGAAAGGGTATGACGCGGATTTCGGCGTACGGTGGGATTATGACAAAGCGGCCAACGTCTATAAACGGTTTACCGGAGGAGTCGCCCATACGGATTTAGAGAACAAACAGCAACTGACGGCAAAAGACGTCGTCGTACTGTTTGCCAAGGAAACGGAAACCGGCGATATCCATGGACACCTTTTGTATAATAACGTAGGCTCAGGAACGGGAATCGTATTCCAAAACGGTACGGCAACCAAAGTCGTATGGCAGAAAGCGACGATAGGTGCCAGAACGAAATTCTATGACGCAGCCACGAATAAAGAAATCGTATTCACTCGTGGCCAAATATGGATCGAAATGCTGCCTACCGGTACGCCTGTCACATATTAATATGGCGCATCCTCTGCCCAAGAAGGGAGTGTTATGCTTCTTGAAGAACTGATTATTTCGAGAGTCCGGGTAAAAATACTGACATTATTCCTGACCAATCCGTCGAATATCTATCACGTCCGGGATATCGTGCGGAAAGTGGGTGAAGAGATCAATGCCGTGCGCCGAGAGCTTTCTCATCTTGAGAAAGCGGGCATGCTGTCCAAAGAACAGCGGGCAAACCGTTTGTTTTACGCGTTCCGCAAAGAATATGCATTGTACTTTGAGCTCATGGAGCTTATTACCAAGACGACCGGTTTGGGATGGGATATCGTCAAAAACAAAACAAAGCTCGGCAAAATTAAATTTGCCATGATGTCAGGCAGATATATGCGCGGACTGCCGCATCGGGACGGGAATGATGTGGATTTGCTGATCGTGGGATCCGTCGTATTGGCCGAACTCGGACAACTGGTAAAGAGCGAAGAGGTCAAACGGGAGCGCGAACTGAATTATACTGTGATGACGGAAGAAGAATTTACGTTCCGCAAAAGACGCCGTGATCCGTTTGTGCTGGATATCCTGCGCGGTTCCCGACTCATGCTGATCGGAGACGAAGAAGAACTTGTCAGTTAAAGCTGACTCGTGATAAAGTACTTACGTTTATAAAGTACTTTAGAAACTTTATGAACGTTTTACTTTATTAACTCATATGTTTCGTAATCCCCGCCGCGTATTTATCCTATTGTGGTTGCTGACAATGGTGCTCGTGTTCGTCGACTTACCGGAAAACTATCATCTGAAGTTTACGGTTTTCGGGAAAAAAGTTGATCGCATCATCAACCCTCCGTCTATCAACGTCAATCTTTTCGGGATGCAGATTCAAAAATCATTTACGACATCGCTGGGGCTTGACCTTGCGGGAGGAAGTCACGTCGCGCTGGAAGCGGACATGACACATATCAAGCCAGCAGACCGCCTGTCTGCGCTTGAATCCGCCAAAGAAGTCATAGACCGCCGCGTCAATTTTTTCGGAGTGTCCGAGCCGGTGGTGCAGACAGCGGTGGATAATAATTCGTACCGCATTATCGTGGAGCTTCCGGGCGTCAGTGATGTGGATCAGGCGATCGCGCTTATCGGGCAGACGGCATTATTGGATTTTCGGGAATTTCTCCCGACACCGCAGGCTACCGCATCCGCCTACGTCATACCGACACTGGAAAATACCAAATCAGTGGGAATTACCGGAAAGGATTTGTCCCGCGCAACCATGGATTTCGGCCAACAGACCGGGACTCCGGAAGTAGCTTTGGAATTTACCTCGGAAGGCGGCAAAAAATTCGGCGACGTTACCACCCGTTTAGTCGGCAAGCAGCTTGCGATATTTTTGGATAATATTCCGCTTACCGCGCCGGTCGTGCAGACCCCGATTACGGACGGGCGCGCCGTAGTCACCGGCAACTTTACCCGGGATTCCGCAAATGCGTTAGCACTACAGTTAAACGCCGGAGCGCTGCCGGTCCCCGTATCGGTTGTGGAGCAGCGGACGGTAGAAGCGACACTGGGAGCCGCATCGGTCGCCCAAAGCATCCGGGCGGGAGCCGTAGGGCTTTCGTTGGTAGCACTGTTTATGGTACTGCAGTACGGAAGACTCGGGTTTATCGCGGATATGGCATTGCTTCTCTATGGTCTCTTGTCCTTTGGCGTCTTTCGTTTGTTGAGTATCACGCTTACGTTACCCGGTATCGCAGGATTTATTTTGTCTATCGGTATGGCAGTAGACAGTAATATTCTGATTTTTGAACGCTACAAAGAAGAACGGTGGAACGGAAAACCCTGGCATATCGCGATAGAGCAGGCGTTCGGAAAAGCGTGGGACAGTATCCGGGACGCGAACATTACCACAATCATTACATCGCTTATCCTCTATAATCCGGGTAACTGGGCGTTGTTGCCATCGTCCGGGTTGGTGCGCGGATTTGCGGCGACACTGCTTATCGGCGTGGTGATGAGTTTATTTACCGGCATCGTTGCTACCCGCACGTTTATACGGGTGCTGTATAAGGAGAAAGAAACACTATGATCCGATTTAGCAAATATATATGGGTATACTTCCTGATTTCCGCACTGGTATTGGTGCCGGGCATATATTCACTGGTTCGATACGGCTTTAAGCCGTCCATCGACTTTTCCGGCGGGACGCTTGTGGAATTTACGACGAACAAAGATATCACGGTCGATGAAATGAACAAAGCCGCCAAAAATGCCCATGTAGACGTAGCCAGCCTACAGAAAGCGGGAACAGAGCATTATCTCCTGCGCATGAAGCCGCAGTCTTCCGGGGTAATTTCCGGATTGATGACCGCCATAGAAGCGGCATCACAGTCCAAAATTACGATCCAGCGGAACGAAACCGTAGGCCCTATACTCGGAAAGGAATTATTGCAGAAGGCGACGTTTGCCGCTTTGTTTGCTATTTCCGCCATACTTCTGTACGTGGCATGGGCGTTCAAAAATATAAAATTCGGCATCGCCGCAGTTGTGGCACTGCTTCATGATCTGCTGGTAGTATTGGGGAGTTTCTCGCTGCTCGGTCATTTTATGGGAGTGGAAGTAGACACATTATTTGTCACGGCATTTCTCACGACCATGAGTTTTTCCGTGCACGATACGATTGTCGTATTCGACCGTATCCGTGAATACCTCAAGCGGGACCGGTCTCGCTCGTTTGAAGAACTTTGCGATATCGCACTTACCGAAACGATCAACCGGTCGATGACCAACTCGTTTACGATCATATTCATGTTGACTGCATTAGTCCTTATGGGAGGGGAGACGACGAAATGGTTTGTGGTAGCGCTTCTCATCGGTACCGTATCGGGAACCTACTCATCCCCGTTTATCGCGACGCCGGTGCTGCTTTTGTGGGACAGATGGGAGAGAAGGCATAGAAAATAAAAGACGTCGGCATCGTCGTTACTTCGTTAGTTCGGATTTTAGTTCATTCATTTTCGAAAGAAGCGCCTCGCGTTCGTTGGGAAGTACTCCCTTTTCCACTTCGGCAAAAAGCGCATCCAGTACATTTCCTATGATCGGGCCCGGTTTCACCTCGTAAAGTTTCATGACGTCATACCCGTTTACCTGGAGATCGGATACGGAAAATGGCTGGAGTTGTACTTCTTCCAGTCGCTTTTTATACAGCTCCAGTCGCCATGACGTTTCGGTGGCGCCTCCGCCCAACCGGTCTCCGATGCGAAGGGCCAGGATGTGTTCCAGATTTTCTTTGCCGACACGCTTGATAAAGCGTCTGAGCGCCGCATCCGTTTGCCGTTCGTCGACGCTGAACTGGTGCCAGCGGACCAGGGTGGTAAGCAGGTCGAACTGTTTGTTGGAAAGCCGCAGACGTCGGGCCACATCACGCGCGATTTTGGTGCTTACCACCTCGTGGTTGTAAAACGTGATGACGCCGTCGGGAAGTACACGGTACGTTTTGGGCTTTCCGAGATCATGGATGAGCGTTGCCAGCCGCACGATAGGGTCGGAAGACGGGCAGTATTTCAGCGCCATGACCGAGTGGGTTCCCACGTCATACATGTGGTGGCGTTTCGGGCTTTTTTGCGGAGTGGCAAACGCCACTTCCAGTTCCGGGAGGATATAGTGGAGGAGGTTCACGTTTTTCAGCACAAGCACAGCGTCCGCCGCATGTTCGGATACTAATATCTTCAGAAATTCATCGCGTATCCGTTCGGCCGATATTTCCGTAAGGAGTGCCGCATTGTTTGCTATGGCCTGCGCGGTTTTTTCCTCGATGGTAAAGCCGAAACGGGCGGCAAACCGCACCGCACGCATCATACGGAGCGCGTCTTCCGCAAACCGTTCGTTTGCATCTCCGACGGTGCGGATGAGATTGGCTTTTAGGTCGTCCTGCCCGTGGTATGGGTCTACCAATGTTTTGCCGTCAAAGGCTATCGCATTTATGGTAAAGTCCCGCCGGGACAAATCTTCCAACAGCGTTTTACCCCACACGATTTTGTCCGGGTGCCGGTGATCTTTGTATCCTTCCTCGCTCCTGTACGTTGTTATTTCATAGATATCTTCTATTTCATCTTTCTGCAAACTGTCTGCGGTGAACTGTTTTCTGATTTTAATTCCCACGGTGCCGAACTGGTTGTCATAAAAGCTGTCGGGGAACAGTTCAAGAATTTTTTCCGGTACTGCGTTGCTCGTAAAATCCCACCCCTTGGTTTCTTTGCCCAGTAGCAAATCACGCACACTGCCTCCGACGGCATAGGCTTCGAAACCCGCCTTTTTCAGGGTGTCTATTATGGTCTGTGCGGATTTGGGAAGGATAATCATGCTGTTAGCTTTGATAGCCCGTCATTCCCGCGTAGGCGGGAATCCAGGTATTCTTGTGTTATTATACCTTCTATGGGTAAGAAGTGGCAGATTGCAGGTAAAGTAACCAAGGATCCTTTAGATGAATTATTACGCATCAGAGGCCTCGTCACGCCCAAAGATCGAGAGCTATTTTTGAATCCGCCGAATCCGGTTACGCTCTCTCCAAAAGATGTCGGCATTGATGGGGCGGAGTTGGGCCAAGTACTTAAACGGATCACAAAAGCGATTGAAAAAAAGGAATCCATAGTCGTTTACGCTGATTATGATGCGGACGGTATCACCGCAGGGGCAGTGATGTGGGAAACATTGTGGAAACTGGGTGCCCGGGTCATGCCGTATATTCCGCACAGGGCAGAGGAAGGCTACGGGTTGTCGGTAAAAGGCATCGATGCCGTGCGGGAGCAATATGACCCTACGCTCATTATCACCGTCGATCACGGGATCACAGCACATGAAAAAGTGGCATACGCCAAAACCCTCGGGATAGACGTTATCGTGACCGATCATCATGTCAAGCCGGATAAGGTACCTGATTGTTTACTCGTCCACACGACGCAGCTGGCAGGTAGCGGTGTATCATGGTTCGTCGCAAAGACGCTGCTGCTTTCAACCCCAGGGGTTGACGAGGCTGGCACGTCCAAGGCTACACTTTCTCACTCAGGCTCAACCCCTGGGGTTGAGGCTATGGATTTGTTGGCATTGGCGGCACTGGGGACGATTGCTGATCTCGTGCCGCTTACCGGTGCCAACCGTGCTATCGCTAAATACGGCATGGCGGCGATGAAAACAACGCACAGAGTCGGGCTCAATGCGCTTATGGCGGACGCAGGGATCACGAAGGAGGGGATAGAAACGTATATGATTTCCCACATGCTGGCGCCCAGGCTTAACGCCATGGGGAGGCTCGAGCATGCGCTCGATGCCCTACGCCTTTTGTGCACTACCGATGAAGCGAAAGCAAAAGTACTGGCGGAAAAGCTTGGGATGACCAACAAAGAACGGCAGCAGCTTACGGAAGATACCGTCGTACACGCACACACCATACTCCCGGACACATCCAAAAAACTTATTTTTATCGCGCATGAAAGTTATAACCAGGGCATCATTGGTTTAGTCGCAGGGAAGTTGGTGGAAGAGTACTACCGCCCGGCAATTGTGATTGCCAAAGGCGGGGAATTTTCGAAAGCGTCAGCCAGGTCGATAACCGGATTTAATATCATCGAAGCGATCCGCACGTGCACCGACTTATTGGTGGACGCGGGCGGGCATCCTATGGCTGCAGGATTTACCGTGGAGACAAAAAAAATCGAAAAGCTGAAAACGAAAATGGAAAAGCTGGCTGAAAAGGTACTACGCGATGAATTACTCATCCGTACGCTAAAGATAGATATGGAAATTCCGGTGACGATGATCAAAGAGACGCTGTGGAAACAAATTCAGTCTATGGCGCCGTTTGGCATAGGTAACCCCGAGCCGGTGTTTGCTAGTAAAAACGTGAAGCTTACGGATACGCGCCTCATCGGGGCGACAAAGAAACATCTGAAGTTTAAAGTAAATACTCCCATAGGTCCTATTGATGCCATCGGCTTTAATATGGCCGATATTCAGACCAAACTAAAGCCGGGAGAACCCGTAGATGTCGCGTATACGATCGATATGAATGAATGGAACGGAAGAAGAAACATACAGCTTAAAGTGAGAGATATTCTTGTCGGTTAGTTCCCTTATTCCCCGAACTTCCATATCACCCAAAAAGTATTTCATAACAAATAAACCCCGCGTTATCTGCAGCGCTATTGCCGCATAAACACGGGGTTTATGGTGTTTCATACATCATACGTTCCTCCCATCCACCAAATGCTCACGGGTGAACCGTGTCATTGCGATCCCGCGTAGCGGGAGAAGCAATCTGGTTCATCCGTAGGAAAAAGGTGGATAAAAGATAAA
>JAKAFY010000010.1 GCA_021817785.1 bacterium
GGAACTTCGTCTCCCATAAGCATGGAAAATGTCTGGTCGGCTGCTGCGACATCGGCCAATGTGACCTGACGCATGACGCGATGGACCGGATTCATGGTTGTTTCCCACAGCTGTTCCGGATTCATTTCTCCTAAACCTTTGTACCGCTGGATAGCCGGGGGATTTTTCATGCCCACGCCTTCTTTTTTGACGATAGCATCGCGTTCCTCATCCGAATACGCGTAAAAGCTGTTTTTGCCGAACGTAATTTTAAACAGCGGCGGCTGCGCGATATACAGATGCCCGCGCTCTACAATAACCGGCAAATGCCGGTAGAAGAACGTAAGAAGCAGCGTCATGATATGTTCGCCGTCGACGTCCGCATCGGTCATAATAACGACCCGGTGGTAGCGGAGTTTTTCGGTGTTTATCGTTTCCCCGATTCCCATGCCCAGGGCAATGGTGAGGGCTTTCAGTTCTTCGAATTCGATAATTTTATCGAGCCGTGCGCGTTCGGTATTTAATACCTTTCCCCGAAGCGGCAGAATCGCCTGGAATTTGCGGTCCCGCCCCTGTTTAGCTGATCCTCCTGCGGAATCTCCCTCGACGATAAACAGCTCGGACATGGTGGGGTCTTTTTCCTGGCAGTCGGCAAGTTTGCCGGGCAAGCTCGCGCCCTCGAGCGCTCCTTTGCGGATCACTGCGTCTTTGGCGGCTTTGGCGGCTAAACGCGCCTTGGCAGCCAGATAGATTTTTTCGATAATGCGGCGGGCGTCCGACGGATTTTCTTCAAAATACGTATCGAGCGCTTCTTTGACGGCTGCTGCCACAAACGGCTGGATTTCGGCATTCCCGAGTTTTCCTTTGGTCTGGCCTTCAAACTGTAAATTCATGGACGGCATCTTCATATAGACGATGGCCGTCAGTCCCTCGCGGGTATCGTCGCCGATCATGCTGTCGTTTTCGTTTTTGGCCGCGCCGATTTTTTTGGCATAGTCATTGACGACTCTCGTGAGCGCCATGCGGAAACCGGTAAGGTGCGTGCCACCCTCCGGCGTCGGGATGACGTTTACATACGATTCGATGGTTTCGGAAAAGCCGTCATTATACTGGAGCGCGACTTCGACGGAGACGTCGCCTTCGCTTTTGGAGAGGTAAATCGGTTCATGCAGCACGACTTTGTTGCGGTTTAACGCGGCGACCAGGGATTTGATGCCGCCTTCAAAATAGAAGTTGGCTTCCTCGCCGTTTCGTTCGTCAACAAGGTGGAACGCAAGTTTGGCGATAAGGTATGCCCGGTCCCGGACCTGCTTTTTGACGGCATCAAAATTTAACTCAACGCCTTCTTTAAAAATTTCCGGATCCAGGGAAAACGTGGTGATGGTACCGGTGTCCGTGGCCTTGCCCGCTACTTTAAGCGGAGTGATCGTTTTGCCGCGCTGATATTCCTGCGTGTATGCGTGCCCGTCACGGTGTACCTCGACTTTTACATGTGTGGAAAGCGCGTTGACGACGGAAGCACCGACCCCGTGCAGTCCTCCGGAAATTTTGTATGCGGCTCCTTCGAATTTGCCGCCGGCATGCAATTTCGTCATAACCAGCTCAAGGGCCGATACGTTGTATTTGGCGACTTTGTCGACGGGTATTCCCCGCCCATCGTCCCGCACGGTTGCCGAATTATCCTTATGAATGGTGATATAGACGTTGTGGGCAAATCCCGCGAGTGCCTCATCAATGGAGTTGTCGATGATTTCGTTCAGACAATGCTGGACACCGGCCAAACTGGTGGTGCCGATGTACATAGCCGGCCGTTTACGAACCGGTTCCAATCCTTCCAGGACGACTATTTGATCCGCAGTATATTTATCAGAGGATTTTGCCATAGAGTATATGAATGTCTCTCTTGACGTCGTTGCCCCGACACACTCTCGTCGGGGCATCTATACAATCATTGTACAAAAGCAAACCCGCCTTGTCTAGATCGCAGTCGTAAGAAATATATGTTCCAGCAACTGGTACGGGTTGACGTTGTTTGCGGCACTCCGTTTTGCGTCCAGAAGCGCATGAATCCGCTCGGTGATGTGTGGAGTGTTGGGTCGGGCCACAAGCGTATCTCTGCTTGCTGCGATCGCACAGTCAATCCACCGCTTGGCCTCTTCGCGGGTTTTTCCGATGGACTGGATATGGGCTATGCGGTGGCCGGCAGACGTGCTGACTATGGCGTCCAGAAGGGTTGCTGCGGACGCAATTTCTTCCGGAGTAAATAGCCCGTCTCGGGTAGCGCAGCGGATTATTTGGCAGCGGGATACGATCGTTGGCAGCAGCTGCGTCTCGGATGCGGCCGCAATATACAACCGCACGGATCCGGGAGGCTCCTCGATCGTTTTTAAAAGCGCCTGCTGTGCTTCGGCGGTGAGCGCTTCGGCATCCGGAATAATGCCAGCCGAACCCTGCCTGCCCTGTGAAGTCAGGGACAGATGCTGGATAAATGCGCGTACGTGAGCCACGCCGATAGACAAAGTGTCGCCCGGCACGAGAACGGTACAGTCATACGGGGCGACACCGAGTGCCGTATAGTGCGCGGTGATCGCATCACTTCTCGATTGTACCGTCCCGCCGGTAAAAAGAAACGCATGCATAAGCTCTTGCATTATAAACGATTGATGTCTCATAATGAATCATAGTATGGTCTCTACTGCCCAAGATATCCTCGAGGCGCTGGTGTCGGCAAATACATTGCCGGCAGACGCCGCTGAACGCATCCGCACCGAGTCGTTAAATACCGGTGAATCCGTGGAGGCATTGCTCCAAAAAAAACATCTCGTATCCGATGAGGATTATGCCCGTGCCCGTGCGAGTACGCTGGGCATTCCGTTTATTACCCTATCGGGCCAGGCCATAAGCCCCGATGTCGTTAATTTTATCCCCGAGCCCGTTGCCCGTCGGTATACCCTGGTGCCGTTTCAGATAGACGGCGGAGAAAAAGGCGCTTTATCCATTGCGATGGTAGATCCCCTGGATTTTCAGGTGATCGAATTTCTGGAAAAAAAGTCCGGTCGTGCCGTCAAGCCGTTTATGGCGATGAAGGACGACATCACGGGAGCCATCGAGGAATTGTATACACAGAATTTGGGCGCGGACGTAAGTGCGGCGCTCGAGGAAAGCGCCCCGGCCATCAAAACGTACGAAGCCGGCAGGTTGGGGGAAGTCATACGGGAGGCTCCCATCGCCCAGATCGTGTCTGCCATATTGGAACAGGCCATACGGCTGCGCGCATCCGACGTTCATATCGAGCCGCTTATCGGCGAGACACGCGTGCGATACCGAGTCGACGGCATATTGCAGGAGCGGTTGATGCTCCCCCACCGCTTGCAGGATGCCGTGGTGTCGCGGATCAAAATACTGGCGGACATGAAAATAGATGAAAAGCGTATCCCCCAGGACGGACGGTTTAATTTCAAAATGGGAGAATCGGAAGTAGACCTTCGTGTCTCCACACTTCCGACCGTACACGGGGAAAAGGTCGTCATGCGGTTGCTCAAAAAATCCGGAGGGATTCCGACGCTGCCCGAACTGGGACTTCGCGGATTGGCATTAAAGCACCTGCAAACGGCCATCCTCAGGCCGCATGGCATCATATTGGTTACCGGCCCTACCGGAAGCGGAAAAACGACGACGCTGTATGCTGTTTTGGCCATCCTCAATAACGCAAAAGTGAATATCATGACGCTGGAAGACCCGGTCGAATACGAGATGCCGGGGATAAACCAGGTGCAGATAAACCCCGCAGCAGGACTGACGTTTTCTACCGGGTTACGGTCGTTTCTGCGGCAGGACCCCAATATCATCCTGGTCGGAGAAATCCGGGATACTGAAACGACGGAGCTGGCTATTCAGGCGGCGCTGACCGGGCACTTGGTATTTTCCACGCTGCACACCAACAATGCAGCAGGCGCAATCCCGCGTCTTATAGATTTGGGAGCGGAGCCATTTTTGGTCGCATCGGCGCTTAATGCCATGGTGGGTCAGCGTATCGCGCGCAGACTCTGTCCCACGTGCAAGGAAGAATACACGCCGACGCCGGAAGTACTTACTGATATGAAATCCGTCGTCGGTGAGTTATGGCCGGCGGATAAACCGATGGTACTCTATAAAGGGAAAGGGACAGTGAACGGCGCTCCGTGTGAATCCTGCGGAGGAAGCGGATATCTCGGACGTCTGGGCGTGTTTGAAGTGTTTCCCATAACGGACGAAATCAGCAAGCTGACGCTTACCCGTGCGCCGATGAAAGACATAGAGCGGCAGGCCGTAAAAGAAGGCATGATTACCATGAAACAGGATGGATATCTGAAAGCGCTGGAGGGGGCAACAACGATAGAAGAAGTATTGCGCGTCGCACAGGATTAACGGGACACGGGGAACCAACGCGTGCGGTGTTTGGCATTCGTTATGTTCGCTGTGCTCGTGTATAGTTATATTATGATGGATATACAACATCTCTTTGCTGAGGCATCGCGGAAAGAAGCATCGGATCTGCATCTTATATCCGCGTTTCCGCCGATGCTGCGGTTGGCCGGCATGCTGGTACCTGTGGAAGGCACGGTTGCGTTAACCAGTGACGAGACACAGACGCTTATAGACAGTACGCTGAGTCCCGAGCAAAAAGAAATATTTTCGACCAACAAGGAAATAGACTATTCGCTCGCCACGCCGGTTGGGAGATTCCGGGTAAATGCCTATGTGCAAAAAGGATCCGCCGCCGCAGCATTTCGTTTGATACCGGAACGCATCAAAACGCTCGAAGAGTTGGGTCTACCGGCCATATGCGGGGAATTTGTCAAGTTACGGCAGGGCCTGATATTAGTTACCGGCCCTACGGGGCACGGAAAATCAACGACGTTGGCGTCGATGATCAACATCATCAATCAGGGAAAAAATGTCCACATCGTAACCATTGAAGACCCGATCGAATACGTCTACCCCGTCGGCCGGGCGATGGTATCGCAGCGGGAAATGCATGGAGACACGCACTCGTGGAATGTCGCCCTGCGCAGTGTTCTCCGGGAGGACCCTGACGTCGTGCTCGTCGGAGAAATGCGGGATTTCGAAACCATACAATCGGCGATAACCATTGCTGAAACCGGACACTTGGTGTTTGCCACGCTGCATACAAATTCCGCAGCACAGTCGATAGACCGTATCGTAGACGTGTTTCCGGAAAACCAGCAAATACAGATCCGTTTGCAATTGTCCAATGTACTGGAGGGCATCCTCTCACAGCGCCTGGTGCCGGCCCTATCCGGCGGACGCATACCCGCCACCGAAATATTGACGGCAACGCCGGCAATCCGGACGCTGGTCCGGGAGGGAAAAACGCACCAGATTGACAATATCATCCAGACTTCTGCGGAATTCGGCATGATGACGTTGGAAACGTCGCTCGCCGCTGCGGTAAAGGCAGGGACGATCGGGTTGGATGTCGCGGTATCGTTTGCGCTTCGGCCGGAAGAACTGGGCCGGCTTCTGAAAACGACGGTGTAAGCATGGATTCATATGGCATTTTTTTCATACAAGGCACGGGAAAAAACGGGAAAAACGGTGACGGGTCTTGTAGAGTCACCGAGTAAGATCGCAGCCGCGCGACTACTGCACGACAAGCAGCTTTTTGTCGTATCCATCAACGAATCCCGGGGAAAATTTGATCCTGCCAACGTCGTACGGTTCCAGCGCGTGCCGTTTGGGGAAATCGTTAACTTCACCCGCCAGATAGCTACGATGGTAGTAGCCGGTCTGTCTCTTCCCGAAGCGCTGGCGATACTCCGGGCACAGACGACCAATCAGGTATTTGCCAGCGCCATCATGGATATCGAGCATTCGATCGTCAGCGGGGGAAATTTCGGCGACGCACTCGCCCGCTACCCCCAGTATTTTACGCCCATTTATATCGCGCTTGTCCGCGCCGGAGAGTCTTCGGGGCAGATGGATCAGGTGCTCATGCGTCTGGCGGATAGTCTGGAGGGAGAACGCGACTTCAGAAGCAAGGTGGGGGGAGCGATGATATACCCCGTGATCATCCTGACCGGTATGGCTATCGTCATCGGCATCATGATGACGGTCGTGATCCCGAAACTCACCGAACTGTATAAGGATTTTGGCGTGGAATTGCCATATTCGACCCAGCTGCTTATCGGCATGTCCACGTTTATGGTGAACTGGTGGTGGCTGGTCATTATCGTTATCGTCGGAGGCATATACGGATTCGGCAGGTGGAGAAAGACCACGACGGGTGAATTGGTCGTGGATACCATCATTTTACACATCCCGCTGTTCGGGGAATTACAGAAAAAGATTATCCTGGTGGATTTTACCCGCACGCTCTCCATGCTTATCACGTCCGGCATACGATTGCTGGACGCACTGCAGATTCTGAAGGGCGCGTTAGGAAACGTACTGTTCCGGAACGCGATCGTCGAAATATCCAAAAAAGTAGAACGCGGATTTCCGCTGGGAGACACCTTTGCTCAGTATCCCGTATTCCCTCCGATCGTTTCCCAAATGATGAAAGTGGGAGAAGAAACCGGAAAACTGGATGACACGCTGCTCAAACTTTCCCGATATTTCCAGTCCGAGTCCGAAAATCTGGTCAAAGGGTTAACCACAGCCATAGAGCCGATCATCATGGTGGTATTGGGCGTCGGAGTAGGATTTATCGTGATATCCGTCATCACGCCGATTTACAATCTGACGAATCAGTTCAAGTAAGTGCTTGACAATACTTTTTGCAACATGATACACCATATATATATGAGAAATAATTCTGCCACTTCACGCCGGGGATTTACGCTTATCGAACTACTTATCGTTATCGCACTGTTGGGCGCATTGGCAGTAGGACTGCTCGCCACAATCGATCCGTTTGAACAGCTGAAAAAAGGACGCGATACCTCACAGAGAAATACGGTATCGGAACTCTATAACGCCTTGCTGCGGTACTATTCCAATAAAGGCTACTTCCCGTGGAATACGGCTACCACCACCAATATTGTGGCCGGACCTGTGTGGACGTCATTTAGTTCCACCATTGATGAACTGGTCAATGTGGGAGAACTGAAAAACCGTTTTTCGGACTTAGCGGGCACCGGGAATTTGGGCAAAATCTATATCTACTCGCCGACGTCCGAGTCTGCGGCCGTCTGTTTCAAACCGGAATCCAAAGGGTTCCAGGCTGATGCGAATACGATTTATGACCAAAGCGGACAAACATCCGCAGGGTACGGAACGTCCGGTTGCAAGGGCGGCTCCGGAACGTCGACAAATTGTTACTACTGCATCCAGTAAATTGCCTATACGCAGTGTCTGCTCCGATAGTATATCCTCATGGGAATGATCATTGATCTGGTTTTGATGACGTTTGGCAGCCTGCTGTGGTATGGATTCCATGCAGCACAGGGGATATATCCCGGTGATGCCGGTGACCTGGTGACTGCAGCAGTAACGCATGGCGTGCCCCACCCCCCCGGATATCCGTTGTACACACTGGCCGGCTGGCTCATACACGTGATGCCGGTGGGCACCCCCGCCTGGCGCATGGCATGGCTGTCGATCGTGCCGCATGTCATAACGATTCTCTGCGTGTATCTTTTGACGTACCGGCTCGTAAAAAGCCGGATGGCCGCGCTGTTTGCCTCTTTGGTTCTTGTTGGGAATTATCTGTTTATCCTCTACAGCATCACACCGGAAGTATTTGCCCTGCTGGATATGTTTGTGGCGGTGTTGCTTCTTTTTGCCGTCGTGCTTCATACACGGTTTCGGTTCGGAGTATTTGTCGCGGCGTGTTTTGTGTTGGGATTGTCTCTTGCGCATCATCCGCTGATCATTGCACTGGTTCCGTCACTGGTGTTCCTCATACGGCCCGGGTACGTACGGGCGCGCGCAACATGGCGACATGGTTTAGCTGCGATCGCTGCGGCTGGCGCCGGTCTGCTGCCGTATCTGTATGTTTTCGGGACCACAGGAGGAACATCAATGATCGTCTGGGACCGGCCCACGACGCTTTTGCGCTTTATCCGGCTGATCACGCGTGCGGATTACGGATCGTTTATGTCCGGCGGAGTAGTTGGGCACACCTTGTACGAACGCCTGTTAAACGTCAAAGCATATTTTACCTTTTTGATCGTTGATTATACCTGGGTAGGGGTAGCGCTTGCGGTCGCAGGATGCATATGGCTTTGGCGGCATCACCGCCCGGTCTTTTTTGCGTTTCTTTCGGCATTTATCCTGTTGGGGCCGGGATTCAGTTTTTATGCGAGCTTTCTTATCGTCAACCGGTTTGTCCTGGGGACCGTGGAACGGTTTGCACTGCCAAGCTATGTCGTGGTAGCACCGCTTATCGGCATCGGTATGATGACGGTGAGTACGGGGATTGCTGCGTTGATGCCATTTGCACGGTCGGCTCGCGAGAAACAGCGGCAACTGGCGTTTCTATTTGCTGTCGTATTTTTTCTGTTTCCGCTGGTAAACATCGGCATGAATGCCTGGCGTTTTCGCGGCTTTTCTGCGGACCGGACGACGGACCGGTATATACAGGATCTGTTTGCCAGTGCCCCTAAACATGCCATCATATTGTTATTCCGCGATACGCCGCTGTTTGGTGCGCAATACATGCGGTATGCCGTAGGATACCGGCGCGATACCATCGTTCTTCATGCGGCCCGGATGACCGTTACCGATTACCACGAGGTGATTCATCACGTGTTCCCCGGAGTGAACATGCCGTCGGAATCTGTCGCGCCGGACGCATATATCGCGGCATTTATCGCCGCAAACCGGACATATCGGCCGATTGCCAGCAACATGGTCATCCCCGTCGGTGATGATTGGGTGTGGGTGCCTCACGGCCTGCTTTATGTCCTGACGCCGAAAAAATCTGCTCCGTCGCAGACAGCAATACGTGCGGAAAACGACGCGCTTTGGCATGCGTTTTCCCACCCATTGACCGGTGTATTGTCCCGGTACCGTCATTTATTCCTGACGAACGTCCTGGATGAATATGCGATTGTATCCAATGAGTACGGGAAGTATTTGTTGCGGGAAGGCGAAACCATAGATGCCAAACGGCAATTTGAGCAATCGGTAGCGTATGCCAGTGACACACAGACGCCGACGGCGTGGATGTATCTCGGACTGGCCGATTCGATACTCAACGATTGCTCTGGCGCCTTTGCCGCGTACCAACACGCACAGGATCCCGGCGTATCCCCCAACCCCATACTCCTCTACTATACCGCGGTTACCTATCGGGATTGCGTGAAGGACGCATCAACATCCGCCGAGTTTTTTGCACGGTATCAGGCAGCAAGCCAAACGGATCAACCATTAGACACGCCACTATAAGCTCCGTAAGGATAGTGATGGTCAGTCCCAGGGAGACGCTATGGGGCTGATACACAAACTGCACCGTATGATACCCTGCCGGGACTGCAATAGCCCGCTGTTTGATATTTACCGGGTAAATCGGAGTTTCCGAGCCGTCTATGCGGGCAACCCATCCCGGATAATAAGTGTCGGTAAGGATAAGGAGTGCGGGATACCCTCCTGCGTTGACCGAAAGGGACAGCGTCGTATCCGTGTCATGGGTGATTGTGACGGAGCCGGATGTGTTTGATGCGATCGTGCCGTCGGCAAACGGAAGAAGACGCGCATTACCGGCAACATCCTTAGTTTCCAGGAGGGCGCTTCGTCCCACGACAAACGACCGGTCGTCCAGCCTGGTGAGCGCTTCATTGATGCTCGCTGCCGTGGTGGCTTCGCGCACAAGATACGCCCGGGGAACCGCGTGGGGGTTGTCGTATATGCGCCGTGTGATGGCGCTTACTGTTTTGGTATCTTTCAGGATAAGCGTCGGAGAATCAACCGGCAGGTAAGAAATAACATGGTTTATGCCCAGAAGATTGAGCATAAGATCTGAGGAAACGGTCGCGGATTGGGTGTCAAACGGCATAAGGCTGGAAAGCACGGAGTCTGCAATCATCGACCGATAGAGAAACCGTCCTGCGTATACGTCATGCTGGTCTTCATGGTAGAGAATATTAGCGTCCGGCGATCCGCTTTCTTTATACAGCAGTATAAATGGCGCAGCCTGTTGCGACCCATGAGTAATATAGACGGCGTTGTGCGCTCCGGATGCGCCGACCGTATAGAGTTTCCCGGAAGGCAGCGTTTCCTGATGGGTGAGCGTCAGCATGGCGTTGGCAGGAAGAAGCAGATGATAATTCCACCATGACTGGGTCAGCTGAAGAAATGCAAGAAACATGCTCAGCCAAAGAAGCGCCTGCAGGCCGATGCCTTTTTTCATCCGCACGACTACATCGCTTCCGAAGGCTGCAAGCATACTCAGAGAAAATGCGGCAAGCCAGAGGAATCGAGACGGCACGCGAAACAGATTAAACGGCCAGAGAGTAAAGATAATATATGCCGGGGAATATCTCCCCCACGCCAGCAGCAGACTGGTCAGCAGCACCACCGTATAAAACACGACCTCCGGAACCTTTCTTCTCCGCAGCCAGGTTACGCAGATGAAACACAACGGGATAAGTCCTATATATGCCGTATTTTCCCAGAATATACTGCCGCCAAACGCATAAAACGGCGGATATGTCCCCCACCGCGGATTCCCCAACGCATACGGATTGATAAACGTAAGGAGGTGAATAAGCGGCATGGAATATTGTGTGGCGCGTAGAAAATCAAAACCGGACGGATTGGTACTCATGCGTAAGAATTCCCAGGATGGCAGAATTTGTGCGGCAGCTCCGATAAGTCCCAGCGCCGAAGCGATACAAAAGGCAATAAAGGCACCGTATTTTCTATCGGTATAGGTTTTCCAGCATGCGTATGCCCCGGCAAGCAGCATGGTAAGAAACGTCGCCTGCGGGAATCCGGCAAAAAACTGCTGGGTGATCGTCAGGGATAGGAGCGCCATCCAGGGAAATGCCCCGTTTCTGAACAGGAGAATGGTAAGCGCGATGATGAGGGGAAGCAGACTCATACCCTGAAGGAGCGTAATATGCGTCAACTGGAGAATCGGCAGACCGGAATAGGAAAATACAATGGCGGAAAGCAGGGAGGAAGGCCATGAGTGTCCGTGCAGTCGTGCAGCCAGATAGGTGCCGAGCGCAATCGTCAGTATGGCAAGCGCCAATGCCAGGTTATATGCCGTCACCGGAGGAAGCTGGGAAAACAACAGAAGATTCGGCAGGAAATAGGTGCCGGTTTGTCCTTCCGCAAGCAGCGGAAATCCGTCTCCTATGTCAGGGCGCCAGAGCGGGAGGGAACCCGTATGCAGAGCTTGCGAAAGCGCATATTTGGTCGCAAAACTGAAATGCCACGCATCGCTTCGTCCGAAATCCGGAGTGAGGATAAGGTGCGGTGTAGGATAAAACAAACGGAAAAAAAATATTCCGACGGTAAGGAATAGAATGAGAATTGCTGCTATATCGGGATATCGCCTGCGCATGTGGTGTACCGTAATTTGGGCAGGATATACTCTATCATACCATAGCGCGGCGACACTGCTATTGCCATGTTTTCCCGTCCGTTGACAAGCAGACAGCGCCCTGTGAGACTATAGAGTGGTATGTGGGATACGGTGTTATTTTTGTTTGGTCTGGCAATCGGTTCGTTTTTAAATGTCGTTATCGACCGTATCCCCCGTGGGGAAAGCATAGTATTTGGCAGGTCCCGATGCGATTATTGTAAAAAAACACTCCGGTGGTTTGAACTCATACCCGTGCTGTCCTATCTGATACAGGGCGGCCGTTGCGTGCGGTGTCACAAACGGCTCTCTGTCCAATATCCGCTGGTTGAGCTTTTCACCGGGGCCGTATTCGTCGCGTTACCCCATATGCAGGCGGCGTATGGCCCGGCAGCTGATGCGTTGTATGGATACCATCTTGCGGCACTTTGCAGTATCGCTTCGGCAGGCATTGTCATACTGGTAACCGATCTCAAATATCAAATCATTCCGGACCGTATGCTGATAGTTCTCGTATTGGCGGCAGGCGCCCTGCTCTATCCCTCTCCCCTTCCGACAGCAGTACAAAAACTAGGGGTTGGTGCTGTGTCCGGATCCTTTTTCTATCTGCTGTGGCTGGGTACCCGCGGTCGCGGTATGGGGTTTGGTGATGTCAAGCTTTCCGCAGTTTTGGGATTGCTGCTGGGATTTCCGCAGGCGATTATAGCCTTCTATACCGCATTCTTGACCGGGGCGGGTTACGGTGTCATACTGATAATACAAAGGAAAGCCGGTATGAAAAGCCGGGTGCCGTTCGGGCCGTTTCTTTTACTTGGGGCGGTGGTGTCGGTGGTCTGGACTGCGCCAGTACTCCATTGGGCCGGGTTTATATGAATACCATACGACATAAAGGATTCACCCTCGTAGAACTGCTTATTTCCGTATCAATCATCGCTATTTTGATAGCCATCGGTATCGCATCGTATTCGACGATAAATAAACAGTCACGGGATACAAAACGAAAAAGCGATATCGAACAAGTGCGGTCGGCGCTTGAAATGTATCGGGCTGAAAACGGATTTTACCCCAGTGCCGGCAGCGGTTCCTGGGTCAACGCATCCGATGCCACACTCGGACTGGCCAGCTATCTTTCTCCGACGTATATTTCCGCGATTCCCAAGGATACAAAAAATGTTTCCCCATATATTTACGAGTACAAAGCGACCGGCTTGTCTAACGGAAAGTATTACGGATATTGCATCGGAGCGACCCTGGAGTCCTCGGTTCCCACGACCAATACCTGCACACCGGATACCGGTTTTAATTACGGTGTGAAAAATCCATGAACACGCGCCGCCTGAATTTGCACGCACCTCGGGATACCCGCGGCTTCACGCTTCTAGAATTACTGGTCGTCGTAAGCATCCTGGTCATGATATTCGGGGTGGCCATTGCAAGCTTTAATTCGTTTAACCGACGGTCACGTCTGCAGCAGGCGGCACTAAATTTTAAGTCGGCGCTGCGGTTTGCGCAAACGCGGGCAATATCTGCGGAAAAGCCTTCCGGGGGCTGTACGACGTTCGTCGGCATGCGTGTCGCATTTCCCGGTGCGGGAAGTTATACCATAGATCACGAATGTACAGAGGGAACAGTAGGAACGGTGGAGACGACGACCCTTCCCTCCGGGATTACCTTTGTGTCGATTCCTACGGCATTTACGTTTCAGACGCTTCCGCGGCTGACCACGCTTGTATCTGATCAGACCATACGCATGACCAATACGGTAGAAACATATGCCATACGCATTGCGACGAACGGAGATATCACAGATATGGGGTTTCAATAAATACCATATGAACGCATCACAACAGGGTCAAACATTGTTGGAGCTGGTCATAGCCATAGGCGTTGTGGCCATTATCATCACGGGTCTTGTTATAGCGGCAACATCTTCGCTGCGGTACGGCCAGGAGAGCAGATTGCGCAGTACCGCCGTAAAATATGCGCAGGAAGGTCTGGAACTGGCACGCCAGATACGTGATACACAGTCATCGGACACGTTTTTGTCGTATAGCGGGATAGGAACGCAGGTTTGGTGTCTGGACCATGCGGCAACCTGGACCAAGGATACCGGAACCGGCTGCCCCCCTATTGCAACAGGAAGTCCGTTTGTACGCAGCGTCACCTTCACCTGGAATAATCCGATAATGTCCGTAACATCAAAGGTGAGCTGGTCTTTGGGAGACACGCAAACGTCAACGCAATTACAAACCTATTTGACCCAGTGGCGATAATCGTATGCGTACCCGGAACATACAGGACGGATTTACCTTACTGGAAATGCTTGTGTCCGTGGCTATCATTGCCATGATCAGCGTTGTGTTAAGTCAGGTATTTATTTCCACCATACGCACCAACGCAAAAACGGAAATTCTGAAAGAAGTGAAACAAAACGGTGATTTAGCCGTGGATACATTGACGCGTATGGTACAAAATGCAACGTCGGTGACATGCCCGACCACGAAATCGCTTGCCATCGTCAATCCTGACGGGAACACAACGACAATAGGATGCGCTTTGGACGGCACGGTGACGCGGTTAGCGAGTGCGAGTGCAACGACCGTGTATTTATCGTCCGGCGACGTAACGCTTGGCGGCACGGATTGCGCCTCCAGTACGCTGCAGTTTACCTGTACTGCAGTGGCAGGTCTGCCAAGCCAGGTGACGCTGTCGTTTAGTCTGGCGCAGAAAGGGACGCCGGGCGACCAGTTTGAACGGGCAAGCGAAACGTTTCAGACGAGTGTTTCGATGCGTAATGACCAATGACCGGGGTAGACTTGTCAATCGTGGGCAAATATATCACAATAACATAGTATGAACCGCAACGAACATCGGAAACATGTCATCCTGCAACGCGGCCAAATGCTGCTGATTACCATCTTGGTGCTTACGGTCGCTACAACTATAGCTCTTTCCCTCATCGGACGCGCGACCCAGGATATTTCCATGAGTAACCAATTGGAAGAATCCACACGCGCCTTTGATGCCGCGGAAGCAGGTATCGAGTCGGCGCTAAAAACCGGGGCAAGTGCTTCCAATGTGGCAGTGGGTACCGGTGCCAACTATTCCGTGACCGTCAACTCTATAGGAGGTGCAGCCGGAGTATTTCAGTCCGCGCAGAAAACTCCGCAGGGAACGACCGAAACCATATGGCTTGTCAACCACACGGCGGCAGGCGCGGTTGATGAAACGCCGGTATATACTGCAACGACACTTCCGGTGTGCTGGAGCCAGCCCAGTGCCGGAGGGGTCAAAGCGGCTCTGGTCATCGGCGTGTTATATAAAAAGGGTACGGATGGGACGTATCGCATGGCCCGGGTAGCGGCGGATCCCGATGCCGCGTCACGGAGTAACAACTTCGATGCTGCGGTGGGGGTAGGAGGATGCGGATTGGGAGACTTTCAGACGACGCTTAATTTTACGACCCTGGGACTGACGCTTAGCGGCGCATCAGCGGATACGCTCCTGGCTCTGAGGATACGGCCTGAATACGCAGACACGACGCTGGCGATCGACGGCGGCGTAACGGGTATACCATCACAGGGAAACGTCATAGAATCTACCGGTACGACCGGGACCGGGGTGTCCCGCAAGGTGCTCGTCTACCAGCAATACCGTGCAGCAGCGGGAATATTTGATTCCGTTATTTACAGTCAGACAAATTTTGGTCACAATTGATATTGGTTCGTACTGCCCATATGAAATCCATATTAGGTCTCGACATAGGATCGCATAGCATCAAGCTTATTGAGATCGGTCAGTCCGGAAATTCCCGGACTCTGCTTGCGGCCGGAAGCATCCCGACGCCCCCCAAAGCATTGCAGTCCACGCTGGATGCCGATCATCAGGCGGTGGCCGCCGCGATAAAACAGCTCATCAAGGAAACCGGTGCGAAAGCAAATTCCGTGGCCATCGCATTGCCTGAATCCCAGGTGTTTACCAGGGTGATCGAGGTGCCGGCATTGTCCGCGCATGAGCTTTCGTCCGCCATAAGTTGGGAGGCGGAGCAATACGTTCCCCTGCCGCTTGACCAGGTCAACATGGATTACTCGATACTGAGGGACGCAAAAGCTACCGGTACGGATAAAATGGACGTATTATTGGTGGCATGCCCCAAGACACTGCTTGAAAAATATCTCGGGATTATCGAAATGGCAGAGCTTATTCCGGTCGCCGCCGAAACGGAAATCATCGCCACTTCCCGTGCATTAGTCCAGTCGGTAGCCAACATAAAAACCGCCGTACTTTTGGTGTCGCTGGGTGCGCAGACAACGGATTTGGCGATCTTAAGAAACGGCGTATTGGCATTTACCCGCTCAATCGCGGCCGGAGGCGAAGCATTGTCCCGTGCGCTTATTTCTGGCCTGGATTTCAATATCAACCAGGCAGAAGAATTTAAACGGACATACGGACTGGAGCAGGACAAATTGCAGGGGAAAATCGTCGCCGCGGTCAAGCCGATTATGGACACGATCGTCGGCGAAATGAAGCGCGCACTCGCGTTTTATGCCGAGAAACACAAAGATGAGCGCGTAGAAACGATTCTGTTGTCCGGAGGCACGGCCAAATTGCCGGGCATGGTGGTATATATCGCACAAAACGTCGGCATAGAAGCGCAGCTTGCAAATCCGTGGGTAGGGATTACCCGCGATGCGAGATTCCGCGTTCTGGACGGGGAAGGTCCGACATTTACGGTATCCGTAGGATTATCCCTGCGGGATTTCTGAGCACACAGATCATACGGAACCCATCCAGAGAGACTTCTATATGAGCACGTCTGAGATAAATTTACTAAAGCGTAGCGGAAATACACTTCGCACACTTACGGATCTTGAGGATAAACTGCGGGTGATTGCCTGGTGGAGTCTGGTGGCGCTTCTTGCCGCAGGAATTATTCTGGGAACGGCGTTTTTTTACCTTTCTTCACGGTCTGACCAGCTTCAGTCACAAAGTGCGCAGCTCGGCCGCCAGATAGATGCACAGCTGGTCAAGGAAGGTATATTGACGTCCCTGAAACAGCGGGCGGATGTGGCTAAGAATGCGCTTGATGCCGCCCGGCCGTGGGGCAATTTATTCCCGATATTGTCCATGATCGCGCTGCCTACCCAACTTAAATCCATCTCTATAGATGAATCCGCGCATGTACGTCTCACCATGATCCTTGGGTCGGTAGATGACGCGGTGACAGTCGTGACCAATATGATTGCACTTTCCGGTCAGCACACCATCCGGGCCCCCCAGCTTATATCGTTTGTCATAAAAGCAGACGGTACCGTACAGATGGGCGTGTCGTTCATTCCGACGTTATAACCTATGCCGAACATCAATACATTGTGGAGGACCTACCAAAATCTGATTATATCGGCAGCCATCCTGCTGTTTTGCGCGATCGGGTTTATCACGGCGGTGTTTCCGGCCGTCGAAAAAATCCAATCGTTACTGTCCGATACGCAGCAGCTGACCGATGACACCAAGGCATTGACTGCGAAGCTGACCGTTTTAAACGCATTGGATGAATCCAGTCTCCGGCAACAGCTAAGTGCCGTCATCTCTGCGGTCCCGACCGATAAATCATTGCCCACGGTATTTTCTACCATAGAAGGGTTAGCAGCGCAGTCCGGCGTATCGGTTGTTTCGGTCGATATAGAAGGAGATACTGCGCTTGCCACTGCCTCGGCCGCAAAACAGACTCCGGAAGAAAAAATGCTCGGGACGCGTACCATACCGTTTTCGGCAACGATCGAAGGGACGCTTGATGCTATACAGCACTTTATAGCGCTTGCTCCGCAGGTGAGGAGATTATTGCGGATACGCACGTTTGCCATCACATTTCCGTCCGACGCCAAACCCGTACGCATATCACTGGAAATGGATGCGTTTTATCAGCCGTCGCCGACGTCGCTGGGGAAAACGGGGGCTGCGATTGTGACGCTTTCCGATGCAGAACAGTCCGTCATTTCAAAGGTATCTCAGCTGCCGCAGGTTTCCGGCGCAGATATGTCCCTTCCACCCCCTCTTATGGGTCAGATGAAACCAAATCCGTTTGCTCCGTAAGAAGATCCGGCCGGCGCGATTTTGTGCGCAGATAACGCTGGCGTTTGCGCCAGGCGGCGATGTTGGCATGATTTCCGGAAAGGAGCACGTCCGGAACGGTTTGCTGTTTGTAGGTGATAGGACGCGTATATTGCGGATATTCCAATCCCCCTTCGCCAAATGATTCCAGCGTTGTGGCGTCTTCTTTGGAAAGGACCGACGGCAGCAGGCGGACAATGCTGTCGACTACCACCATGGCGGGCAGTTCCCCACCCGTGAGCACGTAATCGCCGATGGACAACTCTTCGTCGACGAGTGAACGGATACGTTCATCGAAGCCTTCGTAATGGCCGCAGACCAAAATCAGATGACCGACGGCCGATAGTCTCCGGGCGTCGTGTTGGCGGTACGTTTTTCCCGGAGGGTCAAGAAGGACGGTGTGAGGAACCGCATCGGGAATACTATGTTTCGCATAGGTGAGCGCCCGATCCATGACGTCTACACGCAGGATCATCCCCGTGCCCCCGCCGTATGGATGGTCGTCCACGGATTTGTATGCATCGTCACTGAAATCCCGGAGGTTAATACAGTGTATCGTAACCGCATTCTTTTTCTGTGCACGTCCGACAATAGAGACGTCAAATACCCCCGTGAACATGTCGGGAAACAGCGTCACAATGGAGATATGCATAGTTAGGCAGCAGCCTGCGGGGTTTCCTCGAAGAGCTCAACGTCTACGAACTGATTGCGCTTGGCGGCAATGACTTTCATAAGATCCCGGACCGCCCGGATGATGCGTCCGCTTTTGCCGATCACCCGCCCCATATCTTCTGCATGGACATGGACGATGAATATGGTGGCATCCTGATCCTGGCGTTCTTCGATTTCCACCGCTTCCGGGTGTTCGACGATGGTTGTGATGAGAAAATGCAGGGTATCTTTCATGACTTGTTCGAAAGAAGTTTGGTGACGCCCACGGTCACAACTGCTCCCAGTTTTTTCCAATAGGAAAGCCGTTCCAGGTCAAGTTTTAATTCTGCGGGTTTGACGAGCGGGTTATAAAAGCCCAGTACTTCGACCGGCCGTCCGTTTCTCCGTTTGCCTTCTTCTATGGCAACGATACGGAATGTCCGTCGATTTTTCGATCCGTGCTGTGCGAGGCGAATTTTTAGCATACCAGGTAGTAGTTCTGCGCTGCATCTTTTTAAGATGCAAACGTATCGCTTTGTTCTTTCTGCACAATACTTATGTGCATTAACATGTACTTATTTTATATTATCTCTGTCAGGCAGGTTTGCATCTTGCGTAGAATCACTACCTGGCATAAGAATCACATTTTATCATGGTTTCGGATACTTCTCAAGCGCTGATGCTGCGGCCTGCTGTTCCGCATCCTGCTTGGATTTGCCCTGTCCCTGTCCTAAGACCGTTTCCCCGGTCAACACTTCTACCCAAAATATTTTATTGTGGTCCGGCCCTTCGCTTTTGACGACGCGGTAGGTCGGCGAGACCTTTGTTTGCTCCTGGACTAATTCCTGAAGCAGGCTTTTATAGTCAACGTAACTTTTTGTCCGGACGACTTCGGCGGCTTTGGGAAGCAACACCTGGAGAAGAAACGTGCGGGCGACATCCATACCCTGGTCCAGAAATATGGCACCCAACAGCGCTTCAAAACAGTCCGCCAGCAGTGATTCGTTCTGCCTGCCCCCCGAAGATTCTTCTCCGCGGCTGAGCATGAGCAGGGTCCCGAGGTGAAGCTCGACGGCGGTGTCGGCTAGGCTTTTGGTTTTCACGAGCGTCGAGCGGATATTGGTAAGCGTGCCTTCGGGAAATTGCGGATAGGTAAGGAACAGATACTGGCTCGTGACACAGGAAAGCACGGCATCCCCAAGAAACTCCAGCCGTTCGTTGGATTGGCGGAATTCCGTAGATTCGTTGAGGAACGATCGGTGAACGAATGCCTGTTTGAGCAGCAACTGATCCGTAAAGGTGATATGTATCGCCTCCTGCAATTCGGTAAGTGTCATGTGTTTCCTCCTTTGTCCAAAGACATGATGGCGCCCAAGGCGCCGTTTATAAATTTTGCGCTGTGTTCGTTGCCGTAGGATTTTGCCAACTCCACCGCTTCGTCGATAATGACTTTGGGCGGCTCGGTGTGCTCATAATGCAGCTCCCATACCGCAAGGCGCAGTATCGCAAGGTCTATTTTGGCGATTTTGGAAAGCGGCCATTCGGGGGCCGCATGCTGGATTTCGGCATCTACTGCAGGAAGTTTTTCGATAATGGGTGCTATGGCTTCATTCGGGCGCGCTTCATCGAAACTGAAACTGAACAACTGTTGCATTCTGGTGATTCGGTGTTGGTGTCGGGGGTCTTGCGCGGTCTTCATGTCGTCTCGTATCGGGTGTCAGGTATCATGATTTGAACGCATGACACATGACACACGACACGGTTATTTTTTGGCTTCTTTCTTGGCCTTTGACTTTACCGGTACTGCCTGTTTGCCGTTATAAAAGCCGCAATATTCGCATGCACGGTGCGGAAGCCGGAAACTGCCGCAGTTCGGGCATTTCAAAAGCTGTGGGAGGACGAGCGAAATACTCGCCCGGCGTTTGCCCTGTCTTCGTGTCGAATGTCTTCGTTTCGGTAATGGAGTCATAAAATAAAAAACCCACCAGGCATATACCTATGCCCAGTTAATCTTTGATAGTGTCTATTTTACTCTGATTTATGTGTTCTCTCAAGTGGGGAAACGCGGCAAGATCCGGATCGCGACCCGTGATGAGCGTAACCGAGCGTCTGGCGCGGGCCACCATGGCAATATCGGTAAGGCGTGCGAGCGTAAGACCCGGGAGGCCGTGCTGGCGGGTGCCAAAGAGTTCTCCGGGACCGCGGAGGGTCAAGTCCAGTTCAGCGAGTGTGGGTCCGTCATGCGTCGTCTCTAACGCTTTCAGGCGGGTACGTACCTCCGGATCCTCTCCTTCCGTAAACAACAGACAATAGGACGGTTTGTCACTCCGGCCGACGCGCCCCCGCAGCTGGTGCAATTGTGAAAGCCCGAACCGTTCCGCGGCTTCGATGACGATAATGGTCGCGTCGGGAATATCGATGCCGACTTCTACCACGGGTGTGGCAACCAATATGTCATACTTTTTTTGACGGAAATCGCTGAGCACTGCCGTTTTTTCGTCAGATTTCATGCGTCCGTGCAGGAGTCCGATGGCTCGCTTAGGAAATACGTCCCGTTTGAGACGGTCATATTCACTGCGTACCGCTTTGACCGTAAGCAGTGACTCGGACTCATCGATCAGCGGACACACGATGAATGCCTGGGAGCGGGTATCGTGCAATGCTTTGTCTATCCAGGCGTACGCGGCCGCCCGTTTTTCCTGCGGCACGACCCAGGTTTTTACCGGTGTTCGTCCGCTGGGCGAGTTGCGTAACACCGAAATATCCAGATTGCCGAATACGGTTTGAGCGAGCGTTCTGGGGATAGGAGTGGCCGTCATCGTCAGCTGATGCGGGGTAAACGCCGTCTGCGTCAGTTTCCGCAGCTCGGCACGCTGATTGACGCCGAAGCGCTGCTGCTCATCGACTACGATAAGCCCGATTTTTTTCGGAAGGTCTTTGGCGGTAAGCAACGCGTGGGTGCCCACGAGAATACGCGGCGTTGCCTGTCGGGCACTGCGTTTTGTATCAGGGTGTACCTGTTTTGATTCATGCGTTTTCATGCCTCCCAGGACAAGCTCCACCGAAATGCCATGCTGCTCCATAATCAACGAAAGCGTTTCATAATGCTGCTGGGCCAGTATTTGCGTCGGTGCCAGAAGAATGGCACTGGTTTGGCTTTCGTATGCGGCCAGCATGGCCGCTGCCGCGACCACGGTCTTGCCGCTGCCTACATCCCCTTCCAGGAGACGGTTCATGGGAATTGGCCGCGCAAGATCAGCAAAGATTTCCGCGATTGCGGTTTGCTGGTCGGCGGTCAAGGTAAACGGAAGAAGCTTCTTAAACCGGTCAAATATGGCGACGGATATAGTAAGCGGGCGGGATTTGAGCGTCGTGTCCCAGACGCGTTTTTGCTCGTAAGACCGTAACAAAAGAACAAATAATTCCTGGAATGACAGCCGTTCCCTGGCACGATTCGCGTCTTCCTGAGAGTTGGGAAAATGCACCGTTTGAATGGCTTCGCGTATATCCATAAGGCGCTCGCTCCGGATAATTTCATCCGGTACGTAATCTACGACGCTGGAAAGGCAGTGCTCCAACACATAATCAATGCGTCCACGGAGCCATTTGGAGGAAAGTCCGGCAGTTTCCGCATAGACCGGTACCAGCCGACCCGTATGCAGGCTCCCCTTTCCCTCCGATTCCTTCTGAATAACTTCGTAGACCGGTGAAGAAAACACGAGCTTCGGACCAAACCAGTTCACTTTACCCGAAACGCTCAGCGTGTCTCCGGCAGACAACACTTTTACCAAATATTGCTGATTGAACCATATGATATCAATGCTGCCCGATGCGTCCGTCAGCCGCGCGGTAACGAGACGTTTGCCGTTTTTGGTGATGAACGTTTTTATAGATGCCAGCGTTCCGACGACCGTGACCGTTTCTCCCGGCTGCACGCGGGCTATGGGAGATAGAAGGGAATAATCGTCATACCGGAACGGGATATATGTCAGAAGATCATACACGGTGCGGATGCCCAGATTGCGGAGCTTGCCGGCCATGGATGGTCCCACACGGGGGACGTATTGTACCGGGGACTCAAGCGTCAGATTCATGTCCTTATTATAATGCTTCGCGCTTTTGCACACTATTTTATGTTCTTTGTTCTGATGTTTTAAAACATCAAAACAATAGCTGAGCTAAAAAAGCATAGGTACTTTGGGAGCGGTCTATCAGTGCAGGCCGCCGGCAATAAGCGGGATGAACGATGTGGCAATCAGTGCCACAGAAGAAATCACCACTACTACTTTCCAAAATTTTTCATGTTTCCGAAAAAAATTCATATACGTATATTGTCATTCCCGCGACCGCGGGAATCCAGAGTATTATACACTGGATCTCGGATCAAGTCCGGGATGACGTTATTATTTAATTATTTTAACAGCTTTTCTGCCGAGTTCAACTGTGTCGCCAGCATGCAATGTGTCTTTGTATGTTTGCACGAGTTTCCCGTTTATTTTAACTGCGTGCTGTTCCACTTGACGTTTGGCTTCGGAACGGCTGGAAACTATGCCGGCCCCGACGAGCACTTCAACGATTGTTGCACTTGTTTTGAGGTTGTGCAGTGATAATTGCGGAAGCGTGGACGCATCCAGATCCTTTTTTTGGAATCTAGTTTCGAATTCTTTTTGTGCTTCTTTTGCATCTTTTTCAGTATTAAATTGTTTGGTAAGTTCAAATGCTAAAAGTTTTTTAAACGCCATGGGGTTCTCCCCTACCTCCATCGCAGTTTTCATAGTGGTGATTTCATCATCCGGTAGATCGGTTAACAAGGTAAAACATGGAATAATCGCGTCATCCCCGAGTGACATGATTTTTCCGAAGAAATCAGACGGTGCATCGGTAAGGCCGATGGCATTCCCTTCAGTTTTGCCGATTTTGACGCCCTTGGCATCCGCAAGTAGCGGCACGGTCATAACGAATTTTTCCCTTCCCTGCATTGCGGAAACCAGTTGCCGGCCTGCGAGCATGTTAAATGCCTGATCAGTGCCTCCCATTTCCACATCAACATTCATAGCAACGGAGTCGTAGCCCTGAAGCAGCGGATACATAAACTCCCGGAGATTAATGGTTTCTCCCCGCTTCATGCGCTCCTGATACATGTCCCGTTCGATAAGCTGCTGAACGGAAAAATTCTGCGCGATGTTTAATATATCAACTAACGTGAGTTTGTTCAGCCAGTCGCTGTTGTAGAGAATTTCGACCGGATTATCCCCGTCAAACCGTACGATTTTACCTGCCTGCTTTACATAATCAACCGCGTTTGCGCGTAATTCTTCGCGGCTCATAAATTTCCCGCGCGCTTTCATTTTGCCGGACGGATCGCCTGCCTGCCCGGTGCCGTCACCGATAAGAAATATCACGTGATGTCCAAGATCCTGCCATTCCCGGAGTTTCCGCATGGCCACAGCGTGTCCTATGTGAAGCTGTGTGCCTGTCGGGTCAAAGCCCTGGTACAGGCGCAACTTTTTTCCACTACGGAGCACTTTCTCCAATGCTTCTCGTGAGGGATAAATCGTATCCACTCCCCTCGTCAGTAAATGTGTAATGCTATCCATATGACCTCCTTTACTATACCATATTTAGCCTGCGCCATGCTCTATTGCTTGCCTGAGATCCCTAATGATATCTTGTACATGATCCAGGCCGATTGATAAACGAAATAGGTGATCGGTTGGTCGTTGTAATACAGGTACGATGGAATTATCCATCATTGTTGATGGCTGTTGTATAAGTGTTTCTGTTCCTCCGAACGAGTGTGCAATATGAATGAAACGTAATGCTGTTATAAAGCGATGAGGGTCTATATTTTTATGAAGGATAAATGATACTAATACGCCTTTTCCACACATTTGCGATTTACGTATGTGTTCTTCTATATTGTTAAATGATCCAGGTGTCATAACCGAGGATATATGTGGATTATGAAGAAGCCATTTTGATACCCGCATGGCATTTTGTTGTTGTGCATGTATCCGTAAAGCGGCTGTTTTTAATCCGCGCAGGATTAGGGAACATTCCCATGGGCTTAAAACAGGACCTATTGTTTGTATAATTGATCGAAGTTGCTTTTCTATTGACGCATTATCCGTTCCAATAAAACCACCAAGTGCGTCACTATGACCGTTCAGTGCTTTTGTAAGGCTTTCAACCACGATATCAGCACCCAATGATATCGGTTGTTGCACTATACCCGAGCACATTGTCGTGTCTACAACAACGATTGATTTTCGAGTGTGCGCGGCTTGAGCTATGTTTTTGATGTCGATGACGCGCAAGCTTGGATTTGTAGGTGTTTCGATCCATATCATAGTTGGGGAATTGTTTCGGAGTTCGCGCAGCACGTCCGCGCGATTGTTAAAGTCACAGCTAATACTACGGATCCCGAACTTTGACAGAAGGGAATGGAATATTCGTCTCGTCCCATCATATAGTTCTGTATGATGTACTATCGTCGATCCTGCTGAGAGTAGAAGGCAAATAGACACAATGGCAGATGACCCAGAAGATGTGACAAATCCAGCGTTTGTTTTATGCACTCGTGCGAGTTCTTCCTCTAGCGCTTGCCGTGTTCTATTTCCAATTCTTCCGTACTGAAGTCCGCTATCAGTTGAAGGCGTATTCATGGAAAAAATAACGGATGTGTGAATTGGTATGGTTAGATCGCCGTCCGGGCTTATTGGTTTCATGACTCCTCCCTTTTGGTCAGAACAATATTGTGCCGGAAGCATAGTAATGGTGGTATATGGCTATCAGCACCAAACCTGCTTTTCATATCACTAATAGAAAAACCAAGGGAGTTCCAATGATGGATATGATCTCCTAGTCTTCTAAACCACTCGCCATGGCCATTTCCATCTTCGCCAAATACAACGAATCCGTCTGGTTGTTCTATTTCAAGCAGATTTCCGCGATGAATTTCCATGCGATCGCCGAACTCGCGTTTAAATTGAGCAAGGTCATAAATTCTTGAACGTAATGCATCCGTTACTGGACCAAGACGATTTATTCTGTGTCCAGTCATTGGTGTAATAATCCGGTTTGGTGACGTCTGAAGTAATTCACTGGTTGAGATGTTTACAATAGACGCGCCTCCAGGTTTAAGGATGCGAGACGTCTCTTTGTCTATTTCTCGATCTATGGCCGGGGGACAACAGTTCCCTGTGTGATCTCGGATAACGAGGTCGATTGATGCATCGGGCAACTGGGTGTGTCTGGCATCAAGTAAGTGGGGTATAACATGTCCCCATGACCGTTCTTGTTTTAGCTTTGATACACTAGCGATAATATCAGGATCAATGTCAACGATATGAAACGTTTTAAAAATAGTTTTTAGGGCACTTGATATAAATCTATGCGTGTCCTCTGCACCGTCTATGTTCGCAAGACCCAACATAGCAACATTAATAGGATGGCCATTGATCCGCTCAGCGAGCGCATGAATACCGGGCATTTCTGATAATAATTTCAAATTTACCCCAACGGGAGGCGTTTTATTTAGGATCTCATGGGATAACCCCTCCTTTTCCATTTGCGCTCTTGTTTCTTCGTACTTGCTCGTTCCTCGTAAGCCTCTGCCGAATTCTTGACCCAAAGCGTCAGAAATTTCATTATTTTTCATAAATATACCTCCTCTCCGCGTTAACAGTAAAACACGGGTGCTAAGGGGAGGATTCGAACCTCCGTAGCCCTGTAGGGCAGCTGTTTTACAGACAGCCGCAGTTGACCTCTTTGCTACCTCAGCAAACTCCGCCTTCGCTAAAGCTTCGGCGGATTGATGGTTGGTAAACTCCTGAATATGAATTCATTCGTTAACCAACACATCAAAAAAACACCCTTGCACGCCTCCCAGAATTATCTGAGAAACATACAAGGGTGTTTCAAAACACGGTACCACCTTGTTTTGCTAAAATTTGTTCTGATGTTTTAAAACATCAGAACATTGTTAATGGAACATTTTCTCCATTAAAAATCCCGCCGGGGCGGGATAATCGTAGCCTCGTTTGTGAGCTCTGCTACCTGCGACACTCACATTCTGCTATTACGGGCTTACCCGGATTGGTTTACTAGCGTTTCAACCGTTCTGCTTGGGAGGGTATTTCAAAAAAGAAAATTCGGCAAGTCTTGCATCAAACGCTTGCTTTCTTTGTGTCACTTTTCTCTTTTTACTTCGTCTCCGTCACTGCATTTCCTATTCACTTGTTGACGGTTACTATATCATAATTTGTCAAAAACGTCAATCGAGGCTACAATGATACATACATGCAAATGTTTGATTTCTACTCGGATCGGCAGCGGCGAAAGCTCTTTGGCACCAAAGCCGCACGCATGACGCTCCTCAGCCGGTTGGTGTTCGGCGGATTCATCGCACTCATCGTCGGGATCATTTTTGTCATCGGGTTGTTTGCGTGGTATTCGCGCGATCTCCCCCGCCCCGACAAGGTACAGCGGACCAGCGGACTGTCTACCGTGGTGCTGGATAGAAACGGCGTAAAGCTGTATGACATTTTTCAGGAAGCCGACCGCATTCCGGCAACGTGGGACGAAGTGCCCAAATATTTAAAAGACGGCACAGTGGCCGTCGAAGATAAGAATTTTTATTCCCATCAGGGTCTGTCGATTACCGGTATCGCCCGCGCACTGCTCAGTAATATCTTTTCGAGCGGCGGCCTCCAGGGAGGGTCGACGCTTACGCAGCAATTGGTAAAAACCGTCTTGCTTTCCCAGGAGCGGACGGTGCCCCGCAAGATAAAAGAAGCGATTCTGGCCATACAGATCGAGCGCAAATACAGTAAAAACGACATCCTGCTTATGTACCTGAATGAAGCGCCCTACGGAGGAACTGCCGCAGGGGTGAAAGCAGCGGCGCAGGATTATTTTTCCAAGGATGTCAAAGATTTAAATCTCGTCCAATGTGCGTTTTTGGCGGGACTGCCGCAATCGCCGAACTATTATTCCCCGTTTATCGGGGAGCCGAAAGCATATATTCCCCGCGCACAACACGTATTGCAGCGCATGCGGGAAGACGGATATATCACCCCTGCTCAGGAAGTGCAGGCGGATAACGCGTTGCCTACATTGCAGTTTTCCGCTCCGGGATCGGAATTGAGAGCGCCGCATTTTGTAGCGTACGTCAAACAATTATTGACGGATCAGCTTGGGGACAAAGTCGTCAATGCCGGAGGACTCACCGTAACGACGACCCTCGACTGGACCCTGCAGCAGGCGGCACAGACGGCAGTGAAAGAAGAAGTGGATAAAGCAAAAGCGCTCAAAGTGTCAAACGGAGCAGCCCTTGTGCTGGATCCGAAAACCGGCGAAATCCTGGCTATGGTCGGAAGCAAAGATTACAGTGCAACCGACAGCTCCGGCTTAAAATACAATGTCGCTATCCAAGCCGAACGTCAACCGGGTTCATCTTTGAAACCCATTATCTACGCGGAAGCGCTGGCCAAAGGATATACGGCGGCAACCATGCTCATGGACGCGGACACCAAATACCCGTCCGGCGACCCGACGAAACCGGAATACGAGCCAAAAAATTATGATCTGAAATTCCGGGGACCCATGCTACTTCGGTATGCGCTCGGCAATTCCATAAACACCATCGCAGTAAAACTTACGGCCCTGGTGGGGATAAAAGACATTCTGAAGTTGGGGTATGATATGGGGCTGACGACCTGGGAGCCGACCGACGCCATGCTCAAGCGCGTGGGATTGTCATTGCCACTCGGGGGAGCCGAAGTCCATATGATTGACGAAGCCGTGGCCTACAGCGTACTGGCTACGGGCGGGTATCGTACAGACCCCGTGGCTATCCTCAAAGTGACCAATGCTCAGGGCAAAACATTGTATGAGTACAAACCGGCAACCCCCCGCAGGGTGCTGGATGCATCGATCGCGTTTATTATCTCCTCCATGCTGTCTGATAACGATGCACGGAAAGATGAATTCGGGCCGAATTCCTATCTGGTCATCCCGGGACACACGGTGGCAGCCAAGACGGGAACGACCGACGACAAACGTGATAACTGGACGTCCGGCTACACCAAAGACCGGGTCGTGGTGACCTGGGTGGGAAACAACGACAACTCTCCGATGAACCAGGCGCTGGCGTCCGGTATCACCGGTGCGGCTCCGATCTGGAACCGGATTATGAAAGCCGCCCTCAAGGATTTCCGGATACGCCGTTTGACCAACCGAGCAATGTCATCCAGATGGATATCGACGGTTATGGCGGCGGTCTGCCGGTAGACGGGGAGCCGAAGCGCAAGGAATATTTTATCAAAGGCACGGAACCGACGGGGCCGTCGGCAATCTATCAGAAACTGAAAATTTCCCATCATGATTCCACGAAGCTTGCCAACGCCGTGGAAGTGGCAACGGGAGATTATGATGAAAAACAGTATATTGTCTTCAAAGAAGACGACCCGGTATCCAACGACGGCAAAAACCGGTGGCAGGACGGCATCAACGCCTGGATAGACAGCCAACCGGATAATGCAAAATTCAAACCGCCGACGGATACCTATAATGGCACGAACCAGGTGGTCATCAATATAAAATCCCCTTCCGACCAAAGCCAGGTGAATGATAACAATGTCACGGTATCCGGAGAAGTCATTTCGACGGCAGATATAGACAGCGTACAGGTGTCGCTCGGCGGGTCGACAAAATCCTCATCCGGCAAGGACTTTTCGCAGACGTTTAGTGTACCCAACGGGCAATATGACATCCATGTGCACGCCGTCGATAAACGGGGAACTTCGTCTGATCGGGATATCCATATCGGGGTAAACCAGCCCTACCAAACACCGACCCCGAACCCTACCCCTTAACCGGTTTTTAAAGAAACGCCGAACTTTTGGCGGGCGACGGTCAGTAATTTTTCGCGGACCGGCAGAATTTCCTCGCTGGTCAATGTTTTTTGAGGGTTAAGATATACAATATGTAGCGTCCTGGTATTGTCGTGAACATCGAGAAGTGATACACCCGAAACAAATGGATGTGCTTGTTTGAGAGCCGATATCAATGGTCCGACCGAAAATTTTTCTGGTACAATGAATGCTAAATCTTCAACGGATGCCGGATGATTTGGAACAGGGACGTACGAATGGTGAGGACGAGCTGCGTGAACCATTTTTGTAATATTTATATACAATCGTGTAATAGGGGTGTTGGTGCCAAGTGCGTGCAAAAAATCTGGTCGCAATAGGCCGAGAGATGCAAAGTCACCAAGGATGAGGTGTTTTTCGGTATATCGTGTAGCGACAGGCGCTGAATTCTTTTCGAGCACCTGTTGAAAATCCACACCCATAAGCAGAAATATACTTTCGGCCAGTCCTTTTGCCTCCAAAAAATGTTCACCGGTCCAGAGGACATTGAGTACCGCCTGCTCCTCGGGAAGATCGCCGTTTTGGCACACATAGGACATGGAAAGCTCAAACATTTTTAAATCTTGTTTTGTGTTTATATTCTGAATAAATGCCGGTAACACGGATGCAATGCCGTGGGGGCGCATATACACCCAGTCGTTGGATAGCGGGTTTATGATTTTGTATGCGCTCGCTGTATCGAATCCGAATAGGTCCATTTGTTCTGCCGAAATCATGGAATAGCTGATCATCTCGGTAAATCCCCAGTCGCGTAAGCGGATTTTTATTTCCGCTTCCCATGTGAGTTCGGGATCCGGTATAACGATCGGGAGTTGTCCGTCCGGCAAACGGTCTGCGATACGGTGATAGCCGTATATGCGGGCAATTTCTTCGATGATGTCAACGTCTATTTCTATATCCCTCCGAAAACTCGGGACGCGGACTGAGATTTCGGATTTTGTAAGTTTCGGCGCAAAGCCCAATGACGAAAGGATCGACGAAATTTCTTTGTCCGGCAGTGCGACGCCGATATAGCTATCTGCTTTTTTCCGGGCGGTGCGTACCGTATACGGCACAAAGGGCTTGGGATACAGGTCATAAATGGCGCTTGCGACTGTCCCCCCGGCGATGTCGGTAAGGAGTGTGACGCCTTCCAAAAGTGCCGGCAATACCAGTTCGCTGTCGACTCCTTTTTCAAACAACGACGCCGCCTCTGTCCTGTGGGCTAATTTCATAGAGGTTTTCCGGATGTGTGTGGGATCATACGTTTGCAAAAAGAGGACAACTGTCGTGGTATCGGCATGAATACTGGAACTTTCTCCGCCCATGATCCCGCACAGATCAATAAGGTTCTTTGATCCGTCCTCGATCACGATGTCGTCTCCGGGTAAAGAGTGTGTTTTGCCGTCCAGCGTCGTCAGCTTTTCCCCTTTTTTGGACGCTCTGAGTTTCATGGTGTGATTTACAATCCGGTCGTAGTCGAATGCATGGGCTGGCTGCCCGTATGCGCGCATCAGATAGTTCGTAACGTCGACAATCGTGTTAATCGGCCGGATGCCTGTTTTGGTAAGCCAATCGGCAAGCCATACGGGTGATGGCTTTACCCCGACGTTTTCGATGACCACACTCGCCCATCGCGGGTTTAAGATGGGATCGGTGGAAACCATAAGTTTTTTGCCATTTTTGACAGCCGGTAATTTACGAGTCATTTTATATGGATCATTGAGGAGTGTCGCCGCTATGCCGAACCTCGGCAGGATGACCGCCGCCTCCCGGGCGATACCAAACACCGACATCGCGTCCGGCCGGTTCGTCGTAATTTCTATGTCGTACACCGGCTCTCCGGAGTCGGTATAAATGCGTTCGACGGACGGGCCGCAGAGCGACAGATATTTCTGCAGCTCCTCGGGTGTTGCTTTTGTTTTTAAAAATGTTCGTAACCAGCTATCAGGAACGAGTATGTTCATATATTTTTTGTCATCCCCGACCTGACCCGCTTCGTCGAATCGAGGCGAGTCGGGGATCCAGTGTATACTACGCTGAATTTCCGCGTTCGCGGGAATGACAATGTGTTAAAACTGTTCTAAAAATCTCACGTCATTACTATAGAGCAATCGTATATCGTCAAGTTGGGTTCCGGATTTCATCATGTACGTGCGCTCCACTCCCCAGCCGAACGCAAATCCTGAGTGGGTATCGGGGTTGACGCCGCCGTAGCGCAATACGTTGGGGTGCACCATGCCAGCGCCTCCAAGTTCCAGCCATCCGGCCTTGCACAGTCTGCAGGGGTCTCCGTTTGCCAGTTTGCCGGTACCGTTACATATGCCGCAGGAAATATCGACCTCAAACGACGGTTCGGTAAATTGAAAGTGAAATGGGCGCAATCGAGTTTTCCGCTCCGGGCCAAAGAACTGTTGGGCGAAATAATCCAATACGCCTTTCAGATGCGCGATAGAAACGTCGGTATCGACATATAATCCTTCAAACTGATGAAACATCGGCGTGTGGGATACGTCGATTTGGCGCCTGTAGCATTTGGCGATGTTGATCATGCGGATGGGTAATTTCCCTTTTTCCATTTCGCGCACCTGGCCGTTACTGGTATGCGGGGTCAGCACCATCTTACCCCTGGCAACCCCTGGGGTTGCGCGCGCTGGTTTCCCCGGGTATTCGATGAAAAACGTTTCCCATTCATCCCGTGCCGGGTGACTTGCTGGCATGTTTAATGCTTCGAAGGCGTAATAATCCCAATCCACTTCCGGGTGGCGCACACGGGTAAATCCGATGGTCGCAAATATTTTGGAAATTTCCGTAATTGCCTGGGTGACGATATGGAGATGTCCTTCCGGCGGGCGGATGCCCGGCATGGTCACATCAAACCAAGAATCGTTTGTCGAGCGTCGAGCATCGAGATCCGAGGAAGATGCGGAAAGTGCTGACTCTATGGATTGCTTCACTTCAGTCACCACAATTCCTACCGCTTGTCTATCTTGGGGCGGGACAAGGCGGATTTTTTTGGTGAGTTCGGCCAACGCGTTTTTTGATTCCAGCGGAGTGATCGCATGCGATATCGTGTCGTTTTGTACGTCCAGGAGCATCCCGGTCAGCTGGGCCGCGGTAAGCGTTTGTGCAGGCGATGTATCTGCAGCGGGAGCTCCCTGCGCTGCCTGTTCGATCGTGTAGTACACCCGCACATGATCATCTGCATTTTCGATTTTGGTGATATGGATCTCCCCTGTTTCACCGGTGGTACGTACCTGGGTGCCGCCGTCCGGAATGGGAAGCAATGTCCCGATGGTGAGGATGCGGAGCGGCTTATGTTTGGGCAAGTGCTCCGGGGCCCAGGGCGTCCGCTTTTGCAGCTCTTCCATGGAAACCAGTTCGGTGGTAAGCGGCACGTTTTGTTCGACGAGCGCATTGGATTCCTTTTCGATACGGTACTGGGTATCTATAGGCAGACTGCCGATATATTCTATATACGCGTCGTCATGGTGGTAGCCTTTGGTCGGCGTGAGGTTCGGGGCAACCAGTCTCACTGCTTCATGGACGATGTGCCCGGCGCTGTGGAGGCGCATGTTGGTATATCGCACCTGCCAGTCTATGGTGCCGCGCACCTCGTCGTCCGGCGAGAGTTTGCCTTCCAGCGTGCACTCGTGGATAACAAGATCCCCTTTCATGCGGACATGTTTGACGTGGGCTTTACCATTTTTTCCGGTAATTGTCCCCCGGTCGGACGGTTGCCCGCCGCCTTCAGGATAGAAAATAGTAGCGGTCAAAACCACTTCCCACAGGTTTCCGTGTTTTTCTATAGAAACCACAGTGGTCGTTAGTTCCTTTTGATAGCTATCGGTTAAATAAATAAGTTCGGTCATAGCAATATATTCATTGTACGGTTTCATCTCTACCATTTCAATTTGCTGATCCATTCAGCAAACGGATTTGTTGTCCGCCGGATCATATTTTTTTGCTCAATAATTGCCTCCTGCATGGCCCCTTGACCCCACTTTCTTCCTGGCCTTCCTGCATTTTTCTCATATATTCGTCGTGCCGCACGACTCACACCGCCGACCGTGTTTTCCTGTCGTACGCGTATGACGTTTTCATCGCTTTCCGATTTCCACCCACCAGGCATAGCGTCCTCCAATATCACTAGTCCCGATTAAGCGGCTGCATAAAAAATCCCGCTTTCGCGGGATCTTGGGTTCTTATATTTCTTTTTTTGTTTACACACCCAAAAACTCCCGCGTATGCGAGGTAAAAAAGAAAAACGTAAAGTATGTTTGGGTGATCATATGCATATTAGTTTACGGATTTGACATGCTCGAAGAGTGCGTCAAACACGTCCGGATCTTCAACGACCAGGTTTGCCATGGTTTTGCGGTCCAGCGTGATGTTTGCTTCCTTGAGCTTGTGGACAAACGAGCTATAGGAAAGGCCGCGGGTTTTGACGGCTTCGGAAATTCTGGTGATCCAGAGCTCTCGGAAATCGCGTTTGCGGTTTTTGCGTCCTGCGTAGGCGTATTCTCCCGCATGGAGATATGCTTCGGTAGCTGCTGACGTGAGCCTGCGTTTGGTCATCCGATAGCCTTTATTGGCCCGGAATAATTTATTGTGTTTGGCTCGTGATGTCGTACCCCGTTTAACTCTCATATATGTAGTGTTTTATGTGTCAGGTATCAAGTGTCGAGAAAGGCTATTATACATGACACGTGACCCAAGATACAAATATCAGGTATGTATATACGCTTTGACGTGTTTGGTCATGGCCGGCTCTAATGCGACCTGACGGTCCTGTCGGCGCTGCTGGCGCTTGCTTTTGCGGCTCCGGAGATGACGTGCGCCCTGGACGCGATGCACGACTTTCCCAGTGCTGGTAATTTTGAACCGCTTGACTGCTATTTTCCTCGTTTTTATTTTTGGCATATATTCAATAAAGTAACAACGTGACTATGAACTGGTCTTACTGCGCTTCTATTTTATCTTTCTCCCCTTTTTTGTCCGGTACTGCCATGGTGGCGAGTGTGCGTCCTTCCATCCTGGGCTCCCGCACTACCTTGGCGCCTTTTAAGCTTGCGATAAAACGGTTCATGACTTCAAATCCGAACTGTTTTCTCCCAAGCTCGCGTCCTTTAAACATGACGCTTATTTTGACCTGGTTGCCGTCTTCAATAAATTCCTGGGCCCGCTTAAGCCGTGTGTCAAAGTCGTGCTGCTCGATAAACGGCCGCAATCGGACTTCTTTCACCCCAACGTTTTTCACGTTTTTCCTGCTCTCGCGCTCTTTTTTTGACTCCTGGTACTTGAACTTCTTGTAGTCAATAAGTTTCGCTACCGGCGGTTTCGCATTTCCCGCGATTTCTACCACATCAAGGTTCAGTTCTTTTGCTTTTTGCAGGGCCTCTATCTTTGAGACCACGCCGATCTGATTGCCTTTTTCATCCAAGAGCCGTATGGTGGGGCTTTGGATTTGGTAATTGATCCGGTAAAACTTAGTGAGCTTTCTGTTCAATCTCGTGTACTAATTGGGCGATGAACTCGCTTACGCTCATCGCGGTAAGCTTATCCCCGCCCCGTTTTCGAACGGAAATCGTTTTATGTTCGATTTCTCTATCTCCGATTATAGCCAGAAACGGCACTTTTTGCAACACATGATCTCGTACTTTTGCCTGCATCGGTTCACTTCTGTGGTCTGACTCGACGCGGATCCCGTGATTGCGAAGCTCGGCAACGACCGTCTGGGCGGCGTCGTTATGCCGCTCGGCTATCGGGATGACGACTACCTGGATGGGCGCAAGCCACAACGGGAATGCCCCGCCATAATGCTCGATCAGAAACGCCATCGTGCGTTCCAGCGCACCCATGCTGGCCCGATGGATGACGACCGGCTGTTTTTCCGTGCCGTCGGCGTCGATATACCGAAGATCGAATCGTTTGGGCATGACGAAATCATACTGTACGGTAAATGCAGTCTCTTCCTTGCCCGACACATTTTTCATCTGCACATCAATTTTCGGGCCGTAAAACGCCGCCTCGTTGGCAGCTTCAAAAAATGGTGCGTTGCTTTCGACCAACACATCCCGGAGTATGCCCTCGGCTTTGTCCCAGGCGGCATCGTCTTTGTAGTATTTTTTGTTGTCCCCGCGGTCACCAAGCGACAGACGATACCGGTAGTCCTTGCCTTTGACCAGCCCAAACGACGTGTTGACGTAGTCGATAAGGTCGAGAACTCCCAGCACTTCTTTTTTGGCGTGTTCCGGAGCGGTTACGATATGGGCGTCCGTCAGGGTAAACATGCGTACCCGCATAAGGCCCGTCAATTCCCCGCTTTTTTCATACCGGAACTGCGGCGATATTTCCGCAAGCCTGAGCGGCAAATCCCGGTAACTCCTGGGCTGTGACTTGTACATCATAAAATGATGCGGGCACGTCATGGGGCGCAATATGAGTTCGTCGTCATCTACTTTCATCGGCGGATACATCGTATCTTTGTAGTACGGGTAGTGTCCGCTGGTGCGGTAGAGATCGACTTTCGCGAGCGGAGGGGTGACCACGTGTTGGTATCCGCGCCTAAGCTCTTCGTCCACGATAAACCGTTCAAGCGTCCGGCGGATGGTGGCACCTTTCGCCGTAAGCATCGGCAGTCCCTGACCGACCAAATCGGAAAACACGAAAAGCCCTAATTCTTTGCCGAGTTTTCTGTGATCCCGTTTTTTTGCTTCCTCGAGATTGTGCAGATGTTCTTCTAATTCCTTGGCTTTCGGGAAACACGTGCCATAGATCCTCGTGAGCATTTTGTTTTTCTCGCTTCCGCGCCAATAGGCGCCCGCGATCGAGAGCAACTTAAAGTGTTTGAGGTCGTTATTGGGATGCGGACAATGCCCGCCACGACACAGATCGCTATACATACCTGACTGATAAAACGTCAGATTTTGACCTTCGGACGCAAATTCTTCGATAAGTTCCTGTTTGTATGGGTTGTCCTGGTAGGCAAAGAGTGCTTCTTTTTTGGATACTTCATGCCGCTCAAAACCTTTCCATGTCTTTACGAGTTCGTGCATTTTCGCTTCGATCGCGGGGAAATCCGATTCGGATACTTTCGTGTCGCCGAAATCGAAGTCATAATAAAATCCGTCTTCGATGGCCGGCCCGATCGTCCGTTTGGCATGGGGCCAAAGCTCCATCACGGCCGCGGCAAGCAAATGCGCGCAGGAATGGCGTAAATTATCCAAGTGAACATGTTCTGTATCCATATATATACTCCCTTCCGCCGTAAGGACTGTCCTTCGGAAGGACTGTCCCTGAGGCTAAGCCAACAAAAAAGTCACCTTCTGTTGGAGCCCGCTTTTCGGCGGACGGTTCCATCCAACTACAGTGACTTCATTTCTCTCGTTACACGGAGAGTCGCGCTTCTCTTTGAGGTTGGTTAGATCTCATGCCTGGCCACTCATTGTAGCCAATCGAGGAGTATATGTATTCTATCTTTTTTAGTAGCATTGTCAACCCTAGTGTAATGCTCTGATAAAATCATCAATTCGAATTTCGGCGCGTTTGATTTGAGCTTTTAGAAGAAACGGTGCTACCTCTTTGTGGAGAGGTATAGACAGAGTCGGTGCTCCAGGTTTTTGTAGAATCGCGTGGTCACCCGATGTATGAACATGTGTGTATCCGAATTTTATAAATACGTTAACAGCTTTCTTACCGGAGATATTGGTAAGTTTAGGCATATGCCAACGGCATGGGAGATTCTACGCTTCGTCGGAAGAAATCAGAATTTTTATCCGGTTTAACGATAGCCTTCATGTATGCCTTTATAGCTTTATCCGCGTTTGTCAGTGCTTCCTCTTTCGTTTTGCCCTGCGACATGCAGCCATACAAATTCACCACGTCAGCAACATATCCCTTGTAGGATTTGTCGTAGGTTAATTCGATGAGGTAATCCAATTTGCGTACTTTCATACCTCTATTGTAACATACGCAGTCTAGCTGAATTTCATGATCATGCCGCTTTTTTGGGCCTTACGGTAACTATAGGAAAAGAATTTCATACCCAGTATGAGATATAATATATCGAGTCCGAACGCGATGCCGAGACCCGCAAAGTCGAGGTGATGAGATTGGATGCCCAGGCGCATACCCTCAAAAATATAACTCGTCGGTAATGCCCTGGAGACTGTCTGCATCCAGGTGGGCAATGCACTTACCGGATAGTAAACGGCTGAAAATGGCATAATCGCAAGCGTCAGCGTCCAAGCAAACACCTGTACCCGGTACCCAAACTGCATAATAAGGCCATTGATGATAAATCCCAGGCTCCATCCCGCCATCATGAGTACTATCGCAAAGGGAATAAGTATCCAGCCAAACGAAAATATATTAAAGCTAAATATAAGCCACGCAAGCAAAAACATCCAAATAAACGATAATAATAACTTGATAGATGCCAAACATATGGTCGCGACACTGAATTCCCATATCGTCAGCGGGGCGGTAAACATGTTCAGGATATTCCGGTCCCAGGCTTCCTGAAGCAGGGTGATGCCCATATCTTCCTGTGAACGCACGACAAGTGTCCAAAGGAGCAGTCCTCCAAGAAACATGTTTACAAAAAATGTACTGCCTCCCATACGCGATTGCAGATACACAGTGACAAATCCCCAGATAAGGAGATTTATTGTGGGCCACCAAAACGCATCCGCCAGCCGCTCCAAGCTCCTGGGCCAGGACATAAGATGCCGGGCGATGAGTGCATTGACTCTATGAATATTAATGATCACGGGCCTCCTCGATAAAATAATCATTGAGTGTAGGTTTTTCTATGGATATTTCGGTATATTCCGCGCCGATGTCAGATAGCTCTGTCAGTAATTTCGCGACGTCATGTTCTTTAACCTCAATAATGACAAACCGGTCATTGGCGGACACGGGGAGTTTATGCGTTGTACAGTACGCGATGGTCCGCTTCTGCCCGTCTTTCATCATGAGGTGTACCTTGGTAGACTTCAGTTTCTTTGTGAGTCCCTCGGGGGTATCTTCGGCAATTATACTGCCATGATTCATAAATATAACGCGGTCACAGAGTTCTTCAATCTCCGCCATGTTGTGGGAAGTCAGAAGCATCGTGGTTTGGTATTCTTTGCGCGATGATTTAATAAATTGCCGCACGCGATCCGCTATATCCGGATCCAGTGAACTCGTCGGTTCGTCGAGAAGCGCTAGTTTCGGCTGATTGATAAACGCCTTCGCAAGATTCAGACGTGCGACATTTCCCGATGATAAATCTCCCGCAAGCATGTTACGTATATCGGTGAGCTGAAATGTTTCAAGCATTTCTTCAACTTTCTTTTTTGCATCAGGCACTTCATACATGAGTGCAAATACATAGAGATGTTCCCACGCAGTTAAACGCCAGGGAGCCCGTACGTAGGCAGAAGAATAATTAATTTGTGTAAGTATGTCCTCCCGGTGCTTGGCAAAATCCATGTCAAACATGCGGATAGTGCCGGATGTCGGGGTGATGATGCCGAGCATCATGGCGAGCGTCGTCGTTTTGCCGGCGCCGTTGGGACCCAACAACCCGACGATCTCCCCCTCCCGTATGGAAAAGGAAATGCCGTTCACTGCGGAAAACGCGCCGAAGGTCTTGGTAAGATTTCGGACGTCTACAATCGTCTGTGTCATGGATAACTCAGTATACCGCGTTTTCTTTGGGGCGAGAAGATTGCGTTTAGGACACCAGAAAGGTGTAAATGTGGTGTCTGGAATCACTGCGGACCGCTTTCCAGTTCGGAAAAATAAAACTATTGGATACGACCAGGGAGCCTGGTTTCAGTTCCTTGCCGAGTTTATGCGAAAATTCCTCCATACGCCACGGGATAAGGTACACAAATACGAGGTTGGCGGCCGATACGTCGGCGCGCCAGAGATCCCCCCACACGACCGTGATCTTGCCCCGGTAGGGCGAAAAGAATGCGCGGATCCTGGTATACCATACCAAATACGGATTAATCTCTATTCCCACTGCCCTGGCGCCTTTTGCCGCTGCCGCAAACAGTACCCTACCGTCTCCTGAACCCACGTCATAGACGGTCATGCCGGGTTTGATGCACGCTTCCTTGATCATGGCATCGACTGCCGTAGTCGATGACGGTACAAACGGCCCGCCGGTAAAAAACGCGATGCATAAAAATATGATAAATGCACCAAACAGAAGTTCGAGCAATGTAATCAGGATAAAGAGAAGAAGCGGCATACCAAAATTTTATTTGATGCGCTCGGCAATAACAAGCAGCCGTTCATAACTGGTGCCCGGCGGCCAGCACGTCATCAGGGTGACGGTTTCTTCACCAACATTATTTTCCGTAAGGAAGCGGACGTCCGTCGGTTTTACCGTATACGTGGCGGTCACGGCATACAGATATCGCTCATTGTGATAATACACGATGATGCGGTCGTCTTTTTCCATCTTGGTTAAGAGGTAAAAAACCGAATTATACCGGGATGCCTCATAGAAATTTACCGATGAATGGGAAAACAAAAATATATTGCCTCCCTTGCCCGGTATGCCGGTGCCGCGGGCTTGGGCGACTCCTTTGGTCAGGGCGCGCTGATACGCGATCGGATCAAACGGGTTTACATCGGCTATAACGTGCGCATTTGCGCCGATTTTCGGGATGACGATGCCGTACGTGCGGTCAACAGGCTCGATCGGACGCTGCTTTGTACTGTTGTTTGGGACGATATGTTTCAGATCGTAGCCCAGTTCGACCAAAAGAACGGGCCAAAATGTAGATGCCGCAATGTACACGCCGATAGCCATGAAGACAAGTCCGATGGCGGCAATGGGAGACGTTGTATTACGCTTCGGTTTGGTTTTTGCGGCGCGTCCAGATGGCATAGAGAAGAGCTCCCACGAGAAGTATACCACCACCGATAAGCATATTGCGCACGGTTGTGCCGGGTTTAACCGTAGGTTTTACCGTGACCGTCTCCGCGCTGGGAGACGATAATCCTTCTACCTGTCCGCCTTCTCCCGAAGATCCCGTAGAGCCGTTCGTTGCGCCCAGGACATTGCCGTTGGTGGAAGAAACGGGGATGGCTCCTTGCGCCGGTTGGCCGGTCGGATTGATGACCGTGAGTGAGTTTACGTCGTCCCCAATAAGGGCGGAACCGTTTCCTGCATTATCGAAGGCGCGGACCGCATAATAATATGTTTTGTTGCAGTCGGGAGCGGTGTCGGTGACGTCGTGGATTTCATTGCTTCCTGCAAATACTGTTTGGGTGCGGGATCCGCTGTCGGCGGTAAACGGCACGCTGTCCGAACGGTATATTTCCACTTTCACGGTCTTGCCGCTGTCGTCTGCGGTTTTGAAATGTATGCCGTATTGGCAGCTGCCGATACGCGTTTTGTTGTAGTCCCGCACGTCTCCCGGACCACTGGTGTTGTAGGTTACAGTAACGGTTTCCTCCGCATGATCGCCTCCGGCATCTGCCGTGACTTTAAACGCGTATGTCCCGTTGGTAGTTACGATACTCGAACCCGTAGAACACACGCCGCTGTTGCCGCCGTCTGCGAGCGTCTGATCGGTTCCCATTTGGGTAAATGAGCCTTCTCCTGGCGCTTGTTTCAAGCATTTTACAGTGATCGTGCGCCCCAACAGATCCAGGGAAACGAAATGAATCGGGAAATCATTCTGGTTTGTAGGGGTTTTCGGCTGTTCCACCCGTACGCTCACATTGGCCGCATATACCGGCGCGCTGAATGCAAGTGCCGCGAATATACTGATAATAAATGTCGCTAATTTACGCATGGTACCTCCGTCCGATGAAAACACATCCCAGTCCTGTGATAAAGAGAAGTCCGGCAAGAGCCAGCCACAGTTCATTGGCTCCCGTCGCTGGAAGTTCTGTCGACGCACCCAATACTTCTCCTTCATGTTTGTTGAGTGTGCCGCCGTTTTGCTGTTCTTTGACGACATTGACGCTCGTGCCTGCATACGTGTCGCTTACGAAGCCGGGCTCTACGGCATTTGCCGTGACGCTCATGGCATCGCCGCTGGTGCAGGATGCTTCGGACTTACATCCATACGCTAACGCCAGATCTTTGTACAGGCCCGGTTTCTGATCCGCACTGATGTCGGCAATATACGTAAGCGTGACCGTTTCTCCGATAGCCATGGTTCCCAAGCTCCAGATGCCCGGAGAGGCGTAGATGTGGGTGAGTGCTCCGGCAAGGGCGCCTCGCACCGAAGAGACCGCGGAAGCGGATCCTGCGCGGTAGGTGAACCCTTTGGACGGCAGATCCACGACCTGCACGTTATATGCAGCGCTTTGGGTGGCCGTCACGGTCAAAGTAAACGTCACATTGCCGCCCGGAGACTGGTCACCTACGGCATTGTTTGTCTTCGTGATGGTCAGGATCGGGTTTTGTATTTTGTTGCATAGCGTAATTTCCGTCGTTTCGCCGTAGCTTACGTCCAGATTGGTCGGAAGGGTTGTGTATTCCGGATCGTTGCAGCTGAAATCACTTCCCTCGTAGTCGGGATTTCCGTAAAACCAGCCGGTAAAGGTATAGCCGTCTTTATGGCTTTCGTACACGTTGTAGCTGCCGGTTCCGAGTGTCTGCCCCTCGCCCATCGTGTACGGCACTGTCTCGCCGTCGGTTCCCCAGGTAAAGTCCGTAGAGTCAAAGGTGCTGTAGTCTCCGGTTCCCGTCGTATCCTGCAGCTTGTGTACCGTAAGGACTCCGGTGTCACGCGCGTTACACAGGGTGTAGTCTGATGCCCCATCCGGTCCGACGTTTACGGAAATCGGCAACGTACTATATTGCTCACCCTTGGGAAGATTGGTGCAGCTATACTGCTCATCCGAATTTGTGGGATACCAGCCGACGAAATGATATCCGGACGGACTGTTTTCGGAAACGCTATGCTGGCCAGGAACTACGCTACTGTCGGTAGAGCCCATCGCATAGGAGCCATTTCCATCCAGAGTCCAGGTAAATGCACCCGGATCTGCGGATACAAATGTTCCGTTTCCGGTAAGGTCGACGCTTTTGTGTACCGTAATGGAACCGAAGTGCTGACTATTGGTACACGTTACATTGAGCGTTTCGCCGCTTGCTACCGATACCGTGGCTCCGGAGAACGTATCTCCTGCCGTGCCGGCATCACATCCTATGAAGTCATAGTGATCGTTTGTGGTTTCCGAAATGCTGTGTACACCGGGGGTGACTTCATAATCATGTGATTGCCCGTCCGTAAGGGATGCGCTATCCGTGCTGCCGCTGACGCTAAACGAAAACGACGTAGAGGTGTCGGTGGTCGGTTCCCCATACGGGTCAACGACGTCTTTGGTGACCACGATGTGTGCATTTTTATAGTTACCGATATAACAATTAATCGTGGATCCGGCCGTAACGTCTACAAGATACCCGTTTCCATCGTAGCCGACTTGAGTATCTCCGTTATAGCAGCGGATGTTGGATTGGATCCATCCGGTTTTAAGCTGTTCGGACAATGAATATTCATCCGGTACCACGTTGGTAAACGTGGTGGTGCCATCGGTACCCGTCGTCTGCGTGGTAACCCCCAAGGTTATATCCCACCCGCTTAATCCGGTCTCCGCGTAATTCATGCCGCCGTCGGCATTGGAATCTTCGTATTTTGTGACGATGACGGTGGCAAGCTTTGTGTTATCAAAGGTACACGTCACGGTACTGCCGTAGGTCACATGTATGGCAGATGGCGTATTATCCCCGGTGCACGTTGCGCCGGTGAGGTCCCATCCATTGAGCGCCGTTTCGGATACGCTGTAGGTGCCGGTAGGTACATCATCAAATTGCTGTGAGCCTGTGTTTTCTGATGTCGTGATCGCAAAACTGGCAGGTACCGTGCCACCCCCCGTTGTGGTGAAGTCAAACGTAGCGTCGCCTCCGGTAGTATGTTTCACAATTTTGAGTGTTCCGGTGTCCCGCGTATTGGTAAACGTGCAGGATTGTCCTGCCGTCGTGACGGTAACATCTGAGGGGTTTGCATCGCTACAATCGCCAGTTGCGGACGTCCAGTGATAGTCGGTAGGTACGGTTTCGGAAACCGAGTAGCTACCGGTCGGAAGATTCGTAAACGTAACGTCACCTTTTGCATCCGTAGATCCGCTGGCAGTGCTGGTGCCGGAAATACCAAATGCCACGTTGCTCATCGGATTGCCGAGCTGGTCTACCTTATGGATCGTGAGGCTGCCCACATTGCGGTGATTCGTAAAGGTACAGGTGGTTCCCACTGATCCGTTAGGGATGGTGACTGATCCGGAGCTGCCATCGGTATTATCCGTACAGTCCGTGCCGGTAACGCTATACAGGGTATAGTTGGATCCGTGAATACCACTTTCGGTAATGGTATGGGCAACATTGGTCGTGACTTGTCCAAAATCTACGTTGCCATTGACGTCCGCCGCAACAGCATCGGCCCCATCCAAACTGAAACTCCAGTCAGTTAACGGCGACTTATCATCGACCACCTTCACCACGTTCAGGTCCGCCGTATTTCTCGTGTTTGTTATGGTGCAGGTGCCTCCCTGCTTGGTGACTGTAAGTGCGACAACATCATTGGTTAATGAACAGGCTCCAGATGCGGATGTAAGTGTGTAATTATCCGGTCCGGACTCGGTAACGGTATAGCTTCCTGTATCATACGTTTTGGTATCACCGCTGACAGCAGTTCCGTTTCCGGAAATCGTAAATGTCCAGTCACCCGGAACGGATGTTCCTCCGCGTACATTTTTAAGAAACGCTATATCCCCCTGATCTCTGGTGTTGGTTATCGTACAGGATGCACTGTCTCCATTATTTGTTATAGTCATTGCAGTATCACACGTTGTGTTTGTCTGTGTATAGTTTGTGGCAGTGGCCGTTTCACTTGCTGTATATGAACCCATTGGTACGCTCGTAAATACAGCGTCACCATTGGTATTCGCACATACTTGTCCATTGCCGGGATCAGGTGAAAGCGTAAAACAGAAATTTGAGAACGCAACTGACGTACCTACAATTGTTTTATGTACGGTAATCGTCCCCGATATCGGAGAATCAGTGATTGTACAGTTTGTCGTTTGCCCTGCGCTTACGGATACATCAGTACATGTCGAAGCTGACTGATAATATCCGGATGGTTCGGTAGCGACAGCAGTATATTGATCGGGCGAAAGGTTAGAAAATGTCGCATCGCCACTGCTATTCGTAGTTTGAACAAGATTGCCTGGGGTTACGGTAATAGTAATGTTGTTATTGGAATGTTGATCGGTAAATGTTTTGTGAACAACGAGCGTGCCCGTTGTAGGAAGCAGTTTATTTCCAAAGTTTTGATTTGTGGATGTTGGTGTCGTAGCGCTAATTACTAATGGACCCTGGGTTAAACCAGTCGGATACGTTTTTGTCCAGCCTGACTGCTGTACCTCTCCGACGTAATACGTTCCAGGAGTAACACTAAAGGAATAGTTTCCACTTGCGTCAGTGGTGGTTGTTTGCAGAACGCTTGAGCAAGATGAATCGCTGCAGAGATTTATGGTCCAACCGCTCAATTTAGGTTCGTTGTCATACGACCCGTTTCCATTCGTATCATTCCATTTATATCCGGATATTACTCCTGCTATCACTCCGCTTGGGTTAATTTGTAATGTTCCTCCCCCACCTAAATCAATCGCGCTAGAAATATTTGGGCTATCATCTACATTCGTTTGCAAGGATGCTCCAGGCCAGGAATGGGCGCCCAAACAACTGCTGATAGCCCCCGGAACTGACATGTGAAGTCCCCAATAAAATACTGCGGTCGTAGCGGTGGCGGTGAATTTCACCTGAACGTATCGTCTATTGCCGCTCGTCACAGGCGCATTAACGTTCGTAACGTTAGCTCCTACTGTATAAAAATTTCCATGACCCTCCGGAAATGCGTTATCTGCGGTTGGAGAGCCGGATATAAAAGTGGGTGACCTGCTGGTGTTATATTGTGCCAAGTAATCAAAACCGCAGTAGTTGTGACCACTCTGTGACATAAAGTAGTCATAGTAAATATTAAATCCATACGTTCCTCCAGAGGTTAGGTTTTGAATTGTCCAATAATGAGGAACAACCTCGCCTTCAAAATATTGTGAATTAGAACTTTGAAGTGCGCCATTTTGCCAATTTGCAGGTGATTTATCAGACCAATGCTCATAGTCGGCATGACTCGGGTCACCTGAGCCATCCGTAAACGTCGTAGTTGCGATGACGGTGTCTCCGTCTTTGACGGCGACTTGGTAGTTTGGGCGGTAATTGCCGTCTAATTGGTATGCGTAGATAAACGTACCGTTTTCATCGGTTTTTATTTCCGTTTCAAAATCAACAGCAGGTGTATCGGACGACGTGATGATTAGTTTATACGCGTGATGCGCTATAAATCCATTTCCGGTAATAAGTGCCGTATCGGTTGGGGCATAGTCTGCTTTGTTTGTGGTAAGTGTGGCGCTTGAGGTATTTACGGAAGTTAAATCGAGAGTGGCTGCCTGCGCATTGTTTACTATAGATGTTTCCAAATGGCCCTGACTAGTAGGTTGAACCGGAGTAGCGGTAGGAGTGGGAGTTGCGGATACGCCGTCCAGAATTTGTCCCTGCTGTTGCTCTTGGGTAGTGGGAGGAGCGGGAGGTCCAGTCGGCTGATTGGCAGTAGGATTCGGCGTACTGGTGACCGTGATGTCCGGTGTGGCGGTCTGTGTAGCAATGTCCGTAGGAGTCGGCATAAGCGTCACGCTTGGGGTAGCTGCCGATGTGTCTGTGGCTGTAGGTGTGGCGATCACATCCGGTGTTGGGCTAAGCGTTGTCGTATCCGTGGGTGCCGGACTGGCAGACGGTGTAGACATTTCCGTAGGTGTCGGTGTAGCGGTATCTGCGGGAGTGGGAGCTACGGTATCCGTCGGTGTCGGGGTTGCTGTCGGGGTTGCTTCTTGTGCAAAGACGTGAGGGGTCACCGTTTGAAGGGCCGGAATAAGCGGTTGAACAAACATCACTATACTCGAGAGTATAGATAACAATACACGAGCCCGTTTCATAAATATAACCAAAAATAATTTCAACGAGTTGGGCAGCTCCGTATGGATTGTATGCCCTAAATCCCATAATGTCAAACACGAGATCTCTAGTGTATTGCAATTGTAATGTGTATCACTTTATCTGCCTGGAGACTGGTATGACGACGCCATCAAAAAGCCCTCCATGTTGGAGGGCTTTTTGTGTATATATGCGTATAACGATATTACCAATCGCGTCCGCCGCGGTCATCCCCGCCGCCGCCGAAATCCCGGCCGCCACGATGTCCACCTCCACCGCCTCGGTGACCGCCACCTCCGCCGCCTCGGTTATACCCGCCTCCACCTCCACCGCCTCGGTAGCCACCGCCACCACCACCGAAGGACCGTCCGCCACCACCGCCCGTGCGGGGTTCCATGGGACGCGCTTCGTTGACGACGATCGCACGACCGTCCAGCGTTTTACCGTTTAATTCGGCAATCGCTTTCTGGGCTTCCTCATCTGAGGACATTTCTACGAACCCGAATCCGCGGGATTTACCCGTGAATTTATCGGTGAGCACTGTCGCCGATACAACCGTTCCTGCGGTTGCGAAAAAATCCTTTAAACTGTCATTCGTAGTATCCCACGAAAGACTCCCGACAAATAGTTTAGCTGCCATAGTGGCTAGCCTCCCTTCACAAAATATTTTATACCTGTATGGTAGGTGTCGAACTGTGGGCGTACAGGGATTCGAACCCCGGACCTTTGCAATGTGAATGCAACGCTCTAACCAACTGAGCTATGCGCCCCCTATTTTTTTTTGGACATTCCTCCTGGAAGAATATCCCAGCGATTTTTCCTATATGTGCCGCGAACTATTTACCCCAACACGTTACATTCGCGACAATAGTAATTGTCCCATGTGCACTACCCGACTGCACCGATACCCCTGAGGCAGTCTTCATTATTATATAGGAAATACTTCTGAGGGAAAACGGCATACATTACCCAGCTGCAGTAGCAATCGACCGTTCGTTGGAGAGCCCGAAGGTGGTCCCGTGTTTTTTATACATACCCCAATAGCCCATTTTCTTTTTGCGTGCGTGAAACGTACTCAACCAGCTTCTGCTGTCTTCGATCTGTTGGCGAAGCACGGCGATAAATGACCGCAGCTGCTCATAAAAGTTCATGTGGTAGATACCCGGATTGACCGGTTCCTCGCTGATGGCGGCCTGGACGTCCGTGTGCAGATTCTTCAGGGATTTTGCAAGTTCTTTGAGTTCCTTGCGGATAGCATCGATCTGCTGGCGCGTTTGTGCTTCCAACTCAGTCACGTTGGGTCGGGGCGCTACTTCGATGCGCGGACGTGCGACGGCTGCAGGCTGTGCTTCTGGCTGTGGGGTACCAAATTCGATAACCTGGTTCGGTTCCAGATCGCCGGATTTCGGAGCGCCTCCCAACAGAGACGTCAGGATGTCCGAGCCTATTTTGGCGACTTCGTGCGTGGTTTGCGTGCCTATACCGGACGGGATGGACCCCAGAGCCTCGAGGAGGTTGTCATTTTTGTACGAACCGATTTGTTTCTTTGCTCCCTGTGTCATGGTGGCCGGATTATACTACAGGTCAGGCTAAATTACAAAATACACCTTAGCCGGCAAGCGCGTCAAGCGTCTTTTGTCTGCGGATCAGCGAGGTCAGGTAATACCGCTGATTCTCCAGATTTTGGCGTTCTTCCGGGGTTTTGGCACTTTCTATCACCTTGGCAATCTCGGCATCGGTGACCTCTACATGCTCCTGATCGGCAATTGCTTCCAAGGCAAACTCCAGGCTCAGGTTCTTTTTGGCGATGTCGGCGTATTCCGCACGTACGGAATCGGCAGTTTTGTTCGTGGAGGCCAGGTACTGCTCGACCGTCAGGCCTAATTTTTTCGTCTGGTCTACTAACTGGGACAACTGATGCGTAACTTCGTGCTCGACAAGGAGTGCCGGGATGGTCACGGTGACGGCGGACAGGATAGCAGTCAGCACCTCGTCGACGGTGGGGCCTTTGGCATCTGCTTCCTTCGGCTCGTCTTTACCCGGTATAAACAGCTTTTTGGTTTTTGTGGCTTTCAGGTCATTGACCGCTTTTTTGTAGTCACCCAGGGTGACCGGCGGCTTTTCGCAGGTTTTGGCGATAATCACCCAGTCTTTGCCTTCTTCGGCACTTTTCAGATCGATCTGCGGCATCATGATCGGGGTAATGTTGTGTTCCGTGACGGCATCGGTATATGCTTTCGGGACGAGGCGTTTGATGGTTTCTTCGTAGACTTTATTTTTATCGATATTTTCCTCGACCATCTTTTTCGGCGCTTTGCCTTTCCTAAATCCTGCTATTTCGGCGTTTGCGGCCGTTTCATCGACCACGACCTGGTACGTCGTCTGGATATCGGTCCAGGGAATAGAAATTTCGAATTCCAACGAGCCGTCAGCAGTGCGGTTGATAGTACTTTTCATGTGCTTAAGTGTACCATACGGCCATCCCTGCTGCAAAAGGCAAATTAGGGAGACAGGCCAAGGTCTGTGTTGAGTATGGGCGGGGTAAACGACGGATCATTGATGTTGAGAATCTGCAGGCCCGCCGAAAGAGAACTGACGGCGGATTGGAATGACATAAACGCACTCGTTGAGGCAAGGCGTGACGGTGTACGTATGGGCGTAGGCGTCGGTGGCGGTGCCTCGATAGGTGTCGGTGTGACTGCTATGGGCGTCTGCTGAAGAGAGCGTACGTAAAACACGGCGGTGATAAGAATGGCCATCAGAAAAATACCCGCCACGACCAGTATGTGGTTGGGCAACCTCCTTTTGCCCTGAGGTGCCGCGGGAGCCGTGGGGGTCACAGGATCTGAGGCGATATCCGCTGTAACCGTAGCAGTCGATCCCGGATCGGGTGAGTTTGGAGCTATTGGTACGTTTATATCATTCATAGTGTAATGCATCCTGCAGTTCACCTAGGTAGGATGCTCCCTCTATGAGGTCCTGCCTGGCGGCAAGCATGGTTTTTTGGATAGTTGCAAGCTGCCGATCCTGTTCCTGTACGTCGCCTTTAATGCCCGGCAGGGCTTTTTGGATGAGTACGATTTTCTCGGTAAATAAACTGTGTTGGTTGGATAAATTGAGCATCCACCGATCCATGGTCGCCTGTTTTTCCGGTGACGAGTCACCACGGCTTGCGGCGATGAGGGTCTGGGCGGAGGCTGCTGCCGCGTCGAATTTTGAACCGAAGTATTGGAGATACCCGAGGTTGATGCCCACGATGGTCTGGCGGTATGCGGCCTGCATCGCGTTATAATTTTTGATAAATGCGGTCGAGACGGTGGCCGCATCGGCAAGCGTGCCGATCGTCTGTGACTGCACTGTATTCTGGTCAAGCAGCCCGATCTGGTTGGTGATTGCCGTGCGGTATCCTGCGGTATCCGCGGACCCCAAGCCCGGATTTTCGTTGAGTTTCTCGTTCAAAAACAGGAAGTATGTTTTGGCAACCATATTCCGCTGGGCGAGCAGCGCTTTTACTTTATCCAAGGCGTCCTGTTGGGCAGTCAATGAATTAAACTGTTTGTATTGGGTATATGCCGCCTGGAAATCCGACAGTTTCTGACGGTATTGGTCGAACTGATAGTTAAAGTCCTGATAGGCCTGCGGGGAGGATGCCTGTACGGGAGTCCGCCACAACGAAATACCCGCAACAAGTAAAATGACCAGGGGCAGAAAGCGCCTCATGTGTTCATGGTAGCATTGATTCAGCAACAGGGCAATGCGTGCCGGGAAGAGGACTCGGACCTCTAAACCTTACGGTATCCCGCTTAGCGGGACGCATCCCCGGGTGCCGCTGAGAGGACTTGAACCTCTACGCCTTACGGCATACGCTCCTAAAGCGTACGTGTATACCATTTCACCACAGCGGCAACACGGCTATTATACCCTGCTTTAGATGGTGACGGCTAGGGCTTTCGGAGACGTCGGACGGAACGCTTCGATGTCCGAGATAAACCATTTGACTTTATACGCCCAGGCAGGAGAAGCGGCATAGATGCGTCCGATTTCATCGACCGTTTTGGCGCCTTTATCCATATAGTTATACCGCAATCCTTCGGATACTTTGGTCACGCCGTCTTTCCAGTCCGTAAAGTGTATGCCGTCGTTGGCTCCGGTAAACACGCCCCATCCCCACGCATTGTACGAGCCGGTCGGGATATGCTGGCCAAATGTGGATTCCACACCGGAGATAGCAGCCACCAGTTTCCAATCCAGGTGTAAGCGGTCCGCTTCGTGAATAAAATATGCGGCATCATCCGCAAACGGCGCATGACGTGATTCCAAATAGGCTTTCAGAAACGCAGGCCGGGGATCCGGATCGGCTACGGGGACATTCGGTTTGGCAGACGGATCGGACATCGGCGCATCCTGTGCATAGACAGGCGTTCCGGTCGTTGCCGGCATGGCCAGAAATCCCAAGAGCGTAATACATGCGATGATGTATAGTATTTTGTTCATACGTCTTACCTCTTCTCGAGTCCCGATACACAATCGGCATTCAAGACGGGGTAAGAGGGATCGTGTATAGCGGGTTACCTGGGGAACGGAGGCTATTTAGCCTCGACTGCGGATGTTTTTAATAGACACTCAAGGGCAGAGGATATTTGAGTATCTATTAAAAACCCTAAAGCAAGTCATGGATTAGATAACTAACCTTAGGATCTAAGGAGGAAGTATAGCCTATAATAGCTATCTTGTCAAGTTTATGGGATATGATCTAATGAAGTTGCAACGCTCCATAGTAGAATAAATGAGGTAAATCGAGGCTATTATAGGGTATATCAGCGGATCTCATCCATGAAGTAATTGACGCAATTTGCCCAGGAGTTTCCGCTGTTGACCGACGGCGGCGCCCATACCGGGCCCATGGTAAGCGGCGTGGTCATGCCTTTGTCCATATATTTTTCCTTGATATAGCGGGAAACCCAATCAATGGCATACAGCCAGTTGGGAAATTTGGCTCCGGACGTGGTACCCGTCATGACGGCCACTCCCCACGCGTTATACGAATCATGCGACGGGATGTGCTTGCCTACTCCGCTTTCACACATGGCTATCGCCGGTACCAGGCGGTAATCAATGCCATAATGATCGGCCCGGTCTAATATGTAATCTGCATACTCCGTAATCGGCGAGTTATTGGATTTGAGGAACTTGGTAAGTAGCAGCGACCGTGCGTCCCCTGCTACGATACTTGCGCCCAATACCTGCTCCGTGCCATAGGATGATGCGGTGATATGAATGGTCGGCACGGGTGCGCGTGCTGCAAGAGCCGCCGTACGCTGAAGATTGGCAAGCAATAACAGGTTAAGCGTTAACAACCCTATGGTGACCGGAAACCAGCACAATGCAATAATGACTTTTCGCACCATATATAAATACTGCCATAGTGTCACACCGGCTGTCAACGAAGGCTGGGAACCGGCGCGTCAGACCCGGAAAAATAATCCGACGGTGTAGGCGGCAGAAGCGGCAATACCGCCGATGAATACCGTTTCCAAAATGGCGCGCATCGGGCGTTCCTGGCTGACGATTCCGCGAAGGCCACCCAACAAGGTAAGCGCCAGAATGGTGGCACTGACGGAATAGCCGAACGTTTCATGCGTAAAGTGAAATAAGTACGGCAACAGCGGAATGACCCCGAAGCCGACGAAGGAAAGGAACGTGGACACGGCGACAAATACCGGATGCTCGTTCTCCGGACTTTGCATTTCCAGCTCGTCTTTCATCATAAATTCCGTCCAGTACGCCGGATTCTTGCGATAGAGCGCGGTGATAGTCGTGGCGTCTTTTTTATTAAATCCTTTGGCCATCAGGATCGTTTGCGTCTCCTCTGCCTCTTTGTCCGGTTCATGCAAAATTTCCCGGTGTTCCCTATTTTTTTCGCTTTTGTATACGTCCTGGTCCGCACGAAGCGAAATAAAACTTCCGAGACTCATGGAAAGTCCGTCGGAAAATAAATTGGCGATACCAAAAAGCAGCACGGTGATAACCGGAATGGCAGACGCTGCCGGATCTTTGGATGCGCCGGCAAATCCTGCAACCACCGCGAATGTGGTGACGATGCCGTCGTTGCCGCCATAGACGATTTCGCGGAGATACTGAGAAAACGGCGTGCGTTTGTGCTCACGGGCCAAATGTTCGGAGAGGTTAAAGCTCGTCATTACCCGTAGTGTACCACGCAGGACAAATAGATTCAGCCAGGATAAATTGATATAATGAGCTTCATGCGCCTGTAGCTCAGCGGATTAGAGCATCTGTCTTCGGAACAGAGGGTCGGGGGTTCAATTCCCTCCAGGCGCGCAGGCACAACTGAGCCTATGTATATGGGCGCGTAGCTCAACGGTAGAGCAATTGCCTCTTAAGCAATTGGTTCTGGGTTCGAATCCCGGCGCGCTCACAGTAGCGGTATTTATATCGCCTGACTCATCGATTAGCTCGAAATAAGGCGCTAATCGTGCGGTTAGAT
>JAKAFY010000011.1 GCA_021817785.1 bacterium
TTACCACGTACTCGCAAACTCATCGATCAGATCTCCCATATAGCGCACCACCGGGATGACGGATGGATAATTCATCCGGGACGGTCCCACGATGCCGATGGCTCCCGATACGTGCGGTGTTTTGAATTTATGGTAAATAAATCCGCACTGGGTGAGCGCTCCGTTGGACAAATCGTCCCCGACCAGTGTCAGAAACGGATCATCGTGCTGTTCCAGGACGTGCCACCAGAATCCGTACTCGTCCAGCGTCCCAAACAGTTCGTGCGTCAGCTGGTAATCAAAAAATTCAGGCATCTCCAGGATATTTGCCGCACCCGCGTAATACAGATCCCCCTCATTGGTTGCCGTAATTGCCAGCGTTTTTGTTTTTTCCGCAAGTGCTTTCGTCGCTTCCCGCAATAATTTATCGATTTCCTGACGATAATTCCAAATCTTATCCTTCACGGCCACTTCTTCGGCGACCGACATATCTTTGGTCTTCATGAGCTGTTCCACGTAGTACTTCATCGCCACCGGTGTGGGACTTCTTCCTGCCGACGTATGCGGCTGGTTGAGCATGCCGATTTCGGTCAAATGCGCCATCTCGTTTCTGATGGTCGCAGGCGACACGCCCAGGTTGTATTTTTTCTCCAGGGTTTCGCTGCCCACAGCTTCCGCCGTCGCGATATATTCGTCGATTATCGCTTTCAGAATCTGTATTTGTCGTGGTGTCAAATCTGCTACCGGATCCATACCAGGTTGTGAAATTTCGACTGTTGCGTTATACGCTCACGAAATGTATCTTTCCTTTCATACACGAAACAAAATTACTATACTCAGGTAGGCTGCTCAATCGCGACACATTAGAAGCGTGTCGAAATTCTACTACCTGGCATATTTAGCACTAATATACATTGAGTGCTAAATCCTGTCAAGCCCTCTCTTGCGAATACAAAACATCTTCTTCATAATGGGATGTAGACATGAAACGAATTGTTTTTATTATTGTTTTTATACTTATCCTTCTTGCAATTCCCCTTACGGTGTTTCTCGTGTCCAAGAATCAGGAAATGCGCCAACGGGCCGCCCCGGCCACGACGCTCACGTTGTCACCCACATCGCTTTCCAAACAGGTCGGTGACGAGTTCACCCTCGAGGTACATATGGATACAGCTACCAACCAGGTGGTGGCAGTTCAGGTCAGCCTTTCCTTCGATCCCACCAAACTGGAAGCGGAATGGATTCATAACGGGACGATGTTTCCCAACATCATCTCCTCCGGCGTTATCGGTAACGGCACGGCCTCCATAGCACTTGGGGCCGCAAATACGACCACGCCGATTACCGGGACGGGAATGATCGCGACCATCAAAATGAAAGCGCTGGCTGGGACAAGTGCTCCGGTGTCCGTCAAATTCACCGCAGACACGTTTGTCGGCGCATTGGGAGAAGGAAGCACAAATGTACTCACCAGTACTATCCCCTCGACCATCTCGATAAGCGGGGCTGCGGTAGATACATCCGCATCAAGCGCATCCTCATCCGCGTCGCTTACCACGGATCTCACGTCACATACGGAAGCCACGGGAAGCGCGACGACCTCGGCCGTCATGATTTTGTCCCCGACTACCAATCAGGATGTGGCGACCCAGCAGCCCACAATCCAGGGGAAAGCGCCGGCGGGTAGCACGGTTACTATCGCCGTGTATTCCACGCAGCAAATTACGGCGACGGTGGTAGCCGACGCAAACGGGAACTGGTCCTATACCATTCCAAAGGCGTTGGAGGCGGGGCCGCATACGGTGGTTGTGGCAGCACAAAATCCCACGTCAGGACAGACGGAAACGGCCACCATTGGGTTTGTCGTTTCGAACGGAACGGAAAACGGGGCATCCGGAAGCGCCATGCCGGTATCCGGGTCAGAAACGCCTACGCTGATCCTCCTGGGTCTTGGTATACTGTTATTCCTGAGCGGCGTATCTATTCCGGTTTTCAGCCGACGCACCCTATGAGCATGCTTATCCATCATGTATCCAACCGCGTATCATCGATCGTTTCGCTAATCGCGCTTATCGTCTTCCTCCCGTTGCTTATCCTGGGCATTACCCAGACATACCAGTTATTTATCCGGGCGACCGGGACGCCTGCCGATATTGTGATCGATACCCACATACCGCTGGAACCTATAAAAACCGATTTTTATCATGCGTTTGCCCAGGGGGGAGAAGAATCCGGGGACATGATCGCTCCCGTTCAATCAGAAGTCACAGCACTTCGCCCCAGACTTATCCGTCTCGATCATATCTATGACCTCTACCATATTGTGTCCCGGGACGGCAGCGGACTTCACTACGATTGGTCCAAACTGGACGCCGCGCTTTCGACGATCCGCGCTACCGGAGCCAAACCGCTCCTCGCACTTTCCTACATGCCAAACGTCATTGCCAAAGACGGCAACATCATCAATCCCCCGAACGACTGGAATGAATGGGCGTCCGTCGTTTCGCAAACGGTTGAACACGTCAGCGGCCGGGGGGGGTTAAACATCTCCGGCGTGTATTATGAAGTATGGAATGAACCGAACCTTCCCCAGTTCGGCGGCTGGAGCTTGGGGGGGGAGAAAAATTATCTTACCCTGTACCAATACGCAGCGGCAGGAGCGTCCTCGGCAAAAAACGTCAACACCTTTTTTATCGGCGGACCGGCGACATCGGGAATGTACCCGAACTGGATTACCGCGCTCGCACAATCCGGCAGCAGGATAAATTTTTTCTCCTGGCATTCCTATTTATCTAATCCCGACCAATATGCGACAGACCAGCGGGACGTTATCAAAGCACTGTTGCCGTTCCCGTCCTATACGCTGCTTCCTAAACTCATCACCGAGTACGGATTCACGGGAGACAAAAGTGCAGCCTACGGGACTTCGTATGCCGCGGCCCACACGGCGGCAGTCGTCCGGCAGCTTATGTCCGGAGGACCTGCGTATCTATTTACCTTTGAGTTACGGGACGGTCCCAGTGACACCAATACCGGATGGGGGCTCATCTCTCACGACGGGTCACAGAAAAAACCACGGTATTACGTCTATAATTTTCTCGATACCATGGCAGGCACGCGCCTGACGCTTACCGGCGAAGGCTCCTGGGTGACGGCGTTGGCTTCGGTAAGCAACGATGTTATCCACGTCCTCCTTATCAACTTTGATCCCAACGGCAGTCACAGCGAAAATGTCCCGGTCTCCATCCTCGGTCTTTCACCGGGATCCTATGCGGTACATCAGCGCTTTCTCCTGGGACGTGACGTTACGGATACGGTCGTCGTTTCCGACTCGATACTGAAAACGCAAATCTTCATGTCCCCGGAAAGTGTGGCCGTCCTCGAAATCAGCAAGAAGAAGTAACCTTATGAAGGGTTCGCATTACTGGGAATTTCCGTGACGCTTCCGTTCACCACTTCTTCAGCGGGCTCCAGTGAAAAGCCGCGTATCTTCTGGAACCGCTTCATCAAACGTATGACGTCATGTACCTGATCGACATTGAGCACCCATGAAAGGAAGAAATATGTTCCGAATCCTATGGCCCCGGATACGCCGGTGAGAAACAAAAGCCCGAACGTGTGGGTCGTATCGAACACCAGCTGGTCAAATAATTTGAGCGGCATATATAACGCAATCCCCGCGACAATCGTCGCCATGCCCATCTTGACCGCGGGATACACAAACGCCGGAGCGATGAACCCGGGAATTTTCCGGTTCAGAAGATACAACAGCAATATCGCATTGACGATACTTGCGATAGAGGTAGATACTCCCAATGCCCAAATCGGCATGTGGAACACCAGGACAAATATGATGCTTAACAATGAATTTAACAGTACGGATATCACCCCGACAATCACCGGAGTTTTGCTGTCCAGCAGCGCATAAAATCCCCGTGCTAATACCTGTACGATCGCCTGTGCAAACAGGGAAAAGCTAAATGCCGACAGCGTCATGCCGGTGGCGACGGTTGCGGCCCAATCGAAACGTGACGCGCCGTATACCAGCCGCACGACAGGAATACGGAGGACGATAAACAGCATTGCCGCCGGAAGAATCAGAAAAAGTATCTGATGGATGGCGGAATGCAGCACCTTTTTAAATTCCTCCTGCTTGTCGGCCGAAGACAATTGCGACAACGACGGCAGCGCCGCCTGGGCGATTGTCTGACCGAATAATCCGATGGGCAGTTGCTGCAGTTGCTGCGCGAACGTAAATATCGTTACCATGCGCGCACCCAAAAGACTTGCCAGCATCAGATCGATCGTCGTATCGATTTGGGTGACGGCCAATCCGAACGTCCTGGGTGCCATAAGTTTGCCGACTTCTTTGATCCCCGTGCGTTTGGGATTTAACTCTGCAGTATGCCGGTATCCGATATGGATAAGCGCCGGTATTTGTATGAGGACAAACAGGACGGCTCCTATAGCCACGCCGATGACCGGCGCCCAGAGTCCGAGGGATGACGCAAAAACAAGGACGCCGATGATGATGCCTACATTATAAAGAACCGGTGCCAATGCAGGAATCAAAAACAGGCTGTGAGACTGCAGGATTCCCGTCAGTACGTTCCCGATGAGAAGCGGTGCCACCTGAAAAAACAGCATGAACCGGGTAAACTCGGTCATTTGCACCAGCTGTGCTTTATTAAATCCCGGGGCGATCAGCACGGATAGCCAGGGCGCACCGATATACATGGGGACTGCGATGCAGAAAAATATGATGAGGCTCAGGTTTATCAGTCCCGACGCTACCCGCTGTGCTTCATCTTCATTTCCTTCCGCAAGATATTTGGAATAAACGGGGATAAATGCGGATGTTAGCGCCCCCATCACCAGCAACTCGAAAATAAAATTCGGTATGCGGAATGCGGCAAAATAGACGCCCAAAGCGTCGGGCGCAAAGAACGAGGCCAACAACCGGTCCCGTACCAGCCCCAATACACGGGAGAGCAGTACCATGAGCGCCAAAACAAGTGCGGCGGAACCCACCGTCAGCTGTTTTTTGGTTACCATCGCCCACACGCGTTTCATAATTTATTCATTATAGATCTTACGCGTCTTGACCCGAAAGAGCCAACTGCGGTATACTACTGCGTCATGCCAATAACCAAACGAGCTATCAAAAAACTCCGCCACGACCGTGTACGGACCAAACAAAATGCCGCAGCACGGCACCTTTTGGAATCCAAGGTAAAAAAAGCCCGCAAGGCACCGACTGCCACAACGCTGTCTCAGGCGTTCGGGGCCGTCGATCATGCGGTCAAAAATCACCTGATTCACAAAAATGCCGCATCCCGGCTGAAATCACGCCTCGCAAAACGCCTGAAAAAATAATTTTCTTCCTGTCGTTACCGACGCTTTATTCATAACGTATTGCTTGCTATACTGGGTTCATGCCTGCCGAACCTATCCGGATAAATTTACTTGGGTCTCAGGACCTGGAACATACGCCGTGGGGACGGATTGTTTCCTGGGCCACCACCTACGGCAGGTATATCATGATCACCACCGAAATTGTGGTACTACTCGCATTTATATCCCGGTTCAGTCTGGACCGCAAAAATACGGATCTTACCGAAGAAGTTACCCAAAAACAGGCGATTCTTGAAGCCAATGTCGCATTTGAACAATCCATACGGAACCTTCAGGCAAATATAGCAACGGCCCAAAAGCTCATGGCAAACCAAACCAAGCCTTTGGATATCGCCACCATGATGGAAACCGTGCTCCCGGCTGACGTATATCTTACAAGCTTCTCGCTTACGGCAAATAAACTGACACTGGAAGCTACCGCAGGAAGTACTGCGGGATTTGCGCAGCTTCTTTCCAATCTCCAATCCCTCAAACAGTTCCAGAACGTATCGTTAACTAACGTGAACCGCACGGCTTCGACCGGCATCGTCTTTCAGGTGAGTGCCAACGTCGCCGCCGGGCAATAACATCCGTATGGCCGTACCTATCGCATCACAAACGACACTCGATACCCGCTTCAAACGGTATTACAAAAATATCGCGCCGGTCCTGAAAAAGCCGCGCATGCGCGCGACTACCGCGGCCGTGTTCTCGTTTTTGGCAGCATCCCTCTTTCTCTGGTATGCCGTACGGCCCACCGCACAAACGATCATTTATCTGCAGCGCGAAATTGCGGACAAAACGGTGTTAAATCAGCAAATGGAAGCGAAAATAACGTCGCTTATAGAAGCACAATCAACATACGAAAACATAAAAGACCGTTTGCCGCTCCTCGATGCTGCCCTGCCGCACAATCCGGACGCGATTATCCTCGCCCGGCAACTTCGCAATATCGCCAATATCTCTCAGGCCACCATTTCGGCACTGCAAATCCCGAGCGTTCCGCTTACGACGGACGAATCCTCCCCGGGGGCCAAACTCATTCCGCAAAAGCCGTTACAGGAGTTTAGCGTTACTATGGTCATTATGGGCCCGTATGCGTCGATTAAGACATTTCTGTCCAGTATCGCAAACTTGCGCCGCATTACGTCCATAGAAATGCTTGCCATCCGCCAGGACGCGACGACGGTGGCGTCCGCCGGGAATGTATTACAACTGTCAATTCGGCTAAAATCATATTATTCACAACAATAACCTATGGATGAAGACCGTGACATATTGCTGATCGCCGTATTTACCACCCTGACGATTTTACTATGGGTATTTTTTGAACTGGTGCAGACCACCAAAACGTCTACGGTCGCCCAGCCGTTACAAAAAGCGGTGTTGCCGTTATCGTCAAAAATCAACACCAATATCTTTGACCAGCTCGAAACGAAGAAAACATTTGACTGACTATCGTATGCATGAACATAAAATCCCAACGATTATCGGGCTTATCCTCGTGTTCGGGGCGGTTCTCGTGTTCCGCCTTGTCTTCGATCAGGTAGCTCCCCTGCTTATCCGAGCATCCCCGACACTCATGCCGAAACACGTGACATTCAGCAATATTTCCGATACGTCTTTTGCCGTTTCCTGGACGACGGATATTCCGACCACCGGAGCAATCATCGTAGACGGCAACGGTGTCGGAACGCTCTACGATGAACGGGATGAAACCGTCTCCTCCACCACAACCAAACCGTCCCTTGGCTCCTATAGCATCCATAGTGTGATCGTGCGCAATACCAAACCACAGACGACATATCACGTCCGGATACTTTCCGGAGGTTCCCTGTTCCAGAATGGCATCAACCCATACACGGTAACGACGGGCGCGGCAATTCCCGGCATGGGTATTAACATGGAACCGGCGTACGGCACCGTCACGCTTCCGAACGGCCAACCTGCCGCAGGCGCCATCGTCTATCTCACACTGGACGGCGGACAGGTGCTTTCCGCATTCGTGACCGCAACGGGTTCCTGGGTTATACCGCTTCATCTGGCGCGCACGGAATCGCTTTCTGCGTATGTGGCTGCTGCTGACCGTATCAACGAGTCCATCACCATCCGCGCCCCCCAGGGAGAAGCGACGGCAACGACGGATACGTTAAACGATAATCCGGTACCGGAAATGTCCATCGGAAAATCCTATGATTTCCGGAAACTTCAGGCGGAAAATCCGGAAAAACAACTTGCGGAGGCCCCGCCCGCCGTATTGGGAGACAGCGTCGTGGCGGCAAATCAGACGGTTGCCATAACACAGCCGGCGCAAAATGCGCATCTGTCGACCAATCTTCCGCTCTTTGAAGGTACCGGCGCCGTGGGAAAACAGGTGCTTATTTTAATCGGCATTACCGAACTCCAAAGCGGAGTAACGACCGTAGGCGCCGACGGCGTATGGCGTTTTACCCCGACCCAGCCGTTGTCGGACGGCAGACAAAGCATTACGATCACCACAAAAGACAGTAACAATCAGACGGTTGCCCTCACCCACACCTTTGATGTATTCAAAAGCGGCACGCAGGTATTGGGAGACGCTACCCCGTCTGCGACACTCACACCAACGATTATCGATACGCCTACTCCTACGGCAACGCTCGCGGGTCAGCCCATACCGACGACCGGAAATGAACTACCAACATTACTTCTTATGTTACTGGGAGGCGCCGTATTTATAGGCGGATCAACGCTGTTATTTTTATAATACGAGGCGCTACTTGACGCATCACGCGCATTTCCTCTAATCTGATTCTAGGAGCATTGTTTGTGCTTTCTATGGCGTATAGGATGTATTTATATTAACGATTATGCCGGACGATATATTAGATGCCGCGCAAAAAGCGATTGACGAAGCAGCCAAAAAAGTCACGGATCCGATGGCTACGGCTTCTGATGTACATCCTAGTGACCCACTAGCGTCTCCAGCTGTCACAGAAAACCCGCCACCAGCTGAACCCGCTCCGGAACCGATGATGGTACCCGATGCCGGTAACTCAGCGCCGGTCCCTCCTCCGGCAACCGAACCGTCGACACCGAAGCCAGATACGAAACCGTCCGATCCTCCAAAATCTGTGGTTGACCATCCGATACCAGATGCCCAGAAACCTCCTGTTCCGGCATCTTCGGAACCGCCTGTGACAGAAGAGGCGTCAAAACTGGTTGAAAGCATACTCGATTCCGGAGAGCATACCACGATAGTGGCACCTCCCCCCTCTCAAAGTAAACCCGCGCCATACCGCAAAAGAGGCATATCAGGCGCTATCATCGGCGTCGTTGCCCTGCTTCTGTTAGCGCTCCCGGTTGGCGTCTATTACATCTCACAACAAAATCATCAGCTTACCGATGGCCGATCAAAAGCGACAGGAACACTATATCCGGGTGCGGTATGCTCGCCAGGAGGTTCACTTGGGTATTGTGAACCAGGATATTTTTGCAACCCGAGTTCAAACACTTGTGAACTTTCAGGATGTTCTTCAAGCAATCCGTGCGGAGCTGGATATTTTTGTGATAACGGGGCATGTAAGGCGTCGGGGTGTACGGCGGCGGACAGTTGCGGAACAGGGTATTATTGCAATACATCTACACACCAGTGCGACCAAATTCCACCTTCACCAACGTCTGCTCTCGGCATCTCATGCACACCAGGAACAACATTTTGTGGACCCGGATATTATTGCAGCCCCAGTTCTCGAACATGTCAAGTTTCCTCCGTTCTATACTGTGATGCGAATGGGGGGTGCCCCAATGGATATAGCTGCTCGGGCGGAACATGCCAAGGCAATCCTGGCGGGTCTTGCGGCAGAAATATTGATACAGGTGCCCCGGTATGTTGCAATGAGGGAACAACGAGCCAAAGCTGCACCAATTCTGGTGGTGAGGTCGTGTGTGAAGCCCCGCACAGACTTGAATGTAAAAATAACGGGGTATGGTGCACGATAGATACAAATGGCTGCGGAGGAGGTACCAGCCCTACCTCGCCTCCTGGGAATCACCCAACTCCTACCAATACCCCGCCTGCAGTGCATCAGTGCTATGACATAAAGATTTTGAAAGACGGCACACAGGTCACCCCATCCGGTTTGCTCCCCGGGGATAAAGTGGTCTTATGGGTAAAAGGAACGGGAGCTCCTACAAAAGCACGTTTCCGTGTCAACGGAGATGAGTTGGTTCTCCCTCGTCCGAATCCGGATCCTGATCCGGGCTGGACGGATACGGAAACCGCAGGATCAGGACCGGGAGAGTTTATCGTAGACTATACCATCCCGGCTGGCCCGACTGACTTTCAGATAGATGCGGAAGTGTGGGTGGATGGTGTGTGGAAATAACACGCCTGCGTATCATCCTGATGAGTAGTCAAAAGACAGTAACATATCTATGAGCTTTATAAAAAAATATTGGTATCTACTTTTAGTCACCTTCCTTACGGTGGGCATTGGTGTTGTCGCCTACTTTACGTCCACCAAACTGGAAAACCAGCAATCAGTCGCCCCCACGGTGCCGCAGGTTACCCCGAAAGCGCTAAATACGGTCAATTGTCAGCTGGTATTTTCCATCACTCCGACCACGCCGACTCCGAGTGTCACGGCAACCCCCGGGCCAACGCCGACAAACACACCGGGTCCTTCCGCCACGCCGTCACCCACTCCGGGATCCAACAATACGCCGCCGGAATGCACCGGACTGACGTTATCTCCGTCAAGCGGTACGCCGTCGTTTACCACAACCGTCACCTGTTCCGGAAAAGATGTCGATGGAGATATCACCGCCGTTGAATTCACGCTGCCGGACGGCACGACCAAATTGGTAGAAAAAAATGTCGGAAGTCCGGGATCGCTCTCGACACAGTACACGATCTCTCAAAACGGCACGTACAGCTTCTCGTGCCGGGTACGGGACAACAATTTTGCGTTCTCGTCCGTTCCTGATGTCTGCAAGCAGTCAATCTCGCTGGGCCCGACTCCTACACCGGGACCATCTCCCACGCCGTCTCCTATTCCGACGCCGAAAATCCCGGTCTCCGGAGGACCAACGGTGCTGGGGGTTTCCACGGTGGCGGGCGGACTGCTTCTGCTTCTTTTGGGCCTTGCCTTATAAGTCTCGCGGACCCACATTATCGAAGTGCGTTACGTACAAATTCGTGAATCGCTTCGAAATTCTCTTTGGGAAGCAATACATATCTTCCGTACCAATTCTCCGGAGGACTATAGAGTTCGTCTTCAATAGATATGCGAGTGATATGTGATTGTGGCACGCGCATAAACAGTTTTCCCACTGTCGCAAGCTCTGAGATATTCATATCCGTGTCCGTCGCATCGTCAAAGGCACGATACAGCGCCTGCACCCTGCTTACTCTCCGCCACACATCCCATGACATCAGTTTATCCTTGAGTGCAACGATCACTTCCTGCTGCCTCCTCCCTCGCGAGAAATCGTTGCCTTCAGCGCCTTCCGCATGCCGGCTCCGGACATATTGCAGCGCACGTTCTCCGTTCATGACCTGCACGCCAGTATCAAAATGGATGGTCTCGTACCGGCAGCTATAGGTTGGATCACCGTTACAGGTATCGTTTTCTTTTCCTGCGATCGGATACTGCGTGTCCGTAAATGCAGTCGGAACATCTACCGATATTCCGCCGACCAGATTGATAATAGTCGTAAATTTCGTGAAATCAAATACGATACCGTATTGAATAGGCAGCCCCACCATATCGGAAATGATAGCTTTGGAAAGGACCAGCCCGCCTCCTTTTTTCTTTATTTCGCCATAATGATACGCACTGTTTACTTTATCCTGTAACGTGTCCGACCAGATATCCCTCGGCACGGATATCATCCCGAGTGTATGTCGGGCTTCATCAAACGAAAGGATGAGGATGGTATCGGTTAAATCCGCGCCGTCATGGATGCCCCCTCCGATTCCCAGCAACACCACATTCACCCTCCCGTTGATGGGTGCCAAATCCGCGCCGGTATCAAACACAAGACGGAATAATGTAGCGGGTGTCATGCCCGTTGTCCGGATAAATGAAGACACCCCCATAACCACATGCGTCATACCGACCAGAAGAAGTGTCAAAATACCCAATGCGATAAAAGTACGCACGCGGGGCGCTGCTATACGTCTCAGTTTGGGCTGCATGGGTTTATGATACGGTCGCCAACAGTTCGATCATGCGGAAAAACTTCGTAGGATCCATACTCGCTCCCCCTGGAAGCACGCCGGATATGGCTGGCTGTCGGACAAATGACAACACATTATCAGGGGTGGTGCTTCCGCCGTAAATCACTGGAATCCCCGGATGTTTTGCGACGATTTTTTCGCACACTCTATTGGCACTTTCCGGATTTTGGGCTATCCCGCCGCTGACGGCGCTTATTGCCCACGGCGGCTCGTATGCAATGACGTCCACCCCATCCGGGACAAACACCGATTCATCCTGCACGCAATACATAATATGTAATCCGGCAGCTTTGGCCTGTGACACTTTTTGAATCAGCAGGGGATCCGTTTCTCCCAGATTTTTCCGCCGTTCCGAATGCCCGATAATCGTCCACGAGGCAAACTCGGAAACCTGACCGGCATTGATTTCGCCCGTGTATGCACCTTCACCAAGAGGTGACACATCCTGAGCCCCAAGCTGTAACGGAATGGTTGTTTCCGAAAGTGCATCGCGGGCAAATGGCAGTAACGTATACGGCGGGCACAGCACGGCGGTGACAGAAGACCATTGGTGCGTACCCGTTTTCCACAATGATATGAATTCGGCAAACCATGTCCGGGCATCGTTTTGCCCTTTAAAACTTTTCCAATTTCCTGCGATAAAAAAGTGTTTCATACCTGGTGTAGGCTGCAACATGCGGAACCGGATATTCCTTTCTAGTATTAAGCTTAGTACATGAACATACAGACAATCAATCATGCCAAAGAAATATCCGCAGATTCATGCGTATTCGTCTCCCGGCATATGATACGATGATACTCTATGCCGGAAACCCTCCTCAACGATTTAAATACGGAACAACAAATGGCAGTCAGGGCTACGGACGGACCGGTCCTCATCCTCGCCGGGGCCGGCAGCGGGAAAACGCGCGTCCTTACCTACCGCGTTGCCTACCTTATCATCGAAAAACACGTCCCGGCACACGACATACTCATGGTGACGTTCACCAATAAAGCGGCCAATGAAATGAAGGAGCGCATCGCCACACTATTATCGAATCAACGAAGTAACGAAGTTGCCAACAACGATCTGCCGTTTGCCGGAACGTATCATTCCCTCTGCGTCAGAATATTACGTGCGGACGGCATGCATGTGCGTATCTCGCAAAATTTCGCCATCTATGACGGAAATGACCAAATCGATGCGATAAAAGAAGTCATGACCAAACTCGATATATCCCAGAAACTGTACCATCCGAATGCGGTCCTTGCGACCATTTCCCAAGCCAAGAACGAACTGATCCCCGCATTGGAATATCCGACGTACGCCCGCGGTAACTTTCAGGAAACCGTGGCCCGGGTCTATTTGGGATACCAGAAATTACTGCTCGATAATGAAGCACTCGACTTTGATGACCTGCTTACCAAAACGGTGCAGCTTTTGAGAGACCATGCGGATATAGCGCGGAAATATCAGGACCGTTTCCAGTACGTGCTTGTGGATGAATATCAGGACACCAACAAAGCACAATACGAACTCACAAAATTATTTTCCAAAAAATGGCACAACATCACGGTCGTCGGCGATGCGTCGCAGAGCATTTACCGCTGGAGAGGTGCGGATTTCAGAAACATCTCAAACTTTAACAAGGATTTTCCTTCCGCAAAGGTATTTCACCTCGAACAAAATTACCGATCCACCCAGACGATCCTGGACGCGGCGTTTGGCGTCATAGGAAAAAACACCTCTCACCCCATTCTCAAACTCTGGACGGAAAAAGGCAGCGGGGAACGCATCACCCTTTATGAAGCACGCAACGAACAGGATGAGGCGCTGTATGTCATTCAGACGATTCTGCAATCCGGCAGGCGGTTTTCCGACTTCGCCGTGTTATACCGCACCAACGCGCAATCCCGCGTACTGGAAGAGGCATTCCTCCATAACGGCATCCCCTACACGTTAGTCGGAGGGACCAGGTTTTATGACCGCAAAGAAATTAAGGACGTACTGGCTTATCTGCGCGTACTCGCAAACCCCAAAGATACCGTTTCCTATCATCGTGCGGAAAAACTCGGGAAAGGCCGTATGGCGAAATTTCTTGCGTTCGCAGACGAACACAAACAGGATCACGCGCTGATTACTCCGACAACCCTGGAACTTCTGGACCGCATTTTAGAAGTCACCCGATACACCGACCTGTATGACGCCAATGTCGAGGAAGAAAATTACCGACTCGAAAATATCAAAGAGTTGCGGTCCGTCGCCACCGAATTCCCGCTCCTTACCGCATTTTTGGAAAACGTCGCGCTGATAGAAAAAGAGGAATCCCGTCGGCCCGGAAAACAATCGCCCGCTTATAGCCGCGGAGCGGTTGTCCTCATGACGCTCCACTCGGCAAAGGGCTTGGAATTTCCGATCGTCACCATCGTCGGCATGGAAGAGGGCATATTCCCTCACAGCCGGTCCCTTATGGAACGGGAGGAACTCGAAGAAGAGCGTCGGCTCTGTTATGTGGGGATCACCCGCGCGAAAGAAAAAGTATACCTTACGTACGCCAACCGCAGACTGTTTTTTGGTGCCCGAACACAGAATATGATTTCCCGTTTTATTGCGGACATACCGGAACACGCGCTGGATCTGCAGGTTTCACTTTCCGCGGACCGGGGATTTCAGGACGGAGATCTGTTGCTTTAATAAAACAACCGCAGAAGCGTCATTGCCAGACTTCCGACCACGACTGCCACCGCTAATATCATCTCGATTGTCAAAAATATTTTCGCCATTCCGTGGACGTGTCCGAAAGAAAAAAGAGGGAGTACAAGCCTGCTATCAACCGGTAACCAGCTGACGGGTTGTTCCGATATCTTCGTACGATGTTTCTTCATCGGACCCATTGTATCATAGCTTTTAACGCGCGATAATAGATACATGCGAAAGACTGGTACGACAACCCGCGTAGCGTTATATACCGCGACACATCACCCCCTGCAATCGCCCGCGTGGGGAGCGTTTCGCGCTGCGATGGGCATAGATGTTGCCCATATCGGTCCGTGGCAGATCACGTTTCACCGGATTCCCCATACCCCGTGGACCGTCGGGTATTTCCCGAAAGGACCGGCACCTACAAAATCCATGATCGAGGAACTTGTGAAATTGGGAATAGAAAAACGTGCGATATTCATTCAACTCGAACCAAATGTGAAAAAACGTTCACAGTTTATAGTTCACAGTTCACAGCTTAGGAGGTCGCATCACCCGTTGTTTACCAAATACACCTTTATTTTGGATTTAACCAAATCCGAAGACGAACTGCTGAAAGCCATGCATTCGAAAACGAGATATAACCTCAGGGTCGCGGAGCGCCATGGCGTTGTCGTTTCCGAGGATAACTCACCCGAAGCATTTGAGGCATATCTTGCGCTCAGCAGGGAAACGACGTCGCGGCAGGGATTTTACGCACATGACGAAACATATCACAGGACCATGTGGAAGATACTGCATGCCGCCGGCATCGCCCACCTTTTTACCGCAACCTACCAGCACAACATTCTTACTGCCTGGATTATCTTTACCTGGGGAAAAATGGTTTATTACCCGTACGGCGCATCCAGCCGCGACCACCGGGAAGTCATGGCGCCGACACTCATGCTATGGGAAGTGGCGAAATGGGCAAAGGCAAACGGATACACGTCGTTCGACCTCTGGGGAGCCATGGGAGAAAATCCGGACACCAACGACCCGTGGTACGGATTCCACCGGTTCAAACAGGGATTCAATCCGGAGCTTGTGGAATATGTCGGATCGTACGATCTTATCATCCGCCCGTTCCTATACCGGCTGTATACGGTAGCCGATATGGTGCGGTGGGCGATTCTGAAACTGAAGGCGCGGTCATAATGGAAATTCAGCAGTCCAAACCATATGCCGACTTCATCACATCGTTGGGATGGCGCGTTATCACCCGGTCGCGGCAGTATTACTATCTCAAGCGCCTTCCGTTAGTCGGAGCACTTCTCAAGGTCCAGCGGGTGACGAAACTTCCCGATCTTACGTCATTTCTGGCGCTTCTGAAAACGGAACGGGTGACACGGCTTGCGGTAGAACCGGATGCCCGCATCCCTATGGAAGAGCTCAATGCCTGGATCCGGAAAATTCCGGGCCACATAGCCGTAAGTCATGATCCGTTTTTACCGACAAAAACCAACCGCATAGATGTAAGACACGATGAGCAGTCATTGTTCCACGCATTATCAGAAGCCAAACGCAGAGCGGTGCGCCGCGCGCTGAAAAACCATATACGGGTGATAGTCGGCAAAGACATCCGAAGTCTCATACGGGTAAAAAATGCCTCCGCCGGATTTTTGGGATGTATCACCACATATGGACTCGATAAATTGTGGGCACAGTTCCCTCCTGATCACAAAGATACGCTTCTCGCATATACCGCCCGTGATACAGTGGTCGCCGGCATCCTGCTTCTTTACTGGCAGAACACCGCCTATTATTGGGTCGCCGGTGCAACCCGGGAGGGCAAGCACCTGTTCGCACCGACGCTCCTGGTATGGGAAGCGATAAAATGCGCCAAAAAAAGAGGGGCAACACAACTCGATTTTGTCGGGGTATGGGACGAGCGTATGCCTAACCAAAACCATCAGTGGAAAGGGTTTACCAAATTTAAAGAAGGGTTCGGCGGGAAGGATATGTATTATCCGTTCGTCACCGCACAAAACATCTGATATTCGCAGGTGCCGCACAGCTGATTTCCCGAACAACGGAATTCCGACGTTTCTATATCGTGCGCGATTTGTATAATCGCTTCTTTTTCTTTCTGTAACTGTTCACCCGTGCGGGTTGTCGACACGCGGGTTTGCGTATCAAAAAAATAGAGGGACAGGGTGATGTCTTCCGGTTTTTTCCCGAACGGGTCTCCCGGGATATTCGTCGCTGCGAGCGCGTACATCGAAAGCTGCAGGTTGGTATCCACTTCGCGTTTACTCGGCATACGACCGGTTTTATAATCGATAATCTCAATCTTTCCGTCCGGGAGCATGTCTACGCGGTCGATCTTTCCGCCGATCTTCACCGATCCCGACGGCGTCGTTATGGGGACGGTAAACGCCTGTTCCAATGCGGCGGTTTTGGTCTCCGCATGAAATTCTTTATCGAAATATTCCGACAGATACCGTTCCCCACGTTTCCGCATCTCCTGTTCATACCGTTTGTTCTCATACCCTTCCCGTTTCCAATGGCGCGTCAATAGGTCGGCAAGCAAATTTTTTGTGACACGCGCTCCGTTTGCATGCATCGCATAGAAATCCCGAAGCGCGGCATGTATGCTGGTCCCAAACGAGAGTGACGCCGACGTAGGGGTAGGGATGTTTAACAGATAGCGTAATTTATAATGCAGCGGACACAACCGGAATGTTTCGATCTGGGAATACGACAGATACGTAATAGGTTGGCGGACTATTCCCTCGCCCGCCATAACTTCAGCGGCGGCGGGCTTCCAATCCATAAAACTTAATTGCTCCGCATTGTTTGATACTTGATGCTTGATACCTGATACTGCTTCACTTCCCATCACTTCCGCAATAAACGGCGATAATTTCTTTTCCCGTTTGCCCTCGCCGTAAAAATTCGCTGCAGTAAGGTACAGAAGATCGCGTGCCCGGGTGAGTCCGACGTAACAAAGCCGCCGTTCTTCCTCCAGATGATAATCGCCTACCGGTAATTCCTCTTTGATAAGCTGCTCAGGAATGGGAATCTGTTCATGCCGTTCCGTCGTCGGAAACCGCTGGGATACCAGGTTTACCAAAAATACGACCGGGAATTCCAACCCTTTCGAACTGTGGATCGTGAGGATATTTACTGCATTGTTTTGTGTCCAATCCGTATCCCCGGCCATCGGGGATTCTCCCAATTCCATGGATAGTTCCAACCAGTCCAGGACCGCCGGCACGCTTGCGTCGGTATGATCCGTTTCATACGTTTTCAGTTTACTGAAAAATTTGGATACGTTGTTGGCTCGGAGTTCATCCGATTTGGTCGTATAGTCCAACATGTGCTTGATGAACCCGGAATCCTGCAGGAAATAAAACAGGATTTGCCCCGCCGTCTCCTTTGTCACCAACCCCAGATGCCGGTGGATCATGGCGATGATGGTCCCAAGCTTTTCCGTTGATGCTTCAGAAATAAACGGCAGTACCACCCCTTCCATCGTGCGCATTCCGGCACAAACTTCACATGCCTCAAACAGCGAGAGATTTTGTTTTTTCGCGAAGTTCGACACCGCGGCCAGATCGCGTGGCGCGATATCATAGTATCCCATGGACAATACGCGGAATAACGCGACGTTGTCATCGAAATGCTGGATGACCTGGAGATACGCGATCAGGTCCATTACTTCCGGCTGCCGGAAAAGCCTCCCGGGACCAAGGAATTGGTACGGAACCCCGAGCCGCACGCACGCGCGGGTGAACGGTTCGGCATGGTTATTTGCCCGTACCAGTATGGCAAAATCCTTCCATTCCCGCTTCTCGGCGCTCGCGAGCCGTTTTATTTCCTTTGCCACTTCCTCCGCTTCATTTTCCACCCGATCGTGGTAAAGAAGTTTTGGCCATATGCCGGTAATGTTTCGTTCGGATGTTAATTTTTTATCCACGTGTTCTTTTACCTCTAAACGGTCCGGATTATTGTGCTGGATAAGCTGATACGATGCGTCCAATACGGACTGTGTCGAACGGTAATTTTTTGTTAATACGATCAGCTTGGCTTTTGGAAAATGTTTGCGGAACGCCAGCACATTGGACACCGCCGCTCCCCGGAATTTATAGATACTCTGATCATCATCGCAGACGGCGGTCACGTTTTGTTTACTCCCCACCAGAAGCTCGATCAGTTCGTTTTGCGCGATATTGGTATCCTGAAATTCATCCACCAGGATATACTTGAATTGTTTCTGATACACAGACAATAAATTTTTGCGCGACCGGAATAACGTAAGCGTCTGGATGATGAGATCCCCGAAATCCTGCAGTCCCTCTTTCACTTTTATATCTTGATATTTTTTATACGCGCTTGCTAACTCCGTATACTTCTGCACCTCCAACGCATCCTCTTCACTTTTAATTTTTTCAGCCAAAGGCTGATCAGCCTCTGGCGGAGACTTTTGACTTTTGACCCACCGGAGGTATTCCTCCGGTGATACATCTTCATCCTGCAGACGGGAAAAATGCTGCAACATGCCGCCAATAAATTTCATGGGGTTCCCGAGCGGCCGGAAATAATCCAAATCAAAATGAAATAAATTTTTGCGGAACAGCATGGTGGCATCCGTATCGGTCATCAGCCGGTACGCGGGATTTAATCCTATGTGGATGGCTTCCTGCCGGAGTAAGCGATCGCAAAATTTGTGAAATGTGGAAATCCACATTTGGGTATACCCATACGGCATCATTATATCCACGCGTTCTTCCATCTCGCGTGCCGCCTTTTCCGTAAATGTGAGCGCCAATATTTCCGACGGGTTTGCCCGTCCTGAAGATATGAGGTGCTTTATGCGTTCGGTGATGACGGTCGTTTTCCCGGTTCCCGCTCCGGCGATGATAAGAAGCGGCCCGTCACCAAACTCGACGGCGGCTTTTTGTTCTGCATTCAATTTTCGTTCTTCAGTAGAAATCTTCAGCATAGCTTACCCCGCATCCTGCGCCCTTCGGGCGTGCAAGGCTGCAAGCCTCCAGACCGAAGAGAGCATGGTACTAGGATGGGGTCATTATACTGTGGCATTCAACTCTTTGCGAGGATACAAAGCTGACACGCGTTATTATTTTCCAAGATCTTTCACCGAATGTATTTTTTGGGCCGTATGCAAAATATATTCCTGCCATGTTTCATATTGTTTCATGTCTTCTGTCCGGCTATTCAATTCCGCTTCTGTTACGTTATTGGTCTTTGGATCTACCCGCACCACGCATACATAACTACTGTCCCACATCCCGAAATCCGGTTCTTTCACCACATCTTTTATGTCATCCCACAACACGGTGTACAAATCAATACCTGCCTCTAAATCCAGCTCAACCTGCTTCTTTAGCACCGGTGAATGGAGATCACTTATATCCGCCGCGACGATGACGCGGGTAAATGCTTTTGTGCGCCGTGCGGCTTCACGGCCGTATTGCATATAGGAGGATTCCGGGTCCCAAAATTTCTGAATTCCCGTAAACAACGTACAGAATCCGTGTTTTGTTAAATGCCGGAAATGGAATATCCCTTCGTCGATGACTTCTTCCGGTTTTATTTTTAATACCCCGCTGTTTTTCTTGGTTATGATATACCCTTGTGCCGATTGTTTTTTATAGTGATCCAAAAACTTTTGGTAGAGCGATAAATCCAAACGGGAATAACAAAGGTCCCGTACCAACGGAAATTCATTGAGGTTTACTGACGAATTCATATGCCCTGCAGCGCGCACTAATATAGAGGAGCTCTCTAATGCTTTTGCAAAAATTAGAGAATAGTTCTTGGGGACATAGGGGTCATTATCCGAATACAGCACGTAGGAAACAGGAATATATTTTTTGATTTCATCAAAGTCGAAATCCGTTTTATAAAATGTCTGATTTACTTTATTAAATTCCCATCGATCCAACGTATCCATAAACGGACTTACGAATATCGCGCAGTCCAACGTAATTTTAAATTTTGAAACGACGTGCAATATAAATACCGGTGCGAGTGAATGCCCCACAAAAACCACCTTTTCTTTCGTTTCTATAAGCGGTAACACTTCTTTTTCAAATACGTCTAACCAGGACTGAAGGGACTGATGATGTACCGGCGCTTCAGGCCCATTTTTTACAAGCTCATCCCAGTCTTCAACGGGGAATTGCGGTACTATTACCGTCTGACCGAGAGCTTCCAAATCCTCCCGCAAATCAGGAAACCAGTTTTCATTTGGATTACCGAACGATCCATGAAATAGCACAAACTTCATACGGGTATTATACCAAACACCGGCTATAATCTCCGTTTTATACGCTCAAGAAGGAAAGGAAATGTTTTGAATCTCTTATAGGTCGCGGTATTGAAGTGCCCTGCATTTTTTATGATGTGGATCTCTGCATTCAGTTTATCCGCGATAAATTGGCCTTCCGAAACCGGTATGACGTCATTTGTGGACTGAAATACTTCTGTATGCCGGATGCGCTGGCGCAGCAGCTTCCACAAATATGGCTTTTCCTGAAACGAATCATACGTCGTATATACATCCGGCCGCCAATAATCATAATCTACAAAAGGTCCGACGAAATACGCGCTGTCTATCGCTGATGCGATACGCGGCAATACCTGTAATACAAAATTACATCCGCGGCTGTGCGCGACGAATATGGTGTCGCTATCCACAAAACGGACATACTCTTGAAATGTATCCAGCCACGCGTTCAGCGAGTGTCCACTCCCCTCTTTTGTAGGTATGGGAAACGCGGGAACAATCACCCGAAGACCATCCCGCTCTAATTTCTCACGCAGCCATGGATACCAATTTTCATTCGGATTTCCGTGGGATCCATGAATTATAAATACGGTTCTCATAGGCATAATGGCATGTGTGATCAGTTCCAAAATCATTCTATCATGTGTGATATGCTGCTTCTATGACCGGGCGCACCCATGATCTGGCGGCGTTTACGACGCTTGCCGCATATATTGCCACGCAGCCCGCTCCTTCCATGACGCTGGCTACGGCAATCGGCGCATTTTTCGGCAATATGATGGGAGGACTCCTGCCGGATATCGATGATGCGACCAGCGATTTTTGGGACAAAATACCGGCGGGGTCATTTTTCGGAAATCTTCTTCATCCCCTCATCGGTCACCATCGGATGGTCTCCCACTCGCTTTTTGGTATGGCGCTTGCCGGATACCTGCTCCACCTCCTTCTTGGCGTCATGCATCACGTGGTACTCATCGACATGCATATCGTCTGGTGGGCCACCATGTTCGGATACGCGTCGCATCTTATTATGGACTGTATCACCAAAGAAGGCATTCCGTGGTTTTTTCCGGTCCCCGTCCGATTCGGGTTTCCGCCGATAAAATTTTTCCGTGTCCGCACCGGCGGACCGGTGGAAACATTTGTTATTTTTCCGGGATTGCTTGCGACAAACGCGTATATAATCTATGTCTATTATCCCTCTATACTCACATTCATCCGATCCATTGGGAAATGATACAACAACAAGAAGAAGATGAAGAGTAGAAAGATGAAGAGTAGAAAGATGAAGAGTAGAAAGAAGAAGAGTAGGAAGAAGAGGAGGCACACACACTCTTTGTTACCATGTTTTAAAACATGGTAACAAATACACAAAGGAAACGCGGATGGTTTGTGGATCCCCCTACTCTTGTGACTCATCACCCAACAGATTTGTCCGGGCTAGCTTTTGCCCCAACACGGTAAACGAACCGGATACGGCGCTCATGGCGTTATACGCATTTCCGACATGTTTGGACAATACACCCATATGTTCTTCCACCTTTACATAATCTTTCTGTATCGCCCGGAGAAGCTGGAATACCTGTTTGGTTTTTTGTTCCATTTCCTTGCCCTGAAAGGAAAGCAGTAGTACCTGCAAATGTGCATACAGCGTGTTCGGGGAAACGGGGTACACACGCTCTTTCCGCGCATATTCCATAAGCTCTTCCATGTTGGCTATTTCGTAGTAAACGGATTCCGACGGGATATACATAAGTGCAAAATCCATGGTCCCTTCTTCCGGCAGAATATATTTTTTGTTTATGTCGTTGACATGCTTTTTGACGTCGGAAACAAAATCGCGTTTCGCCTGATTCCTCTCGGCTTCCGTTTCTCCTTTGTGCATTTTGGAAAAATTTTCCATCGGAAACTTGGAGTCTACGCACAGTAGCCCGGCATCGGTTTTTAACACCGCATCCACTTTTACTCCGCTCTTGAATGCATACTGCAGATGAAACGAATTTTTCGGAAACGTCTGCCCGATCATGTCCTGCAACACCTGTTCGCCTATGTTGCCGCGCAGTTTGGGGGACTGCAAAAATTCCTGTAAGCTTTTTATCCCCTTGCCCACCTCGGACATTTCTCCCAGATTTTGCCGCAGGTCTCCCATGACTCGGGTTGCCATATCCAGCCGAGCTGACACGTCGCTTGTCTGATGTTCCATGGAACTTTTCATGGATTTCAACCATTCCGTAAGCGTGGTATCTTCTCTTCTTCTCACCATGTACGCGAGGACACTAAAACCGAAAATAATGACGAGGATCAGGATAAAAAACTCGAGGCTCATACAGCAGGTATTGTACAATGAATACATGGAACGGCACAAACCAGTGCGAAACCCGTATCTTCTCGTCCTCGGTGCTTCGGGGTATGTGCTGCTTGCGGCATTTGTGAACATGTATCCCCCGGACACCATTGTATATATTGTGCTTTTTCTTATCGCGTTTACCGTCTCCACCGGGTTTATCCTTCAGTATGTGTTTCGGAAAATACAAACGTCGGTCCTCTGGAGCGGAGGTCTAGCTCTGTTACTCATCCTTCGGTTGTTCGGCCTGAAAAGCCCCATATATACCGTATTACTCTTGGCGAGTATTATTTCCTTCGAAATCCTCTGGAAACGGAAATGATGTAAAATATACCCATGAATGATACATTCTATGTCACCTGTGCCATCCCGTACGTCAATGCCGCCCCCCACATAGGTCATGCCCTTGAGTTTGTGCAGGGCGACGTCATCGCGCGGTATCACGCATTACTCGGAAAAGAAACTTTGCTGCTTTCCGGCGGCGATGAAAATGCCTTAAAAAACGTTCAGGCTGCGGAAAAAGCAGGCATCCCCGTTCAGCAGTTTATCGATGAAAATAACGTAAAATTTTTTGAGCTCACCAAATCTTTGGGTTGCCGGTTTGACGTATGGCAAAAAGGCAGCGATCAGGCGCATCATTTTCCCGCCAGTCAAAAATTATGGGAACTCTGCGACAAGGCCGGAGATATCTACAAAAAATCGTATGAAGGCCTCTACTGTGTCGGCTGCGAAACATTTTATACACCGGACGAACTGGACGAAAAAGGCGAATGTTTTGAACACCCCGGCAAAAAACTGGAAACGGTGAAAGAGGAAAACTATTTCTTCAAATTGAGTAAATATCAAAATCAAATTATCGACCTTATTACCTCAGGTAAACTGGTTATCGTCCCTGACACGCGAAGAAACGAAGTATTGTCCTTTCTGAAACAACCGCTGCAGGATATCAGCATCTCGAGAAGCAATGCCCGCGCCAAAAATTGGGGGGTACCTGTTCCCAACGACAATACCCAGCGCATGTACGTATGGTTTGACGCATTAAACATATATCAGTCGGGAGTAGGATTCGGTTGGGACGACACGCAGTATAAAAAATGGTGGCCCGCAGACGTTCATGTAATCGGCAAAGGAATTTCCCGCTTCCACGCGGTCTACTGGCCGGCGTTTTTGCTTTCCGCTGGTCTTCCGACGCCGAAAGCCATATTCGTCCACGGATATTTTACGGTCAACGGACAAAAAATGAGCAAAACGTTAGGCAACGTCATCGATCCGTTAACGCTTATCGGCAAATACGGCGCGGACGCCTTGCGGTATTATTTCCTCCGCGAAATCCCGTCGTCTGCCGACGGGGATTTTTCCGAAACCCGCTTCAAAGAACTCTACAACGCGGATCTTGCCAACGGGTTGGGCAATTTGGTGGCCCGGGTGCTTCAAATGATACAGAAATATTGTGACGGGAAAATTCCTGATATAGATCAGGATCCCGATACGCACCCGTTACGAGCGGACCAGACATTCTACAACTGGAAAAAGTCATGGAAAGATTTGGATACATATACCACCGCTTTTCAATTTCATGATGCACTTGCCGCCGTCTGGAAATTTATAAAAGTTGCCGACAAATACGTAGACGACAACAAGCCATGGGAACTCGTTAAGACAGATCCAAAAGCCGTGGATTGGGTGCTCTATGGACTGGCGGACAGTATTCATCAGGTTGCCTGGCAGATTGCGCCGTACTTACCGGAAACATCCCGAAAAATTGCAACAGCCTTTGGCGCGACCGGATTATCAAAGGATCAACCGATATATAAAGACAGTTGGACAAATCTGAAACCGGGAACAAAGATTGTGCTCATTCCTCCATTGTTCCCCCGTTTGCCATAATGAATATATTTTGTTACGTTGTACCATAGTTGTTACGTCGTTTTCATTATTTTTGTTGTCATCGTTACTTTGTTACGTGGTTACTTTGTTATGTAGTATGTTCATCGATACCCACTGTCAGCTGAATTTTGCCGATTTTGACGCAGACCGGCCGATGGTCATCGGCAACGCCAAAAAAGCCGGGGTCAAACAGTTCATCGTCCCGGGCGTCGATCACAACTCCTGCCGCACTGCCGTACATCTTGCTACGATTCATCCCAACGTCGTATTTGCTGCTGTCGGATACCACCCGTACGAGGCGCCGAAAAATCCGGATATTTCCTATCTTGAGTCACTGCTACGCGATGAGGCGAATAAGCCCTATATCAAGGCAATCGGCGAATGCGGGCTGGACTATCATTATTATAAAGGAGAAATAGCAGCCGGCAGAAAAGAAGTCCAGCATCAGCTTCTTGAAGCACAATTACTGCTCGCTCTTAAATATGATCTTCCGGTTATCCTCCACTGCCGTGAGGCGTTTGAGGACATGTTTAGCATATTACGGAGCGTCCCGAAAATTCCCAGAGGAGTCCTCCACTGTTTTTCCGGGGGCCTGCAGGATGTGCGCATTGCAGAGGAGCTGGGATTATATATGGGCGTCGATGGAAACGTCACCTATTCCAAACAACTTTCTCTGATCGTGCCGTATATTCCCCTTTCCCGGCTTCTGTTGGAAACCGACGCTCCGTACCTTACCCCCGTCCCGCACCGGGGAGAAAGAAACGAACCCAAATATATCCCGTTGATCGCAAAAACCGTGGCAGATATGCAGCACACAACGGTCAAAGGCATGGCGGAAAAAACCACTGAGAATGCGCGTGCGCTATTTCAAATCTAATCGCTTCTCAAAAGGTGAGGGAGTCATTTTGAAGACAACCTGCGCGTTTGCTGTATACTTTGGAGATCTACACCTATATGCAAACGCGCATTTAGCGAAGAACGAACACGCCTTTACGATAGGTAGCCGTACGCTGAGCGTGTCTGAAAAATGCACTCCCAAACCATTTCTCTTACTTCCCGCACTGTGGGTCGTGGTATAATTTGTTTAGCTTGATACTATGCGCCAGATATTTTTGCGCTACCCCAACAAAATGCAGCGGGCACTCGAAATCGCCATACCATTGGTGTCATGGCTGCTTATCACCATGCCGCTATGGCTTTCGTTTTGGCACCCGGCGTTGGTTGCCTATCTTATCATCACCTTCGACGTATACTGGTTTTATAAATCACTGACGCTTGTCTACTCCGCGCTCCAGTCATTTGCCAAACTCTCCGCCCACATGCGCGAAGACTGGCTGAAAGTCGCCGCAAACGATCCGCACTATGATGACCTGTGGCAGGTCGTCATCATTCCGGAATACAAGGAGCCGATCCATATATTACGGCGCACCCTTATAAACCTCGCTCACCAGGATTTCCCGAGAGAAAAAATGGTCATCGTACTCGCCACCGAAGCAAAAGATGCTACGGCAGGGGCCACGACCGCCATCCTGAAAAAAGAATTCGCATCGGTATTCGGACATCTGATGGCCACCAAGCATACGCTTCATAACGGTGAAGTGGCGGGCAAATCGTCCAACATGGCCTGGGCCGCCAAAAACGCCGCTCATTATTTTCAGGAAAAACACATACCGCTTGAATATGTCACCGTCACATCCTGCGATGCCGATGCGCTGCCGCACCCGAAATATTTTTCCGCGTTAGCGCATGCGTTCCTTACCGACCCGGAGCGCGCATACCATTTTTATCAGGGGAGCATCATGTTTCATAACAACATCTGGCGCATCCAGCTTCCATACCGGTTTATCAATACACTCAACAGCATTTGGAATCTGGCTATTCTTTCGCAAAAAGGTAAACTCATTAACTTTTCGACCTACTCCATGTCGCTGAACACAGCCAAAGAGGTGGGATACTGGGCGGTCGACGTCATCCCCGAAGATTATCACATGTTTTTTAAAGTGTATTTCGCCAAAGGGGAAAAGGTCACGACCTTGCCCATTTTCCTGCCGATTCTCGTTGATGCGGCGGAAAGCCATGGATTTTTTAATACGTTTGTCAACCAGTACGAACAGGCCAAACGCTGGGCCTGGGGTGTATCGGATATCCCGTATGTTATCCGCAACGCATTCGTCCACACCGAAATCCGCGCAAGCCAAAGGTTTCAGCGGTTGTTTACACTTCTCGAACACCACATATTATGGCCGACCAACTGGTTTATTTTAACTCTGGGAAGCACGGTTCCCCCGCTTGTCAACCGCGCGTTCGGACGCACCGTATTGGGACACAATCTGGCACAAATTTCTTCCGGCATCCTGACGCTTTCCACCATCTTCCTGATCGTAGTGTTTATCATCGACTGGCGCGTCAAGCCGCCGCCGCCAACTTCCTATGCCAAATGGAAACTGCCGCTTCTGTATCTCCAGTGGCTCACGCTCCCGGTCATATCGTTTTTTCTCTCGGCGCTTCCGGGACTGGATGCACACACGCGGCTCCTTTTGGGTAAGCGCCTGGAATATCGCGTGACGGAAAAGATATAATATACGTAGCTTCGTAGATTTTGTCCGCCCGCGTATGCGGATACGGAATATACTAAACCTACGGATCACCATGTTTCATATATTACTTACTCACACTCCGCTCCTGTACCTTACCCAAAGCCTCTGGCGTGATGAAGCGTTTTCGATACTTGCAGCCAAAGAGTCCCTTTGGTTTATCATCACGAGGCTGGGGTTCGAGCCGCCGGTGTATTATGCCTTGCTCCATTATTGGATACGGATATTTGGCGAGGGAGATATTGCCGCCCGCTGCCTTTCGTTGGTGGGATATGCGCTCGCGACCGTCGTCATGATCGAATGGGGCGCCGCGCTCTATAAAAAACACTGGCTTGCGGTGTATCTTCCTATATTTTTTTTCCTCAATCCGATGCTGTTGTACTACGCGTTTGAGGTACGCACGTATGCGTGGTATACCCTGTTTTCCGTTCTGATGCTTTACGGGTATGCGAACAAAAAATGGATGATATTTATCCTGAGCGCGCTTCTCGGATTTTATACCCATGTCTATATTCTTTTGTTTCTCGGGGCGCTCGGCGTCCACTGGATTGTTACCTCCCGCCCCAAACTCCTGCACCCGCTGGCGCTTTTCAGAAAAGACCGTGCGTTTCAGTCCTTTCTTGTCGTCGGCGTCCTGATACTTCCCTGGCTTATCAGGATTGCACTGGAAGCACCTTTACTTGCGTCATCGTGGTATTTTCCGGTGAATCTGCAGCTTGTCTACTCCGCACTCGGCAATATGTTCACAGGATACGAAGGAACCCCCTGGTGGGGGTGGTTCTACACCGCCATGCTTTCCGCACTTATTGCAGGCGCCGGCATGTTTGCCATGACGGACCGGAGACATAAGAGCAGGACGGGTTTGTTTATCACGTATGGCGCTGTCCCCTTGGCAGTCATTATCGGCATATCGTTTATCAAGCCGCTGTTTGTAAACCGGTATCTTATCCCCGTAACGGTCGCGGAGGTGCTCGTCATTGTCGCCGCGATCGACGCGATACGGAATCCGTTGGTACAAAAAGTTACCGCGGCGCTATTACTTCTCTCCGTTCTTTGGATAAACTGGTGGTTCCCTCCCGAGCACCCCAAAACACCGATGCGGGATGCCCTTGCCCAGGTAAACGCACTGGTAAAAAATGACGACGTCATACTGGCAGACAATGCACTTATTTATCTGGAAACGCTGTATTATGCAAAGGACCGGTCACGGGTGTATTTATATAACCCCGATCACGCGCCGTTTCCGTGGTATATCGGGGATGCATTATTTTCGCCGTCACGTGCGGTGTCGGATTATCCGATGTACCCGTCCCGGGCATTTGTCGTGCATTCGGATGCTACGGTAACGATTGCGTATCGTCTGCCCATGGGGAACCATACGGCACGAGTCAAACCATGATGAAATTTACCTTTCCTACCGCTCCGGTACCATCACAGTTTCTTTCGGGCATTGGACCGCTCCGGAGAACGTGGGAGTATCGTCTGGCATCTGCTGCTGCCGCATCACAGCTTATCATCGGCGGCATTGCGGTTCTCTGGTCTTGGAGACATCTGCCTCCTGCGGTGCCGCTTTGGTACAGTAGGCCCTGGGGAGAAGACCGGCTCACCTCTCCATGGATGCTCATGCTTCCTCTGGGGATGGCGATCATTGTCTATGCGATAAATGTCGCAATCGTCGTGAAACGGAGCGCGGATCACCCGATGTTTGCCCGGGCGCTTTTTCTCACCTCCATACTGGTATCCTGTCTCAGCGCATTTTTGGTTATCCGTATCGTTACATTAGTAGGATGATGATCATGCAATTTATTGCCCCAACACTCGTTGCTTTGTGTGTCACATTTTTTTCTACGCCGTTGGTCATTGTCATCGCCAAACGGCAGGGCTGGATAGATGACCCCAAACACCGCTATCACCCGGCACACACGCATGCGGGCATCGTCCCGAGAGCGGGAGGGCTCGCATTGTTTTTCGGAATTATCGTAAGCAGCCTCATATATATACCTGTCAACAGTCATAGCATCGGCATCATGGCAGGAGCGCTCATTCTTACCGTCATGGGTCTTATCGACGACAAAAAAGACGTCAGTCCGTATATACGTTTAGGAATAAACGGCATCGTCGCACTCATCGTCATATATACCGGCAGCACCATCCCGTTTATTACCAATCCGGTAAACGGCGGCGTACTGTCGTTGACTGCCTGGGACCAGCATATCGCGCTGTTGGGGCTGCGGTTTACCGTCGGGTTACCGCAGATCCTCGCGTTTCTCTGGATCATATGGACGATGAATATCATCGGATGGTCAGCGGGTGTCGACGGCCAGATGCCCGGGTATGTCGCCATTTCCGCGTTCGTCCTGGGACTTTTGTCGCTGCGCTATAGCGTTACGGATCCGGCGCAAGTGTGGGTGACGATGCTTGCATTTGGCGTTACCGGTGCGTTTCTCGGATTTCTCCCCTGGAATTTTTACCCCCAGCGCATCATGCCGGGTTACGGGGGGAAAACACTTGCCGGATACTTTTTGGCGCTCCTCGGCATTCTTTCGTTTGCCAAACTCGGTACTGCACTGTTAGTCCTCGGCATTCCCATGCTGGATGCCGTGGCGACATTGGTGCGCCGTATCGGAACCAAAAAATCTCCGGTGTGGGCCGACCGCGGACATCTTCATCACCGGCTCCTGGATTTGGGATGGGGCAAGCGAAGAATCGCCTTGTTTTACTGGGGGGTGTCCGCTATACTGGGGCTGGTCTCGCTCACGGTCACGAGCAAGCTGAAAGTATACGCATTTATCGCTGTCGCCGTCGCACTGACCATGTTTCTCGTATGGGTGAGCTTCTTTACGCAATTCTCAAAGCGGCGCGGCCCCGACAATGGCTGAAAAACGTCGCACTGTTTACCACCGTATTTTTTACGGGGCAGTTATTTCATGAATCGCTGTTTATCAGTTCGCTTTTTGGTTTTTTCGCATTTTGTTTCCTGGCATCCTCAAACTACATATTGAACGATGTCCTGGACGCCCCGGCCGACCGAAGACATCCGTTCAAAAAATTCAGACCGATCGCAAGCGGAAAACTGCCGATCAAAATAGCACTGTTGACCTCTTTGTTGTTTCTGATCATCGGACTGGGAATCGCCTACGCCGTAGGACCTTCATTTTTTATCTTCGGTCTCATGTTTATCGGGCTGCAATATCTGTATTCTTTGATTCTCAAACACATTTCCGTGGTAGATATCATCGCCATCACAACCGGGTATGTGCTGCGCGTCTATGCGGGAGAAGCTGCCACCGGATATCACATTTCCATCTGGCTCGCGCTTGCTGCATTGTCTCTTGCACTTTTTCTCGCCATCGGCAAACGCCGCGCGGAACTTACCCTCATCCAGGGTTCGGGCGCTATGGCACCCAAAGATACCCGTGCGTCGTTATCGCACTATTCGGAAAAGCTGTTGGACGCATACACATCCATGTTTGCGACCTCCACATTTATTTCCTACACCTATTTCACGTTTCTGGAACGGCCGTCCAATCAGGGATTGTTTTTCAAAAACTACGGGGAGTTTGTGACCGACATCCCTGACCGCAAGTGGATGATGGTATCGCTTCCGTTTATTCTCTACGGCATCATGCGGTATATGCAGCTTATCTATCACGGCAAAGGAGAATCGCCGGAACAGGTCCTCACGACGGATCTGCCGCTTTTGACCACCGTTATCCTCTGGGGGGCAACAGCGTTCTTCGTTATCTACGGGATAGGGGGATAAAAAATCAGTGCTGAGTTATGGAGTAGCTTAGAGATGAGTAGCACAAAGTTATTTGTACTAAGCTTCTAAACTTCTAAACTTCGCAATTTAATCCTCTCTTACGGTGTTTTGGTAGCGTAGGTTCCGGAAATCCACCCTTTGTTTGTACTATCGTAGGAAATCTGATACCACCCCGACTGTTCGTCATAGACGTGGTACTTCTCACCGGGGTTGACCCGACCCGCTTCGGTAGCCGCCGTGGACGGCTCCATGCGCACGCGCAAAAATCCCGTTGGGGTGTCCAGGATCGTGACATACGGTGTGGGCGGCGTTTGCGTGGCGGCAGACGATGTCGCGGTTTTTGTCCCCGCTTTGGCGGTCGGTGCCGGGGTGACAGACCCCGTCGTCAGTGCCGCAGACGCGGAGGCCGTGGTACCGGTATCGGAAACGCCGGTGGCCGACAGTGCCAGTTTCAGGGATGCGATCAGTTTATATCCTTCCGTCATTTTTATTTTCATCGTGCGCGTCAAAAACCCCGGGGAAGTGACCGTCAGCGTGTGGTCCCCGATGGTCAGATCCTGTACGGTAAGCGGGGTAATTCCTTTGGTCACGTCGTCAACGACTACCGAAGCTCCGTCCGGATTGGTAATCACCGAAAGCTCCGGCTTGTTGGCGACACTTTTCTCCAGCCACAATACGTCGACTGCGGAAGAGAGCTCCGATTCTGAAAGTACGGCATTGACATACGTCAAAAGGTTCGGGCCGACGGAAATTTTTGCCTGCCAGGGGGCGATATCTCCGGTCGTCGATTCCGGAACCAATCGGAGCGTATATTCTCCGGCCGCCACCTTTTCGCGGTACGGCGTCCGTCCGATATGTTTGTTATCCAAAAATATGCTTACTTCCGGGGTACTTTCGACGCGCAATTCTCCTTCTTTCGGGGTCCGGGATGTGATGAGTTTCACAGTGCCCACAATGGCCAAAAGGATCAGTACCAATACACCAAAAAAGATCACTTTGCGCTTCATAACGTGTGTTCGATCATACCACAACAGGTAAGTTATAGGCAACGATATCATCCTATAGTTATTTGACTTTAGCGCGTATGTACGCTACTATATGCAGTCTCATGACACAAATCCGACGGTTTCTTCATTGGATCATGACGCCCCATTACGGCAGCAACCGCCTAAGCCGCTGGGCACGCCGGCATATCGAGCACAGGCCGCTTCAGGAGCTTATCGGTATTCCGCTTATCGGCCTTGCGTTTTTTGGAGCGATTATCATGCCTCAGGCTCAGGCAGGGTTTATGGAGACGCAATTGTCCCTGTATACCCCCAAAACGGTCATAAATGCAGGGGTTTCCGGTCTGCGGTTCCAATGGCCGCTGGCGCGCTTTGGCATTTCCCAATTTTTCTCCGGGACGCATCCGGGCATGGACTTAACCGACCCTGCAGGCACCCCTATTTACCCGATCACCGATGGCACGGTCATATACGCCGGTACGATACTATCGGGCTACGGCAGGCACGTCATCGTGAGACACGATGATCACCTGGAATCCCTCTACGCCCACATGACCAGAATAGATGTAAAAGAGGGGCAAAAAGTCACAAAAACGACTGAGCTTGGTGAAGTAGGCGCCACCGGGTGGGCCACGGGTAACCACCTGCATTTGGAAGTACACGTCAACGGCGCTGCAGCAAACCCCCTCGAAGTTTTGCCGGAATTGAAAAAAGAATTACGGTAATGCTATTTCCCATATAGTTGCATCAACCCCGTTTCCGTACCTGTCTTTATACAGCCCCACCTGATGAAACCCCATTTTCACTAAAAATGGCTCCTTGGAAGAGTTGGCCTCCACGTATGAACACGCTCTCTTGCACCCTCTTTGTTTGGCGCGGGCGAGGCACAATCGCATAAGCGTTCTCCCGATACCGTTCCCGGCAAAAGCTGCATCCACACAGATCAAATGCACTTGGGCCCGAATCTCGCAATCGACAGACCCAAATCCGACGGGGGTTCCGTGTATGGAAATTACATAAAACTGTTCTCCCCTATCAAATAGTTTTTCCAGTCTGCCTTTTGTTAAATAGTACTGGTGCGGAAATCCATCGTGTTTCTGGATACGTATGAACGCCGGGATATCTCTCTTTGTTGCCCGTCTGCCTGTGTATTTCATAAATATTTCTGGAAAAATTGCACGATGGGTCCGTGGACAGTTGGGAATATCTTCGGAGTTCGGCCATATTTATGGTCTAAATCGTCAATCAGTAAAAATTCTTTCGGGCTTTTGAGCGCGTCAAACACTTTCTTCGTTTCCGTCCACGCCACTTCCTGATCTATGTTCCCGGCAATAACAAAGGAGTGCGGACGCGTAATCTTTTTTGCAGCCTCTAAGACGTTGTGTTCCGGTAAATCCACGTCCGTCGCATACGAGTATGGGAGTCGTATCGTCGTATTCCCCCGACTGCTTACTTTTTCAAGATAACCTGTCTTCTTCCATTCTTCCCTGAATTGTCCGTATAAGGTATCAAAAAAGTTAACAGGAGCAGAAGCAATACAAAGTGCTTGTATATCATCATGATTGGAACAAAATAGTACCGCGAGCCTGCCGCCCAAGCTATGGCCGTACACACCCATCCGCCCGGCATCGACATACGGAAGATGTGATACATATGCATACACTGCCTCTGCATCTTTGCGGTAGTGAGTGAACCGATAATCATGCTCTATATCGCCCTCACTATCACCAAATCCCGAAGCCGTAAACCGGACGGATACTATCCCTTTCTTTGCCAGACGGTCGGCAAGGTCCACGAGCTCTACTCCTTCTTTATACCCGGTAAAGCCATGGAACATGATCACTGCGGGCATTTTTTCTGGACCTTCGGGTTTATATAGTTCTGTTGCCAATTTCAAACCATGATCATTCGGGATAGCAAGCGGTATGACGTGATATTTCATAACTACAGGGATTTCGCCCAGGAAACGACGGAATGTACAAACTCCTGTTGCTTGCCGGAGTACTGATGCGTCGCATCCGGGATAATCACACTCCGGTAGTTTTTCGAACCGGTATGGGCATCAAACACCTTTTGAATCGTCTCGGCAGGTCTGTCTGCCACATCATCGTTTCCCGCCAACACAACCATAACGGGTGAAGTAATTTTATTAAAATCTACCAACACGTTCTTCTCATCTCCGTAATTAAATACGTCTTCATGGGTATTGGGGGAAAGTAAACTCCATGCCCGTTTGGCGGTTATCGGAAACCAATGCGTCTTGGCAAGCAATGCATCTCCCCTTCCGGTTTCAATCAATTCCCGTAACATCGTGAGGTTTTTATCATACTGTTTTTTATCCGTGTGTTCGCTTAGCCGGTCGGACATGGGCCCGGCCAACACGACACCTGCTACCCGCGGATCATTGGTGTTTCCGGCATAGTAGCAGACTTTATTGGCGCCCGTGCTGTGACCGGCCAATATCACCTGGTCAAACCCCTGATCGGCAAGGTATGAAATGCCGGCATCGATATCAAATACGCTTTCCTCAAATACTTCGCTACTGGCGCCAATCGTTACGTGGGTATACCCGTTGGGTTCCTTGGGGTCGATCTTCCGCATACTGGAGATGATGTCGTGCCCCCGGGTATTAAATGACGCAAACGCCATGCCCTGCTTTGTGCATTCGTCGGCAAATAGGTTCATGGTTTTTACGTCGCCGTAAAATCTGCCGGTCAGCCCGTGCACCCACAAAAGCGCCCTGCCCCGCGAAGTCCCGCTATGCGGGACGGAGTGGGGTTCCGGCCGTGCAAACATACCCTGATGCACTAATCCGTCTTTTGTCACTGTTTCTACCAGTTCAAATTGCGCCATAGTATGTACTCCAATGAATCGATGAATCGATTCATTGGAGTTATTATACCCCATACTTCCTTGCGAAACAGGAGATCCACTCCACATCACGCCGAGGCGTGTACCGGTCTTTTGAATTCCATACATATATTTCTGTTATGTTAAAACCGGATTCCTTAAGCACATCCTCGAGTTCTTTTGGTTGAAATAGGGTAAAGTGTCGCGTCATGCCGGACGACAGATTTTCGGTTACATCTGTTTCCCCTTTTCCGTTTTTCATCATCACAAACAGCGTGCCGTTCGGCTTCAGTAATGTATAACAGCGTTTTATGGCCAATTTTATTTCGGATTGGATTAAATGAAGAAATATCGCACATGCCCATATGCCATCAAATGATGTATCCGGAAACCGTAAATCCCGAACGTCCTGCTGCAAAAATGTCAACTGCGGTGCTTTTTGACGTGCTATAGCGAGTAATTTCTCTGATAGGTCTACCCCGACAGTCTGGAAGCCTTTGGAAGAATAATATATGCTGTCTCTGCCCGCAGCGCATCCCAAATCTAGAATCATCCCGCCTGGAGTGATGAGCTTTGTAAATTTTATGCGTTCTTCATCTGGAGTATAGTCATTCATCGCTACAGAATACGCATCAGCAATGCTGTCATACACCGCAACCGTTCTAATCACATGATCATCTGGCATACGAACTCCATTTCTTTTCTACATTCTGGATTCTTAATCGATTAGTCTGTTTCATTATCGGATCATCTTTCATCTTTTGCCAATCACCCTGACCTTCCATTCCTAACGCGGTAGCAAATCTGTCTCGAAAGAAAAGAGGATATCCTAGGTTTGGATCTACTAACCACTTATCATCTCCTATCGAAAGAAATAGATACTGGCCGTCCTGTTTATACGCGTTTTGAACATTTTGTATAGCATGTATCTTTGTTAAATGATTTTCACCCTCCGGAATTACTGCTTTAACATTCCCTTCATACGGTAACAAGTGGACGTGTGCATGATAGATCGTCTGCCCTATTTTTCCATGCTCAAACGTCGCAACCGACCCATATGTATTCTTTACAAAATCTCCCATCTGATTATAAAGTTGTGTATATTCTGCGAGTAGTTCTTCCGAAAACTCTCCGACGCAAGAAAGGTTTTCTTTGGGAATAATCAGAATATGACCCTCTACCAATGGATTATCGTCAGCAACGATACTGAAGTTTTTTGTTTCGAGAAGCTTGTGCTCGGGAGCAAAAATCTTATCTTTCGTACTATCGTACGCACCAACCGATATCTCTGGCATGCCCAAATTATACCAAAAAGCCCCGGAGATTCGGGGCTTTTTGTTTTATAATTTGCGTTTCTATGAACTATGGACTGGTCTTGCTGTGAACTAATTTAGTAGTCCATCCCACCCATTCCGCCCATGCCGCCCATACCTCCCGGCATGCCGCCCGCTGGGGCGTCTTTCTTTTCTGGAATGTCGGTGACCAACGCTTCGGTGGTTAATATCATCATCCCGACGGATACGGCATTTTGTACCGCAGACCGGGTGACTTTCACCGGATCGATGATACCCGCATTGATCATGGAGCCAAACTCCAGCGTCATCGCGTTGAATCCGAAATCCGCGGCCTTGGATTCCTCTACGGTTTTCAGCACCCACCCGGCATCTGCTCCGGAATTGGTCGCGATCATCCGTGTCGGCTCTCCCAATGCGCTGTAAAGAATATCGATACCCGTCTGTTCGTCTTTCACGGACAGAGTCTCTTTAAACTTCAAAAGCGCCATGCGGGCTTTAAGAAGCGCCACCCCGCCGCCTGGAACTATACCCTCTTCCAAAGCAGCTTTGGTGGCGGCAACGGCATCGTTGACGCGTTCCTTTTTGTCTTTCATTTCTATTTCGGTCGCGGCTCCGACGTTGATCACTGCCACTCCGCCACCTAACTTCGCCAGACGCTCCTGCAGTTTTTCGCGGTCAAAGTCAGACGTTGTTTCGTCTATCTGGCGTTTGATCTGGGCCACGCGTGCCATCACGGCTGCTTTGGCTCCCTTGCCGCCGATGATGCGGGCGGTTTCCTTGTCTGCCCATACTTTATCCGCGCGTCCGCAGTCTTCGACCGTCACGTTATCGAGTTTTCGGCCGGTATCTTCCGAGATGACGGTTCCGCCGGTTAACACCGCAATGTCTTCCAGCATTTCTTTCCTGCGGTCTCCGAATCCCGGAGCTTTGATCGCAAGCACATTGATCGTGCCTTTCAGCCGGTTGACGACCAGGGTAGCCAACGCTTCCCCGTCGACTTCGTCGGCGATGATCACGAGATTTTTACTGATTTTGACGAACGGCTCCAAAAACGGAAGCAGGTCAGCAATCGCGGAAATTTTCTTGTCCGTGATTAAGATGTACGGATCGGAAATTTCTGCTTCCATGCGTTCCGTATTGGTCACAAAATACGGTGAGGCATAGCCTTTATCAAACTCCATGCCTTCTTTGTATTCTATTTCCATGGTAAGCCCCTTGCCTTCTTCCACGGTGACGACGCCGTCTTTGCCGACTTTGGTCAAGGCCTCTGCAATCAGCGAGCCGATTTTGTCATCCTGAGCGGAAATGGTGGCGACTTTGGCCACGTCCGCATCTTTGATGGTCTTTGCCATCTTTTTAAGCTCGGCGACGACGACATCCAGTCCTTTTTCCATCCCGGCCTTCAGAATCATCGGGTTGGCTCCTGCCGTCACGTTCTTAAACCCGGCGTTGACGATAGCCTGGGTAAGCAGCGTGGAGGTGGTGGTTCCGTCTCCTGCCACATCATTGGTTTTGCTGGCCGCTTCTTTCACCAATTGCGCGCCCATATTTTCAAATGCGTCCTCGAGTTCGATTTCCTTGGCTACCGTCACACCGTCATGGACGACAGTGGGGGCGCCCCATTTTTTGTCGAGGGCGACGTTTCGGCCCTTGGGACCCAACGTCGTTACCACGGCTTTGGCTAATATGTTGACACCGCGGATCAGTGCCTGTCGTGCGTCTTCGGAAAATTTAATTTGTTTTGCCATAATGACCTCCTTTACCCGCGCAAATTTCGAAGAAATTTATTCGGGTTAATAAATAATTATTATTCTACGATTGCCAATATGTCTTTTTGTTCAACGATGGTCCATTCCTTTCCTTCTACTTTTACTTCATTGCCTCCCCATTTTTTGTACATGACCTTGTCTCCGACTTTGACGACCATCTCGTTTTTGCAGTCACAGGATTTATTATCCTTGCAGTCACATCCGCCGCAGCAGGATGCGCCGCTGCCTACAGCCATGACTTCACCGATCTGCGGTTTTTCTTTGGCGGTATCGGGTAATACGAGTCCTGAGGGAAGCTTCTGTTCTGCCTCCAGGGGTTTGATGAGGACATTTTCAAATAACGGCGTGATCTTTTGCTTTGCCATAGCGACCTCCTTATTAAAAATTTTTATATGAGACTACCGGTGAAAAATGCTCTACTAGCAGTCTTTCGAAGTGAGTGCTATTTTATCGGTGATAAAAAACGTTGTCAAGGGGGATATCCAGTTTTTGCAGCCGTTTCGCGAATTTTTTCTTCACCCAGATGCGCGCATCCTTCGGATGGAACCGTAACATGCCCCGAGAAATTATTTCCGTCGTCCGGTGTTTTTGCATATACCACAGCTGGAATATACGGGCTAGCGGCTCCAAGAAACGCAGTATTTGGGTTATCGTATTATGTATTACGGATCCATAATACGTAATACGTACCCCCTGATACCGTTCTCTCCACGCGTTCGGCAAAAAATACGTTACCCATGCGTTCGCTTTCAGAAATTTCCGATACGCCCCTCCCCTGTCCCACAACGGCACCATCTGCACCACTTCGTGCGCGGCAAACAGGTCCTGTTCCTCCGGGGGAAGCGTCAGGGCATCCTCGGATACGAACATATTCAGACATATTTTGTTTGCTACTACCGTTTCATTCGGCCGTCGGCGCAGCCGCAACAGGTCGGCGACTACGGTCACCAATAACCTGGTGCTCCATAATGTGCCGCGTTTGGTCACAAAAAACAGATCAATGTCGTCGTTCTTCCGCGCATTATCCACGGATAGCCCTCCGGTCACACCGACCAAGCACACGGTCGGAATCCATCGGAATACCTGCGCCACCGCACGAACCGTATTCCATTTCGGTGTTGATTCCACGCGGCGTCGTATACGGGTCGCCACAATCCGGCTCCGTCCGGCTAATGCAAAAAACATTTCCCCGGCATATGACACGCGTATGACGCCGGGAATATACGGTGGTATATGACGAAGCGATGTACCCACCATGCGCCGGCGCACTTCCTCCGCCAGCAACGGATAGTCAAATACGTCAGCATACGCAACGGTTATGAAAATCGATGATGATACAGACATGGTTCGCGCATTACGGGGCAGGCGTGGTTTGTGCGGCTGACATCAACCCGTATGATGATAACACCTGACGGAATCCGGCGGATACGGTCTGCAACACCTGTGTAGGAGACGCTCCCCCTGCCATACCGTTTACGGCATCGGTCAGATACTGGATCAGCCGGTCATTTAAGCCGTTATCATAGGTTCTGGATGCGATGGGAAACGATCGGGCATACGACGCCTGTTTGACATATGCACCGGTATACGGATCATCCTTTATCGTATTTGCCAGATCCACACGGGCAAACGGCTCACCGAATAACCGCGTTTTCGATTCCTCGGAATACAGACGGTTTACCCCGTCTTTACTGGTTAAGAATTTCATAAACTCCCATGCGGCCTGTTTGTTTTTACTCTGACTCGATACCCCTTCCACCCAATACGACGCCCACGCGACGGTGTTTCCCTGCAATTGCGGCACCGGGACGATATGAAAACGGAGTTTCGGACTGGTCTGCGCTATTTCATGAGCCCGCCAGGAAGGCGCCAGAATCATTGCCACTTTCCCTGCCGCAAATGCCGACACGGAATTATCCATGGCATCACTCCACGTATACATAGGACTGGACGGATCCGCGAAACTCCGGTAAAACGTCAGCGTCTGTTCCGCGTCTTTTCCGGTAAGGTTCGTTAAGTCCGCGCCGTTTTGCAAAAACAGCAATCCCAGTATGTCGCTGAAATGCTCTACGTTCGTCGCAGTTCCAAGCGCGATTGCGGATGTGACGATCGTCGTTCCGTTCCGTACCGTAAGCTTCGGCACGATATTAGCTACATCCGTCCAGGTCGCAGGCGGTGAAACGCCGGCAGCGGCAAACAGATCATCATTTATATACAATCCCAAGCCGTCGATCATGATGGGTATGCCGAATATATTGTTTCCTGCGACCAGGTTGCTGCTGGCTACCGGAAAAAATGTACTGCTAAATTCAGCCGGAGTCATGACACCGGGAGGCACCATGGCCAATTGCATACGGAGCATTGGCACCCATGTATTATGGAAACGGAACACATCCGGCCCTTCCCCGCGGTTGATGGCGGATTGCAAACGTTCCCGGTATTGTTTCGGAGACTCCTGGGTATATTGTACGGTGATATTGGGATTTTCCTTTTCAAACTCCGCGATAAACTGCCGGGTGACCGAATCGTTTTCCCACAACCCCCAATAGTTTATGGTCACATGTGCCGGAGTCGCGGTTTTTTGTACCGCCGTCCATATGCCAAACGAGACTCCTGCCAGAACCAGTACCGCTACTCCGATTATGAGCAGTCTGCGGAGCCATGGCGTACCCCCACTGGAAGCCGGAGGGGTCCCGACAGACGACGCCATCTGTACGTCAGGGATAAATGGATTTTGCTGTTGCGGCGATGCTTGTTCTGCGGCAGGGACGGCGGCTGGCGGCGGTATGACTACCGTATCGTCCGGGGGCACGATCGGCGGTGCCTCAAACACCATTCCAACCCCTCCTTCGGGAGGAGCAGGGGGAGCCGAGGCAGAAGGGTCTTTTGGATCCATAGGATTTTAGGATACAATGTATCATATCATGTCCCGTGACCACCCCTCCAGTCGGCGTTTCATATTTTCTCTGCATGCATTTGCCAAAGGCATCCTGGCGGGCATTCTCGTACTGCTTTTGTCAGCGGCTATCGGCTGGACCGTATTTGAGCAGCGCTACAGCGGGAAAATTTATCCGAACGTTACCATAGACGGCGTATCGTTCGGGGGCAAATCACCTGACGATGTCAAAGCATACTGGCAGGCACAAAATATTCCGTTCGCACATGCCGTATTTGAATTTAAATTTGAAAACAACATTGCCACCGTATCCGGAACCGATCTGGAACTGGGATACGACGCGACATTATCCGCGACACAGGCCTATGCCGTGGGCCGCAGCGGTCACTGGATGAGCGACCTGCTGACCAAATTTTTCCGCGGTCCCGTCGCCCTCACGCCGTATTTCCGCTGGAAGTCCGACGTCGTCGAAACAGCGCTTCAGAATCTGGCACAAAACATAGACATACCGGTGACAGATGCGCTGTTCCGTTTTGAACACGGCAGGGTGACTGCTTTCCGGGTGTCTCATGACGGGCGGGCGCTCAATAAAACGGAAACCATGGACCGGTTTAATGCAGCGGTAGCTGCCATTCCCCATGCACCCGTATTTCATGTCGTCATCAATCTTCCGGTCGAGCCGGTGAAGCCCGCGGTGTCTACAGCACAGGTCAATTCATTCGGCATCAAGGAATTGATCGGTACCGGATATTCCGAATTCCAGGGCTCCATACCGGGTAGAATCCACAACGTAGAACTTGCGGCATCCCGCTTAAACGGCATTCTGATAGCCCCGGGGGAAACGTTTTCGTTCGACAAAACGGTCGGGGATATTTCCGCAGCTACCGGATACCAATCTGCATATATTATAAAGGATGGGCGCACTGTGTTAGGCGACGGCGGCGGGGTATGCCAGGTCAGTACCACACTGTTTCGTGCGGCACTCAACACCGGGCTTCCGATCGTGGAGCGTCACGCCCACGCATATCGCGTTCATTATTATGAAGAGGGAGGGTTTAAAGCGGGTCTTGATGCGACGGTTTTTTCTCCGTCCGTCGATCTGAAGTTTAAAAACGATACTCCTTCCTATATTCTGATCCAGACCAAAACAGATCTCTCTGTCCCGTCCCTTACCTTTGAGCTCTACGGCACATCGGACGGCCGAAGCACTCAAATACTCAATCACGTCGTCTATGGACAAACCCCTCCACCGCCGGATTTGTATCAGGATGACCCGACGCTGCCTCCGGGAAAGATCAAACAGGTAGACTTTGCCGCCTGGGGGGCCAAAGCATCGTTTGAATACAAAGTGACGCGCGGAAATGACGTACTTCAGGACCAAACATTCACATCTAACTTTCAGCCATGGCAAGCGGTGTTCTTGCGTGGCCCGCAAACATGAAAAAAGTACTCGTCGGCGGATGCTTTGACTTACTTCATTTCGGTCATACCGAATTTTTGAAAACAGCAAAATCCTACGGGAATTATCTGGTAGTAGCCCTGGAATCAGATGAAAATGTCCGTCACATGAAGGGAGCCACCCGCCCCATACATACGCAACAACAACGAAAAGCCATGCTCGAATCTTTAGCGTGTGTCGACGAAGTCATGCTGCTTCCTGTCATGAAAACAGATGCCGAATACGCGCAACTCGTACTAGACGTGCACCCTCAATTTATTGCTGTGACGGAAGGTGACCCTATGATCGACAAAAAACGTCACCATGCAAACGCAATCGGAGCCACTGTCGTCATCATCCCCAAAATCCACACTCCGTCTACCTCTCAGCTCGCGAAACTCCTGGATCTCGAGTAACGTGCGGCATTTGTCCCGTGAGTCGTACGGCAAGACCCAGAAATCTCGGCTATAATATAGCGTATGAAAATTCTTGCCATCGAATCCAGTTGTGACGAAACCGCCGCGGCCGTCGTTGAAAACGGTGCGACAGCGTTGAGCAACATCGTTGCAACGAGTCATGAAATGCACGAAAAATACGGTGGCATCGTGCCGGAGGTTGCCGCCCGCAAACAGCTGGAATCCATCATTCCCGTCATCACCGAAGCGTTAACGCCGCTGCGGAAAAACAACGAATCCATATATCAGACCATTGCGGATTCCGTGGATGCCATAGCCGTTACTGTGGGCCCCGGGCTTATCGGCAGTTTATTGGTTGGCGTGGAGACAGCGAAAACAATCTCTATGGTTACGGGCATACCTCTGATTCCGGTAAATCACGTGCTGGCACATATGTATGCGAATTTTGTTCACGACGAACAACGCAACAACGTACCGATCAACTTTCCTGCAATATCGTTGGTCGTAAGCGGCGGGCACACGGAACTGTACTTGATGGAGTCTCCCGATACAGTAACGTGGCTGGGCGGCACCATCGACGACGCGGCCGGAGAGTGCTTTGATAAATCCGCCCGCCTGTTGGGGTTCGGGCACGGCGGCGGATTGGCGATACAGGAAGCAGCGGAAAAGTTTAAAGTAAAGAGTTCACAGTTCACAGTAAGATTGCCCAGGCCAATGCTCGATAAAGAAAACGAATTAAACTTTTCATTTTCCGGTTTAAAAACGGCAATATTGCGGGAGGTAAACAAACTCAAGGCAGAAAACACATTCGACGACAGCGCTATTCAGGCATTATCATACGAAATTCAGGAAACGATTACCGACGTGCTGGTAAAAAAAACGTTCCGCGCAGTAGAACGATATGGTGTCAACACTATTCTTCTTTCCGGCGGTGTTTCTTCAAATTTACGGCTGCGTGAAAAATTTCTGACTCATGATTCCAAATTCATGATTCATTTTCCTCCCGTGCCGCTGTGTACAGACAACGCGGCGTATATAGGAAGTTACGCATTTTTCCGGGGAAAACAAACGCCGTGGCAGGAAATCACTGCCGTTCCCGATTTATCAGTTGAATCTGTCTAGATGCCAGCACTTTCACTTCTGCAATGCTCCACGGAGAGTACGCCATGGGATTATCATTTGCCTCGCGTAAAAACAGATTCCAGTCCATCCATCGCCAATCCTCTACTTCCTCGGGGTTTGGCTTGGGATCACCATCGTACTGACAAATACATATCGGACAAATTTCATTCTCAACAATGCCGTTTACATCCGCTACTCTGTAGCGAAATGGGGCTACTTCTTCAATGGTGTCTACTGTAATTCCCAATTCATCTTGTAAACGGCGCTTTGCCGCAGCCACCGATGACTCTCCCGGTGCAGGATGCCCGCAGACGGTATTGGTCCATACGCCGGGAAACGTTTTTTTGGTACTGGCGCGTTTGGTCAACAGTACCTGATTTTTGGAATTTAAAAGAAACAGGGAAAATGCGCGATGCAGCGGCGTATCTTTGGTGTGTACGGTATCCTTGTCTGCCGTTCCTATCGGATTATTCTGATCGTCTACCAGGACTACGAGTTCTGTCATTTATGTATTATACCTTTGTTTCGCCTGCAATGTGGGCGCGCTTGGGATCGGACCAAGGACATCTACTTTATAAGAGTAGCGCTCTACCACTGAGCTACGCGCCCTTGTATAAACCGTATTATATCACCAGTACTTGATAAGATTCGTCTTCACGACATCTTTGTTACCATGTTTCGAAACAAAGTAACATAAAATATACCCGTTAAATTTTTACTCAGTATCTAGTCGTTTTGAAGCAGCGATTCCATCATCGCCTCGATTTCGTAGGCGCGTTTTTTGGATGGAGCAAATATGATAAATGAAAACTTCTGCATACGCAGCAAATTTTCTGAAGTTAGGATAAGCCCTTCCTTTGTCGTTTTATCGAACAGCACCGGGCGCAGGCGTTCGAGAAGTTGCGGGAACGTCAATCGTTTTAGATGGGAAATCATATATCCGTTATTGGAAAACAAATACGTATCGAACATAAAATTTTCGCCAAACAATGCCACGGCGGTGGTATATACAAACGTGCCGCCGGTACTTCGGACATTGGATTCTGCCACGTACACCTCGCCGTTTCGGCCGGCTACGTAATCCACGTCGAAATACCCACGGTATCCTGCTGCGGCAAACCGCTCCGCGATATAAAATCCGGTATCCTTTATCCGCGCAGCGATGCGTTCCGGCATGATGTCGTGCCCCACCTCTATGCCGTGAAACATCCCGTCCTTGGTTACCAGCACACCGCAGTGATACAGAAAATCTATGTGGCCGTTGCGGCTGATTTTAAATTCTACATTGGGGTTTCCTCCTGCCACCGAATTACTGATCAGGATAAGTTTTTCGATGATAATCGGAAACTTTTGCCAATAGGAGTCCTTTTGGAGCAATGCGTAGATTTTTGCCTGGCACGCATGAAATTCATCCGGCAAATCTCCCGGTCTGAAAATTTCCACGCCCATCCCCGAATGTCCTTTGTTTGTTTTGATGACCACCCCTTGCTCTTTTACGTACCGGATCGCCGCAATTTTCGACGCATCTTCGATACCAAAACAAATGACGCCGTCGGCCATCTGGAAATCAGGTTCTTCATGTTCGCTCTGCTGCGCTAACTGCCGGATACCGGATTTGCTGCCGAAAAAATTGACGGTCCACGCATCCTCCTCATCGGGCGCTTCCGGGGTGGTGATCGTCAGCCCTTTTTCGCGCAATGCGTTTGCCAGTTGGAGAAACGGCTGGCTCACGGCATAGCTGGTGAGTACCAGTTTTTTCGTGGAATTTGCAGCATCCACCAGCGCGCTCATGATCGACGGGTCATGCAATATATCGTCACAGATCATTCCGCTGTGCTGGCCGGTCGTGAGAACGGTGAGGTTGGTTTTGGGAAATAACGACCGGTAGTATGCCAGAAACTGTTCGCTGACGCTTTGGGAAGTTATATACAGCACATCACTGTCTTCTCCGGCAAACTGGAACATCCGCGAATCCCCAAGATACGAGTTTTCGATGATCTCCGCGCTTCGTGCGTTAGGGTCCGACATCGCCGAAATAAACGGCCACACATCTTCTGACATGTTAAAGATGTAGACGATGACGGTGTGTTTTTTCTCTGCTGAAGGGTCTGATAATTGTCCGTTCATACTGAAATAAAAATATACAGGATAAATAAAAAGCTTACACTGTTTTCCGGCAATGTAAAGAGAGGAATCGTCGTGCAAGACGCAAAAATATTACAGACGTGCGCGTTCGGTAATCTCTGCTTCCACTAATTCCCTGGGCTGCCCGTATTTTAAGCGGGACAGCTGGATAATCGCCTTTGCAATCTCCGGGCTCTGGGCTGCCATAACCGTTTTCATATCTTTGGTGAGGTCCACGCTAAACGGCTTTACCGGTTCGTTATGGACGATGGTTTTTACGTACGCATTATATTTGTCGATATTAATAAGATCCGTTTCGGTAAATACCGGGGTAAACTCATGCTGCAGATAGTTGGCATCGGTGACCCCCACCCGGAAGGTAATGATCGAGCCGACGTTTCCAAATACCGCATTTTTCACTTCCTCTTCCATCTGTCCGATAAACTGATTGGCGACGGTAAGGTTCAGATGGTATTTCCGGGCCTCAGAAAGGATCTGGGCAAAATCAGGGGTAGCAAAGTTTTGGAATTCGTCGACGTAGAGATAAAAATCCCGCCGTTTGTCTTCCGCTACATCCTGCCGGCTCATGGCAGCGATCAATATTTTCGGCACCAGGATAAGTCCCAGAAAATTACTGTTTTCTTCTCCGAGCCTTCCTTTGGCAAGGTTGATAAGCAGAATTTTTCCTTCGTCCATGACTTTACGGAAATCTACGGTCGACTTGGATTGCCCGATGATATTGCGCATTAGTTTGTTGGTGATAAACCGGCCGAATTTGGACACGATATAATCCAAAACTTCCGATTTATGAAAGTCCGCGGTCTGGGCTATCTGATCCGTCCAGTACCGGCGGACGATCGGGTCCGTCACTCGCGGCAATAGTTCCTGTACAAAGTCCGGCCGCTGCAACACCTGCACGACTTCTATAAATGTCCCTCCGGGCATCGCCTGCAGCACGGTAAGCATGGCATTTCGTACCGCATGCTCAAACCGCGGCCCGATGATGCCGGTTTTCTGCGGATCAAACAATTTATACATGAGTCCCACGATGGAGGTCGCCACAAAATGCATTTCCTGTTCGGTCCTCGACTCGATCATGTTTAAACCCATCGGCCGTTCGGCGTCTGCCGGATCAAAATATATGACGTCTTCGGCGCGTTCTGCAGGAATGCGGGACAAAATCCCGTCAATTAAATCTCCGTGCGGATCTATGACGGCCAACCCTTTCCCCGCTTTTATGTCCTGAATCACAAGTTCTTCCAGAAGCTGCGATTTCCCGGTGCCGGTTTTCCCGATGATATACATGTGTCGCCGTCTGTCGTCATCGCTTATGAATATCGGCCGGTCCACTCCGCGGTACCGGGAGACTCCGATAAACGTGCCGCTCGAAGGAATCTGGAGAGGCGCCGGTGCGCGCTTGGCGTTCAGCCAGAATATGTGGGCAGTCTCTATGGATTTGTTCGGAAAGTGGTAAACGGTCGCCAGCTCATCGCTGTTTAACACGCCATATTGCTTCATAAACGGCAGGTTCAGCATGGGGAAATACCGGTATACAAAATCGATCATGAAGTATTTTTTGAGCGGCATCTTCACTTTGCCGAAATGATTATGATCCGACGTAAACTGGTGGAACGACGTGATGATATTCTCAAGATGTGCCTCAGCCGCCTCTTTGCTCTGTGCGGAAACGACCACGCGTATGACGGCATTAAATCCGGGTTTTGATGTCTTTTGCTCTATGGATTCCAGTGTTTTCGGATCGACTTTGAAGCTCGCTTTTTCGGGGTTCGCCTCATTTTTTTTCGTCTTTGCAATATACGATCTCCCCAGGCCGCTCCATTTGCCGCTGGCCGGCTGGATCAGGATTTGTATGGCCGCCCCCTCTCCTTCACCCATCTTGGCCAGATTCGACGTGATGGATGACAACGGGTCCACCGGAAGATCACGGTAAATCCGGATAGGCAGATAGTCGGAATTTTTCGGCGTCAATGCGGCAAACGCCACCTTCCCGTGTTCGGTAAAAATGTTGTACTCATCGACCCGTTTTACGTCCGCACCCGGATATGATCCGTTTATCTGTTTTTCCACCAGGTCGACATAGTGTTTGGGGACGGCGACATAAAACCGGATATCCTCGCGTTTGGCGACGATCTCAAACGATACGTGCTCCTGGGGTTTCAGAAATGACCAGAATCCGCCGTGGTGGATGGCGTGGAGGCTCGCAAACATTTGCTCGGCGGCATCGATTTTTGTTTCGTTATCCCGCGGGGTAGCGACCTGCAGCAGTACATAATCCAACGACCGTTTTTCCCGGTCACGGTATTTCCAATACAGGAACAGTCCGTATCCCACGATAAAAAGCGCTATGACACAGAGTGTCAGGATAACCAAGACAATGCCCAGTACCTGTAATTGGTAGATGATATCCGCAAATTCTATCGGCATAGGATATATTATTCCGTCGTCCGCACTATTTTTCCGTGAATGGATTTCAGCATATAATGTGCCTGCTTGAGTTGCCGTTCACACCACTCGGCCAGCCATCGCCACGAACTCATAAGGCTCTGGTGCAGTCCCTGTGCGATTTGGTCGTCGGTCAAGGGCAGCGTTACCGCCACAGCAGCGGCAGGCGGAGTAGCCGCCGGTCCCACGGCTTGTACTCCGAGATTCTGTATTCTCGGGGGCAATATGACCGTCGTTGGGTGGATGGTGACTCCGGAATTTGCCACCTCGCGGGGCAATGTGGTTTCCTGTCCGATTTCCTGCAGAAGCGGCGCTTCGGCAAAGCTTATATGCGGACCGGTCTCTTTCGCCATGCTTCCGGACGGAGACGGCGTACCCGCCGGTGACGGTGGTGTTTGTGACGTATGTGATTGGGGCAGTGTATCCGTCATACCAGGTAGTGAAATTTCGACCTTGGCGTTTTACGCGTTAGAGAAATTCCGACATCCTTTCATAATACAAACTATTTCTGTCATTCCAGGCAGCTATTGAACGCACTTTGAAACCAAAGTGTGTCAAAATCCTACTACCTGGCATACTATTATTCATTCTATCATGAAGCGAATGTAAACATGATGGTTCTGACAAACCCCGGCAAAACCGATTGGGAAACATGCCAATCGCGCGATACACCCCGTTTTCGCTTGGCCCTTTTTCCCGTTGTCGTAACCGGCTGACCGGAAAATCCGGATTCCCGAAGAAGCGACAGGTATCGGATGATGGCCGCGAGCACCCATGCGGATTCTGTGTTCACCGGTGTATCAGGTATCTTCTCACTCCTCCGGGGAAAAAGCCGCCGGAACCGCGCCATGACTCGCGAACGCATGTCTACCCGGCGTATGGGCACAGCAGTCTGCCCGAAAAATAATCGCCATACCACGAGCGCTCTTCCTAGATCTTCAGGAACCACGATATCCGCATGTGTTGTATCTGCTGGCGGT
>JAKAFY010000012.1 GCA_021817785.1 bacterium
ACAGATTTGCCGCGTCTTCGATCGTCGATTTGAGCGACGCAATGCGCGGGCGTATTGACGTACTCCCGATGTGGTCCGGATACCGGCTGGGATCTATCATATCCAGCTCGGTGCGCATGATATCGATGGACTTGGCCATGTCGTTAATTTTCGGAGTCAGCGCCGTCATGGTTTTTACCGCCGTCTGAATACGCTCGTCTGCCGTACCCAATACGAATTTTCCGCCTTTTTTGAATCCCAACAAGTCCGCATTCGGCTCGATGGCCTCTACCGCTTTGTCGGCAGCATCAAGCGCGGCAAATCCCGCTTTGATGGCATGCGATCCGTCCATCACGTACGAACCCAGGAATGGCACATACTGAAGCGGCATGATTTTGTTGTATTCCGCGGCAAGGTCGGTAAACGCAACCCGCGTCTTTCCCAGGCCGTCCTTGGTCGCTGCCAAATCCTGATTTTTCAAAGCAACAGCCGTTTGCCGGCCGATGGCCGCGACAGCCTGTCCTTTGGCGATGACTCCCCGAAGCGGGAGCAGCAATATACCGATGACCGCAATACCCACCAGTACGATTCCCAGGGGGATCAATATATATTTCGGAGAAAATGATTGTTTCGCACGCATAGGCGGCACGGGTGACGATGTATCCACAGATATTTTTTTCAACTCATCTGGCGGCATAGTATCCATTGTGCCGTGAGACGGAATACTTGTCAATACTATTTTTACACCGCTCCCTTACCGGAAATCATCGCCCACGGGCTTTTGAACATGATCATGAGGTCGAGGAGCAGGGATTTTTTCTGCACGTAGTCCGCATCGAGTTTGATCCGCTTGTCAAAGTTCACTTCGCTTCTGCCGGATACCTGCCAGTGTCCCGTAATGCCGGGACGCGCCGACAGCACGATCTTTACCAGGTCTTTTGTGTGCGGATATTTCCGCTGCTGCTCTACCAATTCGTCGGAATAATACGGACGCGGACCGACCAGACTCATATCTCCCTGCAATACATTCAGAAACTGGGGCAATTCATCCAATGAATGCCTGCGGATAAAATGCCCGACGCGGGTGACCCGCGGGTCGTCGTGCAGTTTATAGCTATTGCGCTTATATTCCTGATACAGTGAGCGCAATGTGGGATCGGTACGAAGCTTCGTATGCGCGTTTACGATCATGGAACGGAATTTATACAGCTTAAACGGTTTTCCGTCTTTTCCGACACGCTCCGGCGTATCCGCAAACACCGGTCCCGGGCTGTCCAGCACGATGGCACAAGCAACCAGGATACCGATAGGGAGAAACAATACCATGAGGAATATGCTGCCCACCATGTCTATCAAACGCTTACTGATGCGGTACCAATTCCCATCCATAATATTAGGTGAGGTGGTCATGTTCTGTGCCGTGCATGCTCTCGACCAGCTTTTTCACCTTGGGGACGGATGTTTTTTTGCAGACCAGCAGGACATCATCGGTGTTTACGACCAGCATACCGTCTACGTCGATCGTTACCACTAATTGTTTTTTGTTATAGTTATATACCAGACTATCCACCGTATCTTCGAGCCGGACGTCTCCCTGCGTCACGTTTTTATCGTCGCTGTCTTCCAGCGCTTCTTTCAGGGCTTCCCATGCGCCGATATCGCTCCACTCGATGTTTTCCATAACGACAAAGGCGTCGCTCGGGTTCAGCTTTTCCAATATCGCATTGTCAAAATTTATTTTATCGAGCGTGGGATAGATGCGGTCCAGCACCGACTCAAACGCTTCGGTTTGCCACGCGTCTGCTATACGGGTAATATCGCGTGCGAGATTCGGCGCGAATTTCGTATAGAGAGACCACAAAAATTTCGGGGTGGTGACAAAATACCCCAAATTCCATCCGTGATGACGGTCTTCCATGTATTGTTTCGCCGTTTCGACGTCCGGCCGATAATGCGCATCCACAAATTCATAAAACTCTACGCCGTTTACCGTTTGTACTGCCTTGCCAAACTGGATGTATCCTAAATTTTCACTGGGAAACCGCGGCTTTTGCGTCACGAATACGAGTTTATCGGGATTCTTGGTAATTACCTCTCCGGCCGTGGTCAGTAATTTGCGGAACAATGCCTCTTTTTTTACCAGATGATCGCTCCATAGGATGGCTATCGGCTCCGTGGGAGCTTCTTTCATAAGCAAAGCGGCCATAAGGCCCACTGCCGGCCCTACGTCACGCACCTGCGGTTCACCGATGACATGCCGCGGGGGAAGCTGATCCAGCTGTTCCTGCACGATAGACACGTAGGGCTTGCCGGTCGACACATATATATTTTCCCACGTAAAATCCGGCTGAAGCCTGCCGGCCGCCAACTGCAACGTCGACAGATTACTGATAATTTTTTCAAACTGCTTGGGAGATTTTTTCCGCGAAAGCGGCCATAGCCTTGTTCCTACTCCACCGGCAAATATAATTGCTTTCATGTTCGTTCCTCCCTGCCTGCGTGTGCAGGCGTTACCAATCGGTCTACCAATAATTTCATGCGCATTGCGAACTGTTGTTCGTGCATGAGGGCGCTCTGTTCTCTGCAGGATGCAGAAGAAAATGTTTTCCTGCCAAAAGCCTCTACGGCACGAATCACTGCTTCCGGCGTCTGCTCGTCGAATAATACACCGGTTACATTGTCTTTGACAATCTCGGAAACTCCGCTCTGACGATAGGCAATCACCGGCTTGCCGATTGCCTGTGCTTCTGCCGCAACCAATCCGAAATCTTCATCCGCAGCAAATACGAATGCGCGGCATTCCCCATAATATCGGACGAGTTCAGAATCTGTCAAATGACGGTCGATAAACGTAATGGTTTTTCCGGCGAGATGCTTGAGCTCTCTTTTTTGCCTGCCGTCGCCGATAATGACCAGCGGTAATCCGAGGGTGTTAAATGCACGGACGAGAATATCAACCCGTTTATAGCTTACCAATCTGGAAACCGTAAGAAAATATCCCTGTGTATTATTTTCTGTGAACGGTGAACGGTGAACGGTGAACTTTTTCTCGTTTACCGGAGGATATATAACATCGACAACATTGCGATGATAATACCCTTCTATACGATCTTTCACCCGATTGGATATTGCAATGTAATAATCAGGTCGTGAAGACGCGATCAGATCCCACCGCCGCAGGAGCGGACCAAGCCACGTGAGAAGTATGCGGGCGACACCGCTTATGATGCCGAGCCCGGGCTGGGCGCGGTACTGTTCGTACCCGCTCCAGAGATACCGTGTCGGCGTCAGACAATAACAGATATGCACGGTGCCGGGCTTGGTAATGATATTTTTCGCTTCGGCGCTCGTTATCGAAATCACGGCATCGTAGGCATCAAAATTGAATGTCTCAAACGCCATGGGCGTAAGCATCGCTAGGGATTCGTGCATGCGGTTGGCAAACGGCAGGTGTTGGAGAAATGACGTGCGTACGGAAAATACATCCGCCCATGTGGCACGTTTCGGATCATACACCGCGGTATAAAGCGGCGCATCCGGCCATATACGGTGAAGTGCCAAAAGCACCCGCTCCGCACCTCCCCATTTGTTTACCCGATCATAGACGAGCGCTACGTTCATAGATATTGAGTGTCTGTTCGGCCATCCGGCGCCATGAATACGACAAAAGCATGTTGCGGCCGGCGACACCGGGACGTGGGATGTTGCCGAGTGCCGCCCGGATACTTGCGGAATCATTCGGATCAAAATATGTGGCATGGTCGCCTACTATTTCATGAAAAATTGCGATATCCGAAACCAGCACGGGGCATCCGAACGACAACGCTTCAAGCGCCGGCAATCCGAATCCCTCCATAAGAGACGGAAATACGAATGCTGTGGCATTGCGGTACAAATTAGCCAGCTCGGTATCGTCCGCAGGTCCGAAAAAGAACACGTTTTCGCTCCGCACACGTGTACGCAGTCTCCGGTAGAAAAAGTCGTCATTGCCGACAAGTACTAATTTCCTTTTTTCTTTCGTTACGGCATCTATGAGCATCTCCAGATTTTTATGCGGGTAGGCGTTTCCGACATACAAAAGATATGGATCCTTTATGAGTCGCTTCGCGCCGGATAGCGGACCGCTGATGTGAGCCAATGTAGTATCCACTCCTTCATACGTTACCGTGATCTTGTCATCTGCTATGTGAAAATGATCGATCACCTCGCGTTTTGTCGTTTCCGACACGGCTATGACATGCCGCGCATTCCGAAGCCCCACAAAAAGCTCCAGCCAATACCCCAGCCGTTTCAGCTGATACAGCGGCAACGGCAGCGTGGTGGCCTTCCCGGTATTAAAATGGAGTATGGTCAGGTCATGGATCGTGACAATCATGGCGCCGCGGTACAGTATCGGAGGATTATGGTACGGGATATGGACAAGGTCCAATGTTTCCTTGGCAAACAGTTTCGGCATAACCCACTGTTCCCTTAGGGTGTGCCACGACACGTCGGCACATACTTTCGTCCACCGGGCATTCGGAAGCACGAACGACGCATAACTTTTTTTCCGCAAAAATATGACGTACTCGTTTGTCCTGTCGATGTCGGAAAGATTACCCAGCAGGTTCCTGATATACCGCCCGACTCCGGTTTCTTCCAATAATCGTGCATCTATACCTATCTTCATATGCGTTACAGAGAAAATTTCTCAAGAAAGAACAGTCGCGTCGCATAGACTGCATTTACGATCCACGTGAGTATACCGGGGTACGTTTTTTCATAATGCTTGGTATAAAATAACCAATTGTATTTTTGGAAATATATTTCCGTCGTTACGCGGCGTTTTTTAAACGGATTAGCCCTGCCGCTTTGTTTCTTTTTATGAAGCATGGTTACCGCCGGGTTAAACCATATGTCCCACCCTGCCTGCCGTATGCGATAACACCAGTCTATATCCTCCCCGTACATAAAATAATCCTCATCCAACAACCCTACCTCCCGTATCACCTCGTTCCGCACCAGAAAAAAAGCACCGACGATACAGTCTACTGTGTGAGCCGAGGAAAGGTCCTTGTATCCCTGGTGATACTCGCCGAACAGTTTTGTGCGGGGAAATAATTTTTCCAGTTTACTAAGATAGGTAAACGCAACCCATGGCGTCGGAAACCCCCGATGACACGCAGGATCCATCGAACCGTCTGCAAGTAAAAGTTTGCACGTTGAAGCCCCTGCCTTCGGATGGCGATCCATAAACCGGATCATGGCCGCTAGGGTATCCGGGGGCATTTCCGTATCGGTATTCAAAAGCAACACGTATCTCCCGCGTGCGTTGCGGATGCCGGGATTATTCCCTGCGGCGAATCCCAGATTTTTCTTATTATCGATGATACGAACGTCGGGAAACGATTCCCGGATCATGTCCAGGCTGTTGTCCGACGACCCGTTATCGCAGACGATCACTTCCATCGTGTATGCCTCCAACCGGGAAGCATACAGCGTCGTAAGACACATCCGTGTCAGCTCCCTCGTATTATAGTTGAGGATGACCACAGACAGATCTATCGCATGATGTGCCGATGACGGTTTCATAATTTTTTTCTTATCGGTGCGCATGTTTCCAGACGTCACCAAGTTCGCGCGCTATAATATCCCAGGTATAGTTTTTCTCTACGAGTCGCCGCGCTTCACGGGATATGCGTTCCCGCACCTTCGCATGTTCCCAGATATCGGTCACCGCGTCCACATACTCGTTGGTCGTGCGCGCCTCCAGATAATGGACATCCGGCTCCGCCAGAAGCCCCGCCATGCCGTGCGCGCTGGTTACTATCGGCAATCCGCTCGCCATGGCTTCCAGCATTTTATACTTGGTGCCTCCTGCAATCGCATGCGGAGCAAGCAGGACGTCCGCATCGTGATATACAGCCGTGATATCCAAAACATCGTTTTGGATACGTCCTCCGAGCGCCTGCACCCGGGAAACGATTTCCGACGGGATATGCCGGCCGGCAATCGTCAGCTCTGCATGAGGATGTTTCCTCAGGATAGCAGGCCAGATTGTCCGGACCAATTCATCTGCTGCCTGCCGGTTCGGAAGCCACCGAAAATTTCCCACAAATACCGCCCGTTTCCGGCTGATTGTCGGCGGCGGCTGGAATTGAAACATAGACAAATCGACGCCGTTCGGTACGACTGCAACGTCGTGGCTCAGGTAGGTTTCTATGATAGTTGCATCATCAGTCGATACGGCGGTCACGGCAGCGGCCCTGCGCCATACCGTTCGCTCCCAGGAAAAAAGCTTCCCCACATCCCATGAAAGTAGCGGCCGGAGCAGTGGCAAACGGAACGTGGCGACATACCGCTCGTACACCGAGTATTCGATATTGTGTTCCGATACGACGACCGGTATGGACGTATGCGGCAACGACGGCCAGACATAAAACGGCTCCAGATGGATACGGTCATACCGGTCCGCGGCAAGTATTTTTTGCAAAAGCAACCGCATCCTGGCGTTATCGTAGGTCGCGAGCAAAAACGGAAACGAAGAACACGCTGTACCCAGAATATATTTGGGTTGCCAGGCGTACCCGCGGTGTACCATATAGACCCGCTTGCAAAATCCGAGATCGGATACATACGCCCGTTCCCGTTCGTCCCGGATAAATGATACCAGGGTAATCTCATGCTGTTTGGACAGCCGCTTCAAAAGCTGGTATATGCGGATTTGACCGCCGGAATGCAATGGATACGGCAATACTGCGGAAACAAAAAGGATATTCATACGTCCCGACTGCAACTACTTTGTATTCTTTACCACCGTTTTTGGTTTCGTGAGGTCTATGATGGCAAAGGTCTTGTTTCGTACGAGAACGGTGTATTGCTCCGCGAGTGTTTTTGTTTCCCAATCGTTATCCGTCGGGGATACGGTGACGTACGCCGTTGCCCCCATGGCAATTTTTTTATCGATATCAAACCCTAACGGCCATCCCTGACGGTGGGTAGCGTACAAAAACGTGGTATCGCCGTTATACGGAGCTATGACTTTGGCGTTTTTGGGTAATAGTTTGTCAGCTGCTGTTCCCGCTTCGATGATTTCCGGGTGATTGATCCAGTAATACGATCGGATCGTATACCAGGAAAATGCGACCATGAATGCGATACACGTGCCTGCCATGACCACTGCCATCGGCCGGGAAAAAACTTTATGTGTCACCATGAACACGATGCCTTTTGCGACATATATCGACACGATCGGCAAAAGGAGTATCTGGTAATAATCGTGCTGGACGTTGCCTGCCGCAAATACGATAAGATACAGAAGACTTCCGACCGTTAGCCACCGGAGCGTCCACCCTTCCCGTTTCCCTCCGGGCAGTATGAGGCCCAGTACGAACGGAACGACCCCCCAATACCCGAGGATCAGATTTGCAATCCGTTGGGAGAACAGCCAGTAAAACCATGCGCCTTTAAACCGGATATCCCCTTTGTTAAAGAGCCAGTCAGATGCAGGTATTCCTTCGGGAAACTGCAGAATCCAGTGCCGCCACCACAAAAACGGCGAGAGCGACAAGGCGGCGTAGAGAAAACTCCGGACAATAAACTCTTTGGAAAACCCGTATTTTTTCCACAAAAGATACGGCACCGGGATAAGTAAAAACCCGGCCGTCGGCTTGACGAGCACTGCCAGCGCGGAACTTATGATGCTTATGATAAACAGCCATGCATCTTCCGGCGGGCGTTTTTCCCCGTGATCCGACAGCCGTACCAGACAATACAGACTTGCCACCGAAAAAAATACCGCCAGGGGCTCGGCCAGCGTCACGCGGCCGTAATACACGCTATACGGCAATATTGCATAGATGACACCGGTGAGCACTCCGGTAAACGGGCTTATGAGCAGCGAAATCATGAGCGTCAGAAGTATTGCAGCGCCGGACGACGCTACTATCGTCGTTATCCGGAGCCATCCGTCCAGCGATATGCGGGACGAAATATGACTCAAACCTACCGCAATCATCTGATAAACCGGGAATTCCACCATCCTCCAACCCATCGGGTTGTCTTTGCCGGACTGGATGTTCGACAAATCTTCATACCGTGGGTGCAACGGATCCATGCCGAATTGCACGAAATACCGGGCGACCGCAGCCGTGTCGACCTGCCGGAAACTATGCCAATCCGCTATCGGGCCGTTGAATTTATACAAACGGACGGCCACCGAAACGGCAAAAATCAATATAAGTGACACAACGGTATATTTTTTCATTGTATCGTTGGCGGCGGTTTTATGACCGCAGTCACGGATCCGTCTGCCGCAAACAGGAACACTTTCTGTGTCTTCGAATTATACTGCACGGCATTCAGTGCGGACGGAACGTCCGGCCACATGTAGACGTGGGCATTCGGATTTCTGAACACAAACCACACAGCATCAGGCAACCCCACCGGGAATACCCACGCTTCCCCGTGGCGGATCGGTACGGATACAAAATGAAATTGCATAGGCTGAACTGCCCAATAATCCTCATACGAGGATTCCATGGAAATTACAAACCGCTTGACCTGTTCTCCTGCTTCATGCCAGTCCCCCTGAAGTTGTTGCAGCACTACCATCTGATACAGGCCGAATACTCCTACGAGGATCGACATGATCAGTACTGCGATGGTGCGGCCGCTTTCCGATAGGAATATGTAGGCTTTATTGGCAACATAGACCAATAGAAAAACAAATCCGATCGATGCCAGATACCCATACCGCGACGCGATATTCCCGAGACCCAAAAACGGCGCCAGCGCGATTACCGAAAATCCTACGGAAAATACCACCAACGCCCGTTCCTGCAACGGTATATACCGGAACACCCTTCGCCCCGCCAGATACAGCGCATATGCCGCCCCCGCACAGATAATAAATGCAAACAACAGGTGCGCTTGCAGCACCCCGCGGATTACCGTATCTATCCGGATGCCGAACGGCCCCAACACGGTCATCAGAAAATATCCGAGAAAATTTCCTGCCGCGTTTAACGGAAATTTTATGATGTTATAACTGTAATCCCCGCTGAACCAATGGCTGTGCGAAACAAACCGGACGACTGCATATAGCGGAAGCGGAAGGAACAGCCACCAGTGCATGGCAAATTTTTTATCCCGGCCCATGGTCCAAAGATACAATACGCACAAAAACGGCGTCACAATACCAAGTTCATGGAATAACAGGGACAATACCGAAAACGCGAGGGCTGCTGCCATATAGATACCCTTTCGGTTTTCCGTCCATGCGATATAACTTAATACACTCAACAAGATACATACCGAAGTAAACAGAAATCCCGTCGCGGAGACCCAGAATATAACCTCCGCAAATCCGCTGAGCAGAAGAAACACAAACGCGCTGATGACCGAAAGAAGTTTTGTACGGAATATTTTTTTCGCAAGGAAATATACGAGCACGCTGACCATAAAATGAAGAAACAATGAAACCGTGTGATACGCGGTTTGGTTCAGCCAAAAAAATTGATACATCGCCTGGAAATACACTTTTGTCCCGGGCCGGTAAAAAAATCCGTCCGACTGGGTAAAAAACCGCACGACCGCACCGATGTCAACGGACTTGGCCGCCCAACGGAACCAGGTAAAGTCGTCGCCGACGAAATAATTCGTAAGTACCGGGGAAAACAAGACAAACGTCGTAAGAAGCAGATACACCGCGACTGCATACGATGACGTGATGATACCGATCAGCCGCTGTGATACACGGGGTGTTCCGGGCTTATATAAAGCAAGGAAGCCAAGCGACACTCCCAGAAGCAGCCACAGCGAAAATGCCACCTTGGACGCCTCAAAAACGTCTATAAACACGGCGTTAATCGCAAGTCCCACCACTCCCGCGACGATACCAAGTACGAAGCTTTTTACCGGTTTTGAATCGACGCTCGGCAGGGCGTTTTTGATATACATGCCGGCAATCACAAAGATGATGACAAACGCGATCAATCCCAACATCCCCGTTTCCGCGAGCATCCGAAGATAACTGTTGTCTACCGCGAGACTGACCGACCCGTATCCGCTCCCCAGCAGAATATTCCGCTTGAACGCCGCAACTGCATTGGGCCACTCCCCCTGGAATCTCGTGGTAAACGACAAATCATATGCGAATGTTTTTTTCACGATATACGGGCCGTTGATCACAAATACCTGGGCGGCGCTTGTGGCGGTTTTCTCTCTTGGTTCATACAAAAATTGATTTATTTTTTTTACCACCGGCGAAAGCGTAAGGTTTATATACCCCGTCCCGGAGGGCAAATCCTCCCCGGTGGGAGAGACAGGGCTATATAACAGCATCTTGTCAGAAAGCAATGCATACGGAATATCAAATGATGCGGATACGCTGGCCGCTGTCGATATGTCGTCTATGTTTTTCGAGAATTGCTGCCGGACGACTTTGTCTTTGAAATATGTTTTCGGGACTTGGGATACCTGGCCGATGGGATTTCCGGTGGCCGTATCGACCAAAATATCCACCTGTGTGAGCGTGCTTCCGAACCGCTGGACCAGACCGGGAGAATGGCTGAGGACAAGAAATGCGCCGATTATCGCGACGGGTATCGCATACAGCACAAGCTTTTTTTTCTGAAACAACAGCACCAACCCAAGCGCCACGATCAGTCCGAACGCCGAAATCCTCGACACCGTAAGCATCAGGACATACGTTCCCAATACAACACAGAGCCCAAACAGTCCGCGTACGATGACATTCGTATACCCGAACATCAGACTCACGATGATCGGCAATACGAGCACCAGATATGCAGCCAGGTCATAATGTCCGCCGAACGTCGAGGAAATGCGTGCCTGGGAGAAAGCGTCAGCGCGACACCCTTTGCCACTTCTTCATTCATGGTCAAATATGCAGGGAACCCCATATAGCGTTGTCCGATGCCATACAGGCTGATTGCCAAAATGGTCAGCGTCAGTACACCGACGACAACGTGCAGGAACCGCTTGTCCTTTACGGACGTAAACGCGACGAAAAACAAACTGATGTATTCGATCCGGCGCACCAGGCTGAGGAATGCCACGTTTGAAAATATGTTCGCGACGGTAGGAAATATCAGAAGGACCCCCTGCAACGTAGCCAGCACCCCGACCAGCCAGAACGACAATATGGGAATGGTAAGCGGGGTGACCAGCGATATCTTCCGCCGTAATACCAGGAAGCCCCAGGCCAACAGGATGCCCAAAACCAGAAAGTCTTCAACCCGGACGTACACCCAGGTATGGACGACGTTCACTAACGGCAGCTTCGGGTACAACGGAATAAACGCTATCAAAAACAGCGTCGATGCCGCCATACCCCATTGCCTACACCAGTTGATAAGCTTCCGCATAGGTTTCTTTAAGATAGGCATTACCGGTGAGCATGCCCACAGCCCAGCTGATAACTGCCTTTATTTTCAGCATCCACCGCAGTATGCCAAGCGAAACACGCGACGCGTGTTTTGTGTACAGATAGATATAACCGCGATAGATCTGTAACACGGGTCCTTTCCGTTTATTGGTAGAACTCCCGCTCCCTAAGTGTACGACAAGACTCCGGGGATAGAAATAGGTGGCATACCCTTTCTTTTTCGCGCGGTATAAAAGATCAATTTCTTCCATGTACATAAATATGTTTTCATCAAACAACAAGTCGTTCATAAACAGCCGTTTTGGCGCCATGATCGCTGCTCCGGATATCCAGTCAACCTTGCGTACATGATTGGGAGACCACCGGGTGATCCCCAGTCTATCCCCCTTCAGAAACAATGCGGCAAACACAACCGGTAACGAAAAAAACGGGCCGCATGAGGTTTGGGCACTGCGGTCGAGATTTAAAAGTTTCGGCCCGACAAAGGCGTTCGGGTGCTGGCGGGCGAATGCAAAAAGCTTGCCGAGCGCATGGTTTAAAACGACAGTATCGGAATTCAAGAGCAGAATATATTCCCCTTTGGCTGCGCGTATACCCTGGTTATTTGCCCGTCCGAATCCGATATTTTCATCATTGAAGATCGTTTTCACCGACGGAAATTTTTTGGCGAGCATCTCCCGCGTTCCGTCCGTGGATACATTGTCGATAAGCAGTATTTCCCAGGTAAGCTTCGTCTGTTTCAGGCTGCGTATGACGCTTCCCAAACAATCTTCGGTAAGTTTTTTGGTATTGAAACTGATGATGATGACGGATAGATCCATACGTATAACCGGATGTAATCGGTGTTACTGGAAAAGACGGGCGAATTTCAGCGTATAGGTGAGATCTTTCGTGCGGTTTTTTATAAATACGGCGGGTACTCCGCCCACGACCGTAAACGGTGCGACGTCTTTGGTTACGACGGCCCCGGAAGCCACCACCGCGCCTTTCCCGATATGAACCCCGGGCAATATCGTCACCCGGGAAGCGATAACTGCGTAATCGTCTATAACAACCGGCGCCCCTGTTTCCGCAAAATCCGGGGAATCGACATCATGCTCCATCGTATAGATGCGTACTTCGCCTGCGATCGAGACATTATTCCCGATCGTCAGCGGACGCGTGTGTCTGCCTGACAACTGTTGTACATAACTCGAAAATCTGCTTTCTCCTTTTTCGATCACGCGTTTGCGCCTGCCGTCCAAAAACGCATCGTTGCCGATAATCGTATTGTGCCCGATTGCGACGCCTGCCGGATTGTTAAACTCCGCCCGCCAGTGGATGGAGCTGTCACGGCCGATGCGTACTCCGAATACCACGCGATACAACAACAGCCGTATTGTATGGCTGGGGATATATCCGGAAAGCGTACAAAGATATACCCAGAAATCGATAAGCGCTCTCATGCGTTTCCTCCCCGTCCGACGTAGGATAGCACGTCTAGTACAGTGTCTGCGGCTTTGTCCCAGGTAAATTGTTTCGCGAGTTTTTTGCCGAGTGCGATTCGTGCCGATTCTTCTTTTGTTCCTTTTTCCCGGATAGCCTGCAGCAGTCCGTCGGCAATGCTTTTGGTATCCGACGGGTCAACGTATATGCCGCTTTTTCCGGCTATTTCGGGCAGGCTTGACGTTTTGCTTACCACAACCGGAGTCCCGTGTGCCATAGCCTCCAGCACGGGCAAGCCAAATCCTTCGTACAGGCTGGGAAGCGCAAAAAATTCTGCGCGCTCGTAGAGGGCCGGAAGCGCATCGTCAGGGACGAAGTCCAGAAACTGTACCCTGCCGGAAACGCCGCACCGGTTTGGAGCAGTCAGGATATCCTCATAGAGCCAGCCCTTTTTCCCGACAATCACCAGGGATATGTCCCGGTCGGGTAGCGCGGAAAATGCTTCGATGAGGCGGACATAATTTTTGCGCGGCTGGATTGTTCCGACGGAGAGGATATATCGTTTGGGCAGTGAGGTAAGCGTCGATTTTTTCCCCATAGATTTTTTGGTATCTACCGAGTCGGACAGCGCCGGATACGCCACCACGATACGATCCTTTGGCACATGGTAGGCTTCTATTATAGCATTTTTCGAAAACTCGCTGATCGTAATAATAGTGCGTGCATGAGAAACGGAATATGCCGTCCCGTGGATGAGCTTATGCAGATCCTGCGGCCGGAATAACTCGGGATACAACAGGTAGGAAACGTCCATAATCGCCATTACCTTGGGCACGGAAACAAACCGGGGAATATAGTGTGTCGGAGAGAATACGACGTCCGCCTGCGGCATGTCGGCCTGCAGCGCCATCGGCAAAGCCCAAAACGTCCAGAAGTTTTTCGGTTTTCGGAGGACATAGTGCCAGCGGGATGTGCGCTTGGGCATATGCGGCTTCGGTGCGTCCGGCACATACACGCGTACAGAGTCAAACGGCGTGTTACCTGCCTCCACCCGTGCGTAGATATGCGTCAAAAGTTCCAGTGCATACCGGCCCACTCCTACCCGGGCGTCCGCGTTGGCTTCATAGCCGTCTATTGCAAGTATCATATGCCGCTGTAATTATATCCCCGGATATACGACCCGGAGTTTGTTGTTTGCTATGCCCAGTAATGTGTGGGCATCCCGTTTTGTCGCCTCGGAATCACAAAAAAACGCGTGGCACACGTGTGCTGCACGTTTTAGCCTGCGCGTTTGGATCGTCACTATGTTTGCCGATACGGTTCCTTTGGCATAATCGACTTCCGTTACGTCGTGCGATTCTCTGGGATACCGTAATACGCTCAGGTCATGTATGGTCGTCACTCCTTTTGCGTGGATAAGCGGGGGTTGTGTCCAGTCACTTGACCAAAATATGTCAACGGGACCGGTAAACCATTCGACCGGGAGAATATGCCACCGATTCCAAAGCACATCAAGAATGGTTGGGGGGATCGGAACCGTCACCAGCCGCACGCGGCCGCCGAGCGACGCGGCAAAGGATGTAAAAACGTCGCGCCGCCGCAACGACGCTCCGAATACTATATATTCGTTCTGTGTATCCTTGGCAAGGATTGCGGCAATAAGACGGCGCACATAGGCAGACACGCCGGTACCCTCATACACGATCTGGCTTATGTCTATGGCTATCTTCATGCGTATCCTTTAGGATGACTCGTATGCCATTTCATGGCGGATGTAACGATTGAGCCAATATCCGAATGCGCAGGCTTCCAGCCGAATTCTTTCATGATTTTTGCGGGATCGGCCACCAGAATGGGCGGGTCCCCTGCTCTTCGTCCTGCTTCTGTCACCGGAAAGGCATGTCCTGCAGCACGCGTAATTTCAGCAACGACTTCCCGAACGCTCGTTCCCGTACCGGTACCTACGTTGTATACATCCGACGGGTGCCCAGAGATTAACGCCTCCAGTACTTTTATGTGTGCGTCACACAAATCTTCGATGTGGATATAATCCCGAAGTGCCGATCCGTCGGGTGTTTCGTAATCCGTGCCGAATATCGAAAAATGCGCGCGCAAGCCAAGCGCAGCCTGACAGGCCAATGATATAAGGTGCGTTTCCGGGGTATGAGACTCCCCGTGCAATCCGTCCAGGCTTGCGCCGGCGGCGTTGAAATACCGCAGGGCAATGCTTTTTATCCCGTATGAGCGGTCATATACCCGAAGCAACTCCTCAAACGCCCATTTCGACAATCCATACGGGGAGACCGGCTGTTTCCGATGGTCTTCCGAAATCGGAACGGTAAGCGGATTTCCGTATACGGCGGCGGTCGAAGAAAAAATAATAGGCTTCACTCCTGCTTCACGCATGCACTGCAGCAGGGTTACGGGTCCGATAACATTGTTTTTCATGTACTTTATGGGAAACCGGACGGATTCTTCGACCTGGAGATATCCTGCAAAATGCATCACGCCGTCGATATGATGGTCGGAGAATAGTTTTTTGACCACCGTTTCATCCGCGACATTTCCCACGACAAGCGGCGCTTCGGCAGGAAGTGACTCTTTGTGTCCGTACTCCATGCTGTCGAGCACCACTGCTTCGTACCCGCGTGCAATAAGCATGCGTGTCATGTGACTGCCTATATACCCGGCGCCGCCGGTCACGAGTATTTTCATAAGAGTATCCGTTTTCTGTAAATTCTTTCTTGCTATGAACCGTGAACGTGTATTACTGTGAGCGTCTCTTCTATTGTACCGTATGAGGGTTACGGAGAGAAATAAGGATATACGAAAGGAAGAAGGCCGCAGCATACCATGTCAGCCGCTCCGCGGTAAAAAATATGTGGAGCGCAAATAATGGGATTGCCAATACGAGACAGACGAGGCCCGTCCACACAAGCATCTTTGGCTTTCGCATCCACAGCAACACGATATACAGAATGAAAAAAATAATATCCTGGAATTTCATGAATAAAGCCGTTACCTGTTACCTATCACCTGTTACCTGACACCTGTTACCTGACACTTGATACTTGATACCCGTCACTCGCTACTCGCTGCTCGCTACTCTCTACTCGGTACTCGTCACTCGCTACTCGGTGCTCGCTACTCTCTACCCGCTACCTGTTTATAATATTCTATCGTCTGTTTCAGTCCGTCATCTACGGAAACGGCAGGTTCCCATCCGAGCAGTTTTTTCGCTTTCGTAATGTCCGGTTTTCGCTGCGTGGGGTCATCGACCGGCAGACGTACATGGACAATCTCCGACGACGATCCGGTCATATGTTTTATTTTTTCGGCAAAGTCGATCATCGTATATTCCTCGGGGTTACCGATGTTTACCACTTCGCCCGTTGTGTTATCCGTTTCCATAAGGCGGATAAGTCCTGCGACCATATCGCGTACGAAACAAAACGAACGCGTCTGTTTCCCGTCTCCGTATACCGTCAGCGGTTTGCCGGCCAGAGCCTGATTGATGAAATTCGATACGACTCTGCCGTCTGTGGGGCGCATTCGGGAGCCATAGGTGTTAAAAATGCGGGCTATGCGGCCGTCCACTCCATGATGTTTTACGTATAACATCGTTATCATTTCCCCGAACCGCTTGGACTCGTCATAGCAACTACGCACGCCGTTGGGATTCACATTTCCCCAATAGGTTTCTTTCTGCGGATGTTCCTTGGGGTCACCGTATACTTCGCTCGTGGACGTAAAAAGAAATTTAGCGCCGTGTGCTTTGGCGACCTTTAGCATTCCCCTTGTTCCGACCGAGTTGACCAAAGCGGTTTCTTCCGGATATTTCTGATAATCGGGAACCGATGCCGGCGACGCCAAATGGTACAAAAAATGGATCGGCCCGACGACGGGTAGTTCCTGCGTTACATCATGACGGATATAGGCAAACTTCGGATTCTTTTTCGCTTCGGTGAGATTATCTTCATTGCCCGTGATCAGGTTATCGATCGCAAATACCTTATATCCTTTCAAAAGCAACGCATCGACCAGGTGACTGCCGATAAATCCGGCTCCTCCGGTGACGACTGCACAGACGTTATCCATATATATTGTATTATAGCGGTCTTTTATGGCCGGACAATCCCCAAACGGCCAAGCTGCTGCCACGTGTCCGCAGAAATGTTCTGCATACGCGTCCGACGGACATATAAACAACCGGGTTTTCCTAAACTGAGAAACTGGACATACGTAGCGCGCACGTCTTCCGGAAGACGGTTATATGACGTCTGCAATGCCGGACAACTGTAGTACACATCCGGGGGTGTTTGAGAAAACATGGTAGCCCGTAATGCCTGGTATCGCGGTATCCCCGCTTCAACCGGTATATAAAGACTCATCGGGTAGGAGGACTGCCGATGCGATTCCCAATAAATAATGTCGTCCCACATATCCAGAAAGAGCGTGTCGGTCGGCCGGGAAATTAGACGGATAGCCTCGGCGTACTGTGTATATTTGGCATATTGACTGGCAAACTCGCTCTGTCGGTCTATCCGTTCCCAGACAAACGCCCGCGGTGAAAAAACCGCTCCCGCGGTAAAGACGGCAAACAGAAGAATCAACGCATTCCTAATCTGCGTATTTCGTATCGACGTCAAAAAAAGTACGGTGACCATGATAAACAGCGCATACCACAAAAGCAGGTGAAACGCGTCAAAATACATATGTCCCGGCGGCACTGTACGTATTCCGGAAAGCATCAGGACCACAAATAGGATGCCCGCCTGAATCAGGGATTTCCGCTCCCGCCACCAGCAAATAAACGCGGACCAAAATAACACGCCCAAACCGATTTCTATAAAGCGCAGATAACTCCATACCCCCGAAATAAATAGGGTGAGCGGGTACAAGAGGGAGCGCGCGAGCGAAGAAAACAGTGTTCCTCCCCCGATTACGGCGCCCGCCGCAGGCATATTGATCACCACTACCTGATAGAGGTATTCGCCCACGGGAAGAAATGCGAACGGCAGGAGAACAGTCGCGAGCGCGGTTGCCCCAGCCCAACGCGCCATATGAAGTTTCCGTTCCCGCCAAAGAAGGGACACCAGCAATACAATTGCCACGGGCGCGTACGGTTCCCGCATCCATATGACGAAACTGCAGCTTATTGCGGCTATATAGAGGTCAGCCGGTGATATTTTTTTCAACCCGAACGAATCCCACAGCACCCCGGCAAGATACACGACGGGATACACGATGAACGCCTCGCCGATGAACTGATATCCGTACATGTAAAATTTCGTTCCTTCATACAACAGCAGAAATAACGCCGCAGACAATCCAAAACGCCACAACAAAAATATTCCCATACCCAACGCGTAGGCAGTCACAAAAAGCCGGTGATACAGCACGAGATGATATATATCGGCAGGGTGCGTTATCTGCTGGATGGCGGCACTTATATATGCCAGCGTCGGCTGGTGATTAAAAAATATCTGGTTATATAATGTTTTTCCGGAATTGATGAAGTATCCGGCAGCATAGTTGATACATTCATCCCCGCATCCGAATGCGCCGATGCGCACATACAAGCGGAACGAAACGAAGGAAAAAATACATAGGTATAGGACGGCAAGCAATGGAAATAACGGGAATTTTCCGTTATGTGGTATGCGTTTCATAGAAAATAAAACGATGATGCTATACTACCCATAGCTTTTTTGTTCCGTATGCACTTCGCATAGTAGCATATTCGGTTATTGTATATTTTTTACAAGTGCGGACAGTTTTGATATAGTACGGCAGCGAATATTTATAGCTCAGTATGCGGACGCAAAAAAAAGACATTCTTATTACCGTTTCCTTAGTCGTCCATAACCAAGGAACTCTTCTTTCACACGCCGTCAAAGAAATCACGGACACATTACGTAAAACATATCGTTTTTTTGAAATTCTCGTCATAGATAACGGCTCGACAGATCACACCTATCAAACCGTCAGTGAACTATTGCAACACAATCATCATGTACGCGCCCTTATTTTATCGAAACAGTACGACGCTGAGATCGGATATATGGCTGTCCTGGACAACTGCATCGGGGACTTCGTTATACTTATGGACATTGCATCAGACCCACCCGCCTTTATTCCTACACTTATACATACTGCTCAACGGGGGTACGATATCGTAAAGACTAAAAAATCCGAACGGGACACTTCGCACAGAATGCCTCTACTCGAAAGGGTATATCGATCTCTCTATCGAAACATATTACATTACGAAGCGCCCACGGACACATCAGATTTTATAATATTTAGCAGACGCGCCGTCAATTCCCTCACGTTGTTTCGGAATAAACACAGATATCTCCACTACCTGAATTCAGTTATTGGATTCCCCCAGTGTACCCTTACTTATACGCCACGTAAAAATAGATCATCGGACCGTCGCGTCAAAAACAATATAGCGGCAGCGTATCGATTTTTTGATATGATCATTTCCAATTCGACATTGCCCCTGCGTTTTGCTGCCTTTGTGGGAGTAACCGCAAGTTTTTTGAGTCTTTTATATCTTCTGTATACGCTCATTGTCGTTCTCGTAAAGAAAAAATTAGCCGAAGGGTGGCTCACAACTTCCGTATTAAATGCGAGTATGTTTTTCCTGCTTTTTATTATCCTGACGATTCTTTCCGAATATATCGACCGGATTATCCATGAAACGAAAGAACAACCAACGTATATCATCGCTGAAGAGCTTTCACAGGGAACAGTAGCGGATATAAAGCAACGGGTAAACGTACAGCGCTAACATAACGTATGAAAACTGCCTTGATTGGCTACACCGGATTTGTCGGATCTCAACTCAGCACTCAATACGGATTTTCCGATGTATATAATTCAAAAAATATAGACAGTATTCGCGATAAAACATATGACCTGATCGTCTGCGCGGCGGCTCCCGGTGCGAAGTGGCGTGCGAATATGTTTCCTTCCGAGGACATCGCCGCGATTCGGTCACTTCTTAAGCATGTCGGACATGTCCGCGCCGAACTATGCATCCTTATCTCAACTGTCGACGTGTATCCTGATCCGGTAAACGTCACGGAACAAACGACCATTTTGGCAGACCGATTACTTCCCTACGGGAAACACCGGTTATATCTTGAATCACAAATACAGCAAATATTTCCCAAGCATCTGATCGTCAGATTACCGGGATTATTCGGAACCGGTTTGAAAAAAAATTTTATATACGACCTCATACACAACAATACAGATCTCTTTCCCTCGCCGGAAAGCACATTTCAGTACTATCCCACAGCACGTCTTTGGCATGACATTGCACTGATGCGTGATCGGAAACTTTCTCTGGTGAATTTTGCGACGGAGCCCATCCGCGTTTCCGACCTTGTGCGCTACTGTTTATCCGCACCCCTCTCCAAACGCGTGAATTCCCCGCCCATACAGTATGATATGCATACGATATATGCCACGTTCTTTCATCGAAAAGGAAATTATATATACTCTGCACGCCAACTGCTTCCGATGATAAAAACCTTTATCCTGAGGGAAAAAAATACCGCATGAAACTCTCCATATCCAATCTTGCCTGGCGCAAAGAAGAACAAGACAAAGCGGCAGATATACTCGCACGTATGAATCTTCGGGGCATTGAAATCGCCCCTGCGGAAATTTGGGCCGATCCGTCCCGATTCGGACAGCTCTCCGTGTCATCACTCGCACGATATTGGTACAAATATCATATAGCAGTCGTTTCACTACAGGGGATATTGTTTGCCAAACCAGAATTCAATCTGTTCGGCGATTCCCAAATGCGACGGGATTTGTATTCGTATTGTACCCGCATGATACACCTCGCATGTTCGTTGGGCGCACGAATCATTGTATTCGGGTCTCCAAAAAACAAACAACGAGGCATAGTACCCTACGATGAAGCTGTTTCCATAGCAGGCGATTTCTTTACGAGGCTTGGAAACGTCGCAAAGGAGGACGGCGTATATATATGCCTTGAACCTACCCCGACGGTGTATCATACCGACTTTCTCACGACTACGAAAGAAACTTTGGATTTTTTACGCTCGGTACATCATCCGTATATACGGTTGAACCTAGACACATCATCGCTCGCGCTTACAAAAGAACATATCCATGATGTTATTCGGCTCGCAGCACCCTATATAAAACATGTACATATAAGCGAAACAGATTTTGGCCCGATCAGACACGGACAAATTCCCCACAAAGAGGTTGCCAAAGCGCTTTGTGATATCGGATATTCAGATTGGCTCAACATAGAAATGATCCGTGCCGACGCAATGTCAAATATATCCGCTATCCGTTCCGCGATACAATATGTACAGACTGTATACAGCTCTCTATGAATATACCTAAAACCTGGGACTTGCCTTCCTACACAATTGAAGAGTTCCAGTCCAAGCAGTCAACCTACTGCATCGTCATTCCCGTCGTAAACGAGGGAAAGGTGTTTACCAAACAGGTGCGGATGATACATGAGAGGGTTCCGTATATTGATATTATTATCGTAGACGGAGGCAGCACCGACGGGTCAACGGCCGCCTCCAAACTCCGCGTTTCTGGCGTTTCAGCGCTTCTTGTCAAGCTGGGCAATGGCCGACTTAGCAGCCAGTTGCGTTTAGGATACGCATACGCACTTGTCCGCGGATACACCGGCATCATCACCATAGACGGCAATGGAAAGGATGATCCGCGTGATATACAAAAATTTATCAAAGCCCTAGATGATGGATATGATTTTGTGCAGGGTTCACGGTTTATCCATGGCGGAAAGGCCATCAACACACCGTTTGAACGCTGGTTTGCCATCCGTGCCATACACGCCCCGTTTATTTCTGCAGTTTCAGGGTTTCATTTCACCGATACAACCAATGGATTTCGAGGATATTCCAGACGATTGCTAACGGACACGCGCATACAGCCGTTCAGAGGCATATTTGTTACGTATGAACTATTGGCATACCTGTCTATCCGCGCTCCAAAAATCGGTCTGAAAACCATTGAAATACCGGTAACACGCAGATATCCGCCCGGCAAAGTACCGACGAAAATAGATGCATGGGGGAAAATACATCTTATTTGGATTTTAGTATTAGCTGTCCTGGGCATGTACGATCCTTCAGAAAAATAATCTGCTAAGAACCGCATATATATCGTAAATATTGTCGATCTTTCCGCCCATGACGACGTGATGATTTTTGAGAGCATAGTCTTTTCTGAATAATATCGGCCGTCCATCATCGATTTCGTTTTCCATCAAAAGTGTTTTTGCTGCATACAGGGATGTTTTGTGAGAAATCGCTCCGAGACTTGGCATATATCGTTGTGCATCGTTTTTCATGTATAGAAAATTTGATGTTGGCGCACTATGCGATGTGAGTGATGAGGTATCAAAAAACGTATCGTGGGGTGTATATCGTACGTGCGTAAAACTGTAACATTTTCTTGCAGGAAACGGCAAAATGGAAAAAAACGGTCCGTCCATCACTGTTACTCCTATGTGTCGGAGCGCGTGCGGCACGTCTATCAGAGCGACTTCGGTATATTCGTACTTGAACGGCAGTTCAGGCATGCCTGACTGACGAAGGATTTTGTTTATACCGGCGTACGAACAATTAAACACATGCGTTGCTCGGACACGGTTTCCAGTGCCCATAGATATTTCCAAAAGCTTTCCATCCTGGTTAATCCCGATGACTTCCTGACGGAACCGCACCGTGATGGCGTTGTGTTTTAGCCGTCCGGCAAGAATCGCAACAAGTTTTTTGGCATCAAATACGGATTCTTCCACCTCAAATACCTGTTCGATCATGCGCGGATTAAATAATGCCCGGTACGCAGGGCTTGCAGGATGTAGCGGAATATCTACCCTCCGGCAGAAAGATATAAATTGGCTAGCTGTGGTCTGGGAGTTATGAGACGATATCGCATACAGTTTTGTAAACGTTCCATGAATACAACCCGGAAAATCCCGGATAAATTTTTGATAATTTACGTGCGAACGCGATGCTGTGACGATGCTTCGCGGATAATGATATCCATTATGCACCCGTGCTTGATTTATAAACGATGCTTCTGTAAACAATGTTGACGTTTTCTCCAAAACAACAATACGTTTAAAGTATCGTTTCAGAAACAACGCAATACAGACTCCATATAACCCCCCACCAATTATGGCAACGTCATACGCAGGTGCTTTCATATTAGTTGTCGGCATTTTGCCACACGAACTGTATCATCACTTGTAAACAATCGCAAATTTGTTATAGTCGATACGGCCGTATGCATATACGTTTGAAATCCATTATCCGCTTCCTGTTGCCGTATATCCTCATTGTCATTCTGGGTATTGCCGGGACCGGATTGCTCACTGCGAGTGAAGGAGTGCATGGCTCCCCCTACGTCAATCAGCCGGGGAATATAAGTCCTATAGATGAAGGGGAGCAGCTTGAATGGGCATATCGTGTACTTCACGGGCAGGTTCCATATCGCGATTTCTGGATGCTGTATACACCATTACGCTCATACCTCATTGCCGGCTCTATGATGCTTTTCGGTCAGTCCATATTCGTGGAGCGCGTATATTTTGCCGCATTACCTCTTTTGGGATTTATCGCGCTATTTGCATTACTTCGGTATCTTACGCGTAATACCTATCTGTCTATCATCGTGACGATGCTCGCCATCTCCAGTCACAGCATCGGAGAACGCAACAGCGTATTTATCATGGCCATGTATGCGTTTGTCCGATCATTGTCCGGCATCGGAGAGGCAGGGTTACCCAAAAAATTCCGTGTGAACGGCAGGTTGCTACTCATAGCCGGCCTGTTGTCAGCACTTTCATTCTGGATGTCCCAGGAATTCGGTATATATGCATTCATAGGATCCGCGGCAAGCTTATGTGTATTATGGTGTATCAATAAAACTCCCGTACGACAAATTTTCATTCATAGTAAAGCATATATAGCCGGACTGCTGATCGGAATACTGCCGTATACAGGGTATTTAGTTATACAGGGAGCGTTCCCTTCTTTTGTTCGATTTGTATTCACTGACTTTTCCACTGGCCCTATTGCGACGTTGTGGTCGGAACCACTTCCGTCATTATTCATTTTGCCGGCAGATAGGTGGTTTACGCCGGGCGGATACCTCTATATGCCCACCATACAGTCTTACGCCCTGATTGCCGTACTCGTTATAACGATGGCGTTTTCACTCATATATGTCTGGAAGCATAAACATGCTACGTCGCTCTGGCCGGTGATAATTATTACGATGTTCGGATTGCCAAATCTGCGCGGCCTTCTGTATTCTCAGTCCGCAGATCGCCGCGCCGGATTGTATGTGTTTTTATTTCTTGTCGTAGCACTATATATGTATATCCTGCCGAAAATACGCAACACATTGGTTCCATTTGGGTATATCCTGATTGTCTGCGCTGTCACATTTTTTAGCTGGTATGCAGTATCCATCAGCTCGCTCAACACATACGGCAATGAACTGGCGGATCTTTTATCCCTGAGACATAGGCCTCAGGGTATACTGCTCGACCAGCCGAGAGTAAATATACGCATGTATCCGACAACGATAGACAACGCGTATGGGAAATATATGGAGATAGTTCCAAACGAATCACGTGTAAAAGATCTGATGCAGGTGTTACAAATAGATGCTTCCCTAAAACATTCAATGCAAACAGATTATGATGCTTCGTTTCGTTCACTAGGAGACATGATACGATCGGTAAACCTGACGGAATCGCGCATCGCCCGTCACGATATGACGCTTCAAAACCAATTAGAACGCATCACTCATACAAGCGCGGATCTATCGGATACGACAAATTTTGCACTAACCAATATACGCGCCTATGTTCAAACTGAAAAACAATATCGTGATACATTATGGCAGGATTCAAGTTCCGACGATGGAGCATGGTTTCAAACGCAAAAACAATTAAAGGCAGCTTCAGAGGTACTGAGTATCCTCGAACAATTGAATCAATACTATGCGTATATAGAATCCAATGTGACCATGGCAGTAATGCAACAGGATGTACAGGCGGTGAGCGCGGATCTTCAAAACGCGGCGTTTTTAGCAACGGGGAGCGCAACGTATGCATACGGATATCCCCTGCCATCGGTCGCTCTTTTTATCGCGGACAGATTGAATCCGACCAAATTTTCCCCCATGCTTTCCAATATTTCTCTCAGTCAGCAGAGTGAAATGATAAAAGATCTTTCTTTACATATTCCATGTCATCTCATTCAGTGGCGGACATTCGGAGACAAAACATTTACCACTACGGAATATTTACCACGGCTTGTGCAGTTTATAGACGGGGAGTTCAAACCCGCGTATGGACTACATTCCTCACAAATGGAGCTCTCTTCGTGTCGGACAGAACATCTGTCACAATAGCGGCGATACTGCCTGAAATAAATCGTCTGAAAATTTTCCCTGTACGTTCAGCTTTGGGTGCAGGCCGTCCATGAGATCCTCAGCGGTAAACCAGTCAAATGAATCAACATATGGTATCTGATACTTCGCGGCGAGCGTCCGTATCGCAGCATTAAAGGTTTGTATTTTATACACCGGTATCCAGTCATTTCTATACAGAAGACCGACTGCGATAATTTTCGTGCGTGGACTCCCTGCGCGTATACCAAGAAGCAGCGTTTCATAATTTTTTTGAAACTCATCAACGGGCACCCCGTGTCCTACGTCATTGGTCCCCAACGCTATAACGAGTAGATCGGGCTTGTAGCGTACAATATCCTGCTGATACCGCATTAACGCAGAATCCCAATCCGGTACGTCGGAAACTGACGATCCAAAAATAGATGCATTATGAAGCTGATATCCCAAACGGTCTGCAAATGCATACACCGCGTTCATATGACCAAAAGATACCTCGATCGAATCGCCCAATATCGCGAGCGTTTTGGATGGAACATGGGAAGCCGGAGAAATGATAGCTGTACGATCTGTGGTGATAGCCGAAATTGCAGCGTCACACGGTGATAGCGATCCGGCACACCAGTGACGGATACGTATGTCGTACGTTTTCTGAGGATCCAGGACGTGAGCCGGAACCGCAAGTGTCGTATCGTGCATGGGGGTAACCATCGTATAGGATGTACCTCCGACAAATACATCTATCCCCTGAATACCTGCTTCGTTATTCGGACTGGATGCGACGATGGCAAGTGTACTGCTTCCGTGCAGGCGGAATTGCGCTTCAGCTCCACCATACCGCGAAACTTCCTTTATCCCCGGTATGACCGGATCCTGAAGCCTCATCCATTCTTGTGACCACCAGATATGTTTATCTGCACTGATATCTTTTGTACGTATAGGAGATCGCCAAAATACACGGCCTAAAACGGCAGCAATTACGATAAAGAGGAGTAATCGCTGCGGGCCGTTCATCCTTCTTCTTAGCAATAGCAGACCGATAACAAGAAGGAATAGCAGCGTAGCTAAAGAAATATAAACTCCGACGTCCAATGTTTTCTCACCCGAGAAATAGACAGTTACCTGTGCGGTCGTATTCGTATCCAGGGGAAACTCCATGAGATTATCTTTGGTCCGCACCGGTGAGATATTTTTCGTTCCATCCCAAAGTTTCCAATTCGGATCATAACTTTGCGAAAATGCTATTGACACGGGTCTGTATGTGGCAGTGATATCTATGGTATACGCTGTAGGGTTTATTATATGGTGCACAAGTATTTCCCTCGTGCCATTTTGGAGTGTGGTATAAAATAATCCACTTCGATCGGTAAACGTGTATACGTCGATATCTTTGTATTGCTTCATTTTTTCCAGATACGGCACGGTATCTAATACATGGGTGACCGAAGCACGAAGCGACGCATCGTAAGTTCTGTTCGGAACAAAAATTTCCCCGGTAACGTCAGTCGGGACGATCACGTACTGCACTGCGAGATTCTTCAATGTTTCTACAGCTTTTGGGTCCTCCAATGCGTGCGTAATTTCCAAAATGTCGGTCGTATGAAATACATCGCGCGCGTCGACGATGGGATGCTGTTCGGACTGATACACAAAACGGTTCCGCCACGGCACCGCCAGGGTCCTGCTGAATTTCTGGCTCGCGTATATAGTCCCCGCTAACTCATCATATTCCGAAGGAACGACGGTTCGGTGAAACGTTCCGGAAAGGCCACCGGTAACCGATGGCCAAATCAACACAAGCCAAAATATAACACCCACGGCAATACCGTAGTATTTTTTTACCTTTAATCGGTTAATGAGCGCGCCCAAAGAATACGGTATCAGGATGGCATAGGAAAGGGAGATATATAAATAAAATTTTGTCGGATCGCGGAATCCGCTGAAAAAAGGCACGTGGACAAACATCCAGGAATATAGTCCGGAAAAGGGCGGATTTACTCCTTTTGCGAGAAATGCCCCGAGTATACCGAGTGCCGCAAAATAAAGGAAAGATTTTCGCATAATGGAATCGGTTTTTCTGTTCGGCAACAGCAATAATGATCCGAATGCAACGAGGGGAAGAACTAAAAACTTAGGTTCCATAAAATAGGTTTTGCCGAATATATTCTCCGGCCAATTTGGGTGCAGGAACGAAAGTGTTTTGGAAAACTCCGCCCAACTGAGAAACGATAACCAACCGGGATTATCGTATCCAGCTGGCAAAGCTGAGGAATGGGAAAAAAAGAATGGCACCAGCCAAAAACTATGAAGTCCTGCAACGATGACTGCCGGAATAACGCTGAACCGTATATACCGCATCCACTCCTTATTTGGCGTAACCATCACTACATACGAAGCTAAATATACAGCAGTCAGCAAACTAAACCGCAGGTCAAATAGCAACAGAAACGCCATGGCACCCGTAAACCAAACTGGCTTTCTCTGTATAAATGTAATGATCACGAGTGGCGTAAGCGCATATGCCATCATCAGTCCAACCTGCCCGCCTCCGGACAGCATCAGCACATAGGTGTTTGACATATAGATAATCACCCCGATAGATGCCAGCACCCGATCCTTTAGGAACGACCTGCAAAATATATAGGACGATACGATTCCCAATATCAAAAATGGCCAGTAGAACAATAAGCGGTATGCAATATTCCATGGTATATGCAACAAAAAAACAATACTTCTCACTCCGGCGGCAAGATACATGTTGAGGTTTAACACTGCGTATGTCACTCCTCCCAATCCGTTTCCGAGTATATGGCTCCATGCATATGGGCGCCAAAGAAAATCTCCCAGGGCCATCGGATACAAAAATGGAAAATCCGTGGCACTCAGCACTCCTTTGGAAAACCAATTCCGGTAAAGAAAAAATATAATGCTGATGATACCAGCAGGGACGATATGATTCCGTATAAATTTCATGTCCTTCGTTTGATGACTTTAGCGGGATTTCCTACGGCTACTGCGTACGGAGGAACGTCTTTCGTCACTACGGATCCTGCCCCGATTACCGCACCGTCTCCAACGGTGACGCCGGGAAGTATGATTGCATGAGCGCCTATCCACACGTCTGAACCAATGTGCACCGGTTTGCGAGTATAACCCTGGGAACGTATGGCGACGTCTTTATCCTGAATTCTGTGGTTAAAATCGGTGATGAAACTATATGCGGAGAGCTGAGTATTGTCCCCTATCGTAATATGCTGTTGAGCGGTGATAAACGCCCCGTTGTCTATCAATACATTTTTGCCTATTTCCATTCTGCCATCAAATCCGGCAGTAATTCTCGTGCCATAGCCAATACGAGAACCCGCCCGCATGGAAATCGCATGTTTTTTGCTTTCAAAAAGTTCGGTACGCCCCGCGAATATAACCCCCAATTCTATGTCATATCCCCGGAGCCGATACCATGTGGCCAACAGATATGACCGTACAAAACCGAACGCCAGGGACATGCCGTGGAGAGCCGTCTCCAACATGCCTTTTCGTCCTATCGCCTGCAGAAATATATTCATGGTTGTTTGCCGTGCCGCAACGACCGGATTGATAAAATCACAGCGACCCACAAAAGAAAGTACACGAAATTTCCCATTCGCTCTGCCAGTGCATCATTGCCGAAGAGAGTAACGACGAATGCGCAGGTAAATAATGCCATAATCAGGGATAGGACGTGAGTAAATTTCAGCTGCAGTAAACCTATACCGGCGATAAGTACGCAAAACACGGCTATATCCGTCCCAAATACCAGATTTATGTATGGCAGCCTGGTCAAAACTGCGGCACCAACCGCAAAAACGGCGAGCAATTCCAGCCTCCAAAATTTTGTCCGCACGTACTTCCATGCGGGAACAAACACGGTATCGTGCAAAAACAATCCATACGTATCTACCTGCTTCAAAGATTTATTCATGATGTTTGTGTTTGTTGATTTGTAACGCCAATACAATCGCAAGCAGGATAATCCCTCCTACACTTACCACGATACCCCGGTAATATAATATCTGAGGATAATATTCTAATACCATATCGCCGGTAGCGGTAGAATCGACATACCAGGCGTTTGCAAACCCGTATATGCGGAAGTGATGTGAATCGTACGTTTGATCGTCCACCCAAAACGCTTTTGTCCAGGGCATAGGCTGGTACTTCATCAGACCGGCGGAATACAGCCGCCATCCCGGATTGAACCGCTCGTTAAACACCACTATGTTCGGCCACCGACCTGTGGTATGAATCAAATATTTCGTACTGTTTATTCTCGTATATGTAAGCTCGGTAAGAGGGGAAGAAATTTTCGATTGGGCCTCCGGTATAAAATATACGCTGGGCTGTATACGTTCTTCTACACTGACCTGCTTCATAAGCCCAACAACGTCCTCCGATCCTACCGAACAGATATATAATGTTGCGCCCGTATCTCCGTCGGAACCATCAAAATAATACCTTTTCACTCGCTCGTTCTTCTGAGATTCCAGGTCAAACGCGTCACTTGGCGCGGTATATCCCGACAGAGACGAAGGGTCTTGCCGCGTGACGACGTTCTGCTTCTTCAAAAACATACGTATTCCTTTGGTAATTTCCTCTGTCTTTAACGTAATCTCGTATTTTTGTTGCCAGTCAAAATTCTGGATATCTGCCGCAGCGCACTGCTGTCCCAACACGGGGTAATTTTCGATATCCGTACGGATCTGCCCGATGCGGTTTGTCGGAGCAGAAAATAATACGGTTAACGCGGAGGCGTCCGAGACATCAAATGTTCCTAGCATGATTTTATTTCCCGATACCACAGGCTTTATCGCATATGGTCGGCCGTCAATTTCAAGACTTGACGGGACACGCATAGGATGACCCAATGTTCCTGCATCCAGATATAGTTGAGCCCGTGCCATCCCCTGCGGCACTTGGTATACTTTTTCGTCGGTCCATTCGGTGCCCGAAAGAAACTCATGAATGCGCTGTGAGATAGGGTGTAGTGTCTCCAAAATTCTGGACAGCTCTTTATGCACATATGGTTGGTGCTCGTCACGTACTGATCCGTTGTTATTATAAATACCGGAAAACAGTGCTTCTTCGTACGTCACATAATTCCTAATCGTTTCCAGATACCTAAAGTCTATGAACGTACGACCAGACAGGTCCAGGGACGGGTCGATCTCATTCCAGTAACGGGTGAGCGTATCGGCAGTCTCATGTATGGCGTCCAGATTTTCATCCTGATCGATCAGTTTTTTAAGTTCCAGTGAACGAGTCAGTGATAGTCCTAATCTGTTGCCGGCAAGCTCCCTGGGACTTAAAGCCGGATTTTCCAAATTCCGCTCCCTCCAGGACTTTATAAAATAGAAAAATGACCCGGGTAATAATCGTACTGCCGGCATCACTGGATCGGTGATTTTCCCTTCCAAAACGCACGACGCACACGGCGCGGCCGATATCATGCCTGGAACCGGTATACGGGGGGACGCATCCGAAAGATACGGTGTGGCCAAATCGGCTTCCCGTACCATGTTATTTGAGTCCCCCATCAACGCTCCTACCATGTCTGTATCGTTTCCGATATATTTTGTGAGTGCATCCAGACCAAATATTCTGCCGGAGAATTTTTTATCGGGGGGCAAATGGTAGACGCTCCAAAGCCCGCTGCTCCATACGCGTTTCGTCCCCGGAAGGCGTTCTATTGCGGTTAAAAAGTTTTTGGGGTTTTCGGAAGGTAACCAGTCCAGCGTGTAATTGGCATCTCCCCGATACAGTACATACTGTGTTTGTAAAAGCGACGCGAGTTGTGCAGCGGAGAAAGTATTCCCCGCGAGCAGTTCCTGATACAGTCGGTCTACATAGCTCATCTCAATCGGATTCATGGCGGCGACATTTTCCAGGACGGGTTTATCCGTTACAAGGTTTATCAGGCTATATGGTGCAAAAAAGTTCCAGGTATATACTTCTGTTTTCCAAATGGAATTGAGACGCGGGACAATAAAAAGCCGCTCATCGGATGAAAGATGTGCATCACTCCAGGATTTAAACTGCGTAACGTATTCCGGTATCTTTAACGAAAGCGTGAGTGGCTTGGCCCAAATAAAAAAATTCGGAGTGAAATATGGAAAATGGTAAGACAATACCAGGATAACGACACCGAATGCAATCAGTGCTTGTTTATAGGGTTTCAGGCGTGCCGCGAGAAAATTTATCGTATACGAAATAAGCAGTGCGTACGAAAAATACAATGCAGGAATGAATTTATATTGCGCGGAGCGGAAAATAGAAAATCCCGGCACATAGTCCACTAAAAATCCCATAAGAAATCCGAGGGGTTTATGGGTACCTGCGGAAAAAAATATTGCCATAAGGGAGACAAGTACAAAAAATATAATGTATTTTTTCTCTTTACTTTTTCCGACCAGAAAGAGCGAAACATATGCCGTGACAGGAAACAGGAAACTGATAAGAATAAGAACCGGATTCTGTAGAAAGAAAGCGGCATAGCTGTGATGCACGTTGTTATACCAATCCGGAAATCCCTGAAGTCGAAATAGGTTAATCATGCTGGTATATCCGCTTACGGAATCCAGCCATGCCTTCGCCCCGCTTAATACGACCTGAGTCGCAACGCTGGAATGATAATTGATGAATGCAAAAGACATGAACGGCAGGATCCAATAGGCATTTAAAATAAGTGAAAGCACAAAACTCCATGCCGCTACACCCATGATACGTTTAATCACCGAACGGACAGTGCCTTCGCTGCTCTGAACTATCGGAAAATAGAGCGTGGCCACAGAAAGAATGACCAGCAATCCGCCGAAAAGCGGTAAGCTGAGCCCTCCCCCGGCACTGAACAGAAACAGCGTAACTGCCATACATAGTCCTGCCCATGTCACCGACATTTCCCCAGTGATACACCGAATATAAAATGATGCAATAAAAGGAAGCGCTGTATAAGCGGAAAATGTTGTTCCTGCCCCCTGACGCCAGAGCGCTAACAAAAAGAAATTGACGCTATACAATACGGCAGCCAGTAATGGAAAATACCGATAGGAAAAATGCTTTCTGAACGAGTATGCGAAATAATACATGGAAACTCCCATCAGAAAAAACCAAAAAATAAACGTCGCTTTCTGCGCATCAAAGACGGATAACCCCAAGAGCCTAAACCCCGCTTCTACTCCGTGTATGGTAATACTACCCATATCGAACGAATAATCGCGTCCAAATGGCTCCTGTCCGTTCCAGGTAAATAATCTTGATTTGAAATTTTCCACTATGTTGATGGGATAAGCGGCATCCTGACTCGTAATCATGTATCCCTTTGGAAACCAGAGAAGGGGGATGAGAGAGAGCAAAAATAATATACAAATATCACAAACAGGCCGTAACCATGTATTCTTTATTTTCATAAGCTCTTGTTAAACCAATGTGTACTTACAACAGTACCTCTCTGCGTTATTAGTGATTTTCGTTTTTTTTGAGCTCATGCATTCGGCGGAATGCATGAATAAACTGATTTTCCCACGTATTCGTACGGGCGAATTTTATTGCGTTGGTACGAAGTTTATTATACAGGTTTCTGTCGGAAAAAATGTGTGAAATTGCAGCAGCAAAATCATCCGGATTATCCGGACATACGATAGCAGCTCTCTTGTCAGCCACCTCTTTCCCAAGCGGCGGCACCGTTGAGCTTACCACGGGCAGTCCTGAAGCGCAGTACGCACGAATTTTCCCCGCGTCACCGTAATATCTCGGGGAGCCCGGTATCGCACGATACGGTGCGAGTCCTATCCCGCACGTCCGCATAATTTTTGCCATATCGGCAGCCCGCGGAACAAAACCATGATGTATGACCGCTTTTTGAAGTCCCAACGACTGTATTCGCGGGATAAGCCAAGCGAAACTCTTCGGGCTGCCGCCAATCATATGCAGCATGGCATCTGGATAGTTCTTACGGACTAATGACAGAGCCTCTATCGCGACATCAGGACCGTTTTCCGGTCCTACGGTTCCCATAAAGACAAGTGCGTGCGGATGGATGCCGGATGCCGGATGTACCTTTATCTGATCTGGAAATAATCCGTTTGCTACATGGATTACCGGAGCAGACTTTTTGGCATCCAAACCTGCGGAAATACGAGCCGGCTGCATAGCCAGCGATACGTCCCAGATAAAATCCGCGTGCGTGGCGGCATACCGGTCAAGCCACAAATACACCGCATTAAACACCAAATTTGCATACCGGTTCGGCGAATAGTCGGACACGTAATATATGACTTTTTTTACCTTACCGAATTTCCGAAGGACGATGCCTGCTATCGCATTGATGCTTTCTACACCGATAAGGTAGTCAAACGTCCCCGTTTCCCGGCATGCTTCATCGATGACGGATAAAAAATCGCGGATTTTAAATGTTATGACCGTCGCCGGCCGGTTCGTCCATACAAGCAACGGCTTCATAGCGCGCACAAACCACGAAGAACGGTACGGTGTACACTGGGTATTTCCGTTTGTGTACGCTTCTATCCGGGGCATGACGTCTTTTCCTCCCGGCACCAGCTGATCTATAAGGACAAGTTTTCGAATCCTTGGAACCAAAAAGTCCCGTAACGGTTCCACGCTGCCGTTGGTAGGCAAGCGTTTTCCGTTTTCCCATGCGGAAAACGTGGCAAAAAGAACGGAAGACGAGGGATGGAGTAATACTTTATCGCTTTTTTTCATGAAGAAGTCTCCCCCGGGCTTCTTCCACCATAGCACGTATGCCATTTTCCAACGCTATAGTCGGCAGCCAACCCGGTACGCGGCCCATATTATCAGACGGCAGCGGATCATGTCCTTTTTTCGTTCCGGGAAGCACCGTTGCGCCTGTTAGCGCAGCAATCATTTCCGCGATATCGATAATCCGGACAAATTCATAACTACTCGCATCATATACCGTCCGGCGCAGCCCCGTGGCGTTTGCGGCCATATGAAATGCATTGGATAAATCGGTAATATGCGTAAATTGCCGCCATTCAGCGCCGTCGGTCATCATCGAAATTTTTTTGGTTTTCAGCGCCTGATAGATGAAATCGGAAATCACGTGGCTTTTGATGTCTTCCCCCTCCATATACCCGTATGCATTCCATACGCGGATACACCTGCCGCCCAAAAGCCCGGTCCATACTTCTCCCAGACGCTTAGTCACACCATAGACCGTATCGACTTCTTCCGATAATTGACTGGACACAAAAAGAAAATCTTTTTTGGCTGCGCCGACCTGGTCAAACACATTTTTCATGAGAAGGAGATTCCAGTCCAGCTGATTTTTCTGAAGCTTGGGCTCATAGAGGTATTTTGATCCCCCGACATCCCACGCCAGGAAATATACCTTGTCAACGTCAGTAAGCGGAAGCGTGGCAAAGCGGGCGTCTTCTTTTTCTCCCCGCTTGATATCAAAATGGATGACGCTTTCCCCTTTTGCCTCAAGAAACCGGCAAAACGGGGTTCCGATAAATCCATCCGAACCGATGACGAGATTGGTTTTCATGTGTCTTTTCTTTTCGCTTTCACCTGTTCGTTAATCCATGCATACGTCTTCGTGAGCCCGTCGTATAACGTTCCGGTTGGCTCCCACTTGAGCGTTTTCCGTATAAGCCGGTTGTCGGACGAGCGCCCTCTGACTCCCAACGGGCCTTTGACATGTTGTATCTTCATCTTCTTGCCTGCGATCTTCATCACCATGGCAGCGAGTTCATTTATGCTCACCATTTCTTCGGAGCCGATATTTACGGGGCCGGTAAATTTCGACTTCATCAGCGTTCTCACGCCGTCCAGACATTCATCAATATAAAGATATGACCGGGTTTGTTTACCGTCTCCCCACATTTCTATTGTGCCGCCGTCTTTTGCTTGTGCGACCTTTCTGCACATGGCAGCCGGAGATTTTTCTTTCCCGTTATTCCAGCTACCTTCGGGCCCGAATATATTATGGAAGCGCGCAATATGCACATTCATGCCGTAATTCCGCTTATAGGCAAGATAGAGGCGCTCGCTAAACAGTTTTTCCCATCCGTATTCGCTATCAGGACCCGCCGGGTATGCGGAGTCTTCCGCAAGATTCGGGTGGTTGGGATCCATCTGGTTCCGCTCCGGATAGATGCATGCAGATGAAGAAAAGAAAATATTTTTGATGTTTGCCAACCTGCCGAAATGAAGCGCATTGAGGTTTATCTGGGCCGAGTTATGCATGACATCCGCGTCATGTTCGCCGGTGAAGATGTATCCCGCTCCACCCATGTCCGCGGCGAGCTGATACACCTCATCGAACGGTTTACTAAATACTTTTTGACAAAATTTCTGATCGCGCAGATCGCCAACCATAAAATCATCTGCCGCAGTACGGGAATATAACGGGCGCTTTATGTCAGCACCTCTCACCCAATATCCTTCTTTCTTTAAACGCTTGACGAGGTGACTGCCGATAAATCCCCCGGCGCCACACACAAGTGCGATTTTTATATGCTTCTTCGATTTTATATTCATAAGAAAACACTGAATATCTTACTAAAATCACGCGCGGATGTAAATAAAATTACAGTGTCTTAACACAGATCAGATGACGGGCATATTGATATCGGGTTGCGATAAATGGCTGAAATAATATGTGAAACATAAAAATAATGTTATTGAAAGGACCAATAGACACCAGCAGCTTACGCATGATCGGATTTTGATCATACAACGTAAGTCCCTGGCCTACGACCCGGTACCCTCGTTTCTGAAAATCATCCGCATACCACTCGGACAAATGTTCCTGGTGTGCGTTTCCTTCATATGCATGCTGTTCGCAGGCACCCATCGGTATAACGATCACGACTTTCTCGCTGGCGGCTTTTTCCATACGCGCCAATAATTTTATGCCATCGCTTTTTTTGAGATGTTCCAATACAAACATACTCACGACTATGTCAAAATGTTTTTTCTCGTACGGAAAGAGTCTGACATCTTTTCTAACGACCGTCGTATATACTCCGGTGTTGCGTGCTGCCTGAACGGAGGGAGGGAAGATATCGACGCCCGTGATATCGAGGTGGCGTCCCTGAGCCAGGATATACATCGGCACCCCGTTTCCGCATCCGACATCCAGAATTTTTTTCCGGACTCCGAGTTCTTTGCGCACCATATATAAATAACTTCCCGGTATTCTTGCACTTAAAGAGCAGATAAATTCCTGCATACCGGTCATGGAGGGAGGGTGATATTTCATATGGTGGTAGATGAAAAAAGTCTGTCAAAGGCGCACATATAATGCGTTCTCTTATCAAAGAACCGAGGAATTTTTGCCACATTTTTTATCATAGTCCTGTACGTTTTTTTTGATGTCAGTATATCTTTCAGCCCGTTGTATATATCGGTTTGATTATACCGGAGCACATATCCTGCATTGTATTTCTGAATATATGTCGCTAGCGACGGCATATTTCCTTTGGATCCCGTAAGTATAACAGGCAATCCGCAAGAAATGTAATTGGTAATTTTAGACGATTGACCGTATGCTAAATTTTTATATACACGGGGATTATACAAACAAACACCAACCGAAGATCCTGATACAATCTTCAGTATGGCATCATTATCCGCTATATAGCCCTTGTATTCAATAAAGTCTGCAATACCCTCGCGGGTATACTGATCTTGAAATCTCCGTGCTAACGCTCCTGACCCGATAATAACCAATCGTAAATCAGGCATAATTTTTATCAGTCGCTTAAAAACTTTGTACAACATATCGTACCCGTGTTCTTTCGCTATGGAACCGAGAAAAACGATGCGTCGCTTTTTTTTGCGTTCATCCATCTTTCCTGAAAACGGCACGATAGGAATCGGAACGTAGGAGTATTTACGCATCAGTGCTTTAGATGCCTCCTTAATATATATTTCGCTCATTACCCAAATCGCGTGATTCATATACCGGGCGATCAGGTCAGACAGATAGGTCACGAGACCAAAAAGGTCATTTGTATTCCTCTCAATTTTATCCTCAGCATAATATACCGTCTTCACTGATTTGTTGATCAAACGATATACCGACGCCAAGGCCCCGTTGAGCGGCCCGACACCGATGACAACATCGTAGGTCCTGTGTCCGACGGCGTAATATACGAAAAAACCGCAGATCGAAATATAGTTGATAATAAATTGCGTCCGACGAAGAAAAGCGTTTGCGACGTATTGCGAAAAAGGTTCGCGTATTCTATACCGTTCCCGGAATATGCGTGTGTTTCCTACCGACACCTGAATGAAAGGGAGGGCTTTATCGATCTGAATACTGGTTTTTATCATATCGACGGAATGAGCGTGCTGTAGCAGAAATTTCGATACATGATAGGTCGGCGTATCAAATCTGCCGATGATTAATATGTGTTTTGTCCGAAGCAGTTCGAGCGCATGATGAGACGGGGGCGTCATAAAGCGGATTAAAACAGTCTCCGGTTAAAATCACTGAGGTTTTGCCGCATAACACTGCCTAGTCCGATAATAAGCTTTACTACCTTTTCAGATACGTTCATCTGTGTATATGCGGAAGGTATCGATCTGTCTGCATGAAAACCCCGCACTGCGACATCCATGCCGCTGATAATGGATTCGGGGTTATGTCCGGATAGAACAATTGTTCCCTGATCAAACGCCTCCGGGCGCTCCGAGCTATTGCGAAGCTGAACCGCCGGAAAACGTAATATAGCTGATTCCTCCTGTATGGTACCGCTATCGGAAAGCACACAATATGCATGTTTCTGCAGCTGACAATAATCAAAAAATCCAAATGCATCAAGATACACAATCTTTTTTGATAACGGTATGCGAAAATGCGAAATACGGTCTTTGGTCCTCGGATGAACCGAGAAAATGACGGGCAGGGAGGAACGCGCGTCGATATCCACAATTGCTTTCAGTATACGGCGCAGAACATGTTCATCATCTACGTTCTCCTCCCGATGCAGACTGACCACAATATATTTCTGAGGCGTGAGTTTATGCTTAGAAAGCATGGAGGACGCGTTGATATCCGGCAAATAATGCGTGAGTACTTCCGCCATGGGAGAACCGGTTACATAAATTCTGCCTGCATGAAGCCCCTCTCCCAACAAATTTAGCCTGCTTTGCTCTGTATATGCCAGATTGATATCGCTTATATGATCAATAATTCTTCTGTTAATCTCTTCGGGAACATTTTCGTCAAAACATCTGTTTCCTGCCTCCATATGAAAAATCGGAATTTTCATGCGCTTAGCCATAATGGTCGAAAGGCAGCTGTTGGTATCTCCTAATACAAGTACAGCATCGGGCTTCTCCTGCATAAATACTTTTTCGATTCCGACAAATATACGCCCGATCTGGGATGCGAGCGTTGGCATTCCTTCAAGGTGCAACGTGTAGTCGGGTTTACGAAGCCGTAGCTCTTTAAAAAATAACTCGTTGAGATTTTTCGTATAATTCTGTTTCGTGTTTATAAGAATATGATTAGTAAAGGAATCCAGGGATGGAATCACCCGCGAAAGTTTTATAATCTCCGGACGGGTCCCAACGATGGTAATTACTTTTAGTTTCTTCATAGAACGCTAATAATACTTTTTTAATTCCCGTATCTGATCAGCTATAGGAGGAATGATGTCTCCAAATACAGCGAATTGCTTTGTATACGGTACGAGGGTTTTGTCGCTCACATAATCAGCTTTTTTCACAATGTGCACGTCTTTGCCAAAGACTCTTTGAAAGAGACGCAGGAGTTCATACTTACTCAGTGTATCTCCCGTAATCTGGAGTACCGGTGCATCAAAGTGTAAATTATCGATGATAATACGCGCAATAACCCTGCCGATACAAAGAGACGTGACGCCGTTCCACAGAGCTGACGAATAGCCTGAAACCTGTTTATCCTGCACCGCTAAGAACCAATCCAATAAATTTTTTTGAGAATGAAGCTCACGGCCGATTACGGATGTTCGGATTGTCACATGAGGCCGCCGGGTAACTTCTCCTAAATATTTTGATTTCCCGTAGTCGGAGTCGTCATCCGGTATGTCTGTTTCTGTGTAGTTTCCCCGTTTGCCGCTAAAGACACAATCCGTACTCATATGGATCAAACGGGCTCCCGACGTATCGCATACACGGGCTAATACCTGCGGAAAAACGGAATTTATATTGTATAGTTTTTTTATCGTCTTCAAATCATCGGACGGTTTTATCATTCCGATACAATTCACAACGTGTGTAGGGCGGAATTTTTGTATGAGATATGTTGCATCCTGAAGCGGATGGTTTTGTATCGTAAATTGTTCCACCTGACCCGATCGTAATTCCATTCCCCGCGTGTCCTGGGATACCGTCGCTATAAAATGAAGTCCTAATTCAGAAAATATCTTATATACGCCGTTCCCGATCATGCCTCCGGCCCCAAGCAAAAGTATTTTCATAGTTACTCTATCCACTTTGTCTTCTTGAGGACAGTACGCAGCTCATTTTTTGTCATTCGTTTCGTATTGTCCGACGCATAGCGCAATGCTCCGATACGCATAAGTTGGCGGTATTTTTTCGTCACTGCAGGAATGGTGATTTGGGGAAGGATAATGTAGTAGTCTCCGACTGCCACCGTGCGTTCCGATTCATGATCACTTACCAGAAGTTCATGAATTTTTTCTCCCGGACGGATACCGGTTATAACGATACCCCCCTTTCCATTGGAAACATCCTCAACTAACACTTCTGCGAGGTCCATGATCGTATGTGCGGGCATTTGACGCACGAACACTTCCCCTCCTACACCATGCTCCAGCGCGAACAAGACGAGTTTCACGCTTTCCTGCAGTGTTAAGAGAAATCTAGTCATGTCAGGGTGTGTTACCGTAAGGGGTTTTCCTTTTGCAAGCAGAGACAAAAAATACGGAACGACGGACCCCCGGGATCCAAGCACATTGCCGTAGCGCGTTGATATAAAGGCGGTCCGGGTACCGGTATCGTAAAGATTCGCCGTGGTTATCAGCCGCTCCTGTAGCGCTTTTGCCATTCCGTATGCATTGATAGGCTCTACGGCTTTATCTGTGGAGAGCGCCACGACTTTAATCACATTGTTGTCCCGTGCTGCCTCTATGATATTCTGAGCTCCGATCACATTCGTCTTTATCCCTTCCCATACGTTATATTCCACTTCGGTAATCCATTTGAGGGCGGCTGCATGAATGACATAATCTACCCCCCGCATCGCTTCACTTACGCTTCTCAAATCACGGATATCCCCGAGAATGTACCGTATGCGGTCGTCCTGCAACTCCAGACGCATCGCACCCTGCTTGTCTTCGTCGCGGCTGAATACTATGACTTCTTTCGGATCATATTGCAGTATTTCACTTATGAACATTCTGCCGAAAGATCCGGTTCCTCCGGTAACCATAATCCGTTTTCCCGAAAGTATATGTTTGGATTTTTGCATACTCGATATAATAGCACACCCTACGGGCGCGTGTGCAGAACAAGTTCGCGTAAACCCTTTTCTAATGTCACCTGGGGCTGCCAGCGGAAAATCCGCCGTGCCTTGGAGGAATCTGAGCGCAATACCCGTAAGGAATCATCGGTCACGTCTGTATTGCGAATCATGATATCGCGACCTGCTATGCGCTGTAGGGTATGTGCAAGTTCATTGAGCGTAACTGCCTCTTCGCCTGATACATTATATATGCCATTTTGAGTATCGGTACCTGATAATGCCTCCATGATAAGCTGCGTCACATCCGTAACGTGCACAAAATCCCGCACCTGCTCCCCGTCTCCATACACGACAATCGTGCCGGAAGATCGCAATGATTCGATCATTCCAAAAATTACTCCCTGACTCATGCCGTTCCCGTAAATATTTGTGGGACGCAGCATGACATACGGCAAATCGTACACGCGGTGAAAATACTCTACAATATCTTCCCCAGATTTTTTTGACAATCCGTATGTGGTATTTGGAAGGAGCAAATCATTTTCACGGAATGATTTTTTGTCGGCGGATCCGTACACTGCCGACGAAGACATGTGAATGACTTTTTTTATTTTCGCTTGTGCCGCTGCCTGAAGCAGATGGTATACGGAAAGGACATTCAGATCATATTGCAGCCGGAACGGGGGTTTATACCTGCCTATTAAGTTGATAAGGACATCGGCTCCGGATAAAAAAGGTTCCAGGCCCTGACCCGTTACCGTATCGCCGATGAATATCGGGATTTTATAAGTGGAGGGGGCTGTATGAACAAGCATGCGAACAGAAACCCCGCGTTCTTGTAACGCACTGAGTATGTGCTGTCCGACAAAACCAGTCCCACCGGTCACTGCGACGATCATACTAATTTACGAAATGGCACTGCTATCATTGTATCAAAATCAAATACCTTCGCGGCTCGGAGAGCATTTTTTACATAGCGGTTATAATTTTTAGTATCCAGGATTTTTTTCAGCGCGGGATATAATGTATCTTTCCGGATTTTTATTATTTCGCCCGCGTGATAGGTATCCACGACGCGTGCCGTTTCCACAACGTCGGTGGTAACAACCGGCAGTCCGCATGCTAAGTATTCACGTATTTTCATGGAATCGCCGAAATAATTAGTTTCATGCATACCGGTGTATAAGGCAATGCCTACGCCGCTTGTTTTCAAAAGATTGATTACATCGGTATGTGATAATTGCCCTAAAAAATGAATCGTTTGCGTGAGTTTTCGATGCGCCACTTGCTGGCGCAGTGCATTCATATATGCACCTTCCCCCACTATCTCCAACCGTAATTTCGGATATGTTCGTCGGAGATGATCCACAGCATCTATCATAAATGTATAATCCATCGTCGGAACGATATTTCCTACCATAACCAGTTGCTGCGGATGTTTTGTATCGTCGCGGATATGGCCGGTAACGCGCAGACTCGGACTGTTTGGTACGTGGTATATATTTCCCAACCGGACAGACTGTTGTTTTCTAATTTGCATTATCGCCTGCGATACACACCACACCTGATCCGCACGGAGCGCCACAAAACGATCTATAGCGTGATAGACGTAATTTACCAACGCATTTTTAAACCGTTGCGTAGTATAGTCCGGCGTATAATATACGATAGTTGATACCCACCTCAAGTACTTTCCCAATACACCGGAGAGTGCATTCAATGGATCCACACCGATATATATCGGTTTTTCCGAGCGCAGAGCAAAGCATACGCGCATATTCGTAACCAATTCAGCAAAGGAATGTATGCCGAAAAATGGCCAAAATTGTGTGGGTGTCACCGGCAGACTGCCGTACCGTTCTATCCGGGTAGCACCGATTCCTACTATCGGATGTTTCACAAATACATACGGAATTTTATGAAACGAAAGATATTCAGCTACGGAATGAGCCGGCCCATGAGTATCGGTGGTTGGAGAGGTAAACACGCTGTGTGTCGCAAGCACAATGGGTCTCATACGCGCGATTCCTCATCTGCGTTGAGTTTCCGAATGATCTTCGCAGGAACACCGGCCACAATACAGTGTGACGGTACATCCTTCACCACAACTGCATTTGCGCCGATATATGCCTGGTTTCCGATACGCACTGAACCGACTATTCGTGCTCCGGCAAAAACAGTGACATGATCTCCGAGCGACGGTGCTCCGTTATCGGCACCCACACCCTTTCTGCCAAGTGTCAGCGGACCATCAAGCGTCAAATAGTCTCCGGCAACCGCATTTTCGGTAAATGAAATCCCGCGATTATGGACATAGAGGCCTGTGCCGATTTTTACCCTTGGTGAGATATCAATACTATATATATAGTAGGTCAGAATAAAGTATCCGGGGTACAGGAGCGCCCCGAGTAATGCAAAAAGGATATTGGATTCGTAAAGAAAATATCGCTCAAAACGGTACATCACTGAAAAATGCATTCCGGGGTTTCTAAATAATACCGCCAGAAATAGCAAAGGATTCATACGGGTATGTAATCCGGTATATCGTTTCCAATCCTTCCAAATTGCTATAAATACATGCGTCATATCTATCGCCGTGTTATGTTTTATGTAATAGTGAATACATCATGCCCAACATACCTCCCGTGTATTCTACGCACCGCATGGTAACAAAAAGAACGGTATTACCGGGGTGCCGCAAAAATACTTTCCAGTTACGTAGATACGACAATTTAATAGGATTATAACTCGCAAACCAGGATTTCGGCCGCTTTTTTAGGTAGTTATACATTTCCCTGCCATACATAAATCGTTTTTTGTACAGCTTTATGATGGAGAGCTTTCCTTCATTATGCCGCACGATACGTTTGGTTCTGCCGATCGTATATCCCTTTTCTAACATTTTTTGCGTGAGATCTATGTCATCTCCACCCGCTCCGAGGGACAAATCAAACCCGCCGATATCGTCCCATGCTTTTTTCGTAAAAAACCGTGGGCTTTCAACCGACATATCCCCCCAATATGTGCGGCGTTCAAATTGTTTGGCGCGCGCCCACATGCCTTCTCCGAAAGAGTCCTCGGGAAGAATAACTGCGCCGAATCCTTTTTTACAAAGCGACACTGCTTCTCTGATAAGCCCTTTGGGTAACTCCATGTCCGCATCAAGCCAGTAGACATACTCCCCTTCCGCACGACCCATTCCATAATTTCTCTTATGCGGCGCATCAAAAATACCGGAGGTCACTTTTGGCATATATATCAACACTTTGCACCGGTATTTTTTTGCCAAGTGCAACGTACTATCTGAGGAATTGCCATCCACAATAATTGTTTCTATGGATGTATAGGATTGACGTTTGATACTCGCAAGCGTATTTTCCAAAAATATGCCGGAATTTTTTGTAGGAATAACAATGGAAACAAGTCCTCGCTTCATACGTGAGGATTATTATACACCAAAGATTTTTCCAGTAATGCATGACTCAAACGGATTGCATCTGGCCAACGAAGCGTGCCACTCCATGCATGTGCATCAGTTTGCATTCGCCGATAGACACGCTGATTTCCGTATATCCGTATTACGTTTTTAGCAATATCAGAGGGGAGAAATGTCCTGACTATCACTCCGGTCTTACCGTCTTTTACCGTATCGGTCAGGCCGCCAGCTCCGTAGGCTATGGAGGGCGTCCAACTACTGGCCGCCTCCAATACAACCAGTCCCCATCCTTCCTTGACCGAAGTATGGAGCAGAAAATGAGCCTGTCCGAGAAGATCCATTTTTTTCCGCTCAGACACTCTCCCATACCAGACGACATGATCGCTGATGTGAAGCGAGACAGATAATCCGCGTAGCATAGACAGATATGACGCATCACCCGCTCCTACTATCCACAATTCCGCGGCAGGGTATTCTTTCAGAATATCCGCAAATGCGATCAGGATATCTTCCACTTTCTTCATCTGGACAATCCGCCCCACAGATATGCACGTCAGGTCTGCATTCTTTGTAGGCCTATTGGACAACGGGGGCGTTGCTACGGGACACGGGATAGCCACACAATGATCCCGGGGAATTCCGGCGTGCACCAATTCATCCACCGTAGAGTCCGCATCAGTCCATACCCTATGGTTTCGGTACAATCGTATATACCATGACTCGAGTGCTTTACCTACCATACTGATAGGAAAGGGATACATAGCATCCCATATTACCCCAGCAATTTCGTGGAGAAATAGTATGGTTGGCGTACGTGCATAAAGAACGGTAAAAAAAGGAATCCCGTGCACCTCATCTATGATGACATCATATTTTTTCGAGTGAAAAAAATAATATACCATAGCGAACAAAAACACGCTTATCACATTACCCTGCCGGACTATATGAACCCCATCGAGCATTTCTTCGCGCTCCGCACCGGGGAACATCGAAGAAAACCAGGTCACCCGGTCTCCCATATGCACCCAACCCTTCGCGTGTTCATGCGTTACGTACTCTGCCCCTCCTGAGCGAGGATGGCGCGGGTCTCTCCAGTTGAGGATAAGAATGTTCATATGCTGTGCTATAAAAATATGGAGGTATTTTCCATAACCCACTGATACAATTTGATAATACCTTCTTCAACACTAACCTTTGGCTCCCATCCAAATTCATTTTTGGCCTTCCGAATATCCGCCACAAAAATCTTCTGGTCTCCCGGGCGCCAATTACGGTTACGTATCGGTATTTTTTTACCAAAAAGTTTTTCTAAAAGCGGACCGAATTCGGCCCAGATTGAAAGCGTGTTACCCGGTCCGCCACCGATATTATATATGCCTCCCCGGGTTTTATTGCCCGCACGGATGGCCATATCGTACGCACGGATAAGATCGTCGATGTACAGAAGATCCCGCACTTGTTTGCCGTCTCCGTAGATTGATAATTTTTTTCCAAAGATCGTGGCAATGATAAACCATGCAACCCATCCCTGGTCTTCGACACCGAATTGTCTCGGTCCATAAATACAGGACTGACGCATCACAACAGTGTCTAAGCCGTACATTCGACTGTAGTCATGAACATATTGATCTGCCGTGCCCTTTGAGCAGCCGTACGGAGAATAAAAATCCAACTGCTGCAATTCATTCACGCCGTGCGGCAATGTCTCATACACATACCGGCTCTGCTTCTCTATCACAGGCACGGCATACATGCTGCCATAGACTTTATTGGTTGACGCATAAATAAATTTTGCACGGCTTTTTGCAGCTCTTAAAGCTTCCAATACAGTGAGCGTTCCGAGTGCGTTAGCGATAAAGTCCATGCGCGGATCGGCAACGGACGTCGTGACCGCTACCTGCCCCGCCAAATGAAGGATCGCGTCCGCGTGCTGCAAAAAAGGTATCAGTGTTCCGACATCCGCAGCGTTGGCGACGTCTCCGCGAAGGAACGTGAGACTACCGCCCAGACCTTTAAGCCACAATAGATTTTTATCCGCTCCCCTACGCGAAAGATTATCGAAAATGACCACGTCCGCGTGCCGGGAAAGATAATACGAAGCGGCATTGCTGCCGATAAATCCGGCTCCGCCGGTGATGACGATGCGCATAGATAGATTACGGAATGGAAACGTTAAAATTCAATTCTTTATCAAACCGCCATTTCCGTTTATTGAGATTATCGTAATAACGAAGAACACGCAGCCGATAAAACACCGCGAGCGTATCCCACAGCATATTGCGTATCACTCTCCACACGGAAAGAGATGTGATACTGGACGCGCCTGTAAAATCCAATTCGATCGGAGATTCATATATTCTCGTATATCCCAAATGGTATGCGACAGCCAATATTTCGATATCAAACGCAAATTCCTTTACGACCAGTCTCGGTAATACATCCTCCAGCACGCGCCTGCGGTACAATTTCATTCCGACCTGCGTATCGCGGATATTGAGCCCGAACAGAAGATGGGTCAGCTGCTGATACCCCCAGGAAAGAATTTTGCGCGCCAACGGGTACTGTACTTTCGATACCGGATGTCGTTTGCTTCCGACGATGATATCCGCGTTATACCACGTAAAATGTTCGAGCATCATGGAAAGTCCGCGCTCACTGACATCTCCTCCGGCATCAAGAAATCCGATGATATCCCCATGACTTTTTGCCATACCAAACCGCACGGCATACCCTTTTCCGTGATTGGTCTTATATCCAGTGACGATAAGGCGTGCTGAATGAACTTTACCAGCTTCTTCCAAACTCCGATCGTCGGTTCCGTCCACGACAACGATGAGTTCATAGGGAGTGGACAGCAATTCTAACTCAGCAAGAATATTTTGTATCTGGCGGCGGATAGTCCGTTCCTGTTTATATACCGGAATGATAAGGGATAATAATTTAATGTTTTTGGAGTGCATGGCGATAGTATACCAAAAGCGACAAAACAAGTACGGCGGCTATCGCAATATTGGTCCAGATTACCATGGCAATACTCTGATGAAACATACTCAAAAGCACGTCCTGCAATATTGCAGCCCCAATTAGGATCATCCATACTGCAGTTTTGCCAAGACCCATAAGTGCCATAACAATCGTATAGGCTATCGTATAAAACGAACTGAATATACCGAATATCCCCAGATATGGAGAGGCGGCGACAAAGGCGGATCCGTACAAGAGTTGCAGAGAAAATACGGGCAACAGGAAAAAACCAGCCGTGATCGTCAAGGACAGCGCTGCCACAATACCGACCGATCCGTAGACTAAGCTTTGCGTATGTTTTCCGGTAGCCGACCGTTCCGTCACTACCGGTAATAGTACATACATGATCGAACTGCTGGCAAAAAATATGATTTTCCCCATTGTTGACAGAGCGCCGTACCAACCCGAAGCCAACTCAGGGAGGAAGT
>JAKAFY010000013.1 GCA_021817785.1 bacterium
AACAAGATAGAGGTGTTTCAAATTTCGGATACGAGGTTTTCACTCTCTGTGACTACCTATTCCAAGGTATTCTCCTATCGGAAACACTCCCATATTACTTGCCCCACAACCCCCAGATAAATCTGGGTTTAGACTTTTCCGTGTTCGCTCGCCGCTACTGACGGAATCTCATTCGATTTCTTTTCCTCACCCTACTTAGATGTTTCAGTTCAGGTGGTGCCCCTCATGCCGCTACCGTAATCTTTCGACTACATTTACGGCACAATAACCTAAAAAGGTTGGATTGCTCCATTCGGAAACCGCCGGATCGCGGGATATTGGCTCCTCCCCGGCGAATATCGTTGCCAATTACGTCCTTCCTCGGCACAACAGCCCAAGGCATCCATTATCGGCTTGTAGCGTTGCGGAGAACAAAAGATTCATCTCGTAGAGATGACTTTTGTTTCCATTAAAACGAAATAGCCACGATAAGAGGTGTGCGCTCCGCGCACAGAAGTTTAGTATGTTTCGTAAAGTTTCGTAGGTTTCGAAAAAAACGAATCCTACTAATCCTACGAAGCTACTAAGCTGCTCTGTGCGAAGCACACTAATTCCCCCTTACGCGGCAACTACCATACTACAAATAAAATTCTGTATAACAGGAATTGCACCTGCACTATACAGAAGTCATTAATATATTAAAGAGCAATTCGCGCTCTTGTCGCGAGAACAGCTATATATAATAGATAGCTATTCCCGATACAAGAACCGTTGTGGCTTGCCACGCGTAGTCCCGCTTAGCTGTCTTCAGCGTAGTGGGACGAAGTGTGGACCCGGGCGGAGTCGGACCGCCTACCTCTTCATTGCAAATGAAGCGTTCAACCAGGTAAACTTCGGGCCCGATTTGTATCCGTATCCCCACAAATTGGTAAATGTGCAAATATCCCCCTTCGTCCCGCTTCGCGGAACTTCGGAGGGATTGTGATTCGTACGCTTTTTCTCTTAGAATCGAAAAATCTACGACTCACAAAAAATCCCGCCTTGATGCGGGATGGAGACCTACCTCTTTATAAGAAGTGTTACGTCACACGCAAACGTCGCCAAACGGCAAATGTTTTGTATGATGTGTTGATTCTCATGAAAAAAGAAAGTCTTTGCCTCCGCATTCCGAGTCACCATTGGTATAGGTGAACAAAGGCAGACGATATTGTAACGCAGATTATTCTATCACGCAAGCGGGGAAATTAAACAGCGGGAACATCCTTTCCCTTGATCCCCCCGATTCGCTGGACAAGCCACTTTCCGCCATCCCATGTTTTGTTCGTAAGCCAGTGTGACGGCGTGTAATTCGTTTTATTATCAACATCTCTCATGTAGCCAATAGCTGCACCGATGCCGGCATACGCGCCCTTGAGATTTCCTTTTGTATACTCATTATATGACTGGAAATTCGACCATCGTGTCCATACCTGCTCAAATAATGCGCCGAAAACAGGAACTTGATACGCGATCCGGAACAGGCTTTCAATCGTCGGCCCGTTTAGAAAGTCTTCGGCTACATCCTTAAATGCTGCCGTCAATAAATCATTGAGCTTATCCGACGCTTCACTGGTAAACCATCCCTTTTCACCGGTAAGGTGCCTCTGTATTGTGTTGCCAAAGGCTGTGACATTTTTGTCATTCATCACCTCGGTCATTCTCCAAAAAAGCTTCACGCCTCCGATTTGTCCGGTCAATGCGTTGATACTCTCCTGTAATTTTGGTGGTATCTGTATTTTCTCAATCAATTCCTCCACTTCTTTAGGGATCTTCTCATCCGCAACTGTTTCCATTTTTTGGCTTGCAACTGCTTGAGCCAAAATTCCTTCTTTTTGGCTTTGTTTATCTACTTTAGCCGCATCCTGAGCTTTCGAGAGATCTTTTCTCAAATGATCGACGGTTGCTTTTTCAAGAAGATTGGGCGGGAGACTCGTCACGATATCTAGGGCTATATTCGGCACCATATTCCCAACCATGACCACCGCACGCGTTGCGCGCGTTTTCATGTCCCCTATTTCCACACCACCACGGAAATCTTTATCAATCGCCATGACATGATCACCTGCGTGTTTTATAAACGCAACTGGGTTGGTAAATTCTTCTTTTATGGCGACTTTCCATGCATCAAATTTTATCGGTCCACGTTTCACTTTATATGGAGATTTATCGCCGGTTTGATACATTTCCCGGAAAAATTTTTGCCACTCGGTGGGCTCCGGTTCTGGAGGCTTCTTCAAAATTGCCACAGCTTCGTCAATCCGGTCCCAATTCAATCCGTCTGGCCGCTCGGCTTTCAACCGCTCAATAAACGCTTCGGGAAGCACGAAAGCGTTATCTGCCGGTCTGACCGGCTCAACGGGAGGCGCATAGGTAGGAGCTTCTACATTCATATACAAAAGATCTGCCAAGGGGCATTATGTGAAGTATAACACAAAAATAGGCCTATAACAAGGGGGTGCTATGCCGTTTTTGAGGCTATTTCTGCAGTTGCTTGATCAGTCGCCTTTATTCTTGTGTTCATAACATGATACCCGAGTAGGAACTTATTGAATCCAACGTTGATAAATCCGGCGATAGCATTGTGCTCCAGGAGATGATCCATACCGTACTTTATCGGTCTTACAATGCTTCTAACAAGTGGTATGTCAGACATAATACGAAGCCCAGCTTCCGTATTGCCTGGATTGAGAAAATTGGCGCTTTTCTCTGCAAGCATCACACCCATAAATTTCTTAGGGGTACCATCTTCATTCAAAAATCCTATCCACTTGTCGTTAAAAAACACCTGCATAATCGCATTAGCGTAGCCTGATATGTTCTCAGCAAATGCTTTCACATAGGTATGTTTATATTTATCCTCTGCATACTCATCTATCATAGATTTCGGAGTATCTTCAAACACTTCTCCTTGATTAAATCCCATTACTATGTCTAGCGCTTTTTGTCCCACAATGGTGGCTACCCGATCGGAAAGCTCTTCTTCTGCAAAATCCAATCCGCTGCGTACTGCTTCTCGGGTGCGTATTGTATCGCGAATAATCTGAATCTGCATTTCATCGGCTATGCGCTGCATTTCTTTCTCCTGTGCTTTTGAGGCCGGCACAGAGGCTTTAATATGTTCGTTGCGTTCGTGAACTGCTTCTTTAAGCTTTTCTTCAAGTTGCTTCGATTTTCCGTTCAGCATCCACCCGCTTACAGTTCGGTAAAGCTTACTTTCTAACAAATCCCAACCGGTATAAACAGCACCAATAATCGCATTGGTCAAAATGCGTTCTCCGGCAGAAGTACCCTCACCAGTTATTGTGGATTCCACACGATGTGATACCGAGCTTTCACTATTCATAGTAAATCGGGAGTATAGCACAAAAAGTGTCCTATAGCAAGCAAAGACTTATGGGGATAAAAATGCAAGTCCGAGCTTAATTTCTTCTATTGCATCTTGATTCAATACTTTTTCTTCTTCACTCATATCTTTTACTACGTGACCAAGTAGCGATTGTATTTGTGCACTGTGCTTGGCCACAGCCGTGGCGTAGGCGGCATCAAACGCATCTATTCCCTCCTCCAGCTTCTGCTTGTCTTCCGCGCTAGCCTCGTTTACTGCCACCAAAAGATCCACCTTTTGGGCGTCAGAAAACAGCTTGGTTGCCTGTATTTTTTTACATAAGTTTTGCACGTTCTTCCTCCTCTTGCTGTTTACTTTGACTATTCCACTGGGATTTTCCGTAATACACTTTTTCCCTATTATAGGGTGGTTTATTCCCGTATTCCCGTCGTTCTCCCCGTGGCTGCCACTTATCTTTTTTCGGCATCTCCACTTTTTTACCTACCAGCCCACCTTTCTCTTTACGCACTTTCTGTACTTCTTTTATATTCTTAAAAAGCGTCGCCACTCCATCTATCATCATGCTTATTCCGAGATCAACGGGAGGATTAGAATATCTGAGCATTTTCTTTAATGTTGATTCTACTGGTTCTAAATTAACTCCTAATTCGCTCCGATCATTATGTATTACTGTGGGTACGGGTGTTATTGTCGGCGAAAGAATACCATTCATTTCACTTTCAATAAGCTTAATTTGTGTAAGTAAAGACTTATATTCAGATGATGGCTCAACCATGTTGGTGGATTTCTTTATTTTTTCATCAAGATACGTTTTCTTACTAGTTAATTCGTTCCTTCGTTTGATTAGCGCCATCATATCGTTCGCATATTTTTCCCTCTCCTCCTTATTGAGGGCAACTTTGGTTGACGCTTCTTCAAATGCTTTTTGTGCCTCGTGTAGTTGTGCAGCTTGTCTATCTTCATGCGCTGCCTGTGTTCTGATTTGCGTATCCAGCCCCGGGGTCCCCCATGCGTTAGCAGCATCTATCCCAAGAGATGCGAGCAAATGTTCCGATTGAACAGGTCGGAGGGCGCGGCTCGAAAAAAATGCGGCACTATTATATGCCATCGCGATCGCTAAATCCTTTACTCCGTTTGTAATAAAACTATACATCCTCGGATCACTCGTTCGAAGTTTTTTTAATTGTTCTGTAGATTCTTTGCTCAATTTCAGATTGAACATACGTGGTACAAGTGGTTCGTCTCCTTTTAACACCGAGTCGAACAGCTCATTAAGGCCTGCTTCCATTCCAACGCCGATAGCCGTCGTCATACCGCCTTCAAGGGTATATTCAAACGCGCCTTTTCCCTCAAATTTCTCTTTGGCCATCCGGTCTGCCGTCACGATGTCGCTCACCAGGTCGCCAATCGACGTTTTCAGTTTTTCGAGGACGTTTGTTTTCTTTTCAGTTTCCGGCGTGATTGATTCTTTCACCTTTGCTACCCATTCGTCACTTTTATCCAGATCAAATGGTTTTTCTGGCACAGTACCTGCCGGCTTTGGCTCCGGTATACGTGGCTTTAGTGTTTCGTTGGGTTGCATATGGTTATTATACGCTAGTGTCTGCAGTAAAAGCTAAGCTTTATTGGACCTATTCTGCAAAAAAAGCTTAGCTTTTATCATTGTGTTTCGGAAAAAAGCCTTCGATCTGTTTTCTTGCTTTTTCTGCTAGCTCTTTTTTCTTTTCTGGGGCTATTCCCGCCTCGTTCAGACTAGTGATAAATTGTGTGTACAATATTTCAAGTTTATCGCGTAAATACGCTTCGCGTGCTTTTGAGTTGTTATCAAATGATTCGAGCAAAGAGGCCATCTTTTTTTGATATGCTTCCGGCAATGGCGGATCGGCAAGCAGGAGCTCTTTTTGCTCTTTTGATAGCGCACGACTTTTCTTTACTAAACCTAAAAAATTATTCATAAACTCAATTCGATATTTCCCGCGGAAACTCTATATGTTCTACCGATGGAACGGCTTTTTGCGTCGGTACTGCCATCTTGGCAAAGATCATGTTAAATGCCAAATCGGTCCCCATAGGGATGATCCCCTCCCCTTTCATAATCTGCGCATTGGCTTTTCCATAAAATTCTTTGACGAATCCACCTCCGGGGACAGATCCGGCAAATCGGAAAAATCCTTCAATAACCCCTGGATTCCAGGCAGATTTTTTTACGATATTCCAGGGGTCCATACGATCAAAGTTTGGCGATACGTTCATGATGGTGTTGCCGATTTTTCCAAGCATGCGCGATAGCGGGGAAACAAATCCGATATCTTCTCGATTAGCAATTTTTTTTGCTGTCCAGTCCGCAGTCTTTTCTATTCCGAAGTCCGTTAGATATTCCCACCCTGCATCCAACATCCTCGTATTTCCTGTTTTTTCATCAAACCAGGGATGCTTATTATTCCGATATAACGAGTTTGCAAGCATTTCCGTACCAAAGTTTGCGGCAAATGATCCTGCCATGTAGGTTGCTGAGGTAAGCAATTTCCCCAATCGCTCCTGATGTTCTGGATTGGTGTGTTCCTTTTCCCAATCAATCCACCGTTTTATGAGAGTTTGCTTATCCTTCGCTCCCTCTTGTACTTCTTTTGGAACAAGCTCATTCGCTGTTACTTCTGCAATACCGCCATAGGTCGCCACCGCGTCCTGCACCTCTTGTACTGCAACTGGCGACGCTACATCAAACACACGTTGCATATACTCGTTAAATAGCGTGTCTGCCTTCTTCTCAAGACGCTTCGGAGCCTCGGATTTCCCCACATACACCCAGTCGGCCTTCCCTTTGAAATCTTTGACGATGCTTTCTGCCATATATTTGACGTGCGGGAATTGAGCTGCGAGTCTCGGGTAGAGAACCTCATTCCTCGCTCCTCGATGCTCGTTTCTCGTTTCTCGTATTACGACGCTTTCCCCGTCCCTACATACACCGCTGTCGCACTCGGCGCTTTAATAGGCTCCCCCACGATCTGGGTAAGCACGCTCTCTACTCCCTTTTGAATATCCTCCGGAAATTCCTCACGAATCTTTTCTTCGGTGGCCAGAAACTTCCCCAGCGCCTCAATTTGCTCTTCGGTAAGTAATGGAAACGCATCGATGATATCGAGTTTCTGGCTGTATGACAGAAGCATGCTCGACTCGATAAGTGTCATAAGTGCGTCTTGTTTTTGTTTTAATGTATTCATATATGACCCAAGAGATCTATCTTATGCCGCTGCCGGTGCCACCTGAGGTACAAACGTATCCGCCGCCTGCTTCCGTTCTGCCATATTCCGCATCCCCCGTTGTAGCGTGTACCCTAGCACATCCATCGCCATGTCTTTATACATCATAACCCGCTTAAATGAGTTAACCTCTAGTTGTATCGCCGCGGGTATCATGTCGATTCCCTGCATACCCACCATCTCAAGGAGTCCGGTGGTTGTTGTAAGCCATACCGGCACATCCGGGGTCAAGTTCAACCATCGGTCAAAAAATAGTTTAAGTTTGGTATTCTTTGATGCTGCCGCAGTTGTTTCGATTATACCTGGTGCCTTTTTCATGAATTGTGACTCAAGCCCTGCCCGAACGATGTTATGCCCCGCTGTCTTTTCTGCAATAACCTTTGCAATCTCTGCGTCCCGGGTCGCTTTTACTACCTTTGCCGCTTCCGTTCCCGCATGAATCGCCTCCCTGTGTTGCAAGCGGCCAAACAAGTTATACCACGCGAGATCATGCTTTAAACCCGCCTCAGTAAGAGGCTTCATATAGGCGGTGGCTGATTCGGCAGCCTTACTTTTTTGTAAAGCTGCAATTGCATCTACCCCAGCTTTTTTAGTGAGATTTTCTGTCAACACCCTCGTCCCCTCTTTCATTGCGTTTTGCCCCTCACGAATTATCTTCAATTCAGCCGCTGTTTTTCCTGCCAGATATGCCGGTAGTGGTTGTAATGCATCGTGAACATGTGCTGTGGCATTTTTCAGAATTCCGACTTTCTTTCCGGCTGTTTCGGCACCAATCCGTGCAATTTCCACGGCACTTTTAGATCGGGAAATATTATATCCTAATCTTGCTTTCTTCCACGCGCGCTTTCCTCGTTCAATCGGTTCAACATGAAGTGTTTTTAGATTCACCATCCCATTCACTACGGCTGGATTCTCTTTTGTACCAATGCCAAATAGACCTGTCCCTAACCCTTTCCCCTCTCCAAGCACAGGAATTAGGCTTATGGCGAGCGACGCTCCCGCCTTCAAGTCATTAATCGCAAGATCCTTACTCTTTTGCTGATATGGTTTCACGGTCTCTTTGAGTCCCTCCCAAAACCCCATTTCATCTATATTCCTCGTCACGACCGCTTTGGGATCCATCGCCTCCGCCATCATGCGCTCACGGAGCGCCAGAAGCTTCTCCTGCTGTTCTGGCGCAAGCTTTTGGAACTCCGGCATATCTTCCAGACGTTGGTGCGAAACTTCCTGTTCTGGCTCTGGCCCCTGAGGCATTTCACCGATCTCACTCATATATCCAGTATAGCAAATTATGGCTTCGCTATTGCCTCGAGCACTTGGTGATCATTCAACTCCGGTGTACGTTCCGGCTTTTTATTAAGCTCGGCTAAGTTTATTGTCCGATCCGTGTGCTTGGCGAAATCCTCATCATGGGTCACGGTTACAATCGTTGTCTCGGGATGGGTCTTTCGCATCGCCTGTAATGTAGCTACCAGCCTGTCTATCGAATCCAAGTCCAGATTTGCGGTCGGCTCATCCAAAAAGAGAATTTGCGGATTGGTAAGAAGTGAGCGTACCATTGACAATAATCGTTTTTCCCCACCCGAGAAATGATTCCCGGTTTCGTTTAATCGCGGAATAAGCTTCTCCAGTCCCAAATCCTTCATGGTCGTAACCACTTTTTCTTCCGGGATGTCTTTATTCCATAGGAGAAGGTTCTCTTTCAGCGTCATCGTATCGATAAGCCCCGCGCTCTGTGGCGAGTATCCAAACTTGGCATGGAGTGCTTCTCGTCCAAATTTTTTGATCCCATCCACATCGACTCCGCCATACGTCACTCGGCCGGCTTCAGGTTGATTGAGTCCAAGCATCGCGCGAAGTAACGTCGTTTTTCCTTCACCTTTTTGCGCACGTATTGCCACAAATTCCCCCTGTTTGATGTCAAAGGATACATCACGCAAAATACCTTTGACGCTCAGATTTTGTATGGAAATATCCAAATTTGGCAAACTGGAAACAGGGACGCGCTGCTTTTCCCGTGGCCCGTCCGGACGATCCAGCATATCCCACGGGCCTAATAACTGCTCCATTTGCGCAATATCCTGCAAATCGGGAATTAAATTGTTTGCATAGATCGACGTCAGTCTACTTGCCTCCCCTGCGGTACCGTACTGAAGGGAATTAAATTGCTGTGCTTTCACAGCGGACAAAAAAAGTGACCGAATCTCTGCATCAGCAAGCTGACGCGATATTGGCTGTTGACTCATCCCCAACTGAAGCACCTGACCCGGATTACTGTAATCCATATCTTGAAGCTCAATATCACGAACAATCGCCCCAGCAATAATAGGTGAAATATATTTATTACGGGCTTGCAGATATTCCGTTGCGGTCACCACGACCGGAGCTGCGCGATTATAGACAAAATGCACGATCTTTTCCCATCCTTCGCGCGATGTTTTTTTCATGCGGTCCTGGCTATAGAGCGCTTCCCGTTCCCGCATCGCCTCCTGTAGCTGAGTAGCCACATCAGCGGATTTACCAGAGGCCTGCGCAATCTCGAGATTCGATAGCAGGCTAGAAATTCGTGCGTCAATTGCATCTGCTTCGGTATACATATGACCACGAGCAGACAGCAATTCTTTCACTTGTTTTTCCGCACCTTTATACAACCACCACAATCTCGTGCCGCCAAACGCCGTCGCAAGCTTGTTTATCTGCCACGCCGGAATCAGGTTCGATACCATGCGTGCCATCCCAGGGTACGCATCGGCACGTATAGAAGCTATAAGATCTATGGAGGCCAACTTCCCCCGCTCTATAATATTAAGCACCTCTGACGGCGGTATATCCTGTATAAAGGCATATTTCTGAAGCAACAGCGATTCCGTGGTGCGCTGATTAATTTTGTTCCCCACATCTTCCAACGCATTATTCAGACTTTTATTGGCCTGCAGCGTCACTTGATCTGCTACCAGGTTCATCGCGGTTGGGGCCCACAATCCGGCGGTTTTACCCAATACTTTTCCGACAAATGATTTTGAATCAAAATTGGACGTAGATTTCCGCTGCTGCCATTGATGCAAGAGGTCTGCATAAACATTTAGTTCATCCTTATCCCCAATCACCCGGTCAAAAAACTCCTGCATCGCATACTGTCCAAATCCCGAAACCAACTCGAGTCCCACCATGAGACTACCGGCGGTTTTTATCTTTCTCCGTGTCTCCGGCGTGGTATACAGCCGTTCCACGTACGAGAGCGTATTGGTTATATCAGCAAAAGTCGGAAGTGCATCAACAGGAGGTGTTGTCTCTGGTTTTACAGCTAACCGTTCGGCCACTGTGCCAATGCGATCCTCGCGTATTTCCTCGCCGTTCTTCTCAAGGTCTCTGGCCAACGTTCTGGCATATGTTTCTATCCTTTTCGCATCCGGTCGCTCACCGCTTGCCGCATCGTGAGCAAGCTCCAAAGAGGCTTTTGCAGTCTCCAAAGACAATTCCAACGGCTTCCCTACTTCTTTCTCAGGGATCTTTAGTCGTACATCGGGCTTCTCCGTGCTCATACTCTATATTGTAGCGTATTATTATATACTTATAAAAAGCATGTCAGAAACTTCTCCCACCGCCGTCTTCTATGGCTCGTCCGGCGCTGAGCCCATGAAACCGCCGAAACAGGAGCAATCCAAAGCGGTGAGCGGCGTCCGTCGCGCCGTCAACGCATGGCTCGACCGAATTGGTCCGGGAAGTGTTGAAAAACATTTCGTAAAAGCACATGAGAATATCCTAAAGACGTTCAACAACGAAGAGAGAGCAAAAGCATATGAACAAACCGGGTTAACATGGAAAAAATGGGGCAAAGCGCTTGGTATTACCGCAATGGTCATCGACAGCGGATTAGCAGGATTAGGAATCGCTATCACCCAAGATTGGGTTAACAATCCCCGTGTTGGCAGACAAGCCGTCAGGATTCTTGGGGAACGCACGGATAGACGAACGGGATTTTGGGATAAAGAACCGACAAACCCCGGCGTATTACGCACATTATATCTTCGATTATCACCGAATATTTTTATCAGCGGCGTAGTGCCCAACGACCTACTAAAAGGCAACTTTGAACAGAATCGGAGTAATCCAACAATTCTTCATGAACGAGAATATGCAAGCAGGATAGGGACAATCACCTCAATTATTCCCGGTCTTGCTACTTTATTGCCGCTCACGGGTATCGGCCCCATGCATATGGTTATGCATCTTATCGCAACAGGTGCTGAAACCGTCGGGAAAATGAAGGCAAGATCAAAAATCACAAAAACACGAATAGATAAGAAGTAAATAGCCCCACGTTGTGGGTACGGACTACAAGAAACGCATAGTCGTGTACATCGTTAAGATGAGTCTTTTGCCAAACCCCGTTCTACCGCTTCCTGTGCAGCCTTTTGAGCAGCCGCTTGCCGATCTTTCATCGCAACATAATCCGCCTTGGATGGCATAGGATTCCCGGAATTTTCGTAATACGCCTTATCCGGGTGATGTGTCACCCAATCCTGATATTCCCGATCAAGCTTGGTATTTGCGGCTTTCTGTTTGGCATCTGCTATTTTCTGTTCCGTCATTCTCGTCTCATTTTTCATACGGTTTTGCGCTTCCATGGTATGCCGACGCTCCGCTTCAAAAGATGTACGAGACTGCTCTCCCTGCACACGATAAAATTCCTGCTGCCATACAGCCGCCTCCCGTCGTACGCTCGCTAAAGTATCCTGCAATCGCGCGTTCATCTCTTGCAACTGACTAAGCTTGTACTCTGCATATTTATACTTAAGCCCAAGCTCTACTTTCGCGTCCTGTACGGTTGCAAGCATCGCCTCTTTTACGTTGTTCCCAACTGGACGCTTCTGTTCCAGTGTATGGAGGACTGACACATCCTTGCCGTCCACGACTTCCGTGACGACCTGGGATGGAATGTTCGTTTCTTTGTGGAATGCGTGTTTTATTTCCTGGAAAAAATTAAGCTTCTTCCACATGCCCGACTTTCGGTCAAATTCCACGTTCTTTTCTTTCAGTTTCCCCCACATATCCAGCTCTTTCGTGTAGGTTTTGCGCGTCGCAAATTGCACCTTGCTCATGTCGCTTTTTTCGGGGAATGAATAGTCGCTAAAGACGCCGTCTCCTTCCGCCACACGATACACCTCTCGATTTTCCTGCCAGTCACCGGAAACGCGATAATGGTATTGGTTATCTGGCTTGGGGATGAGGTCGGCAAGCTCTTTAACGGTATCCACCGGTAAGGCTACTTCTTTGAGCTTCGGTCGCTCACCCATCATTTTTGGTATTTCGGTCATATAATCCTCATTATATATCAAAGCATCCGTTGACAATAACACCTTTTATTACTCATATTCTACACGCGGTATCAACGATCTATTGGTATTAAGAAATGTTGTATCAATTTTACTCCACCAAACGCAATCGCAGATGAAACAACGGCTAATGCCCCATAATTCCCCACAACCCGCAATTTAGTGGAATTTTTGATGGATTTATCCAACTTTTCCATCGCTTTTACGCGGTCATCTTCGGAAAGCGAAGCGTTTATCTTGGTCATCTCCTCAATTTCTTTCGTATGGGTTTTCCGCCACGCCTCTTCCGCGCCGCCAAACGTAAATGTTTTCTTTGCCCAATCTTTAAGCGTTGGCTTTGTTTCAGACCTCCCTATACCGGTCAACACAACTTCGGACATATCAGTATTATATACTCCCCGCCTTCACCGCGGCATCTTTCGGTAGTAATGGAATTGTTTCAAGTGATACCGTTGCCATTATTATATCGTATTCTTCTTGAAATTCCCTAAGTACTCTAAGTGACGCAAGAGACCTCAGTACATCATATTACTGAAGGATTATGTCGACGCCGGAGCGGATAGTGGAAGAGGCATTCTGAAGGTGCTTTTTATCCCAAGGCTTTGTTTTTGCTACTATAGCATCAAGCATGCCGTAGATTGATTTTTTATACTCGCACCGATCTTGCTAAGATCAGCAGAGCCTATAAATTGAGGACCTTTCGATATTTCAGACCTATGCAAAAAATATTATTGAACTTGAGTCGGGCCTGCTTCTGCTGCAGGTTCTTTATGCAGTATTTTATTCGTCCACTTGGCGACACGTTCACCCATATTCCCACCTTTTTCAGCTAACCACATACCAGTGCGACGCACGGGAGACAAATACATTATTCCCGAACCAATTGCAAAGCCGGCACCACCAACTCCTAAGGCTCCTATTACTTGTCCGGCACTATATTTTTTACCACCGGTCATTTCTGATGACAACGCACCGAATCCGGCCATATAAAACGGAAAGGCAATCACCGTAGGCACTGCTGATATGATTATATCCGCAGCAGCCGCACTCAAACGTGCTGCTTTAGCCCCCAATACTGCCGCTGGCCGGACTATCTGCGCTACCCGCTTCAATTGACCCTCATCTAACGCGTTCACGATCTTATCAAACTGATTAAGTTGAGTTTGTTCATACTCTTTTCCCAACCTTTTGAATTCAGATTTTTTTACCTGTTTCTCATGTATATCCCGGAGATTCTTTTCGGTGTTTGTTTTCCAATCTGATTTAATTTTATCTACAATATTTTTAGCCTGTACTTCAGGTCTGCCTACTCCTTCATATACTGATTGTGTGGTTTCTGACATATGCCTCCTTATGGTATTTTTTGTTTTGTTAACACTGCTTCCATTGTGTCTAACACGGCAAGAATTTTCTGCTGCGTTTCCCGAAGCACAGCCCCATCCCCGACGGATGCTTCAAGTAATCCCACAAGCGCATCCGGCGTATTTTTGGCGGGATCATTGACCATCTCATCAAGTTTTTCCTGTGGCATGGCAGTAATAAGCGTGGCCATCACCACGTCCTTTATCCCCTGCTGCATCGTAGCATAAAGCTCTGCCTTCACGTCATTACTAAGCGCCGACTGCTGCACACGAAGTACAATATGTTTCACTTTGTCTTCTAATATATCTGTCATACGCGTTGAAATCTTGGATCAAATATCCGATCAGTGATATTCAATACCTTTCCGCCGGGTATCAGTTCTTTAAACGCTTTCTGTGTATCAATATATTGTTTCATCTTTTCCGATTGCGCTTCAGCTGCCCCTCGAATTTTTGCCTTTCTCATATTCTCAAATTGACCTGTCGGCACCTCTACACCACGAAGTTTTCCGACGGCGCGGTATCCCAATGATACGGTGTCCTGCACGGCATCAATCATCCTCGCGGATACGTCGTCAATCCTCCCAACCACTTTATTCCAAAAATCTGCTATTTTTACATTCCATGAACCGCGCTGATCTTCTGGGATTTGAGAAACGATCTTCTGGAACGCTTCTCTATGAGTGTCGTATACGCTTTTTTCCGGCATTGCGGCATCAAACGCCTCTTTTGCCTGTTCGATGATGGGGTGGGAAATTTCTGATTCGGGACGGCCTTCTCCAAATCGGACTTCAGTTTGAGTTGCATCCATGCCTACACTCCCTCTTCTTTAAGAGCGCTATCTACTTCCGCAAGCACATTATTCATAAGGCCATCGATCTCTTTAAGCGCTACACCGTCTTTTATGGTGTCTTCGATAAGCTTGGCGTAGCTTTCGACCGTCACTCGGCCCTTGGGGTCGGCGGACAGATATTCAAGTTGCTCTTTTGGCATGTACTTTAAAAGCACCGGCCATACGGTTGCCTGTAATCCTTCGGAAATGGTAGCGTATAGCTCCGCTTTGTCATCATTAGACATTTTACTCTGTTCTATACGCGTAACAATCGCTTTCAATTTTTCTTCCATACAGCCTCCTTAAAGTTCTCGTTTAATATTAACTACACTATTTCAATATTGCTGGATGTGTAATCCAACTCCAAATATTTTTAATTCTATCCCCAATGAATGGTGAAGAAATAGCACCTTTAAATGTCGCTGCTTCTGCAGCAAACCATCCTGAAAGATTGCCTGCCATAACGGCACTGTATGCTGCAGGTCCAAATGCTACAGCGGCTCCGGCGACAGCCAAACCAGCACCGGTGGCCACCCAATTACGAACAACCTTCCATGTCGCACTCTTCTGAGCAACCTTCTCATAATACTGGAGCATCTCTGCACGTTGATCGCCGGTAAACCGGTCGTACGTATCGGCGTATTTCTGTAATTCCTTCGCGGTTGCTCCTTTTATCGTATACGTTTCCGACAAAAACTTTCCGACCCGTTCTGCCACCCTACCTACGACATTTTTCTTCAGTTCGACTGGTGCCGCTGTTTCTCCAGTAGCCTCACTCATATGCGCTCCTCCTTTAGGGCAGCATCAACTTCATCTAGTAATTTATTCGTAACATCGTCGATTTCCGCGAGTGCCATACCGTCCTGTATGGATGCTTCGATCAGCTTAGCAAATTCAAGCGCGGAAAGTTTATCTTTTGGAAGAGCAGCGATCACATCCATTTTCTCCTTCGGGACATGCTGCATGATCGTGGGCCAGATAGATGCCTGGAGCCCCGAAGAAATCGTCGCGTAAAGCTGAGACTTCTCTTCCACTGAAAGAGAGGACTGTTCTATGCGTTTGATGATAGCCTTAAGTTTCTCCTCCATACAGAATTAACGAGAGCTTCCCGTCATGATTGGCTGAGGAGGTGCTTCTATCGGCTTTCCCCCACCAAGAATTAAATTGGCTATCGGTGCGGCTACTTCAGCTCCAATAAAACCAGCGCCTGCGCCTATTCCTTGGGCTACTAGTTCAACTGGACGAAATATGACAGTTGTGCCCAATCCAACAATACCAATTGCTGTCTGCCTCAACGGTCCGCCATCAGGAGCAATTGCTTCAATTAATGGAGATTTTGTAGCGAATAATGAGCCTAGCACTAATTCCCCTGCTCCTGCAGCATATCGCCACACGCGAGCGACATCATATGCAAATGGACGTAATCCATCCATTGCTCTTTTAGCCATATTATCATTTAGTCGATCATAAGTTTTTTCATACCCAGTCACCGCTGCAACTTCGACCGCTTTCCAACGACCTTTTGGTATAGGAATAGCTGAACTTATATGCCCCTCTAATTTTGTAATCTTATCTCCCTTGCCAAATCGTGTCTTATCACGATAATCTATATAACGTATTGCTCTCACCGCAGCGCTTTCGGCTTGATTCTCCATGTTCATTGGTTGTTCACTCATACAATCTTCTCCTTTTTTAGGGCAGTTTCGACGTCAGTAAGTACCTCATTTGCCACCGCATTCAGTTCTTTATACATTTCTATATTTTTAAATGCGGGAGTCATTAAATTCACATACGTATCAACTGTTACCTTCGAGGGATTCATTTCTAGACCTTTCAACTCCTCCCGATTCACGTATTTTAATAAAATAGGCAAAACAACACTATTCAAACTTTTACTCATTTGTGCATATAACAGCTCTTTATCAGCATCGGGAATTTTAGAATTCTCTACCTGAATAACTATAGCGATAAGTCGCTCTTTGATGTCGCGTTCTTCAGTTTTTGTATCCATATATTTGTACTGTATCGTGCCTACGTCCTCCTGTCAACTCATCGCTTTTAAAATGCGCTCCAACGCCACCACAAATGCCGCGGTCCGGAGATCCGTTTTGTACGTCATTGAGGCGTCCCACACGCTGCCAGCCTGTTTTTCCATTTTCGCTTTTAGTTTTTCGTTCACCTTCGTCTTGCTCCAGTGTTCGTTTTTGAGGTTCTGTTCCCACTCAAAGGCAGACACCGACACCCCGCCGCTATTACTTAAAATATCCGGAATCACCGGTATTCTCCTCTTATATAATATGATGTCTGCTTCCGGGGTTGTCGGACCGTTTGCCATCTCGAGCACGACTTTTGCTTTGATCTTCGACGCGTTTTCTTTCGTAATCGCATTTTCCAATGCGGACGGCACCAATATATCGACGGGAAGTTCCAAAAGTTCTGCGTTACTGATCTGTTTCCCTTTCTTGAGATCGCATACGGAGCCGGAACAATAGCAGCCGGCCAGATATCCGTTCTTTTTCTTACACTCGAGCGTAAGCTCGGGGTTTATCCCGTCCGGCACGTAGATGCCACCCTTACTATCAGACACGGCAACCACTCGGAAACCGCTCTCATACAAAAATTTCGCGATATTATACCCGACATTTCCGAATCCCTGTATTGCCACGGTGAATTGTTTATTTTGAACTTGGGATTTTGAACTTGATTTGACCTTTGAACTTTGAAGTTCAAGCTTGTCTAATATCGTTTGCAATACATAAAGGCCACCCAAACCGGTAGCCTCTTCCCTCCCCTCGCTGCCGCCGTCTTCAATCCGTTTCCCGGTAAATGTCGCGCGCAATTGCGACGAGTTAAAAGTTTGTAACGTTTTAACGTTTGTAACGTTTTTTACTTTATGAACAGTATGAACTTTCGACTTTATAAACTCTTCAAGCATCCACCCCATGATGACGCCGTTTGTATTCACATCCGGCGCCGGGACATCTTTATCCGGCCCCACGACATCGGCTATCGCTTTTCCGTACGCTCGAGTTAGACGCTCCAATTCTTTTTCAGAAAGGCTTTTGGGATCTACAATGACGCCGCCTTTACCTCCGCCCATTGGCAAATCGGCAACTGCGCATTTCATCGCCATCCAAAAGGAAAGTGCCTTTACTTCATCAAGCGATACATTTGGGTGATACCGTATCCCGCCTTTATACGGACCTCTGGCATTATTAAATTGCACGCGGTATCCCTGAAATATTTGCTGCGTCCCGTCATCCATGACGACGGGCAATGTGACGTTGATAATTCGTTTTGGCTGTCGTAATTGTTCTATTTTTTGTTTCAGGCGTTCTCGTATCTCGGTGCTCGTTACCCGCTGCTCAAGTATTGTCGTAGCTTTCGTAAGCTGTGCCATCGCCGACGTAAATGGATTGTTTCCTGTCATACTATTCCTCCCTTTTTCTATCAATACATCGATGTATGAGTAGTAATACTACTACACACAAAATGTATTCAAAAATACCGTATGTATTTAGAAAAATAGCTCTGATTTGATCTGTTCGTTCGGTACATTCTGTTCCAATAATTTCATCCGCACGTCTTCAATCATTGCTTTATTGCCGCACAGGTAAAATTCAGAATTCATTAGGTCTTTTTCATTCGAAAGTACATGTTCGGTAACGTGCCCCACCTCTCCCTGCCACGTAGGCGTCGGCTTCGAGAGTATCAGGTGCCAGCTGAAATGTGACTGAGTTTTTGCAAGCGTGTCAAACTCCGCTTTCCAATAGATATCTTCTTCATGACGCAGACCCCAATACAAAACGATATTTGCGTATCGAGCATCGAAAAGTATGGAACGAAACGGTGCGATTCCCGTGCCGGTAGCGATCAGCACTTTTTTCTTTTCTGTAGGAAGCAGGGAAAGGACGCCTCCGGTTGGCGCCACGACGGTTGCCGTATCTCCTACCTTCAATCCAATCGTCCACTTAGAACCCGGACCCATAGGGCTTACGTCATGAACCATAACAAGGTCGGATTTCATGCTCGGGGGAGAAGCGATAGACATCGTGCGATTGACCCCCGGCGCCCCGCCTGCCGGCGAGGCAGGAATCATGAGCATCATATTCTGACCTGCTTTAAAATCGAGGGTTGGCGGATCAACCAGTTGGAAATGTACTTCGTAGATATTTGGCGTCAGTTGTATTTTTTGAGAGACGGTAAGGGTAAGTTTCTGAGCCATATACCAATGTAAAAAAGCGAAATGAAAAACGTAAATGTGTTACGTGATGTTACATTTTCCATTTTACTTTTCAGATTCTAAGTATTTCTGGGCGTCTATGGCAGCCATCGCGCCCTGACCGGCTGCGACAATCGCCTGGCGGTATCGGGGGTCTACGCAGTCCCCCGCGGCAAACAACCCAGGAATAGCCGTTTCCGTTTGCGCATCAAGCGGCGTACCTGCTTTTTTTACGACAACATATCCCTTTTGATCCAGGTCTACCAATCCCTTGAGAAATTCCGTATTGGGTTTGTGACCTATCGCCAAAAATACGCCCTGCGTAGGATACACCATCGTTTCACCGGTTACCGCGTCTTTGAGTCTCACACCGGTTACCACGCCGTCTCCTACGATTTCTTCAATGATTTTATTGGTCAAAAAGGTAATTTTCGGATCCTTCTTTGCACGATCGAGCATGATGGCGCTGGCCCGGAATGTATCCCTGCGGTGGATGACGGTTACTTTTATGGCAAATTTGGAAAGAAACGTCGCTTCTTCCATCGCTGTATCCCCTCCTCCTACGACGACCACTACTTTACCCCGGAAGAAAAATCCGTCACAGGTCGCACACGCCGATACGCCTTTTCCGGCAAACGTCTGTTCGCTGGGAAGCCCCAGATACATGGCGGATGCTCCGGTCGCCACAATGACGGTTTTCGCTTCGTATTCGGCTTCCTGTGTTTTTACACAAAAACCCGATGCACGCTTCTCGATACTCGATACCAGATCCTGCTTTATCTCAGTGCCAAACCGTTTCACCTGTTCAGCCATATCGACCATAAGCTGCGGACCTAATATGCCTTTGGGAAATCCTGGGAAATTATCGATTTCCGTGGTGGTCGTCAGTTGGCCCCCCGGTTGTATACCGGCGATGATCGCCGTCTTTAAAAACGCACGGGATGTATAGAGGGCTGCGGTATACCCCGCCGGCCCCGAACCGATGACGATAACGTCGTACATGGGATGTGTCATGATATACGTGTCATGTATCATGTCCGAATGTTCATGACACCTGACACTTGATACCTATTTTATCAACTTATGCAGTTCTGCGACTAATGTTTCCTTGCTCTGTACCCCGACAAATTGCTTGACTGCTACTCCGCCTTTAAAGATCATCAATGTTGGAATACTCATGATCCCGTATTGCTGCGGATACCGGGGATTTTCGTCGACATTAAGTTTTACGACTTTTGCTTTGTCGCCTACTGCCGCTGCCACTTCTTCGACGATCGGCCCCTGAATCTGACATGGGCCGCACCATACCGCCCAAAAATCCACAAGCACTGGTTTATCGGACTTCAACACTTCGGTTTCGAAATTTTGATCGGTTATATCTGCCATACCAGGTAGTGAAATTTCGACCATTGCCTTATACGCTGGCGAAATCTCAACCTCCTTTCACTATAAATAGTATTAATACGTTCAGGTAGTTCTGTATACGGGCAATGAACGAAAGCGTATCGAAATTCTACTACCTGGCCTTTTTATTTTAGGATTCTCAGTATAACACCGGAGGAAGTTCTGTAAACCCCACTATTTTTAGCTTATTCTGACAAGCTATATCCGGCACTCTCTACGGCTTTTCGTACTTTTTCATCGATATCCGCCTCAAGCAGTCCGGTCACTTCTACCGTCTGTTTGGCATAGCTGCAGGTGCCATTAATGCCGGCATCTTCAAGTTCTCCTTCGATAAGCATCGCGCAGCTTGGGCAATGCATGCCCTTTATTTTATACGCTCGTTTCGTTTTCATATCGTTATTCTTACTGTGAACTCTCTTGCTATCTTGCTCTCATACTATTGTACGATAAACTTTCCGCCATACATTCCCATACTACAACTAAACGCCAGTTCTCCGCTCTGTTCCGGAGCCGTAAACGTCAGCGTTTTGGTCGCACCCACCGGCACCACCTGCTGGAGGCCCAGCGCGGGTATGGTAAATGCCTGGATACACCCGCCGCCGCCCGTGTTTGTCAGCGTGAGGGTAATCGACACTCCTTTCGGGATCACCGGATTTCGTATCTCATACCCGGATTGGGTGAATGTGATTACCGGTGACGTTGTGACAGCACCAGTCGCCACGCGGTCACACACGCTAAAGGTACAATACACGTCACGCGCCCAGCTGATTAACGTTACCGGAGATCCGTACAGCGTGAGCGCGGCATTTATGTTAACAAGCGCCAACACCATCACGAGTGTTGCCGCCACGATCCCGAATTTTTCTTTGAGCGTTGCCTTTATAACGTCGATCGAAATTCCCAGAAGGAAAAACAGCGGGGACGTTCCCAAGACAAATGCCGATAACACCGCCATCCCCCACCAGGGATTACCGGTAGCTGCTGCCAGCGCCATCATGGCCTGCGTTGTCCCGCAGGGAATAAATATCGAAAACAATCCGATGACCGCCGGGGCAAATACCTGCCTGCCGGCAGGCAGGCGCTGCCAATCTTTTTTTGCCTGTCCGCGGATCATGCGGGTCAGAAACCGGGGAGGCTGGATGACAAAATATCGGAATATGGGGTGGACGTCGAGGAATGACAATGCCGTCCCGATCATAAATATTGAAATCAGTCCCATCCCTATTGCCTGCTCGCGGGGAGTTAATAGGATAAATGATCCCAACCATCCCAAAAGAAAGCCGAGGAACGCATGAGAAATAAGCTTCGCTATGAGAAAGACAAAAACGCCCAATGCCCGGGAGTCTTTGGGGTGCGTTTCTTCTTCGCGCGTCAGGGCGGTAGCCAAAATCCCTCCCTGCACGGCCATGCAGGAGAGTCCGCCGGCGATAAGTCCTGTCGTAAAAATAATCCAAAGATTCGGCATACCAGGTAGCAGATCTGCACAACATCTTTTTCAAGATGCGAAAACAAATCAGGCGATGTGTATAACTGTTATTATCTCAAATTACTATCAATAGTATGTAATATCGTGCATGGTTCGCATCTTCGTGCAAATTCACTCACCTGGCATATCGACGAACACTACCTTGTGATTTGACAACGCGAGTAAACGTGATACGATAGCAATGATTATATCCCCCACCAGGGGATTAAGTAAAGAAGGATACTGGTCGGGTTGTGAACTTCGGAATACATATGCAAAACACAGCTATTACAACTAGTACCATGAGGGGAATTTCCCAAGCGTAGACGAATGGCATACGGCCATTCTCACTGCGTTTTGTCCGAAGTTCTACTACCTGATGCCAAAAGGAATACCCAGAAATCAATCCACCCAGCACTCGCTGCTCCACCGGCTCAAGATCGCGCGCGGACATCTGGATCGGGTCATACGGATGGTGGAAAGCGGTACATACTGTATTGATGTTATCCACCAGTCCCTTGCGGTTCAGGCGGCGCTGCGAAGTACCGACCAGGCAATACTCAAAAATCACCTCCAAACCTGTGTTGCAGACTCTATTCTCAAAGGAAACAAAGACGAGGTCATAGAAGAAGTCATGAAAATCGTGGAGAAATCCTAATGGATAAATTTATCGTTACCGTGCTGGGTTTGTGTTCTATCGGAGGCATCTATTGGTTCTTTTTTGGAGAGAAAGAACAAGTGGTAGAAGCACAAACGTCCTGGACTGTCACCGTTGCGGGCGGATACACGCCGAAAACCATTGCTATACCTCAAAACCAACCATCCACAATTACGTTTGTCCGTACGGATCCAAATGATTGTTTGGAAACGGTGGTTATTCCGGAATTTGGTATTCACACATTCCTTCCCCTGAATACGCCGGTTCGCGTATCGGTCTCCCCCACCAAATCTGGCACATTCGGCATACAATGCGGCATGAATATGTTTCATGGAAACATAATTGTCAGCTAATCGTTACATATTTTTCTGTGAACTATGAACTCAAAACTTTCTTTCCCTATCATCGGCATGCACTGCGCTTCCTGCGCGCGTCTTATTGAACGCGGACTCAAGAAATCTCCCGGGGTTATGGACGCATCGGTAAACTATGGCAGTGAAGAGGCTTCCGTAGAATTTGACCCGACCGTAAGCTCACCCGACGCCTTGGGAAATGTCGTCGCTTCATTAGGATACACAGCAGTCACCGGAAAAAAAGACGGTCAATCCCAAGTCGATATCAAAGAGGCCGCAAAGAACATGGAACTTACCAATCTTCAGCGAAAGGTTATCGGGGCGAGTGTGTTGGGCGTTTTCATATTTTTCGGTAGTTTCCCCGAATGGTTTTCATCCGTATTTTCATTCGCCCCGTCGTTCTATTCGTTGCTCGCTGCTCCCTACTCGCTGCTTTTCTTTGCCACCATCGTGCAGTTTTGGGCCGGAAAGAATTTCTATCTGGCGGCTCTGTCCGGTCTCAAAAACCGAGCGGCGAGCATGGATACGCTTATCGCCCTGGGTACGTCGGTTGCGTACGGGTACTCCGTCATCGTGGTACTGCTTGCTTCGCAGCTTGCCCGGCTGGGATTACCTGCCACCATGTATTTTGATACATCCTCTATTATTATCGCGCTCATTCTTCTGGGCCGCCTCCTGGAATCCAAAGCAAAAGCACACACGTCGGATGCGATCAAAGCATTACTTCATCTCCAGGCCAAGACCGCGCGGGTGGTATACAAGGGAGAGGAGCGTGATATTCCGATCGAAGACGTACGACTGGGAGACGTGATCCGTGTGCGCCCGGGCGAAAAAATACCGGTCGACGGAACAATCACGGAAGGTACCAGCGCCATTGATGAATCCATGATCACCGGAGAATCCCTGCCGGTAGACAAAAAAGTCGGCGATCTGGTTATTGGGGCAACGATCAATAAAACAGGCACCTTTCTGTTTACTGCCCAAAAAATCGGTTTGGAGACCATGCTCTCGCGCATTGTTACGATGGTGTCCGAGGCTCAAAGTACCAGGGCTCCTATTCAGCGACTTGCCGATGTTGTATCCGGGTATTTTGTCCCGATTGTGCTAATGGTTGCAGTGTTCACGTTTATCGTGTGGTTTGATCTGGGGTTTCCCGTCCAGGCATTGGTAAACACGATCGCCGTTCTCATTATCGCCTGTCCCTGCGCGTTGGGACTGGCTACACCGACTGCCATTATGGTGGCAACCGGATTGGGGGCAGAACACGGTATTCTTATCAAAGATGCTGAGGCCCTGGAAACCGCACACAAGGTAACGGTCGCCGTCTTTGACAAAACCGGCACGCTTACTACCGGCCAACCGGAAGTTACCGACGTTATTCCACCTACGATTCTCCCCTACGCCGCATCGCTGGAAAAAGGCAGCGAACATTCGCTTGCCGGAGCCATTCTTGCCCGCTATACCGGTAAAAAATTACTTCCCGTCTCCCATTTTCAGGCAATTGCCGGCCGTGGCATTTCCGGCGTCATAGGCGGCAAACCGTTCTTTTTTGGAAAACCAACCCAACCGTATCCCGAATTCGAAAGTCAGGGAAAGACAGTCATGGAGCTGTCGCAAGGCAAAAAAATACTCGGCATCATTGCCGTTTCTGACACGGTAAAAAAAGAGGCAAAGGAAATGATTACGGCATTACGACGCATGCATATCACTCCCTGGATGGTAACCGGAGATAATGAACGCACGGCACACGCTATCGCCAACCAAATCGGCATCACGCATGTTCTCGCGGGCGTGCTGCCTCATGAAAAAGCGGAGAAAATACACGAGCTTCGAGTATCAGGCGCCGCAAAACATGTCTTGGCACCCGGCTCTCATACCCCAATGCTCGACGCTCGACGCTCCTCCCCTCCAGTTATTGCCTTTATCGGTGACGGCATAAACGACGCGCCGGCCCTCGCTGCATCCGATGTGGGCATAGCGATGGGGACTGGCACGGATGTCGCGATAGAATCGGCCGGCATCACGCTTTTGAACAAAGATGTAAGAAGTGTCGTGATGGCCATACAGCTTTCTAAAACGACACTTTCCATTATCAGACAAAACCTTTTTTGGGCATTCGGATACAACGTCATATTGATTCCTGTCGCAGCAGGCCTGCTGTATCCGTTCACCGGATGGTTTTTGAACCCGGCACTTGCCGCGTTTGCAATGGCCGCAAGCAGTATTTCCGTCGTTGTCAATTCGTTACGTTTGAAACACATACACCTATCATTGTTATAAAGGAGGATATATGAACAAACATATCTGGCATCGTCGTGTCCTGATCATCGTATGTGCGTCTCTTGTCATCGGTTTGGGAGGCGCTCTTTCCCCTGTTTTTGCCCAAACGCCGACGCCGACAGAAGACGCCGATACTGTGCATGGTGCGCAACTTTATACACGGATTGCCGAAAAAACGCTTCCCTGTGCGAATGTGACTGATGACCAATTTGATCAAATTGGTGACTACGTTATGCAGCAGATGATGGGCAACGCCCACGACACTATGGACCAGATGATGACGGCGCGTTTTGGAGACACCGGAGAAAAAAACATGCATATTGCCATGGGTAAACGTGCAACCGGATGCGCTACTACCGACGAAACCGCCAACGGACAGTTTGGCATGATGGGTGCCAGTATGATGGGAAACACGTGGACAGACACATCAAAGGGGTTGTTTTCCACCATGAATACTAAAGTGTCTCCGCGGCAATTTTTTCCTTCGATCTGGATAATTGCCTGTTTTGTTTTGTGGATAGCATTCTTGGTATTTCTTATCTTGGGATGTGTGTATTTCTGGAAAGAAATCCAACGGAAAAAATAACTATGAGTTGCATCTATAAACGTGCACTCAGTTTTTTATAGAAGGGAGTATGGTATGGGTACGGATACAAAAATTATCATCGGGGTCATTGTCACGACCGTATTGCTCCTTGTCGGTGCATCCATTGTGTTAAGCCATGACAATTCCCCAAAGCGGGAAGAACTCGGTACGGCCGGCATGTCCATAGATAAAACGGTACAGGATCTGGGGAATATGAAGGTGAGCGACGAACGGACCGCTACATTTACGATCACCAACACCAGCCAATCGATATTACGGATCTGGGGCGTTTCTACCTCCTGTAACTGTACATTCGCCTCCATAACGATCAACGGGAAAACTACCGGCGAATTCAATATGTCCATGCACATGGGTGACACACTCAAAAACTGGATAGGAGAAGTGCCGGTGGGCCAGGCTGCGACCCTTGCCGTCACCTACCGCCCGAGCGTTATGCCGGTCACCGGTCCTGTTTCCCGGCAGGTTACATTTTCTACCAACGATCCGAAACACCCGGAGGGAGAGGTAAGCATTACAGCCACAGTCTTATGAATATTCTCTCCGGCATATCGCTTATTACGGCATTCTTCGGTGGCATGGTAGCCCTTTTTGCCCCCTGCTGTATTACGTTTTTACTGCCGAGCTATTTAGCGAATATTTTCAGAACCCGTGACCAAGTCATCTGGATGACGATCGTTTTCGGTCTGGGGCTTGCGACCGTTCTGGTTCCGACCGCCCTCGGCATACGCGCCATCGGACAGTTGTTTGATCACTACCACACACAGACGTATGTCGCAGGAGGTATATTCATGATGCTCCTGGGTAGTATGGAGCTGACCGGTAAAAAAATCACCCTCCCGATGATTCATCTGACAATCGACATAACTCGCCGTCATGATCCGTGGTCTATTTATCTTATGGGCATTTTTTCCGGTATTACCACCTCCTGTTGTACGCCGGTACTAGCCGGCATTCTCACGCTTAGTTTTCTCTCCCCCACCTTCGTATGGGCCGCATTGGCCGGAATTTCTTATGTGCTTGGGATGCTTGTTCCGCTGGTTATCCTATCCCTCCTCTTGGATCGCATACACTGGACGACATTTCCCGCCATACGGACCAAAACAATACTTCTTGGCGGGAAACACATACTTATTACTGATGCAGTTGCCGGCGTGGTATATATCATCGTCGGCGTCGTATTTAGCCTGTTCGCACTTACCGGCCGCATCACGATGGGAACGGAACATCCGATTGAGCAAACCCTTGGACCAGCGTTTTCCGTTATTTCCTGGTTGACCCATGTGCCATATGTGGAACCTGTGTTTGCAGTACTCTTGGGCATCGGTATTGTCTGGTATAGTAGGAAAGGAAGGAAACACGTATGAAATCATACAAACACACTGGCATGTCTATTATCATCCGAACATCCATCCTCATCTTACTCGGTGTTGCTGCCATAGTCGTCGCAAAATACGCCGCTACCCGGCCACAAGGAACGACGATAACACAGGCTCAGCTTACAGAAGCACTCCGCACCAAGAATCAATCAAACGGAAGACAGGCTTTTGTGTTCATCAATGTACACACGCCATATGAAGGAGAAATCGAACACACGGACCTTGTGATTCCCTACGACAACATCGTCAGTCAGAGCGCAGTGTTACCCAAAGACAAACATACGCCGATTATCCTGTACTGCAAAACCGGGCATATGAGTACCATCGCTCTTGCTACACTGCGCAAGATGGGATACACCAATGTGCGCCAGCTCACCGGTGGCATGGACGCATGGACACGGTCCGGCGGCACGCTTCTTAACCTTTCGACACTACCATCCCAGGTACTTCCGCCGGAAGGCGTGGCACTACCAGTCTCCTGGGGAACACGTATAAAACAGCTGGTGGATGCGGGAGTGATATATCTTCCTGCATTGAGCAAAACGATGCAGCTTACTCCGGAACAGGAAGGGATTCTTACCCGCGGCTCGACCGAGTCTATCCGTATCGACCGGCAAAACAGCCAATTTGTCGTTGATGTGTTGTGGGCATTGGGACTTGCGCAAAAAAGCATTGTCTACGACGAGGGACCTATGGGCACGCAGTATAAAAAAGATGCGGGGAACTTCGCCTCCACCGGCGGATGGAATCTCGCGCGCGGCGATGCTATGCAATATCTCAATCGTTTCGATCTCATCCGGCTTTCTGCCGAAGAGCAGCAACACGTCGGTGAAATCGCCAAGCATATCTATCGCCCCTGCTGCGACAATCCGACATGGTTTCCGGATTGCAATCACGGTATGGCGGCACTAGCCATGATCGAACTTATGGTGAGCGCCCGCGTAGATGATGCCACTATCTATAAAAAGGTTTTGGGCTTTAACAGTTTCTGGTTTCCGGATAGTTATCTTGCCATAGCTACCTATTTCGCCCGTCAGGGAATGTCATGGAATAGTCTGGATGCCAAAGAACTGTTAGGAGCGAAATACTCTACCGCAACCGGCGCATCGAAAATTTCTTCCATGGTAGGGCCGCTTCCGTATGCCAATCCGACGGGAGGAAGTTGCGGGACATAAAATCCGCACAAATTACCTGGTAATTTCTTTCTGAAGCGCGGCAATATTTTGTATGATCATCTGTCTTCCTCGGAATGCGACAAGCCCTTTTTTCTTGAGCGTTTCTATTTGCAGACTTGCCGTTTCCCGCGTGGTACCGATCCAGGATGCGATCTCTCGGTGTGCCAACGGCAGCTGAAGTGCTATTCCCTCCGGCGTTTCCTCCCCGAAATTGTCCGCATAATACAAAAGGAGTAACACCGTCTTGGTATACGCGTCATCCAGTACCAATTGCCCTACCCGGTTGACCAAACCCGTTAGCCCTGCAGCGAGCCGCTGCGTGGCATAAAAAAGCACATCCGGATTTGTCTTCAGGTAGGTGATAAATTCTTCTTTTGGCGCCCGGACGATATGCGTGGTGACCATGGCATCATAATGGAAAATGTTCGGCGTATCGTTTACCACCCACATAAGCGGGAAAAATGATCCGGGCTTGAAGATGTGGACCATAAACGTCTCGCCGGACGGAGAGATGATATATTGATGAACGTAACCGGTCTTGAGGAAATGCACGCCCAACGGGCAATCTTCGGCTCGAAGTATCGTTTCTCCCCGTTTGTAGATGATTGCGGGATACGATGCAAAAAAATCATTGATCTTTTGCACCGCCGTTTCGGACTGTCTCACCATACGCAAAGCACATTATATCAAAGATGACACAATGTATGTGTATTGTATCATACATATTTTATGCTATATCTGCGCTAGGATAGACTTGTTTTCCCTTGATAAACGGTATGAAACAGGTAAATGATATTCCGCAAACAAATCCCGGACAGACAAATAGCAGTTCTGTGTTACCCTCAGAGCCTGTAGCGCCCTATTCAGATACGCCGACAGATTCCAGGCGTGTTTCTCCTGTGCTTATTGCGATACTGATGGTTCTTATAGTGATCCTTATATGCGTCGTACTTTATTTTGACCGGATCATACGCGTCCCGTGGTTAGTATCGAATCTCACTCACAAACCCACACCGACGACGCATATCGTCAAAACGACACCGACACCAAGTCCTACTCCTTCCTTCTTGCCGTCGGGAGAGCAGACATACACCATAAGCCGTAGTGCAGATGCCAAGGGTCCGCGTATCAATTCTCTAACCCTCAACCCACTTGATGCACAAAAAAATCAACTGCAGACTATTACAGTTTCCGTCGCAGGAACGGCTCTTTCTCATGTGTCCGTAAAAATATATGCAGATACATCATCCTATCCCATCGACTTAACGCTACGTGACGGTGTATGGCGTGCGCAATGGAGACTTCAGGACTCTGTCCTGCACCGATACGTCATTGTCATTACTGCAACGGATTCCACGGGGGCCTCAAAAGTCATAGTAGCCCCCAGGACGCCGGGGCCGATCAATAACAGTGAATTTGACTAAAGGAAATATCATGCAACGCAGTAAGTATACCTATATCTTCCGGGCAAGCGCATTGTACATATTGGTTGCACTCTTTTTTGCAGTGTTTCCGGTACATGTGCGCGCCGCATGCAACATTCGTAACAATGACACAGCCGCGCTTTCCAATGTCACCTGTTCCATAGATGCAAGCACTATTGAAGGGGTTGATGCCGCAGCAGCAGAATCCAGTACGACAAATACCGCCCAGCTTTCCCTCATAAACACATCCATAACGATAAATGATAACGGGACCATGGTCGCGGGGTCAGTCGTCCTAACGGGGACTAGCACCATTAGTACGCTCGCCAGCGGGGCAAAAATAAAAACAGGAAGCGGTATATGGGTTGCAGACGCAGATGCAGACGGGTGGGCATCCGATTTCACGCTCTATGATTCCTCCGCAAGCGGACGGCGCAGACTATCCCTTATGCGCTCCATGAGTACAGCAGACTGTAACGATGTCAACGATTACCGCATCAACAACTCTTGCTGCACAGTGCTGACGTTATACCGGGATGTTGATGGTGACGGCTATGGAAATCCGGCAGGGCCTACTGTGTCAGCATGCTCACAAGCTGGATATGCGGCCAACAACACAGACTGCTACGACGCAAATGCAAATGCGTTCCCGGGATCTTCCTACTGCGGCACAACGAACCGGGGTGATGGCAGCTATGATTACAACTGCAGCAGTACAAACACATATTGCGGAACGGCACGATACACTACGCAATGGATCTCGGGGCGAAACCGTGTCACGTATAAATGCAGAAATGGCTCGTGTTCGATGGTCTGTGACGCTGATCCGGATTCCGCGTGTACGGGTATCGCGGCGCAGGTCGGCTGCGGCGTTTCCGGGTATGCTGCAGGGGCCTCATCATCATGCTGTATTTCAAGCTGTTGCCCCGGAACCGGCTACACGCAAATCGGCGCGTATGGTGCCCAGGGGTGCCAATAATTGTGTGATACCGCACAGTGCTTTCCGGAAAAGTCCCCTATACTAACCAGTATGAATATGCGGCAGTATACAGTGATACAAAACAGGATCATTTTCTTTCTTTCTCTCCTGGGAATATTCATGGCTATCTATGTTCTCCAGAGTTTCCTGCGGCACACCGGCATTGTGTGTGCCACCGGAGGATGCGAGGCAGTGCGGAAAAGCCCATACAGTTGGCCGCTGGGCGTTCCTGTCCCTGCCTTTGGACTTGTTGGGTATATTCTCCTCGCCGTGTGTGCGTTTCTTCGGACTACCAAACGCTCTCCCCTGTGGTCTGCGCTCATATCCAGAACGATGCTTGGCGTGGCGGTATGTGGCGTACTATTTGTTTCCTGGTTTACCTACACCGAATTATTTATTATCAAAGGAGTGTGTATGTGGTGTGCGATATCCTCTCTGGACATGTATACTATCTTTATACTCTTAATGATTCATCGCAAGGCGCCTAAGGAACACTCGTTGCCTTAGGAACCCAAGATAGAAAGGGATACTATGTTTGATCTCACGGGGAAAGTGGCGTTTGTGACGGGAGCCAGTAGTGGCATGGGTCGGGCCACTGCGCTTGCGCTTGCTAACCAGGGTGCCAAGGTCGTGGTGACTGCACGTCGATACGATCGGTTGGTAGCACTCGTCGCAGAAATCAAATCCCGCGGCAAAGATGCACTCGCTGTAGAAATGGATGTCACGAAGAAATCGGACATTCAACATGCCGTCGATGAAGCGGTCAAGGCGTTCGGTACGATCGACATTCTCGTCAACGATGCGGGAGCGCTTGACTATTCCCCGTTTCTCGATATGCCGGAAGAAAAATGGGATGTGATTCTCGATACGAATTTAAAAGGATATTTCCTCGTCGCCCAAGCCGTGGGACAGATCATGAAAAAACACCATCACGGAAGTATCGTAAACATCGCATCCATCGCCAGCGGCGGAGTCGGCGTCGGTATTCCCATGCTGTCGCATTACTGTGCCAGTAAAGGCGGCATAGTGGCCCTTACAGAAGCCATGGCTATGGAATTGGGTCAATATGACATCCGGGTCAACGCCATCGGCCCTGGAGGCATAGAAACGGAGATGACCAAGGGCACGACGCCCGAGCAGGTTGCCGGCATGACCGCGCGCTTGGCCATCAAACGTCTGGGGAAACCGGAAGAAATAGCCGCCGCAGTTATTTATCTTGTATCCGATGAAGCTTCATACACCACGGGCGCAACGTTGTACGTTGACGGAGGATGGCTGGCGAGCTAGTCCAAATAGAGCGAAAGAAAATTGACAGGCGTAATAGAGGAATCCCCGCTTCTGTAAACTGTAAACTTGTGTTTCTATAAACTTTTTTATAGATAGAGTGCCACCGTCATATTCCAGAAAACATGGACGAGGATGGGGGCCACCAAGGATCCTGTGTTATACAGAAGCAAACTGTTGGCAAATCCCAACACAAAATCGGTGATAAAAAACAGAAGTAGTGCCATTCCCTGCAGTTTCAACGACAACACAAGGATCGGCACATGAAGCAGCACAAACATCAGCGTTGATACGAGCGACGCATACGGCAATCCTTTCTTCGCCTGGATAAAGCGGGTGAACACAAATCCCCGACTCAATATTTCCTCAGTTACGGCAGTAGCCAAAGATAGCAGAAGCAGAGTTCCCATGCCATAGTGGGTAAACGCACTGATCGGCATGATGGTAAGTTTTCCGTACTTTATCGCGTTGGCAGCCAACCCTTCGAGTGCGAAAACAAATCCGAATCCCAAGCCGATGTAGATGCTGGTAAACAGGTCTTTGGTCGTAAGCCCCAAAGAGCTCAGTGCTGCCTTTTCTTTGACCCGCACATACCATAACACCGGTACCACGAATATCAGGGGTTTGAAGATAAATTCATCTGCCCATTCGGGCAACCGGAAAAAGTATCGGTACAGCGCCCACGCAATCGCGACCCATCCCCACAGATGATACGTCGTGTCCGCCGTTGCTGCTAATGCTTTTGTTTTTTGTATGGTTTTTTTCATAGTTTCTATCCCCCACTGGGACGCGTCCTATCTATTTCTACGATACCCACTTCCGAAAGAATTGACAATACCGTACCCGCAGTCATGGCGTCACCTGCGGTGTACCTGGGTAATGTCCACGGACTGTTCCATAACGGCAATGATGGTGGTAATGGTGTGTTGTGCTTCGGCAAGTGTTAGCCTTCGTATATTGTGGGGAAAGTAATGGAATATAAGGTTTCTTCCTTCTTTCCATGTCGTCCATAAGGAGACAGCAAGCTCCGGACTATATTGCCGGGCTATCCATGCATACGCGCTTCTGGTCTTCAGCAGCCGTGCCAGATTCGGACTCAGTGTCTTTCCGATGCGGAAATGGTCGCTCTGATACTCCCGTTCTGTAATCGCTCCGATATCCCGAAACAGTTGTTTCAAAAATCCCTCATACAGCTTCGCGAACGGAAACACGAGATAGGAATAGTCACTCAGGTGTTCATTTGGGTGCACTGCGCAATCGGCTAAAAGCAATTGTCCATCCGTATCCAGTTGCCGTTGTTCTGGGGAAAGATACTGCCACAATGGTGAATTCGGTTGTATCATGAGGTATGTTAAAGGATAAAAAAGTAGCTTTCGAACAAAAACAGCACACAAAATATTCCGAAAACCGTGCGCTGAACGGAAAGTGAGGCAGGCGCTACCATCATGCGATACCAGCTATTCAGACTTCCGGTTATACGCCACTCCCCTATTTGCCACAACAACATCTGCAGATACAACGAAAGCACGAGTCCTGAAGCCAGGGTACTGCCCGATGAAGTCACGATAAAAAATGCGACACCGGCAAAGAGTGCGGAAAATAACACCGAGCGGAACGGAGAGGGATTAAGCTGAAAAAACAATTCAGCGCCATCCAAAAAATATATCCCAACCCCGCCGCCCACGAGAAACCATACTGCAGCAACCGTCGGATGAAGATGCCACTTAAATAATCCCACGCCCAATAGATACAGACAGGAAACAATGAGGAAAAATGTCGGTTTTTTACGTATGAAGTCTTTGATGCTGTCCATGTATATTTTTATTCTACCCAATACGCAAAGCGAAGGAAAGTCATATGGTGCGCCCGTAGCAGAGATATGACCGTCTATCACGGTGCGGAAGACTCTTTGCGTAATTCCTTCATTTTCCACATAAATAATCTCCCTTTATTCCGGGCATTGCTGTCTTTGACAAACGACAGCGCTTTTTCCAAAATCGCCCGTGGGACGGTTTTGGCAAGCCGGATATAGAGTGCCTTGTGGGTGTAATCTCCGAGCGTTTCCGATAAAAATATCCCGTACGCCTGGAATTCCCGGGATATATATTTATCTTCCAGAGGATTAAATGTTTTGAGGATCGTGCCAACAGTTTGCATAGTATTGTCATTCCCGCGTACGCGGGAATCCAGCGTATCATACACTGGATCCCCGACTCGCCTCGATTCGGCGAAGCGGGTCAGGTCGGGGATGATGACGGACGATCGTCGTCAATTAAACCGGTTCATCGCCTTGTCCAACCCGTCTATAAGTGCTGTGCGTACGGCATCCGCGCCGTGTTTTACGATATGCTTCAATTCGCCCGCTTCATGCTGGGTAAATCGGGATAACACAAAGTCGATAACAAACCTGCGGCGCAGATGCTGGTCGGCAGATTTTTCTTTTGCCTCTTTTCCTTTGCCTATTCCCAGCCGGAATCGGGTAAATGCGTCCGTTTTCAGCTCCCGAATAATGGAGTCCACCCCGCGGTGCCCCGCTGAGGCCCCTCCCGTACGTATTCGTATTTTCCCGAGCGGCAAATCCAGATCATCATGAATGACCCACACATCCGCGGGCTTTAACCGATAGTATGCGGCTAATCCGGCGACACTTATCCCGCTGTCGTTCATAAATGTCTGTGGTTTTACAAGAATCATTTCTCCGATTTTTGCCACCAGCGCATGGTACTTTTCCATTTTCTTCCACGGAGTTTCCCCGCTTCCTAATTCATGCGCGAGCTTTTCTATAATGAGGAACCCGACGTTATGCCGGGTATCTTTATATTTTTCACCAGGATTTCCAAGTCCGACAATAAGCTTCATATGCAATTCAGATCATGTATCGGGGCAGCATGTATTCTAATAACACCACGCGATGAATAACACGTGATTAGCACCATCTATACTCCTTGCCTTCGCAAGACATGGTGCCAACCATGTGATAGTCAGCCTTTACTTCATCTTCGCAAGCTGCTTCTCGGCCAAATCTCCGACATACGGAACTTTGTACATTTCTCCCTGGAACGCTTTCCACATACATACGATCCACAAGATGAATGTTGCAAAGCTTAACAATAATCCAAGAAGCCATCCTAAAATCGGAATAAATCCGAGTACGATGTTGACAACAAACACTCCTCCAAAGAGAAGCGTCGATTGCATTGCGTGAAAACGGACAAACTTGCTCTGCTTTTCCAAAAGCAACATGATAATACCTGTTATAAATCCCAACAGGTAGCTTACCGCTCCCATCATATTCTCATTTCCTTTTGCTTCTGCCATTCGTTTTCACCTCCTTTAGAAACACGTAGTGATCCGCTGATGAGCGAGGAGCTTAGTGTTTCTTGAGTCCGCCTGTCATCGCTCTTCGAGCCGCGTCCCGCATGGCGGGGGTAGGCGAGAAGGACGATGTGGCGGACAGCTCTCTTTCCACAATATCATGCCATGTTTTGCTTCGTCAACGCGTTAATTTGTCATAATAAAGACAATTGTTCCTTGTTGCTGTCACCAATCCCCTTCTCTCCCTTGCCCCATATCTTGACGACCCCAAACACGCCGTCGTAGCCGGGATCAATGTGGAGATTCCCTTTCCGCATCCTACTAACCCCGTCAGCCACCCGGGTCCCGGCAACCCTGGCAATGGTATCGAGCTCTTTCCGGAGCAACACATCAAATTCATTCCCCACTTCACTGGTAAGCCGCATATATGGCATTTGCACCTTAGGACTGGTCACGGGGGAACCAATTGCTTCCGCAATAATTTCTTGTAGCGGCACGAGCATGACAAATGGCGGACGTGTGGGAAACGCGGTGCTGCCGTACATGACCGCCTGAATAGACGGATCCTGAGGCCGCACTACGTGACATCCGACGGATTCCTCCGTGCGTGCCGCTAATGCTTCGACTCTGTGCATGACCCCGACGGTTAAAGGTTTTCCGCAGACGGGACACGCCGTTCCCTTTGCCCGCGTCTCTTCAGGGGTTTGACGGACGTGGCAGGCGCGATGTCCGGTGTAGTGATACTTCCCCTCCTCCGGATAAAATTCTATGGTATAGGCAATCCTTGACTGTTGCATCGAGTGGCGGGTATCGGGCGTACGATGTGTTGTGTCTCCTTGATTCATAATTCCTGATCTATGATTCAACGATGGCGCTTTTATCGCCTGATAAATCGATGCATAACTGAGTTCATCCAGATCAAAGACAGTTGCTTCACGACCTAATTTCGGCCCGCTGTGTGCGTCAGAAAACGATACGATGGCCCGGGTATCCAGCTCGCGTATCCGCCAGTTCATACTGGGATTACTTGATAAACCGGTTTCAACAGCATAAATTTGGTCGGCATACGGACCAAATGCTTCTTGTATGCTGTCAAACCCTCCCAGACTGCCGTACACGGCAAACCACGGCGTCCATGCATGGGCCGGGATAATAAGCGCCTTTGGTTCAATTGTAAACACGAGTTCGGCAATTTGGATGGACGTAAGCCCGACAATAGGTCTTCCGTCACTTAACAGATTACATCCCTGTTTTGTCATTTCCCGGCTGATTTTCCTGGCTGAATCGAGCGTTGGTACCCAGATAAGCGTGTGGACGCGTCGTACTTTTCCCCCTTGGGAATAAATACAGGAAACTTCGGTTGCGAGGAGAAATAATGGAGACCGCCGTTCGTGCGGGGAGACAACAAAATTTTGGCCGGCTTCATTTTCTCTTTGGGTTGTGATCGTTGTATGGGAAGCACTCGAAACTGAAGACGGATCAAAATTTTCGTTGGCGACCTGAGCACGAAGTTTAAGTAATCCGTTCCCCATCTCCTCCAAATCCCGTTCTATTTCCCGAAACCATATAGGATGCGTCCAATCGCCGGTGGCCACAACGTCTATCCCCTTTCGCCTGGCCCACGTGGCGATCGTGGAAATAGTCATCTGCGGCGATACCGCACGGGAAAACCGCGAATGCAACTGCAAATCAGCTATAACCTGCATAGTTACCGCACGACGGATTGGTACAAGAGTTCCAACGTGTGTAGCACCTTCGGCTTGTGATGCGCCAAACTTAGCTTTCGGCTTTCAGTTCCCATCTTGGCGCGTATGGCGGCATGGGTAGACAAATACACCATTTTTTCGGCAAGGAGGTGCGCGTCATATGGCGGCAGTATATATCCATTTTTTCCGTCGCGGACGAGTTCCGGCAATGCCCCTGCGTCAGCGGCGATAAGCGGTAAACCGCAGGCTATGGCCTGAAGTGCGACGATGCTCTGCGTTTCCACGACAGACATGATGATAAATCCGTCGGAAAGATGATACAGGTCAAGTATTTCTGCTATGGATACCTGTGCAATCCACACGATGCGGTCTGATACGGAACGTGATGCAGCCAACGCCTCCAACGGTTGTTTTTGTGTTCCGACGCCCGCGATAATAAGATGGATATCCTGAGGTGTCGACGCCAATGCCCGTACGATCGTTTCGATATTTTTGTCAGTATCCAGTCTTCCTAAATATAAATAATAGGTCTGGGTGGGGTGCAGCCCATACTTTTTCCGAAGGGCAGTATACGGACCGTTTTGCGGCACATAGAGCGTTGTATCTACGCCATTCGACACGGCATGGATGCGTTCCGGGTGCCCGATCAGCGCCGAAAGATCTTTTGTCACCGTTTTCGTCGGCATCATGATCGCCGTATAGTGCGGGTATACCATGCGGACATAGAGCGTCATGAGCGGCATGCTCAAAGGCCGCATAAACACCGGAGTCATGCGAATGACCTGTTCCATGGAAAAATGCATAGCTCCCACAATCGGCAGTCGATACAGTTTGGCGATAAGAAGCGTCATAATTCCCAACGATCCGGGCTCCTGGATATGGACAACGTCAATGTTTCGTGTTGCTATCGTCCGCCAGATTTCCCACAGCCCCAAAGGGATGACCGTCATTGGCTTATTCACGAGTATCGGATCCCGTAAACGCGGTGTATATATGATTTCCAGTCCCGGAAGCGGAGGTGCTTCATATGGCGCCATGGGACGGGGACAAATCAGATACACATGGTGCCCGCGGCTGGCCATAAACCGGACGATTGAGTCCGTAGAAGTAGCGACGCCGCTGACGGTGGGTAAATAAATTTCGGAGATGAAAAGTATGTTCATCTGCCCGTAGTATACCATCCCGGTTATACAAACAATTCCCGGAGAAGTGCTTTCAGCTTTTTCTCATATACACGAAGTACCGATCTGTTCAGTTTTTTCCTCTTGCTGTAGAGCTGGCCGCCCATTACGTATCCCGGCATGTGTTTAAACGATCGGTTAAAAAACACCGGTAACACCCCGAGTATGTATTGATTCAATACTTTGAGCGTCCCCTGACTCCGGAATCTCCGGAGTGACCAAACATAAAGCGTTTCCGGGAGAATCTCCAGACGTATCCCCTTTTGAAATAGTCGCAGCCCGAAATCAACATCTTCATGAAATTTATGCGCCTCGTCGTATCCTCCCACAGCGTCAAATGCGGATTGATGAACGATGGTAAGCGGACCAGGAGCTAGCGGCCGTTTAAATATGGCCGTGGATTCGATATATACGTTTGCAAATAACGTAAATTGTGCGTCCTTGGGATTCTCGCTGTCCGGACTGGCCCATGGTGTAAATAATTTTGGCGTATGGGTCAATATATACTGTTCAATACGATCTATAAAATACGGAAGCAGGACACTATCTGCATCCGCAAATACATACCATTCTCCGCGCGCTTTGCGCGCTCCCATATTCCGCTGCAACGGCAAACTGGACTTTTCGCTGACGAGTACGGTAAGACGCGGGAGCTTAGACGCATAGGTGCGTGCAACCATAACCGTTTTATCCTTGGAATGACCATCCACGACAATCACTTCAAAATTCTTTTTGGTTTGCACGGAAAGCGATGCCAGAAGGTGTGGAAGAAACTTTTCCTCGTTCAACGCCGGAATGATGACAGAAAAATAAGGCCGCTTCATACCGCTATCGTAGTACGTGTATTATACGGTCAAAGCGACTTTGGGGCAAATCCTCAGGCTAATTACTGTTTTGAATGACTTTTTTGCCCTTGAAACATCTGCTCTACTTCGACAGTCGTCGTCACCTGAGACGCATGTTTGTCGGTCCTAATACGGACAAGCCTCGGAAACCGCACTGCCACGCCCGCCCCGTGCGTTGAGGACCTGGTGAGGTCATCCCCCGCTATTTCTACAACAATTTTTGGCAGAACCCACACATCGGGGGTTAGCGCTTTCATCACCTCTTCATATTCCTTTGGTTTCTGCCGTGACTGTATATGGGCAAGTTGTTTCCGCAGTTCCTTCCACAATGCGTCACTCACACCGGTGCCGATTTTGGTAACGGTCACGAACCGGTCGTTGTTGCGGACACCCACCAAAAATGCGCCGATGCCAAATCCCGTCCGTTTTCCTTCTCCCATGTAGTAGCCCATCACCACGGCATCAATCGTGTCCGTCAGTTTTCCGGTCTTCCCCTCTTCTTCCTTAAATTTTACCCAGCTGTATCCCCTTCTGCCCGGCTCATACGGACTATTCCATTTTTTGATGACGACCCCCTCAAGCCCTTTTTTGATCTGCTCATCGTGATACTCGCGAAGTACATTTGCATCCGTCGTGATAATCTGCGGAGAAAGCGACAGAAGTTTTTTGGGTATCACCGTTTCCTCCAGAATCTTCCGGCGAGCGGATAGCGGCACCGACAGCAAATCCTTACCATCCTTAAATAATATATCGAATACAAAAAATCGGAGCGGGACGCTTTGCTGCGCTTTTTCTATATCGTGTTTGCGCTTGCGCGTTGTCGTCTCCTGAAAGGAGACCAGTTTGCCCGTCTTGGTATCCACTCCCACCGCCTCGCAGTCCACTATCGCGTCTTTCGCGTGCAATTCCGCACCAATCGCATTCAATTCCGAAAACATGGCCGTCGTATTTTCCAAGTTTCTCGAAAACGTTTTCACTCCACCTGGCTGGAAATGTATCTGTACCCTGACCCCATCGTACTTTGGTTCCACCGCGACTTCACCCATCTTTTTAATCATGTCGTCCGCGTTCGGGAGACGCTGACAAAGCTCCGCCAACACGGGGGACCCGACATGCGCACGGACATGGGAAAGCCCTGCTATCCCGTCACGCCGCACTGTTTCGGCAATGTATCCTATGTCCGGCCGTACGTTATATGCCGATTCCAGCGCTTCGCGCAGCGACTTATCTCCGGCAAGCATCCAGGACAATGCGTCCAACATGGTCATTTCCGAAAATCCCAGCCGCAGTTTATCCAGCGGAATACGCATGACAAACCGTGCGGATACTGCCGTAAGGTTGCGGAGTAAATCTGCAAGCATCGCGATCTTTTTTTCCTGTGATCCCTGTCCTCCTGAAACGGCGACCGCATAGAGCCGGTCATAGACTTCACCGACGGTAAGCTTTGTCGTTTTGCCGCTGTGTAACGACTCCGCGGCTAACCCAACGTCTCCCAGCTTCTTAAACGCTTTGGTCACCGTATCTATGTCGACGGCATTTGCCTGCGCGATCGCACGGATGATAAATTTATCGGCTACCCCGAATTCTATGGACTCGTACAGCGGCGCCACTCTGCCCTGCAACAGGTAACACATTTTTCCGATCTCGGTTGGCGTAGCTGCACGGAATGCTTCGGCGAGTATTTCCGTGATTTCGTTGCGCGACGCAGTCGCTTCAATCCGGGAAAGATATGTGGAAAATTCGGAAAATATCATGTACTCAGCGGATAAACATCCAATAGGCAGCCCCGATAAGGACGAGAAGAAACACACCAAATCCCAGTGCCACTCCCCCGTCTTCCTGCCCGCGGGCCAATTTGCTCAGTCCCTGCCCCACGACGGTCAGGGCAAAAAACGCCGGGATAACTAAAAAAACGTAGCTAATGGCGGGACTGTTGAAATTCATACGCACAAGCTAGGTGCAAAGAACATATTTTGCACCTTTGGTTGATCCCTCTTTTTTCACTATACCCTTTTTCAAAAGGTCCTTCAATTCTCGAAGCACCGTATCCTCGGACACCATAGGGAATAATTCAAAAAAAGCTTTGTTCTGTAAAAACCCCTGTTCCTGCATAAACTCCACGATTTTGATTTGCCGTTCCGTCAGGGCGAGCTGCTGGCCGCCCAAGGACTTTTTTATTTTCAGGTCCGTAGAGAGCGCTTTTACTTTTTCTTTTATCCGGGTGAGCTCTATGGCCAACCCTTCGGTAAAGTATGCCAACCAGCTGGTGAGATTTCCGTTTTCCTTCCCGACGCTTTGGAGCGCTTCATAGTAATGCAGAGGTTCCCGATCATAATATTCTTCCAGGGAAAAAAACCGTTTGATGTCGTATCCTTCGCTAAACAAAATAAGGGTCGCCACCGCCCGGGCCACTCTGCCATTGCCGTCCATGAACGGATGGATGCGGACTAATTCGTAATGGACGATCCCCGCCTTGATCGTGGGGTGGATATCCTCACTTCCCATAGCATTGACCCAATCCACGAAATCGGCCACAAGAAACGGCACTTCTACCGCAGGAGGCGGACGGAACGTGATTTCCCCGGTTTCGGCGTTTTTGACCACTACCTGGGTTTTGCGGAATTCCCCCACCTGATCGTCCGCAAGCACGCGGTGTGCGATTAATGCATGAAGGTGTTTGATTCCCTCTTCCGATATCGTTTTTCCCTGGAATTCCTCGATAAACTTCAATACATTTCGATAGTTCAGTACTTCCTGGATATCCCGTTCCCGTCCGACGATGGTGTGGCCGGCGAGCACCTGTTCGGCTTCGGTCTTCGACAAATCGTTTCCCTCTATGTGGGTACCGTGATGGACGGTGCGCACCAATGCGTCCTCTCGGAATTTAGCCTCCCACGCAGGCACCAGTGGACTGTTTTCTATAACCTCTTTTGAAGCTTCGATAATGCCTATATTTTTGAGGATTTTATTGGTTATGGTAAACTGGGGTTCGTACATATGAGCATGGGAAGTCAGCCATTATCTGATTTCCCGCATTATTCCTGTATAATAACCGCATGGCAACAAAAACACAACCGCCAACCGGGGAAACATCCTCTAAAAAGAAGCTTCCGGTCATGATCGTCAGGCAGATGCTGACGCTTGCGACAAGCGGATTCGGTTTGGTGGCAGCGTTAGCATGGAATAACGTTATCCAGGAATTTGTCACAACGAGGATAAAGCCGTACTTACCCGCCGGAAGCGGACTCACCTCCCTTATTATTTATGCCGTTATTGTCACCACCCTCGCCGTCACGGTCACCTATCAGCTTTCCAAGCTCATCGAGAAATTAGAATCGTAATCGGTACGATTTCTTACTGTTTAAAACCATTGCCTTGCCATATCATGAATATATGGATCCGCAACCGGTATCGCCTCAGACTCCCTACCCCCAGACTTCCATAAAACCCGTATTCCCCTTATTTCCTTTCTTGCTTGCCTTGCTTTTTCTTACTAAGCACGCTGTATCTTGCCTACCAAAACTTACAATTACAAAAACGTGTCTCATCAATCCAAATCGCCAGTACGATGGCTCGTGCAACCCCGCCTACCCCATATCCCGAATCCCCGCCTGCCGATCCCACGTCGAATTGGAAAACGTATATAAATAGCGATTTTGGACTCACGCTTCGTTATCCAAATAATTGGACGGCGAAAGAAAATTGGGGTACTAGCGGATTAAAAGAGTTTCACTATCTCGTCCTTTTAACCGATCCATCCAATGTAGATGAAGTCGTAGGCGGCAATATAGGAATAATGGCGTGGGACAACCCAAGCTCACTTACTCTGAAAGAATTCCGTGACGCGTATTCATCCGGTGCGGGACCGGGAATATATAATGACTCCGCACAACAAATAATCGTAGCCGGACACACCGCATACTTGAGTCACAATCAAAATTGTGAACCGGTCAAATGCTCTATTTATACTATCCCGGTCGGAACAAAAATTTATGAAGTTTATATATTTAGTCCGGATAAGATTAAAGCGGATCGTCCTACGATTGACCAAATTTTTTCCACGTTCAAGTTTCTAGACACGACGACGGACAAATCAGCAAAAAAATTCGGATATATCAGAGCAATTACATCAAATGGTACTTTCTATACCCTCTCCATCGACCTTGCACATTATATTTCTGATAATACTCGGCCAAGCGGATATAGGATTGACAATCCAGATACAAAGCTGACATCATACCCGCTTGCACAAAATCTGTCCATCATTACCCAAACCTTTAGACACACGACGGACGGAAATTTTCAATTCAATCAATCCGTGCCGTTTAATGAATTCCTCTCCAGATATCAATCTGACTCATCTCTCAAAAATATTCCGTATTGGTTTGATATGGATGGAGGAACGATCACAAAGATTACGGAGTAATATGTGCCATAATGAATAGCTTTTTCATGGTCTTCGGAATTTGACCCGCTAAGTCTGAAGCGTTAAAAAACGGTCCAACGGTCTTATAGAGCTCCTCCCCAGCCTGTTTATTGATATAACTACCGGCGATAGTTGAAAGCATCGGATCATTTTTAGTGGCAAGAGCGGCAATAAGTCCTGCCAATACGTCCCCCGTCCCCCCTTTGGTCATTCCTTCGTTTCCCCCCTCAATTTGAAAACACTCACCGGGTGTACAGACGTTCTCGTCACAGGCCCCACCAGAACATGCAACATCTACGTGACCTTTGAGAAGCACGATGCAATGATGCTCTTTCGCAAATAATTTTACTTTATCCTGATCTACCAGTACTTCATCTTGATACGTGATACCTGATACTTGATACTTCGCCCATAATTGGGCGAACTCTCCATGATGGGGCGTCAGAATTGCATTCTGTGGGATCAATGATAAATCCATCATCTGAAGTGCTCCCGCATCAATCACCCATTGTTTGTTGGGGTACTGTTGTAATACCCGGTCGGTCAACATTTTTGTATCCGTATCGCGGGTCATCCCGGGGCCAATAAGGATGACATCGTCTTCTTCAATATAGGCGTCTACATCATCCCGTGCCACAACGATGCCGTCCAGAAACTCCTGCTTTACCAAAGCGTTATTTTCCGGGACCGACGAATAATGGACAAGGTCGACAATGCGCGAAGCCACTTCCAATGCCCAGATGCTGGCCGCATGAAACAAATGGCTTCCGCCGATTATCAGCAACCGTCCGTTTTGCCCTTTATGGGAGCCCGTCTGCGCAAATTTGAGCCCGGAAAGATCTGATAGGGAGACAGACTTCATAGGCGTATTATCTCATGTGACACCGGTTTTAGCTCACGGAGTGTTTCCGGATCTGCTGACGTCATGATGGTTTGCTGTTTTGTCATAATACCCAATACCATGCTCCGGTGCTTGGGGTCCAACTCAGAAAATACATCATCCAATAGAAGTAGCGGCCGTGAACCGGTACGTTGTTCTATATACGAAAGCTCGGCAAATTTGAGCCACAGGACGCCTAACCGCTGTTCGCCGCGCGAACCAAACCGTGACAAATCCATATCCTCATCCCCGTGTATTTCGTATACGATGAAATCATCGCGATGCGGACCCACCAACGTCATATGCGCGGCTACTTCTTCCGTTTTATATTGTTCTAATCGTGTTTCTGATATCACGCTTTTCTCATAGGTCACTCGGTATCGCAGGCCTTCGATCGGCATTGAATTTATGGCAGTTAAAAACTGCTGCCGGGCCTGCGTTATATACGCGCCGGTTTTGATCAGCAACTGATTCCAGAACACCAACTGATTCCGCCCGGCTTTTCCTTCCCCTATCGCATACAACAACCGGTTTCTCTGACGTATTCCGCGCTCATATGACTGGAGATTCCGCCGATATTCCCGGTCAACTTGGGTAAGCACACCATCAAGATACGCCCGCCGTATGCTCGGGCTATCGACGACCAACTCCAAATCTTCCGGCCAGAACAACACACTTCGTATATTCCCGATAAAGTCGAGTTGCCGGCGCGCTACCCCGTTGACCAGATATTTTTTTATCTGCGCTTTTACACCCGCGACAATCCCATGTGTGAGAATCACCTCAAGTTTCTGTGTATCAGCAGCCTCGCGAATGACCCCTTTTACCCGTGCGATCTCCTTATGCCAGGCGAGCATTTCGCTCTCGCGTTTCGCCCGGAAACTTTTCCCGGTAGAAAGTAGGACAATCGCTTCCAATATGTTGGTTTTTCCTGCAGTATTCGGACCAAAAATAAGCGTCACCCCATCGGAAAATGAAAAGGTATTTTTTGTGTGGCTACGGAAGTTTTGGAGCGCTATATCAGTGAGCACCATGGGGTCATTTTATCATAGTACCCACGAACGGCTTCCCGTCGAGGGCAAGCGCGAGATTATCGAGGTTTTTCCCGTTTAGTATTTTGACGTTTACCCCTACTTCCTGCGCGAGTTTGCTCGCAATCGGATCAAACGGCGCGTTCATGCCCGGTTTCCATACTTCTCCTACCATTTCCCGATATTTGGACCACGAAATATCCTTCAATGGTTTGGCATCAGGAAATTTATTCGGGTCTTTATCATAGACCTGGTCAACGTTAGTAAGGTTCACCACCTGGGTAAGCCCGTAATCCTGACACACTGTTACGGCGCAATAATCCGTACTCCACCCAGGTTTCCATCCGGCGGCTATGGCGACGGGTGACTGGATTTTGAGGATGATTTCATAGTGTTTGATGACCCGGGGATCCGCAAGATCCTGAAAGATCGCACGTATAAGCTGTGCGTTGAGGCGGGTTGCATGCACTCCCAGCCAATCCGCATCGGTATCGCTTAAATCCTGTTTGCGCACTTCCCGCGCGGCTTTCTGATAATGCCGGGTGATGGACCCCCCGCCGACTGTTATAAAAAATCTCCGTTTTTTGGAGATGACCTGATCGCGGATAAACTCGTGGAATTTGATAAGAAAGGCAACGTCTATACCGCTCTCAGGGATAATAAGAGATCCGCCCAAAGACAAAACGAAAACATTTGCATCCTGTGTCATCGTGTGAACTCCCTGTATAAACGCGCTATATGGATGTTATTAATCCTAACACAACGGGCCGCATTATCAAAGTGTTATCTTACCGGACTGTGACGATCGACAACTGCGTGCATGTGCCGCATAAATTGTTTTTTAGAGAATTTTTCCGCCTGCTTACGGCAATCTTCCGATGAAAATTTCTGACGTTCAAACATGCGAAACGCAGCGATCACTCCGTCGACCGTCGGTGTTTCAACGAATATCCCGGTTTTCCCCTCTACCACGGACTCGGTATACCCTCCCCCGCGAAATGCGATGACGGGAGTGCCCGCAGCCATCGCTTCCACCGGCGTCATGCCGAAATCCTCATCAGAAGCCAGCGCCAGAAACGCGCGCGCTCCCGCATATAAGCGCGCCAATGCTTCATCAGATACAAACCCCAAAAACTCTATTTTGCTTCCGGATTTCGCGACTAACCGCTGGTATTCGGTCGCATAGCCGGCCGGAGCACCGGCAATTTTTAACCGAATGCCCAGTTTGGTAGCTGCTTCAACGGCAAGCGCCAGACCTTTGCCGCCCACGATACGGGAAATGATCAAATAATATGCTTCTTTTTTCACGTGTGGCGCTGGTAAAAGCTCTACGGGAGGATAAATGACGACAGATTCTCTCCGATAGAATTTTTCTATGCGCCGGGCGGTATTTTGTGAGTTTGCCACAAAGTAATTTACCCGCTGGGCAGCGGCATAGTCATAGTGCCGCATGAAAAATCCCACAACGGACGCGTAGGCGCGGACAATCGCATAGCGCTGCC